>AWNW01000027.1 GCA_000493945.1 Candidatus Hydrogenedens terephthalaticus JGI OTU-1
CTTCCGTAGGATGTTATAAATTTCGCATACGATATACCAAGACAAGTGTTACCCATGTCCTATAGTTCTTCAAGTAATGAATAGGTAATGAAAGTAATGAATCGGGGGTGTGAAAATAGGGAGGCAATTCTTCGTGAAAATTTTATATTTTTTTGCAATAATGAGGTGGTCAAGTATTGATTGTATAATGATTGAATAGTAATTGGTGGTGTCAAAGGGGACAGAGGTATGCAAAAGAATATCCGTAAGGACGCAATAAAAAGCGAAAGGCAAAAAAGGTCGGTAAAAATGCGATAATGATATAAAAAAAGTATAATAAAGAATAAAAGAATAATAAAGTTGTAATAAAGGAGCAATTTTGTATAATTGTGATTAGTTGAGGTGTATTATGAAAGACTCAGAGAACGGATTTAAAGAAACGGAACTCGGACCCCTCCCAGAAGACTGGAATGTCGTAAAACTGGGCGAGGTGGCAATTGTTAAGCAAGGTAGAACTCCCAAGATAGATCTTTATAGTGATAGGCACGGATACAGGATTATAAAAGTTAAAGATTTTCATGATGGAGGTAAAGTTTCGGTAATACCTACTGGGAAAAAAAGTTTTACTACGGTAGATTTGGGAGATTCTTATAGAGTTAAGGAAGGTGATATTCTCGTTCTAAATGCAGGTCATTCAGCAGGGGTTGTAGGGCAAAAGGTAGGTGTTGTTCCACCGGAGATTGCAGGCTCTTTCTATGTAGCGGAGCTCACAGTAACACGATCATTGAATCAAAACAGTAATTCATATTTTCTTTTTTGTTGCCTAATGTGTCCGAATATCCGAGATAAGGTTAAGTCTTTAGTAAAAGGTGGACACTTATACAGTCGGCAACTTAAGACTATTCCTATTCCCCTACCCCCTCTTAGTGAGCAGGAGAGGATAGCGGGGGTATTATCGGCGATTCAAGGAGTGATAGAGAAGACGGAGAAGGTGATACGGGCAAATAGGGAGTTGAAAAGGTCTTTAATGAAGCATCTTTTTACTTATGGACCTGTGCCCGTTAACAATGTGGATAGCGTAAATCTTAAAGATACTGAGATTGGCAATATTCCTCAACATTGGAATGTCGTAAAACTGGGCGAGGTTTGTGAAGTAATTATGGGACAATCTCCACCAGGGAAAACTTACAATACAGAGGGAAATGGAGTGCCTTTTCTACAGGGGAAAGCAGAATTTGGAGATATTTATCCTACACATATTAAATATACAACTAAACCTTTGAAAATTGCTCTTCCAAATACAGTTTTGATTTCGGTAAGAGCACCTGTAGGAGATGTAAATTTGACCAATATTATATACTGTATTGGTAGAGGTTTAGCTTCATTATCTTTGAAAAATAGCAATAACTTCTATTTGTTTTATTGCCTTGCTTATTTAAAACCTTTGCTTGAAAAACAGGGAACGGGCTCAACATTTATGGCAATAAACAAATCAAAGTTAGAGAGGTTTCCTATCCCCCTACCCCCTCTTTCGGAGCAGGAGAGGATAGTGGAGGTATTGTGTGCGGTGGATGAGAAGATACAGGCGGAGGAGAGGAAGAAGAAGTCGCTTGAGGTATTGTTTAGGTCTATGCTTCACTATTTAATGAGCGGTAAAATCAGAGTGAATAACTTAAACATAGAGGGTTAAGGTATGGAGAAACTGGGAGGTGAAAGATATTCCGTTCAAGAGCCTATTATAAATTATGTTGGTGAATCGTCGGCGGAATATATAGCGGCGGGTGGTGAAAAAATACACTTAAAATTAGGCTGGGAGTATGTTCCGCCGAAGATTGCAGAGGAGATGAGGGGTGGCACGGCGGGGTTTGTGTTTAGGGATGTGTTTATCGGTCAGATGAAGAAATTAAACCCGTTTGTAGATGACCTGATTGCTAATGACCTTATACGGAAGATAGAAATTATACCTCCGACTATTGAAGGGAATCTGACCGTCTGGGAATATTTGAAGGGTTTGAGGGGCGTTTTTGTGCCCGGAGAGAAAAGGGAACGAAATGTAAAGTTTATAGACACGGAAAACATAGAGAATAACATCTTTCAGATAACGGATGAGTTTCCTTTTACTAATGGAAGCAAGACGATACGGTTTGATTTGGTGTTTCTTATAAACGGTGTGCCGGTGATTTTTGTGGAGACGAAGTCAGCGGATAAGATAGAGGGGTTGACGGAAGCCTTAGAGCAGGTAAGTCGTTATCACAGGGATTGTCCGGAGATATTGGCGGTGCTTCAGGCGTATGCGATAACGCATCTTATCAAATATTTTTATAGTCCCACATGGAACACATCGCTGAAAGGGCTTTTTAACTGGAAGGAGGAGGTAGCAGGGGATTTTGAGCGGCTTGTGAAGACATTTTTTGAGAGGGAGCGGATTGTAAAACTGATAACGGATTTTGTGCTATTTGTGCGGCAGGACGATGAATTGAAGAAGGTTATTTTGAGACCNCATCAAATGCGGGCGGTGGAAAAGGTAGTCAANCGGGCGGAATTGGAAGAGAAGCGGAGGGGACTAATCTGGCATACGCAAGGCTCCGGGAAAACTTATACGATGATTGTCTCTGCTAAGAAACTTATTGAAAATCCTTTGTTTGAGAATCCGACAGTGATAATGCTGGTGGATCGCACGGAATTGGAGTCGCAACTTTTTAGTAATTTGAGGGCGGTAGGGTTTGAGTCGGTGGAGGTTGCGGAGAGTAGGGAGCATCTACGCGGGCTGCTTGAGCAGGATAAGAGGGGGCTTATCATCAGTATGATTCATAAGTTTGAAGGTATGCCCGCCAATATAAATACAAGAAAGAACATATTTGTGCTTGTAGATGAGGCACACAGGACTACGGGTGGTAAACTCGGCAATTATCTTATGGGTGCTTTACCAGAGGCAACCTATATCGGTTTTACGGGCACACCTATTGATAGGACATCTCAAGGGCAGGGGACATTTGTAATATTCGGGAGGGATGACCCGCCTAAGGGTTATCTGGACAGATATAGTATTGCGGAATCGATAGAAGATGGAACGACGCTCCCCCTTTATTACACATTGGCATCTAACGAACTTCTGGTGGATAGGGAAACCTTAGAAACGGAGTTTTTAATGATAAAAGAGGCGGAAGGTGTGAGCGATATTGAGGAACTCAATAAAGTGTTAGAGAAGGCAGTAAATCTCCGAAACATGCTAAAGAGCAAAAACAGGATTAAGAAGGTGGCGGAGTATGTGGCAAAGCATTTTACCGAAACGGTTGAACCTATGGGCTATAAAGCGTTTCTTGTCGCTGTGGATAGGGAAGCTTGCGCATTATATAAAGAAGAACTTGATAAATTTCTGCCTTCGGAATACTCAAAAGTTGTAATTAGTAGTTTTTACAACGATCCGACGGAATTAGCGAAATACCACCTTACGAAGGAGGAAGAGAAGAGGGTAAGGAAGGCGTTCAGACAGCCTGACCAATTGCCGAAGATACTCATCGTTACGGAAAAACTGCTTACGGGCTTTGATGCGCCCATACTCTACTGTATGTATTTAGACAAGCCGATGCGTGACCATGTGCTACTGCAAGCCATTGCAAGGGTGAATAGACCGTATGAGGATAAAAATAGCGTAAAAAAGCCCTCCGGGTTCATTTTGGATTTTGTTGGGATATTTCAAAATCTTGAGAAAGCCTTATCCTTTGATTCTGAAGATATTGAAGGCGTTGTGAAAGATGTAGAGATGCTAAAAGAGGAATTTGTCGAGAAGATGCGGATTGCGCGGGCGGAGTATCTGTCTATAATAGAGGGCAAGGCGCGGGACAAAGCGGTGGAGACAGTGTTAGAACATTTCAGGAATGAGGAAAAAAGGCATGAGTTTTATCGGTTTTTCAAGGAACTTCAAGACCGCTACGAAATTATCTCTCCGGACCCGTTTTTGAGGTCCTATATTGAGGAATTTGATACCCTTGCGAAGATGTATGGGATACTGCGGTCTAATTATGAGCCGGGGGTCTCTATTGATAGAAACTTTATGAGGAAGACAGCGAAGTTGGTTCAGGAATATACAAGCAGTAGTTCTATAAAGCCCGCCCTTGAGATATACGAAATCAATGAAGAGACGCTGAAAAAGATTGAAGAGAGCAAGGTTTCTGATACGGAAAAGGTGTTTAACCTACTCAACAGTATTACAAAGATGGTAGAGGAACAGTCGCAGAAGTCTCCTTACCTTATATCTATAGGAGAAAAGGCTCATGAGATAGCAAAACGGTATCGCGAAGGACAAATAACCACGCAAGAAGCGTTGGCTGAAGTAATTCAATTAACGAAAGAAACCATCAAAGCAAAGATGGAAGAGATTGAAAAAAACATGCCTGCCGATGTATTCACCGTGTATTGGATACTCGACAGTGAAGGGTATGAAAAGGCTGAGGATGTGGCAAATCGGATAAAAGAGGTCTTTGAAGAAAGTCCCCACTGGAAAGAGTCTGAGGAGCAGGCGATAACAGTTCGTAAAAAGTTTTATGAGATTATACTTCAATNCGGGGTTTCTGATTATCAAAAAGCGGTGGAAATTGTAGAACGAATATTCCGAACCTTAAAGGAAAATCCTAACGATGTTAACTCAAGATGTATTTAAGAAGAAAGTTTTTGAACTTGCCGATATGGTGGGTGTAAAGCCCAAAGAAATTCATATCCGCAGGATGAATAGAAAACTGGCAAGTTGTTCCAGTAAGGGGAGGTTAACCTTTGATGTGTCTTTGCTGGATGAGAATAAAGAAGTAAGGTATAAAATTATACTGCATGAACTTCTCCATCTCAGGTATCGAAATCATAGCAAAATGTTTCATCTTTTGCTGAGAGCATATTTAAATAAGAGCCTGAACGCAACTGAGACGGCAGAATGACGGTATAAGAGGAATGGTAAAACCTCTTGGATTGCAATTCAATTAAATCTATGATATATGGGGGATGCTTCACTTATAAAATAAAAGGGTGTATAATTATGTTATAGAGATGGATATGAAATCGAAATTGAAAGGTTGAAGGTCATTTGCGAATACATCAGCATGTAAATCCGTTGAATAAAAAATATCTGGTTGTGCCGCCTATGCCGCAATGGTCGAAGGTGTATGCGGAGCCTTTTCTACCTCTTCATCTTGATTTGGGTTCTGCAAGTGGTCGTTTTTTGCTGCAGCTGGCACAAAAGAATAAAGATTGGAATTTTTTAGGGTTGGAGATACGCGAACCTTTAGTGGAACGGGCAAATCAATGGAAGGATGAATTGGGACTTGCGAACCTTTATTTCTTTCACGGTCAGGCGCATATCGTTTTACAGCCCCTTCTTGAAAGTCTACCTATTGGTGTATTGCAGTTTGTAAGTATTAATTTTCCAGACCCATGGTTCAAAAGGCGCCACCATAAACGGAGATTGGTTACACCGCAATTGGTGCAAACATTAGCAACATACTTACAGCCTCGTGGGAAGGTCTTTATTCAAACGGATGTGGAGGAATTAAGTAAGAATATTTGTGGTCTTTTTGCAGACAATATCTGTTTTCAAGTCGTGGATGAATTGCTCGAACACAATCCTTTTGGTATTCTTACGGAGCGTGAGAATTCCGTTATTCGTTTAGGGCGTTATATATATAGAACTATTTTCGAACGGAAAGCAGAGAAACCGTGTGAAAAGCGTATGAACAATAATTAGGATAATGAAATGAAACATAGATTTTTCCTCCTATCATTTATGCTCGTTGTTATTCTCACAGCATTCCCTTGTTTTGCTGGGGAAAAAATTTCGTTCCGTCTGCGAATTCAAGTTCAAGGTGGAGGGACAGTAAATCCCGGTGTTGGAGATTTCTATTATGAAGCCGGGACATACGCATTTATAAACGCTGTCCCGAATGCCGACTGGGCATTTGACCACTGGGAGGGTGCTATTACCGGGACGGATATGTTCGCTCAAATTCGCATGGATGGCAATAGAACCGTAACTGCGGTATTTGTCCCTGCGGTTTGGCGGTTAACTTTAGAGCATATTGGTAATGCTGTCGGTTTCACATCGTTTCCGCCGGGAGTTTACGGTTTTAAGGATGGAGATAAGGTATCTTTAAGTGCCGGCACATCGCCGGGTGTTTATTTTGGGGGTTGGAGGGGTGATGTTGCCAGTAATGAAGAGTTTATTCAGTTTGTTATGAATTCTAACAAATATATAACCGCACGCTTTACCAATACAGGCTATACGCTTAATATCAGTGTAATAGGACCCGGGGGAACAACTCCTTTGCATGGGACACCGCATCGTTATTCGGAAGGTTTATCTATTTTTGTCTACTCTTATTCAAATGACCCATTATGGCGGTTTGACCATTGGGAAGGGGATATCGGTAATAATGAACCCCGATACTATATTTTGTTGGAATTAACTATGGACCAGGACCGAAATATTACGGCGGTATTCATTGAAAAACCCTGGTATAACCTTAAATTGGAGATAATTGGCGAAGGAGGTGTCTCGTTTGTAAAAGGTTTTGAAGAGCCCATAATTTTATCCACAGGTATCCACGAATTTAGTATTATTGAGTGGACATATATCCGATGTGAAAGAATAATAACTTCGCCTACATGGAAATTCCTNCGCTGGGAAGGNGATTTCGGNGATACATTACCTACCTATCAGCGGTGCGCCTTTTCTATGGACAGGGACCGTTATGTCCGTTGTATTTTTACCAATTTGACCCAAGTGCCGAATGTTATAGGGACAAGTCGCAATACCGCAGAAACGATTATAACAAGCACGGATTTAACTGTCGGGGATATTACAGAATTATGTAGTGATGATTATCCTTCGGGATATGTTATAGACCAGAACCCATCCGCAGGGACAACGGTGGAGATAGGAAATTCTGTATCGCTCTGGGTGTCCACAGGACCCTGCCCTGTATCGGTACCGAATGTGATTGGAATGTCTCGAGGAGAAGCAGAAGATATAATCGTAGCCGCCAATTTAAAATTAGGGAGCATAACAGAGCAATGCAATGATGAAATAGAACAGGATAAAGTTATTAGTCAAAATCCCTCCGCCGGGGAACAATTATCCCCCGGTAGTTTTGTAAATATTGTGGTATCTTCGGGACCCTGTCCCGAAGGGATAATAGAAGGTGAAGGAGTAACGGAAGGCGAAGGGATAATAGAAGGTGAAGGAGCAGTGGAAGGCGAAGGTTGTATCTGGACGGCAACATGCCCCAATTTTGATTATGAAGGGATGAAAATAGGAAGTTATGTTGGACAGTTATGGGCTAACTGTGATGTTAATCAGTCCGCTATCCCAGACGCATGGGAAATAGAAGTAGTCAAATACCTGCTTTGCAACCCTCAGGGGATATGGGAAAATGAGTTTATCTGTAAGTTTATCGAGAACTATCAACAACTACAAAAAGAGCCCTATTTCCACTCTTCCTATTATCTTTTTCGTCATGTCTTGACAGGACTTCTAACCATCGGAACAAATATAGATGTTATAAAGGATAGATTTTTACTCTCAAAAAACTATTCTGCCTTTGAGTATCCATCGGATAATTTTCCGTTACTGCCCGATGCCGATATTGATAATGATGGATTAACCAACTATGAGGAATATCTCATGGTAGCTGAACTTAATGGGAATAAAGATGCCTTTGTTAAAAATATTTTCAATCCTTCGCTTATCCCTCCCATTCACTCCGGGGATATAAATCAGGATAACAAGATAGATTTGGGAGAATTACTTCGCATTATTCAGTTTTTAAATTCTTCTGGATTTCATTGTGAAGAAGGAACGGAAGATGGTTATGCACCGGGTTATGACGAAAGTTTTGATTTCTCCTGTCCCCGACATGCTGCTGATTATTTACCCCCAGACTGGCATATCAGCCTTGAAGAAATTCTTCGTATGATACAGTTTTTTAATTCAAACGGCTATCGGGTTTGCCCGTTTATTTCAGAAGATAACTACTGTCCCATTTTTTTGAATTAATCCTAAAAATTGTGAANTAAATTCGTCTTCCTCTACAATATCTCTTACAATTCGCAAAATACNTTATCCACAACTTACCTATAGAAAATCNTTNACTATGANNAAAAAATTGCCTTTTTTATGTNTCCTTGTTTTACAGATATGCATACAATCCATTATTTATGCGGAACCCATTTTTGAAAAGGATTACAAAACAAGTAGTTTCCCCGAAACAAAAATCATTCGTTATAGAGTTTTAAGCCATCATAACGAACAAAAGGGCTATACCTTTTCATTTACAGGGAAAATCCTGAAAGGTCAGGTTATAATTCAGATTGAAGACACGAAAAAGAACATCATTAAAAAAAAAGAAATCCCTGCTTTTTCCTTACTACACTGGCACTTCGTATTACCTGAAGAAAAAGGACTGGATAATATCTATATATCGCTTCATCTGAAAGATATGGTAGGGAATGTATACGCTATAGTTGTTCCTGCCGCGCAAAATCAACAAGTGTATATTGCTCAGGGTATCGTTGTTATCGTGAACCTGCTTTTATTTTTTACCTGTATATATATTATCTGGAGAAAATCCCTTTCGTTTTCATGGTGGAGTTGGGGAGTATTACTTGGGATTGTCGCTAAGGTCCTCTTTTACATTGTTGATTATGTTGACTTTTTGCCTACTACACTTTTAGTCAGTTCCACAACTCTGGAGGATGACCTTTCGGACTATCTTTTTTCCTTATATCTCTCTTTACGAGAAACCGCTATTCTGTTTTTGATATTAGGCTTCTTCACAAGCAGATTATTATCCATAAAACAGAAAAAACAAACCGCTATAAGCATTTCTCTGGGAATTGTTGTTGTATTCTTAACTTTCCTTGTCCTTGAAGGAACATTGAGAACATTTCAACTCGTCCCAACTTTGAGTATATCCCGCTATTCCCTTGCTCTTTTTTCCGTGCAGGCAGCACGAACACCTCTTTTTTATCTACTCATTCCATTACGCAATGTAATTCTATNTGGGCTATGGTTCAGTGCTTTTTACTTTGCATTATCAGGGACAATGAACGCAGGGAAAAGGACTGTCCTGCACGGTATAATGATATTTATTATCACAGAAGCAGTGCTNGTCTACTTTGAAAAATCTTATTTTATCTATCATAATTCAAGTTGGTGGAGTGTNGTTCTGCTATTAGTNATAAGTTTCTTTCCCGTGTTCGTTTACAAATTTAATACGCTTATATACCCTGAAACATCTAACGATAAAAAATAATTTTTTCCTTATCAGACAATATGCAGATTTCCGCCCGTAAATTCTTCTTTTCCACAAATTAGATGAAATCAATAACAATATTTTTTTGAAAAAGGGAAGCCTTTGAAGTAATATATTTATATAATCGAATTTAATCAGGAGGAATTCTAATGACACACAGTACAAATCCTGAAGACCGAAGGAAGTATCCCCGCAGCAAACACGGTCTGAAAATTCCTATTGAATCGAAAGGACCGGGAATACTCAATCATGTGGACAACATTAGTGCCAATGGCGTTTTGTGCCATACGGTTCAACCCATCCCGCTAATGACACGCATGCAAATTGTGGTAGAACTCCCGAAACCTTCGAAACATCGTATTCAGGCAGAAGNCATTGTTGTGCGTTGTAATAAAGATGAATTGGGNGANGACCATTTTAAGGTAGGCATCGTTTTTACACGCATAGATGAAAAGGACCAGGAAAAAATACGCGAATTTGTCGAACAGACCCTCTCTAAAAAAGATGATTAGATAAAGTATTTTATATATGATTAACGAAGTGGGTGCTATAAAAGAAAAACGCGGGAGAAAACAAAACAAAAGAAAAATACCTGATAGCCCTGAAAAAAGAATCCTTCTGTTTGGAAAAGATGTTAAAGAAATTCTTCCCATCTTTAAGAAATTTCCCCAATTAAAGATAGTTCAAGAAAACCCGGATTTTATTCTAAGTTATGGAGGAGACGGCACTCTCCTTTCGGCGGAATATCTATATCCGCATATCCCTAAAATTCCTGTATTAAAAAGTTTGCGAGGCCATCGGTGCATTCGCCATTCGCCAGAAGAGGTATTAAAAAGATTAACAGAGGATAAACTTGTCCCTTATCGTTATATGAAATTGATTTGCTCCGTTTATCCCGGGGGAACAACAAATCCATCGCATCAGTTTGAAGCACTGAACGAAGTAATGGTAGAGAAGGGTAAAATTAATACCGCTGTCCGATTTAAAATCTGGATTGACGGTATCTCTTACGAAGGAGAAGATAAAGACATCCTCGGCGATGGATTTATGATAAGCACCCCTTTTGGTAGCACTGCCTACTTTTCCAATGTTACACGGGGTATTTTCTGGAATGGAATCGGTATTGCGTTTTTGGCAACTTCAGAAGCCGTAACACATATGATTTTATCGGAAGATACTTTGGTGGAAGTAAAAATAACAAGAGGACCCGCTGTTCTCGCTCATGATAACGCACCGGAATCCATACCGTTAGAAGCAGGGGATATTCTTGTTGTGAAAAAGTCTCCGAAAGATGCCATTATCTATTCTTGCGGTGTAGTTCATAAATTATCCGAGCCATTCTAATTCATAAAGTCTCACCTGTTTGCTTTTTTATAAAAAATTAGGTATAAAAACTATCTTTTTTAAAACTCATACTCGACTTCCAATATTCGTAAGTATTTGATATATATTGTGATTATAAAGATTTCATTATTTTAATAATGTAAAATACAAAATATATATTGCAAAAATAAGGCATATATAATATAATAATATTGATATATTATTGTTATTTATATATATATTAAGTTAATAATTATGATAAGGTAAAGATTATGTTGTACCATAAAGAAACAAGCGAAACATATCATGTGATGTGTTCTTGTGGGCAAATATATCCTATTGTCAAGCCGGACCTGATTGAACAGTTAACCTGTGGTGTGTGTGGAAAGATTATTAAAATCAATCCCGAAAATTTGCTTGAACCTAATGAGAGCAATACTGCTATCTATCGAAAATTGAAAAGCCACCCTCCTATGGAACGAATTGTAGAAGGAGTTCGTCTCATTAAAGAGGGGAAATTTGAACTGGCTCTTCCTTTATTCCAATCGGTAGTAAATGAAAACAAGTCCGTACGCGAAGCCTTTTATGGATTGGGCTATTGCTATTACCGACAAAAGAATTATTTAGATAGTCTTATATTCCTTGGGGTTGCAGTATATTTAGGACATCCTCATGCCCGAGCCTTGTATGAAAAAGTAAAACAAATATTAAAAATTGATCTGAGCAATATACCTACGAAATCGGAAGAATAATTTTACTTGTTGTTTTTAACATGACCTTCCAAGAGTGAGCTCCCTTTTAAAAATTATCTATTTGAAATGTACCTATTCTCTCTAATTAAACTATTACAATATTTGTAATATCTATTAATTACTATTTATACGATAGACGATATTTTAAACATGTTAATTAAAACAATAATAGATTAGTAACATTAAAATTATTGAAATATAAAAACAAACAGAAGGAGATTATTATGAGTTATCAGTATCTACTTACAGAGAAAGTAAATGCGAGTTTCTGGATTACCCTGAACCGACCGAAAGCAAATGCTCTGTCTCGGGAACTACTGGTAGAAATTTACAACGCTATCGAAGAAGCCGAGAAAGATACGGATGTAAGGGCTGTTGTTATCACGGGAGGCGAAGGTAAATTTTTTGCGGCAGGTGCAGATATTCCGACCATAGCAGAGGACTTGGACGACCCAATGGGAGAAGGGAAGATGCTTGCGCAAGGAATAAAAACGATGAACCGTATCGAAGCATGCACGAAACCGGTAATTGCTGCGATTAACGGTTTCGCTTTAGGCGGTGGATGTGAATTAGCACTTGCCTGTCATATTCGAATTGCTTCGGCAGGTGCGACATTAGGTCAACCCGAGATTAATTTGGGCATTATTCCCGGATGGGGTGGGACATTTCGTCTTCCCCGTGTTATTGGAGAAGGCAGGGCTATGGATTTGATATTAACGGGTAGAAGCATATCCGCAGAAGAGGCATTACAATATGGCTTAGTCAGCAAGATTGTTCCTAATGAAGAGTTGAAAAAGACAGCACAGGAATTAGCCGACCTACTCGCGAGCAAACCACCTGTGGCACTTCGTGAACTCATTTTATTACAGCAAAAACGAATAGCAGAACCGGCTCATGCTGCAGATTACGAAAAATCCGCCTTTGAACAATGCGCCAAATCAGCAGATGCTCGTGAAGGAGTAGAAGCATTCTTAAACAAACGAACACCCCAGTTCAAGGGTATGTAAACATTATTTGAAGAACTATAGGACATAGGTAAAAGATTTATATTTCCTTTCCCCTTTAACAGATGTATCTTATTATGTAGAAGGATAGGAATTAAAAATATGTCCTATGCCACATAAGCACGAATGAGGAACGAATTTTCTCTTTTCGTCGTTATTTACAGCAATTCGTGCTATTCGTAGCAACCCATTACTATTCAATCATTATACAATCAATACTTGACCACCTCATTATTGCAAAAAAATATAAAATTTTCACGAAGAATTGCCTCCCTATTTTCACACCCCCGATTCATTACTTTCATTACCTATTCATTACTTGAAGAACTATAGGACATGGGTAACACTTGTCTTGGTATATCGTATGCGAAATTTATAACATCCTACGGAAGTGCTACATATAAACCGATACATAGAGCCTAAGAGGGCGATTAGCCAATCGCCCCTACATGTTACCTATGTCCCATAGGTAATCACATTACTTATTCATTACCTTCATTACCCAATATAACCGTAAAAATCCTTTCCTTTTCCTATATTTCCCACACATCTGAAAAAACTCTTTTCCCCGCACTTGGGTTCAATTGTCCCCTTTATGTCCCCTTTATGACCCCTTTGTCCCCTTTGACATCAATGGATTGATAAATCATTAAAACATAGAAAATTCCCTTAACTCTCTAACCCCACACTCCCGAAAAAACTCTTATTCATAATCGAATCCCAACTCCGTCAGCACCTTTTTTAATTTTGCTTCCGCCTCTTTTCGCTCTTCTTCCGCCTCTAAAAGTTCTACCATTGCCTCATCTACCGGTATCGTCTCATCACCGCCGTTTAACGCTACATACCTTGACGGGCTCAGGTTGTAATCGTTCCTCCTCACCTCATCTGTGGTAATGATCTTGCTTATACTTTCCTCTTCCTTCCACTCTAAGTATATGCGGGCTACTCTTGCTATACTCTCATCGGGCAGGTAGTTTTTAGGTCTCCCTTTTTCGTGAAGTTGGGAAGTATTTATCAAAAGCATCTTATTCTTTCGTTCTTCGGGTTTGTTTTTGTTAATGAGCAGGATAATACCGGGTGCTGTGGTGTTGTAAAAGAGGTTTTCAGGGAGGAGAATGACGGTTTCTACTAAATCCTGCTCTACAAATTCTTTCCTTATATCCCTTTCTCTGTCCCTGCCTGTGTTACCACTTCCCCTCGAGACGGCTCCTGTATCCAGAACTACAGCCATTTTCCCGTTATCTTTAAGCGATGCGTGCATGTGCTGTATCCATGCCCAATCGGCACTGTTCGAGGGAGGATAGCCAAATATGAAGCGGTTGTATGGGTCATTTTCATATACACTTTGAGGGAATTTTTGATTCCACATAGGATTCGCCACTACGAAGTCGAACTTTTTCAGAGAGCCATCTGAATTTAAGAATTTAGGAGTTTTCATTGTGTCCCCGAGAACGATTTCCGCATCCATACTGTGTATGAACACATTCATCTTTGCCATAGCGTAGGTGGCATGCAGGATTTCCTGACCATAAAATTTAAGGGGCTTTGTTTTTGGGTTATCTCCATACTTTTCTTTGAACCTGAGGTAAGTTTTTATGAGAAGTCCACCGGAACCGGCACAAGGGTCATAAACTTCTATCCCTGGCAGTGGGTCTAATATGTGAGCCATGAGAATGGCTACCTCTTTAGGGGTGTAGAATTCACCGGCACTTTGCCCGCTGCCTTCCGCAAACTTACGCAGAAGATACTCATACGCTCTGCCAAGGATATCCGGTTCGACATCATCCAGCCCGAGCCGACATCTTCCCAATACATCTATTAAGGCTTTCAAACTATCATCACTTATCACCCGTTCCCCGGCGGTCGTTGCGTTAAAATCAACAATGTCTATTACCCCTTGTAATTTTGGGTTTTCTCTTGCAACCGTTCTGACAGCATCCGTTAAATACTGCCCTATGCGGGTGGTCTGTTTTTTTATGTTTTCCCACCTTGCCGTTTCAGGAAGGTAGAAGCGAACGAGTTTGTGGTCCTGTCCTACTAATTTTTCTGCAATTTCTCTACTGCGATACTGTTCGGAGAGTTTAAGAATTTCGTCTTCAAACACATCGGAAAGCCTTTTGAGAAAGATTAACGGTAGGATGTAATCTTTATATTTGGGGGCATCTACTTCTCCCCTTATTTTGCATGCTGCTTCCCAGAGCCAGTTTTCAAGGGTTTTAATGTCAAGTTTTTGAGCGGGCATTCCTTTGGACCTCCAGTGTTTTATTTTATAACACAGCTATTAATATGATTACTCATTTCTATTTTACTTAATACGATATGAACCCTATTATACTTTTCTCTGTCATTATATCTAAATTCAAGTTTCCCAAGTAGCGAAAAAATTTTTCTATTCCTCTATCTTGTTTTTAATACTTTTCCGATTTAATTTTATACTAATAGCAATACTTGAAGTAATTCCCCAATTCTTTTTTGTTTAACATTGTGCAGGTAAAATGCGTGTATTCCTGCTATTCGTTCCGTTTAGCCGCTGTTATTATTTTGTAAAAAGGGGTTGAATTTCTTTTCTATGCCCACAGAGGAGGCGGGTCCGTGTCCTGTTAATATGAGGGTATCTTCGGGCAGTATTAGTATTTTCTTCTGGATGGCTTCTATTTGTTGTTTTGCTTCCTGTGGACTTACAGTTCCACCCACAGAACCAGCGAAGAGTGCATCCCCCGTAAACACGACATTGCCGATATATAATCCGACACTTTCCGCTGTATGTCCCGGCAGGGATAATATTGTTCCTTCCCATTGCCCGACAGTTAGTTTGTTATACTTTTCATTTTCAGGGTCATTAAAGAACTCTTTCTGCGGGTATCGTTTTATATTCGGATAGATTTTATACAGTTCGCTGAGACCGGAGGTATGGTCGTAATGTTCGTGCGTTATGAACACGCCAACAAGTTTTGCCTTATATTCATCAAGGACTTTCTGCATACCTTCTGTCCATGTCGGCACATCTATTAGCAACCCTTCTTTATTTTCCGCATCAATTATCAAATAGGCGTTGGCTTCATTGACCGATGTGCAAAAGTGGTAAACTATCATTGGATAATTCCCTCCATCTTGGTTCGGTCAATTACAGGATTTCCGCGTGCATTGGTCAGCCGCGCACCTGATAAATCGGCACAACGCAGGATAGTCCGTTCTAAATTAGCATTGCTTAAATCTGCTTTTTTCAAACTTGCACAGGTAAGCCGTGCATAATACAGGTCTGCGTTTCTTAAATGGGCACCATTCAGATTGGCACCGATTAGATTTGCTCGTTTTAAGTTAGCCTTTTCTAATTTACAATCTTGAAAATTGCATGAACTCAGCACGGCAAACTCAAAGCATGCATTAGTAAGGTCTGCACCTGAAAAATCTATCCCTTCGAGCCAGACACCCATCAGATTTACATATTGCAGACAAGCCCCTTGCAGGGAGCCACTACGGATTTGCTGTTGCAATTCCATGCTAATGGATGATGGCATTTGCAAAACCCTGCCCTGTTTCGTGTCGGGCGACGATTCAAACTCGTATTTAACTACTGCTATTACGCTCATAACTTTTTACCGATAAATATTAACCTTATAAATGAGTTTCTTATTTCATATTCTTTTCGTAGGCAGATTCCGCAGAGAAAATGGCTTTAATGCGGTCAAGGTCAAATTTCGGTTTACGGTCATAGGTATAAATACCGTTTTGTTCCTGTTCGATGTTCGTCAATTGTGTATAACAGAATCCAAAAATATACGGATTATCCAAAATCGCTTTGGTCAATCCCTCTAACCGTTCATAAAATTCTTCCAGGGTTTTCGGATTGTTTCCATAACCCCAACCGCCACTTTCCACATTCCATCCAATTCCGCCATATTCGCTGATGAAGAACGGGACGGGACGGTTATCCGCGTAAGGGACATTCGGCTTCGGCGGATTTTCTCCGACCTTATCCCATTTTGCCCGAAACTTGACCGGGTCCTGCTCATAATCATGGGCATCTAATAAAAGAGGGTATGCATAGCCATGTGTCCAGCCACTGGCTTCCAGAACAGGACGGGTCGTGTCAATAGCCCGTGTCAGTTCGAACACTACCCGTTGTAGAGGGACGGCTTCCCTTGGCGTTTCATTAAACGGACACCAGCCGATAATCGCAGGATGGTTAAAATCCCGTTCTACAATCTCCCGCCATTCATGGATATAATACAACTGCCCTGCTGGATTTTTATGGTCAAAGCCCCAATCCGGAAATTCGCCCCAAACAATATAGCCTAATTTATCCGCCCAGTATAAGAAACGCGGTTCAAATACCTTCTGATGAAGTCTTGCCCCATTAAATCCGGCGTTCATGGAACGCTCAATATCAGCACGCAATTCATCATCACTCGGTGCCGTCCAGATACCTGTCGGATAAAATCCCTGGTCCAACACCGTCCGATGGAAAATGGGCTTGCCATTAATGAGGAATTTCCTCCCCTCTAATGTTATTTTCCGCATACCGAAATAGGACATTAAAGTATCTATTATGGTATCACCTTGCTTTAACGATAATTTGAGGTCATATAAATTGGGCTGTCCGGGCTCCCAGATTTGAAGCGAACTCAACGGAACAATTAAATCCGCACTGTCTCCGTTTACGGCTACGGAAGCAGAACCAACAATCGCACCGTTAAAAAGAGCCTCCGCTTGTAAAGTTAATCCTGCGGGTAAATCACCCCGACATATTGCATGTAATTTTATCTGTCTGTTATCCACATCCGTATATACACGGAAGCGTTCAATGTAAGTTTTTCCAACACTTTCTAACCAGACCGTCTGCCAGATACCGGTGGTTCGGGTATAAACACAGCCATGACTTTCCGGTTTCGTTGACTGCTTCCCAGCGGCTTGTATACCTGTGCGGACATCATCATACGCATGGATAACAATTGTATTTTCACCCTCTTTTATGAAGGCAGTTATATCGCAGTTAATCGGGGCGCTTCCGCCAAAATGCTCACCACAAAGATTTCCATTTACCCATACCTGAGTTTTCCAATCGCAGGCGCCAATATGAAGTAATATGCGATTTTCTTTCCATTCCAACGGCACAAGGAAAGAACGACGATACCATACATTGCGGACAAAATGCTTGCGGTTAAGTCCCGACAATTCACTTTCACGACAGAACGGGACAAGGATACGGTCTGGATATTTTGCACCTGCATCTAAAAAGGTCGCATTATCATCATCCGTTTCCACAAACTCCCAATAACCATTCAGGTTTATCCATGTATTTCTTTGCATATCCGGTCGGGGATGCTCCGAACGGGGTATTTCTTCTGCTCCCACAGATACGGCAAGAAGCAACACAGTTAAAGAAATCACGAGAAGGCATAATTTCATAATTTATTCCTTTCTTATTCTTCATGTTTATTTTTTTCAAAAGAACCTGAAAAGTATATTATCATAAAAAAACGGGTTGCTTATACAACCCGTTTTTTGTCTTTTTACTCGACTGTGCTGTCTATTATCTGCTTCTCTGCAATTTCAATTTTTGCAATGCTCTGTGGATAAAATAAGGAAGCAACTCCTTCCGTATAATATTATTCAATTCTATATTTTGTCCTCGTGCCATTTCTATCGCCGTTTGCATTGCCAGATGAAACGCCTTCTTTCGTTCCTCCGGTGTTAATTTCCCGTCTTCGCGAGCCTTCTTTATTTCCCGCGTGTAGGTATCGTAAGTCTTCTGCACGGCACTTTCAATGATTGTTAACGCCAGACGATAACGGGAATTTTTTAATTGCTGATAGAGTTCATAAGCCCGCATAATCGCCCAGACACTGCCGAAGACAGCAACCATCGAATAAAAAAGAAATTGGTCTAATATATGGATACTTGTAATCATTTTCTTCCTCCTTATTTTTTGCGTTCAGTAGATATTTGCTTTCGGTTATCCGCGTGTATATGCCCGTCCGCATAATCTGCTTTGACAAAATCAAAATACTTTTTACATATCATTTCGATAGAAGATGAGGCTATCCGTTTTTTACTTTGCTTAAACCTCGCATAGAAATCCACGGCAATACCCCCAAACACTTCCAGATGTTTTGAATTTCGGGCAACCACACCACCCTCATCAATCCAACCCAATTTTTCTCCTAAATGTTCTAACTGCTGGTGTGTGCGTGTTGAATCGGTTATCACAATTTCGACCTCTTCTCCAAACAATTTACCCAATTCCTCACGAATTTTTGTCAGAGAGATAATTACCGAACGATGTATCATCACCCAGCCATTTTCATTCTCAAACTCTTTCAAATTGAAGTGAGTAAGCACCCATCGCCCGTCCCATTCAACAGCCAATCGCACATCATTCCTGCCCTTCATGAGTTTCCTTTCTTAAAGGGGCTTATAAATTACAAAAACCTATAAGCCCCTCATGGTTACCTTTTGAATGTTTCATTAACTCCAATCACAACGCATAACCACACGCGCCTTTTGGTAAATAATGGCAAAGTCCGTTACTACCGTAAGATAACTACGGTCCCATTGTTGATGGATCAGGCGGTCGCTCTCTACGAGCACATCCTGCTCCGTTAATTTCTGTGCTGCATAGCGAGCATCCAACAGGACAAAGCAGTTTTGCGGATAATCGGGCATCGGCACTAACTTTACTCCCAGTGGTGTCGGCAAATTACCCGATTTCGTAAAATCAAACAATGCGGAATCTGTAATTTCAAGTAACGACAATATCTTTTCCATCGTATCGGAATTCGCAATAAGATGTGTCGGAAGGAAAAAGTTTTTTGTGGTCAGATGAAGGAAAGCCCGAACGAGGTCGTTATACTTCCATGTGCCGGCGGTTTGCGTATTCAGCACTTCCGGTGCTGTTTCACCGGACACATCCCCATAAGTAAGCACATACGCAAGCCGTTTATCCAAATTTCTGCCTAAACATTCGCCTATGCGCCGAAGATGGACACGCAACATATCCACCGACATACGGCGGATAACCTCATACGAAGCCAGAATACCCCGCCCCAACTTCTGTAATTTGATAATTCGATTGCCATACCGTATTTCCGATTCCGGGATAACCGCACCTTCGCCGACACCCCGCAACTCTTCCTCCTCTTCGGACTCTTCAACATAAGGCACATCGTAAACAGCACTGTCAATGCGTTCGTCGCGAATTATCAATTGCGAATATACGGGCTTCCCTGTCATCCCTGAAACAACCGACTCACGAACCAAATCCGGAAAGAGCCATTTCGCATTGGGGTCTGTCTGGAAAAAACGCTCCACAGTAATCTGGTATAAGTCAATCCCAAATTCACGGGCACAATATTCTTCAATATCCGTCCCCACCGCACGGAAAAACTGAGTATGCGTTAGTCCTAAAGAGTTCAAAGTTTCATACAACTCTTTTCCACGCAAGGACAATAATTTCTCTTTGGGCTGGGACAAGAATTGCATCTGTTCTGCCAATTTCGTTTGTGTAGATACCATCATAAAAACCTCCTTTCCTGTTAAAGCAATACATGAACCCGATTTGCGGACGGTTCTGTCTTTACTACCCTGCCGATGCCATTTCCCGACGCAGGAGATTTCACCTTACCCGGTGTTGTTGACCCTGCAATCCCCTGCAGTCCATTTACTGTTGGTGGAACCCCTACATACTCGAAAATGCATATACCACGCACCTTTACGGGAATAGGGGTATCATTCGTATCGCAATCATTCATTGCCTGCCCGAAGATAATATCCTCTCCCGTAAAAGCATTTGTTACCACATATCCCCCAATGAGTTTTAATGCATCACCACGACGGATACTTACAGGTCCCGTTTCCGGTGTGCTACATGTAATAATTAATTCGGTATATGTTCCGCCAATATCTCCAAATGCCATAATTTGCCTCCTTTCCTTTTTTATTGTTTATGTTTTTCCTGACCACGCACTAAATTTAGCAGGTCGTGGTTTGTTCGTAGGTTTGTTTTCTCCGCCCAGGTCTCATCAACCTTTTCTGGTTGTGAAAATCTTTGAGGTGGATTTTGCCGTTCCAGACGGTTTTCCCATTTCCTTAAATTTGTATAAATTTCGTTTAATGAACACCTCGACATGACCTTCTCCCACTGGGACGCATCAAAGTTTTCCCCTTCAAGAAACTTGCCCAAACCACATATCCTGCGGATAGCGTATTCACGGGCAGTGATGCCATCTTCTATAAGGGAGAGAACCTGAGAAGGCGAAATTTGCCATTTCCGCATACTTTTCCACAATGCCCGTTGAAAACGGATAGAAAAGCCTCCCCAGCGTTCCACACGATAGGTACATTGTTGATTATCCTTCATCCGCAGATTTAAATAACCATTTCCATCACCTTGACTGAACCAGCGATAATCGCCTATGTGTTTTACGCCCTCCAATTTTTCAACATCCAGCCATGAAAGATTATGCGGAAGTTTTTCTGTTCCCCAGAGTTCGCTCCGCAATTCCGTATCATCAATCCGCCAGCCAAGAAGATAGTCCTTCTGTTCAATCCGCAGGTCAAGATGAGAACCCTGTTTGTCCTTGTGTGCATGAAGCACAAAGCGACCTTCGGAATGAAGCGGAATATCAACGGGGATTTCTCCTTGATGTTCTATCATCCTGCAAAACATAAAATCACCTCCTTTCGTTAATGGTTAAGAAATATCCCCTGTTGTATAAGGGAAAAGACAACCCCAAGCAGATTGGCTATTAAAAGCCATAACCCACGAAACAACGATTGTTCCAATCGCGAGATACGCTCCCGCAATTCGCTCACATCTTCACACAAATTGCTTATCGCATCATATTTACTTCGCCTCTTCGGTATTGTAGATGTTCTAAGCACAGAAACACCTCCTTCCATTTAATATCGTTTTTTATGAATGACAATTTATTCCTTACACCATGCCTTGTTCTTATCTATGCCCCCGGAGTAGCCCCGTCTCAGCATTAACCAACCCTTTTCGCCGAATTGGTCTAATATATGGGCTCGAACATCGGATACAAACGAAGTGCCCTGCGAACCACATGCTACTACAGACCCTTCCAATACATCCTGGACACCCCGCATACGGTAGTAACATAGCGACCCTTCGTATTTTTCGCCGGGAACATGCACACAACGCCGTATATCCCGACTACAGATAGAGCATTCCGGAAATGAAAAGGAAAAACCTATGGATGTTTCCCGATAAATACCTCCTTCAATATTTGCGATAAAGTTACGGTTTTCATCCAATCTTAAAACATAAACTTTAGGACGGACTGAAAGAATATCCCCTTGCCGATGGAGTGTAGAACAGAAGAAAGTGCCACGCGGAAGAGAACCATGCAAGTCATGTCGTTCCATCAAAGGTCTACCCGGTACCTTCTTGTGGATTACTTCCAGTTCATCCTCCGGAAAACAACTAAAATGTCGGTCAATCTGGTTATGACACAGGTCTAAAGTGAAGACTACATACTCATCCGCCGTCAAAGGTCGCAAAGTATAACGATTAATTTCCGCTAACTCCGTTTCAGTTTCCTGCCCAGCAGGAGCAAATGCGGAATGGTTGTTTACCACTTCACCCCAACGCTCACCAAAACAAAGTTTTTCAAGCATACCCATAAACAAGCCTCCTCTGTAAGTTAAATCAAAGTTACAGCCTTATTCCTAACTTAAAATTTGCTCTACCGCTTTACGCGTCTCTTCCTTAGAAATAACCCCGGATTGCAACAGTTGAAGAAGTGCATTAATTCGTCGCGTTTCTATCAACGATTTTTTCAGAGTATCCGCCGTGCTATTTGAATGCGGTTGCACAGTAAATTCCGCCTGTATCCCATGCATTGCTAATTCCAGATGATATATCCGTTCCAAAATACGGGCTAAAGATTGATTAATGGTATCCACCTGCCTATTCATGATTTCATACTGCACCGTGCCGTAGGTTTCCGTCGTGCCATAATTTCGCCCCAATAAAATGGGCATCATGTGTGTGCCTGTAATGATTTGTTCCTCAATAGCACGCTGAGTTTCATAATATGCCGGAAAACGCTGTGCCCCCTGAACAACAGATATACCAATATTGTCAAAGGTAACCACATTCTGGTCTACACCTAAATCGCTCATTTGATTCCGCACCTGTTCCAAATTCGCATCCAAACGATTCTGATACTCTTCCTCCGTTTCATCTGTTCCGCGCGGTTCGGGTTTATATTGAACATGCAAACGAGCCCAACCCGCATTGTGCATAGCACGGGACATGTCTTCCATCAACCTCTGTTGTATCCGAATAACAAAAGGTAGCGAGCGAAACAAAGAACGCCCGTAGGGATTGGTTCCATCACGGTCTAAAGCAATATACACAAATCGTTCGCGAGGGAGCCGAATCGTCTCTTCCGCATGCACCTGATACGCCTGCCAATCCCCGTCCTCCCAGCGAAAACGAATCGTCCATACATCTACCGGAACCACATCATAAATCTGGCTCCCTCGCGGAGAAAATACAATTTCAATGGCAGAAGCCCCATAGGTAAACAAAGATGTGTATACAATATCCAGCAGATGGGTTAGCCCCCCTTCTTCATGATTCATACGACGATTCAACTGCTCAATAACTTCCTGTGCATCCCGTTTTAACGATTCCGATACTTTATCCGACCACACCAACTTAAAACCCGTATTGCATAGCCGTTTCCATGTCCAAACCGCATCGGACAAATCCGGAATATTATCCCGCAGATAGCGATACACCTCTAACATCTGAAAAGGAACATTATCCGGAAGCGGGACAAAACTTTGTAAATAGTGGTTCGGCGTATTAAAAACCAGAGAACGACGCAACACCGACCTCGCCTTCGTTCGCGGTTTCTCACGAGAAGAAAGAAATGTGCGGAACCATTCCAACCAGCGATAACCCGAAAAAATATTTTGCATCATATCCACACCCTCTTATAAAAATATCCTCTATAAATAAAGCACACCTTTTGCCCTGCACCCGACCTAATCCTATACTAATAAAATACTTACAGCCCTTTATCCCCGACTATTTCTCTAATGAATATAGGGAGACGAAAGATTTTTCGCAAATATATAAAAACAATTGAACAGGATGGACAGGATTTATAAGTCGTGAATATAGGAAGGATCCAAGGATTTTTTGTTAAGAGAAATTAACCACAGAGGACACAGAGGGAATTTTACACAGAGGTCACGGAGGAGAATTTACACAAAAGGCACAAAGGGGGATTTATTTACGGTAAGGGGACGGAATTAAAAATGTGTAGAGACGAAAAATTTTTCGGGTATACATTGTGAACTTTGTGTAAGGTCTTTGTGCCCTTTGTGGTAAGAAGAATTAACCACAGAGGACACGAAGGGAATTTTACACAAAGGGCACGGAGGAGAATTTACACAAAAGGCACAAAGGGGGATTTGTTTATGTTAAGGGGACGGAATTAAAAATGTGTAGGGACGAAAAATTTATCGCCTCTACATTATATTGATTGCATATTAATTTTATAATGGGGATTTGCGTTATTGACGATGTCTGGACGGAATACACGAAGAGGGCGATTGCCAATCGCCCCTACAATACATTTTTTCATCACTGGCAGTGACCGTAAAGGTGAGGGTTCTGAGGAAATTAAAAAATGCCTACCTGGCAAGGTTGCCTGCCTGGCAAGGCCGCCCTTACGGCATATTGATTACATGATAACCTATAGGACATAGGTAACAGATTTATACCTTTTCCCAATCGTAGAAAGGGCACGGCATGCCGTGCCCCTACTTTGGGGAAAAAAATTTAACCACAGAGGACACAAAGGAGATTTTACACAAAGGACACAGAGGAGGTGGAGGATATAAAAAACACATACAAAAAACACATACAAAAATGTCTGTGCTACATTAATACCTATAATGTCCCATAAGTCCCATTTGACTCATAAATCCCATTCGTCCCATTCGTCCCATAAGTCCCATAGGTCTCATTTGTCCCCAAACACCCGAAGCAGGGACGGTTCAGATACGGGGAAGGGGTGATGATTTTATTGTGAAGAGAATTAACCACAGAGGACACGAAGAGAAGAAGACACAAAGGGCACGAAGGAGATTTTACACAAAGGACATAGAGGGGGATTTATTTACGGTAAGGGCATAGACAGAATAAAAACACAGATAGGAATGTCTGGGCTACTTACAAAGGGTATTCTTATGGGTATGAAGGATGACAGTGATTATTATATGGTTTGTCTTTTATTAAAAAATCTTTCGATGAGTAATAGTGAGAGGGTTAAAAGAATGGCTATGAGTGTAATTATTCTTCCTGTATCCCAGCCGGGGCTTGTATATTTAAATACAACCTGATGTATTCCTCCCGAGATGGGGACACCTCGGAAGATACCGTTTGTTCTAAAGATTGGAGTAAGTTCGCCATCTACAAATGCTTTCCAGCCCGGGCTGTATGTGTCTAATAGAACTAAGATGCCTTCTTTAGGTGCCCTTATTTGTATAGAAATGTATTCGGGGTTTTCTTCCTGAATACTGGCAGTTACCATATTGGGGGAAGTAGATGTGTTTTCTTCCGTAGTTAATGAAACTGTATCTGAGATTTTTTTACCGTAGGAAATGGGTTCTTCCGTCTCTATTATACATTCTTCAAATGATGAAAATTCGCCACGCTTCAGAATATTGAAAAACTCTTCCGTAGTGGATACTGTTTTGTAATGGGATACCCAGAAACATCTTGGCATAGGTTGCGTATTTTCGTAAATATCAATAAAGGTAATTTGCTCCATTTTTCGCCAGTTCTTTAATTCCTTCTCGCTATTCTTTTGCATATTACTGGCAAATGCCCATTGAACACCGCTGATTGTTATCAAAGGATTTGTTAGTAGTTCTGTTTTTTCTTTCTTATGATTTGAAAGCATTTGTATCCACAATTGTGAGTATTTATCCGTTGGCAGTTCTGTCCCATTAACCAGTTGCCAGTGATAATACATTCCGAGGTTTTCTGACCAGAGCATTGAGTTCGGTTCGGATAGAATGAAAGCCCTTCCTGTTCCTGTCTGATAGCGCAATTGCCGAATAAATTCGGAATAAACATCTTTTCTTTCAATAACGGGGATATAACTCTCTGGCAGGAAGGGGCGAAGCAAATAATACAGTTCTAAAAAACCTAACAGGGCAATTAAAATGCATAGGATAGAATTTACTTTGGGTATGCGGATAAGGGTAGCAGGGACAAGTAAAATAAGCAGTAAAATGGATACGCCTTTTATCCATGGATTGCCGGTTATAATCAGGGCTAATAACAACAAAAAAACAAGGATACCGGAAACCCAAACATAAGGAGAACTTAAATCCCGACCTTTCAGAAGCAACCGTTGAAAGCCTATTCCTGATAATGTTGAGAAAGAAACGGCAACGAGGATAAGCATCCCTTGTTGAAGTATGCGTGCAAGGTCAAGGTTTACAAAGAATAACAGAAAAAAGGATAACAAAATTAGCCCATGAAACCACACGATAGAACGAAGTTCACGGTCAAAAAAGGCGGGAAAAATAAATATAAGGCATATTAATCCGGGATATAAAACGGGTAGTTCGGGAAGGTCCCATGACCAAATAGGAAGAACGAATTGTGAAAGAGAGATATATAATGTCTCAGGGAAATGTGCCGATAGAGGAAAACTAATAAATTGAGACCATTTCCCACCTGTATATATCTGCCATGAGATAAAGGGAAACCATGCAAAGGCAGTTATCATTATCCCCAGTAACAGAATGCCTATAATTTTGAAGATTGCAGATAAGGATTGTCCTTCTATCGAAAGTGGAAGGAAACGGCGAAAGATAAATGGGAACAAGGCGAGCATGATAATGCCCGTAAATATGCATTCAATACTTCCCGATAATATCAACGCAACCCATATAAACAAAAGGATAAGAAAACTACGCGGTGTATGGTTTTCGAGGAGATATACCATGCCACTTAACAAAAAAAGAAGCCATACAGAGCCACTTAACAAAGGTAGGGACATTTGAGCACAGACTACGGGTCCTGAAAATAGCACAGATACCAATCCGGGTATTAAAGCAGGATAAGGAATCTCTAAAATTCGACCCCATATTAAGAAACCAATACCTATAAGGGAGAGGGAAAGAAAAATATACCATTGATAGGCATGGGCAAAATCCATTCGCCAGAATAGTAGATGTAGGGGTTCAAACAGGGAGGTTCGAGTATCAACAAGATAGGGATGTCCACAAAGTTGATAAGGGTTCCAATGTGGAATTTCTCCTTTTCCGATACGGTCAAAGCCATATTTCCATATTGGACCCCAAACAGCGTATTGTTGATTTGCCCATATATCTTTTTTATTGTTTTTGCTCAGATTAGACGATAGTGCAGGGTCCCAATAAATGCGTATCATTACTAACAGGAAAATGCCCCCGAGTAATGTTCCCCAAAAAGGGAACCGTCGGAATTCCGAAACCTTACTAACTATTTGCGACATATATAATGAGCCTTATCTCAGGAAAAACTTTTAGTATAGAAATAAAAATTCCCTTTTCTGTATATTATCATGTTAATATTTTATAATAACAAAAAAGGGAAGAAAGTTTCGGAATGTCAACGAATGAGATCCATGCAAGTGTGTTGTTAGTTGGAAACAATTTATCCTGGTGCTTATCTCCATGGTTTTTTCATCTGGAACATCAGGAATATCCTTTAGCACAATTTGAATGGATTATTGTGGACATGAATCCCTCGGAGGAAACCCGAAAAATGTTTCTTTCTTTATCCAAAGGGTCTCCTTTAATTGTCCGTTATATTCAGCATAGCGATGGTTCCATGATAAAAGCGTGGGATTTGGGTTTTCGTGAGGCAAGGGGGAAATGGGTGCTATGCAGTCAACCGGAGGTATTGCCCAGTAATAATTGGGTGCAACGACATGTACAACTCCAGTATGCATACGATGGGCAAGCCTGTATAGGGGGAGCCTTGCTCCTACATCCACGAATTTCATCTAAGAGCATAACCCCCTGGTTATTGCCGGAAGATGAACCCCCTCCATTAGAGCAAATTACCCAGGTGACTCCTCTCCATTTTTCTCTATATAACATGAGTATCCCGCGGGAACTTATTCTTCGAGGGGGAACATTTAACAAGTCCTTTTATTTCACGGAATTTGCAGAAGTGGAATTGGTGAGACGGCTATCGCGAGCCGGTTGCAAACTTCATATTGATAATCAAGCCCTTTGTTGGCTCTGGAAAGGGAGTTCTTATATAGACATGTGCAGGTATCATTATCGTCGGGGGTACTCTATGGGTTGTTATTTGCGATTGTTTCCCAATGATTATCAGGTAGTTGTTAATTATAAACTTTATTTATCCTATACCACACGGATTATCAATGCCCTACTAATTCCTTACTACCATCGTTTCTGTTTAAAACTACCGGAAGATGCTAAATTGCTTCAAAGAATGTATCGCCGTAGTTTTCGATATTGGCGGTATAGGGGTTTCACGGATGCTATAGCAAAACAGGAACCGCAAATTGATATAATACTCTCTTAATCAAATTGTTACAGGTTAAAACAACATGTTCGTCTTACATACCGCGAATTTATATTTAGATAAGCCTTTTTTTTCTTGCTTAAATCTGCAATATGGTCAAGAACGAAGAAAAAGACAAAGGGAATTATTCGATGCGATTATTAATAAAGTATTTGAATATAAAGCGGATGCCTTATTCATAACCGGGAATTTACTTGATGCGGAACATATAACGGAACAAACCCTCCAATTCCTATGTGATCGCTGCGAAGTCATTAAGCCTGTTCCTGTTGTTATTATTCCCGGTGACGCAGACCCTATCACAAAATATTCTCCGTATGTATTAAATACTTTTCCGGAAAATGTGATTATAATGAATACCGACACAAGGAATCGGTGGGAAGGGGACAAAATTCCGATTGTTGTCTATACCCTAACGAAAAATGATGTAATAACAAGGAGTTTTCCCGAACTCAATTTTCCGACTGGCTATGATGGTAGAAATCATATCCTCCTATCTTACGATTTGCCCATGTTTAATGATAAGAACGAATTATCAACCTGGTTTGAAAAAGTTCCCAATGTTATTTCGTATATTGGAATAGGGAAAGGGCATAGTTTTAAACAACTTTACAATACCTCGCAATTAACTGCCTGTTGTTGCGGTCTTCCCGACCCCATAAGCATAAACGATACCCCTCCGTTTGGTGTGCTGGGTGTTCGTTTTCAATCCTATGATAATCGGTGGGAAGTATCGCATGTAGAACATATATCCTTACAGAAAAATTTTTACTCGGGTATATACATAGATATTTCTTCAATTACAAATAAAGAGGATCTTTATACGCAATTACGAAATGAGTTAGCAAAGGTGCAAAAGCCTTGTGTGGTGCATATCCGTTTCTCTGGAATAATTTTCCCCTGTATTTTGAACGATATTGCGGAGGTGGTGAATTCTATTCATGAAGAAAACCTTTCCTTCAGTTGGAGTTTTGAAGGAGAAATCGAAGGATTTGAAAATGTAGAAGACTTCCGAGAAATTACCGTACTATCCGAATTTTTCAAGCAGATAACAGAGGAACAGAAGTATGCACCCAATCCGTCCATTAGCGGTATTGTAAAACGAGCCCGCCATCTCACGGCAAGAGTTGCCGGAGGCGTAAAACTAACAATTCCCACTGTCGAAACATGTGAGGTTCCTCTGGAATGGAATTTATAAAAGGACATATCTACGGCTTCGGGAAACTACAAAAAGTTCCCCTTGAATTTGGGAAGGGGTTTCAGATAGTTTTTGTCAGAGACGAGAATGGAAAAAACACCTTATTCCAGTTTTTGCTCGATATGTTATTTGGACAAAAGACTTCCAGGAAGAAAAACGCCTCCTTTTCCGAAAATTATTATAAATATACACCCTGGCATACCTCGGATTATCGCGGAAATATTGTTTATCGGCTTGACACGGGGAAAGTGATACATCTTCATCGAGTATTCGGTCCTGAAACATCATTGAAAATCTATGAAGGGTTGGAGGTAAATGATATAACAGATACAATTTCTGTATATCCGAATGGGGAATCTGCTTTTATAAAAAGCCATCTGGATTTAAGCCGCGAAATATTCACAGAGGTATCTTCTATTTCACAAAAGACAATTGATAGTTTGAGTTCCTTTACCCGAAGTAGCAGAATAAGGGAACATCTCCTATGTTTGATTGATACAGGGACAACGGAACAATCTATAAACGACATAATCACTATTTTTCAGAACTACCTGCAATCTATCGGAACGGAACGCACTTATAAACGCCCACGAAATCTCATATCGGAGCAACTGGAAAAATTATCTGAAGAACACGAGCAGGCAAAAGGAAATCTCGAAAAAATCCTGCAGAAGAAGGCGTTGCTGAAAGAATATAAGGAGCAACTAAGCACAGTTCAACGGGAATATGAGGAACTGCAAGAAAAATTACGATATGCCCAGCAATATGCACTTTGGAGAAGAAAGAATGACGCAAAAGCCCTCCGCGATAAGTTAGATGAACTGACGGCACGCTCTTTTGCTTATTCGAACTACAGAAATTTTCCAATTGACCAGAACATAGATGTTATTCAATCAGAAATGGCTATTAACCATGCCGAGATGCAGAAACAGAAGTTGCAAAATGAAATTGAGAGCATTTCTAAAGAAATTAATGAACTTGAATTAGAAATTCGCCATTCTTCCTTTATCCCTATTGATTACATTAAAGAATATCAAGACAAGCATGAGGAATACTTAAAGCATATTTACAGTAATGAGGAGGTGTTAAAGGAACTACAAAATCAACGAGCAAAGATAAATGAACAAATTCAAGAAGTAGAAAAGATTGTTTCCGAACTGCCACAGGTAATACAAAAAGATGACATGTTTTATCAGAAGACAGATTTTGCTATTGATTTGTATAAAAGTTCGTTGAAAGAGACACAAAAAAGTGAGAGCCAACTTAATGAACTTAAAGAAAAATATGCCTGTGTTCAGGAACAAACAAAGCCGTTTCGTGATTTGTTCGCTGGTGTAACTAATTTTGCAGAATTGATAGATGATTATTTGAAATATAAGGATAAACCGGAAGAGGAACAACAGGAATTAGAAAGGCAATTGCAGGAAACAGAGTTAATTAAACAACAAACACTTTCCCGACAACCTGCAAACCTGCTATGTGGGTTAATTTGTTTTTTATTGGATGTTGCGTTGCTTTATATGTTTATAAAAATGCATAAAACAGAATCTTTATGGTTTGCTGGTGCCGTCGGAATAGGTTTTTTATATTTTATGATTTCTTACATAAATAGCAAACGGAGCCTCAAAGATATAGATATTTTCCAGAGGAAATTGAAAGAAGAGATTCAGAAAATTGTTACCTTTGAGTATATTGATAAACACCCAATAACAGCACTACTGAATAAAGCCAATTTACAACATATCCGAGAATTGCAGGGACTTTATGACGAATACTGTGCATGGCTAAACAAGGAAGAGGATTTGTCTCAACAGGTTCATAAAGCAGAGGAACTGTTTTCTATTAACCAGTCCCGAACCAATGACCTTTTGCAGGAGGTGCAAAATCTTTTTGAACAAGTGGGTTTGCTCCTGGAAGATACGGATAAAATAGAGCAAAATCGGCGAAAGGTATTTGAATTACAGGAAAAAGCACGAATGTACCATCGTAGGCTCTGGGATCTACAGGACCAATATCAGCAATTAACATATACGATAACGAAAAAAGAAGATTACATTAAGAAAATTCATAATCAAATTCAAGAAGAGATACTCAATCGGATAGGACATAAACTTATTCAATCTGGATTGCTCCAATCGGGGGAACCTTTAACACAGGACACTTTCCGTTCTTATTATCACGCGGAAGAAATGTATCATGGACTAAAAACAAAAGTATCAGAACTTCGCAAAAAACGGTTGGATTTAAATCAACAACTACAAAAAGTAGAAGAGGAACTCTCTCAAAATCAGAAGCAAATTCAGGAGATATTAGAGCTGGCAGGAGTAAGCAGTATCTCTGAATGGAAAAATAAATGTGCCCGCGCGGAAGAAGCACATACCATCTTTTCACGAATTGAGCAGACAGAACTCCAACTTCAACAATTACTGAATGATGAAACTATAGAGGATCTGGAAAGACAAACACAGGATTTTGTTCCTTCTGTTCCCGCCGAAGATGAAGAACAATTGCAATTGCTTATGGAACAGAAAGGGCATGAAATAGAACAAATTCAACAGGATATACAGGCACTTCAATCCGAGTTGGAAGAATTAATAAAAAATACGCGACCATTAAACGAAATTGCCGAAGAAAAATATTATTATGAAACTCAATGGAAAACCCTGCAATACGAACAAGAAAGCGCGTTATTAGCAATATCCATATTACAGCAGTTATCAACATATCGGTATCATAAAATTGCCCAGCCGTTACAAAATGAAATAAGTCGTTTATTTACACATCTGACAAAAGGTAAATATACAGGTGTCCTTGTAGACCAGGATCTAACACTGAAAGTCATTCCTGCACAAACAGGAAAAGCAATACCTCTTGAAGCAATTTCATCAAATCCATTTGTTCTGGAACAATTATATTTTGCCATGCGTGTTGCTCTGATGAAAATTCCCCATTTCCTCAAAGAACAACTCCCATTACTGTTAGACGACCCTTTTGTATCTCATGATTACCCTCAATTGATACAATCTTTAGAAACCTTGAAAGCATTGGGGGAAGGGCAACAGATAATCCTGTTTACATATAGAAATGATATTCCTGAAATTGCTAACAATCTATCAATCCCCATTGCAATCATTGAAGATGTGTAATCGGTATCACAAAGGGAATACAAATAATCGGATGAAAACTTTTTTCAAAAACAAAAGTCAAATAATATTGTTATAATAAATCATTCAATTGAATTTTTAATTTCTGATATTTGAAGTGAAAATACTTCAGAAATATTTATAGGAGAACTTCCATGAAAAAGAAACTTCGTTTTATACTTCCTATTCTTTTTGTTGCGTTGGTTTTGTGTGCAGGGTTTTATTTCTGGCTGTACCCCACACGAGGTCCCCACGAGGCTGTAGATATGCAAAAGGCATTTTTAGAAGAAATTGACGGGACAAAAGTTTTGCATTTAAAAGGCACTCCGTATGAGATGGGCTTCCAACGCGGTGTGCTTTTAAAAGATGTTATTCACCATAGTTTAGCACGATTTGATGAATTACTGGAACTGGCAAAAAAGGAAGTAGGATTGCCAAAGTTTGCCGCCAAATTAATCCTGGATGTTACATGGAGATTATGTTCGCCGCATATTCCCTTGCGATATTCTCGTGAACTGGAAGGAATTGCTGATGGTGCCGGTGTGAACCTTCAAGATTTGCGCCGCGTTCATGTAGTCTCCGTTATAACAGAGCGGGGTTGTAGTTCATTTGCGGTATGGGGAAAAGCCACAGCAGATGGGAAAATGTATCATGGTAGGAATTTTGATTGGATTATGGAAGCGGGCATACAGGATACAGCGGTTACTTTCTGTTACGAACCACAAGGACTGAATTCTTTTGTTTCTGTTGGTTATGCTTGTGCTATTGGTGTGCTCTCGGGTATGAATAATCGTAAAGTATCCATCGCCCAGATTGGAGCAACAAATAAAGACCGACGCATTGATGGCACTCCGCTTGAATTTCTTCTCCGCCAAATATTAGAAGAATGTTCTACCTTAGACCAGGTAACTGAGATTATCCAAAAAGCACGGCATACTGTGGGCTATAATTATGTTATTGCGGATGGGGATGAAAATCGTGCCCTTGCGTATGAAACCTGTGCTCATCATGTAGCAATATTTACAGATAACGACCCTCGCGAAACGGTTGAATATGCAATTCCCATTGAAAATGCCGTTATGCGTGCCGATGAAGCAATGGACCCAACCATTCGCTCTTTACAAACCTGTGCGAATGCGCCCAATATGCCTTATGGCTCAAATTCCTACGACCATCGCTATAAGGGAATGGCAACACGAATAAAAGAAAATTACGGCAAGATTGACCAAAATATTGCGTTAGAGATACTCAAAGCAGTGGCGATGGTAAATACCAATCTGCATAGCGTCCTTTACTGTCCCACAGACCTTGAATTGTGGGTCGCTCATGCAAAAGGAACAGAGGACGCCGCAAAACAGCCTTATGTCCACTACAAAATGAAAGAACTTTTTGACCCTACTCGAAAAGAAAAACTATCCTCACCCAAACAGACCGAAGAAAAACCGTACTTTGTTGCTTCAGAAAAATCTTCGGGTGAATACCTTGTAGATACAGGCTCATTAAAGGGAACTTTTCGTTTTGAAGGTAGGTCTATTGGTTTCGTGCCGTTTTTCTCCATTTCGCCAGAACTTGAAATTTCTGCTAATCCAACAGCACTACCGGGCTTGTTCAATTTTTACCGTGTGTTCGTAACGAACCAGCGATTTGGAGAAAGTATGCGCAGTGTGCAAAGTAAGACAGAATTGTTAGATGGAAAAACAATGAAGGTATTGTGGGAAGCAGACGAAGCCCATCCTTTTGTTCTGTCCACGGTATATCAATGGGTAAATCCACAAACATTAGATCTTCATATATCCGTTGAAGCGAAACAAACCTTACCTGATTTTGAAATTTTTCTTTCTTCCTACCTCACCGATAAATTCCCCGAATCTTATGTATATGCACAGACAGAAGAAGGAGATAAGTTTCTTCCTACTCCAATGGATGCGGGTGTATGGCAGGCTTTTCCAAGGGATGAACAAGCCATTTCGATTATTCGTGATGGTCGCTGGGCTATTCCACCAAGCCCTGTGGATTGGGCAATCCGCCCCTTCTATAAAGAACCAATTATTTATCGTATGAATAGTGATACAAAAGTAGCGGTGGTTCAGATGGCACAGAAAAAGGATTGTTTTGCTGTTCTAACCCCTCATGCAGGTGAGCAGCATTATTCTATGTATTTTTCTTTATTCGGTAAAACATTGGAAACAGGACAGATAGTTTCAACTACCGTCCGTATGATTATTACACCTATGAGCGAAGAACAAATCCTCACATCCTATCAAGAATTCATATCATCGAATAAAGAACAATAAGGCTATCACATCAAATTTTATTTTCCTCTTGCGTTATTACTTTGTTAAAACCAATCATTTATCCCCACGGATAATAGCGTAAAGGGCATTTACTGCATTCTTTAATTGAATTGCCTGAGCAGAAAGTTCTTCTGCTGTGGAAGCAGTTTCTTCGGAAGTTGCAGAGATATTTTGAGACACTTGATTTATAGAGGCAAGAGCCAGATTAATTTGCTCAATACCTTGTGCCTGCTCAATACTTGCTGTTGAAATTTCGGTGATAAGGGTAACCGTCTTCTGAACCGATTCGGTAATAGTTTGTATCGCAGAGAAAACTTTTTCAGATACCTCTGCACCTTTGGCAACATTTATCTGTGATTGTTTCAGTAATTCCGCTGTTTCTTTTGCTGCAAGAGCACTACGCTGTGCTAAATTACGCACCTCTTCTGCAACTACGGCAAAACCTCTTCCTGCTTCACCGGCACGAGCCGCCTCTACCGCAGCGTTGAGAGCCAATAGATTGGTCTGGAAAGCAACCTCTTCTATGGTTTTTATTATCTTCGCTGTTTCATCAGATGATTTCTTAATAGCCGACATAGCCTGATTCAGTTCTGTTACCGCTATTGAACTTTGTTCTGTGGCATTTTGGATTTCTAATATCTTGTTTTTGGCTTCTTCTGAATTTGAGGCACTCTCCTGCACATGCGAAGAAATTTCTTCTAATGAAGCGGAAGTTTCTTCTAAGGAAGATGCTTGATTACTTACCTGAGAAGCCATATCTTGACTACTGCTGGCTAAATGTTCTGAGGCTGCATCTACCTGATTTGCGGATTCGTTCAACAGGTTTGATAAATCTGTTATATGAGAAGTTAACCGCTTTGCCATGAAGAACCAGACTATTAAGGCAACTACAAGAATTATCGCAGTAAGTGTAATTATTAGAACAATCTGATTTCGAAATGTTCCCCGAATTTTGGATTCCACTTCCTGAAGTTCATCCACATAAGCACTGGTACCAATAACCCAATCCCAGGGTTCATAATACATAATCATGGCGATTTTCTTTCGGGACACAGGGTCATCTGCTTTTTTCCATGTATAATAATGAATCGCCGTTTCTTTACCTTTTAGATTTAAGGCTTTATTTATGATGTTCTGGATGAAATATTCACCATCTGCATTTTTTGTTTCCCATTCATTTTGTCCATCGCGAGTACCCTTGTAAGAGATTACACAATATCCTTTGTTGGCACCTTTTCCATTAAGAACAAAGACATAGCCTGTTTTACCTATTACAATATCCATAATCGCTTTACGCAAGGCAGTTGCACTCTCCTGCGGGATGCCTGTATAGAGCATTCCGACAACTTTTCCTGTAGAATCATATATGGGGTCATAAGCAGTTATATACCAGCGGTCAACGACAAAGGCACGTCCTTTATATCGTTCTCCTTTTAGCACTGTGTTAACTACTGCATTAGGATTACCATCAGGTTCTTTTACCGGGATATAAGTACCTATTGCCCGTTGTCCTTCTTTTGTCAACACATTAGTGCATACCCTCAACATGTCTCCTGTATCGTTCATTCGTTGAAAAATAGTGCAGGTTACATTTTGCAAGTTTTTTACTTCATCTACAATAGGAGAAGGAATTTTCGGGTCTTTATTTGGCTCTATGGCCTTGTCGCCTATCTTCATTAATGGTAATGTTACACTTTGTTTTTCTTTTGTAAACTGGTTTGTCCCTTCCCATGTCAAAAGAGAATCCGTATTTACGGTTATACCTCCGGACACCTCTACCAACTTATGAGCAACATCCAGACTCTTACCTACAAAACTTTCTAAAACCTCTTGTTGACTTTCACAAAGACTATATACTCCTTCTGTGATATGCTTCAAATCTGAATGAGTAAGTCTCTCTGTTTCACTCAAAACAGAATCTAATACCTTATTGTTCTGGACATAAACACTTAAGAAAATAATTACCGCAGGAAGTATCGTAAAAATTGCACCTAAGATTAACAACCTTAATGTAAGAGATAGTTTCATACCATTTTCCTTTAAGATGTATTATTATTTCATCATTTTTATTATTACACAATGAATGATAAAACAAAAAAATCGCTGCAAAGGTAAATTACTAAATATTTTATATGGTTAATACCATTATAAAAATAGGATACCAATCATTTCTTTTTTTAAAAGTAAATACGATTATGCTACATTATTTGGAGGATACCGATTATATATACAATTTGAATTTATGTATACAATAGGAGTATGCTTTATCTCAATTGGGCTGTTTTCAGAAAGTTTGAGACTCCCCATCGAAACCCTAAAATCACAATTTCAAAGGAGAAAAAAATGTCAGTTTTAAAGGGTAAATCTATTCTCATCACATCTTGTTTGTTAGTATCCGCTCTTTTGCTTTTTATAAATCCGGTAAGAGGACAGGATACAGAAAAGCCAAAATTTGAAAATGATGTGGATAAACTTTGCTATACCTTAGGTGTAAATGTAGCAAAGACTTTTCAGATGTTAAGTGCAAAACCTAATTTAGAGGTATTAAATAAAGCCATTAATGATGTTCTGGACAATAAAGAACTGGCTATGACGGATGAGGAAATGCAGAATTGTATTCGCACCTTCCAGCAGAACCTTATGGAAGCACAGATGAAAAAACGGGAAGAAGATGCCGTAAAAAATGAAGCAGAAGCAAAGAAATTCCTCGAAGAGAACAAAACGAAAGAAGGTGTGGTAGCACTACCCAGCGGTTTGCAGTATAAAATATTGAAAGAAGGAAACGGACCTAAACCGAAAGAGACCGACAGTGTAACGGTTCATTACAAAGGTACTTTATTGGATGGAACACAATTTGATAGTTCCTATGACCGTGGGGAACCAATAACTTTCCCATTAAATCGTGTTATTAAAGGTTGGACCGAAGCCCTGCAGCTTATGCCTGTGGGTTCCAAATGGCAAATTTTCATTCCTCCCAACCTTGCTTATGGTAAAGATGGTAATCAACGCATCCCACCGAACGCTTTACTTCAGTTTGAAGTAGAATTATTGGAAATTAAACCTGCAGAAGAAGAAGAAGACAGCAACACAATCCAACTTCCCAATCAATAATGTTGGATAATAGATAATTTATTACCCTCCATACTTTCTTGTATGGGGGGTTTTTTATAAAATTCTGAATGGTTTACGAGAATATATTAGGTGAACAACTATGGTACATAGGTAACACATCGCTTCTAAACTATGAAGAACACCAAAAATAGGAATGAACAAAGAAAGGGAATATCTCACAACTTGACATACACTACTTTTCCTCTTCGTAGAATAGATTTCAAATACTAAAAAATCATAACCACAAATTCCACAAATAGACACGAATAAGAACGAATGGAAAAAACATCATGAATTATTTTATTCCATGTAGAGGAAGCGTCCCCGCTTCGGGTATTTAATTTCACACCCTCATAAAAATAAAATGTCTTGTAGGGGCGGCCTTGCCAGGCAGGCGGGTTTTAATTTCGTCAAAACCCTCACCTCTACGCTCTCTGCCCGTGATGAAAAATTGTCTTGTAGGGGCGATTGGCTAATCGTCCTCTTCGTGTATTCCGTTAAGACATCGTCAATAAAGCAAGTCCCCATATAAAAATTGATATGCAATCAATACAATGTAAAGGCGAAAAATCTTTCCCCTCTTCCCCATTGTTAATTCCATGTCTTTACCGTAAATAAATCCTCCTCCGTGTCCTTTGTGTAAAATTCCCTCTGTGCCCTTTGTGTAGAATTTCCTTCGTGTCCTCTGTGGTTAATTTTTTTCACAAAGTAGGGGCACGGCATGCCGTGCCCCTACGATTGGGAAGAAAGTATAAATCTGTTACATATATCCTATAAGTTATCATATTAGGATAATAAAAAGGGAGAGAGAGACGCGATAATGCATACCTTTGCAAACCCCATTTTAAAATTATTTGAATAAAAAATAAATACCAATATTTAATCATTGGCAAAAAAACAAAGTTTGAAAAGGAAAGGGAACAAATTATATAATGATGTAGTTTTTAATTTTATGGAATTATGATTTTTATCATTTAAAAAAGATATTTTCAAGGAGTCTAATATGGCGATGACATTTACCAAAAACAATTTCTCATCAGAAACATCGAGTGGTGTCAGTCTTATAGATTTTTGGGCAGAGTGGTGTGGACCGTGCAGGATGATGACTCCGATAATTGATGAGTTGGCGAAGGAGTATGAAGGTAAGGCAAAGATTGGAAAAGTAAATGTTGATGAAGAATTTGAATTAGCGGAACAGTTTGGTGTTTCGAGTATACCTACAATTGTAATAATAAAAGATGGAAATGAAGTTAAAAGGTTTGTTGGTTTAACTCAGAAAGCAGTTCTTGCCTCTGCGTTAGATTCATACCTTGGATAGTATTTGTAAAAGAGTAATTCTTTATCTTAAATAAATAATCACCAAAATACCTTATAAGACAGGAGGCGTGTATATGAATCCCAAAGTCGTTGCCGTTGTGGGTGCTACCGGTTTGGTCGGTAGAAAAATGATAGAAACATTAGAAAATCGGAATTTTCCTGTTAAGGCAATAAAATTCCTTGCTTCGGAGCGTTCTCGGGTTAGAAAGTTAGCCTATAAGGGAGAAGAAATTCCTGTTGAAGTTCTGGATGAGAATTCATTCAAGGGTATTGAAATAGCCCTTTTTAGTGCCGGTGGCAGCACAAGCAAGAAATTTGCACCCATTGCAGCAAAGGATGGCTGTGTGGTTGTTGATAATTCAAGTGCTTGGCGTATGGACCCCGAAGTTCCGTTAGTGGTACCAGAAGTCAATGCTCATGAAATAAAAAATCATAAAGGGATTATTGCCAATCCGAATTGCTCTACTATTCAAATGGTAGTTGCCTTAAAACCCATTCATGATTTTGCCCGAATAGAACGGATTGTAGTTTCCACTTATCAAGCCGTTTCAGGGGCAGGACAGAATGCGGTGCAAGAATTGCTAAATCAGATGCAGGCGTATGTAGAAGGAAAGCCTTTGGAAATAAAGGTTTTTCCGCATCAAATTTTATTTAATTGTATTCCCCAAATTCCGCAGAAAGATGCCTTTGAGGCGAATGGTTATACAAATGAAGAGATGAAGATGGTCAACGAGACCAAGAAAATTATGGGCGACCCGAGTATCCAGGTAACTGCTACCACAGTCCGCGTCCCGGTGATTAGTAGCCATAGCGAATCGGTAAATATCCAAACAGAAAAGAAAGTAACTGTAGAGAAAGCACGCGAATTACTTGCCAATGCTCCGGGTGTAGTATTAATGGACGACCCTGCGAAGCAGGTATATCCGCTGGCTACGATGGCAGCAGGACGGTGGGAGACCTTTGTAGGCAGAATTCGTGAGGACATTTCTCATCCCCGTGCGCTGGATATGTGGATTGTCGCCGATAATCTCCTCAAAGGTGCTGCGTATAACGCTGTCCAGATTGCGGAATATCTATAAAAGGGAAATATATTACTACTCTACATTTATAACTTCGAGTTCTATCTGGTTCACATAAGAACTGAGGCGGAACCATTGTTCAATATTTCCATAAATCAATGCAATATGTGTAGCATCTGCGATAGGTTGACCTAAGGTAGGGTCTATCGGTGTCCATTCTCCTATGAATACTTCTACCCATGCATGATAACCAAAGGCTTGTAATTCCTCGCTCCATACCAATCCAATACATATCCGTGTCGGTATTCCAACCGCGCGAGCAAGTGCCGTGAAAAGGACGGAATGCTCATTACAATCGCCCTGACGCGTTTCAAGAACAGTTAAAGCAGAAGGAATATTCGGAGATATTTTCTTTTCTATATTCTTAAAAACCCAATCATAAATTTTCTGGCTCTTTTTCCATAGGTCCTGCTCTGTTCCCACAATCTCTTTTGCCATTTGTTGGATTTTGGGATGTTCCGACTGAATTAATGCATCTCCTATAAGTGTATTTTCCGGGATTGTCCGCATGATTTTTTCTGTTAGGGGAATAGATTTGGGTTCTGCAGGGGGATTGATGAAATATCCCTGAGATGTTTTTACTTGATATGTGGATACGGGTGGTTGGTTGATATTTGTTAATCCTTCAATCTTTACCCACATTTGCTTGGCTCCGCGGAAAGGCTTTATCCCTTTAGGTTTTATGGCTGTTGCACCGATTATGTCTCCTTTTTCGCTATCCGAAATGCGGGCTGTTGTTTCTGTGAGACTTATTTTCTTAAGTTTCAAGCCGAAGGGTGTTGTTACCTGGACAACTTCCTGGTCGGGGGTAACCCATACCGTTGATGTAAGCCCACTCAAAGTTACTGTCATACGGTAAGTATCTATATTTTCTCCTGCTATCTGTAAAGTTTCTTTGCTCTGAGAAGTTATGATAGATTTCTGCACAGAGCGGGAAAGTGGATCGAAAACATCTACAGTAATACTCTGACCAGGTTCTAAAACAGGAGTATCCATTAAAGGTAGAGCCGGACCTGCGGTAAGTAAAAAATTTCTACCAACAGGTAGCGAATAAGGAACCGTTTCTTTACCGGTTATTATCTCTCCCTTTAATTGATGTCCATCATATTCACCGGATATTTTGATGTCGCTCTCATCGGAACGGAGTGCTAACTGAAAATTTTCCAATCCCTTCCGCTGGCTAAACCATGCAAAACCGCGAATGGATAAACTTACAGGGAAGGAGAAAATTACAGTATCCAATCGGAATGTAATAGTCATTTTAAATGCAGGTCCGAAAGGGCTCATCGGTTCCGGGTTCGTTGTAATCTGTATATACCCTACTTTTTTATCATCGTTCGTATATACACCTACCCGCCAATCTTTATACTGTTCCCATCGTGTTTCGGGAAAACTCCATGTGGATTTTGTAAAATATCCTTCCCGAACAAATAACAAGGTCATCATTACGACCCAAAAAAGAACGATGGAGACCAGAGCGATTATACGAGTTGTTTTCCACAGCATTTCTTATATTTCTTTCCACTGCCACAAGGACAAGGGTCATTCGGTCCTACTTTCGGTCCGACGCGAACAGGTACCCGTTTCGGTTTTTCTTCTTCTGCTTCTTCTGTGGGTCCGCCGCCCGGGACGGATTGCCCTCCAAGAGCAAACTTTCTTGTATCGAAAGCAGAAAAACTGCGGTCGGCTTCTTTATCCGCCGCAATATAACTATACCGTTGCAAATGAGCAAAGGGGTCATCTTCCATAGTTCCCCCCGTAGAACGCGAAGGGATGTTTCTCTTTTTACGATATTCTGGGTCCGTAATACGGAATAGCGATTGAATAACATTTAATTCGATAGACTGTATTAAATTCTGGAACAGTTCAAAGGCTTCCTGCTTGTATTCCAATAAGGGGTCTCTCTGTCCATAAGCACGAAGTCGCACCGATTCTCTTAGATAATCCATTTCATACAAATGCTCAATCCATTTTTCATCTACGGCTCGCAACAATACCATAAGTTCCAAATCATGAATGCGTTTTCGGGCTATCTTTTTAAAGTTTACTGGCGGGAGAGTTTAATTTCCCAATCAGGATGTCTTTCCCTTTTTTGTAAAATATTCTTGCATAAGGATTGTTCTGGTATAAATAATAACCTTCC
>AWNW01000028.1 GCA_000493945.1 Candidatus Hydrogenedens terephthalaticus JGI OTU-1
AAATCCCGTGATGGAAAATGGCTCTGGAAAGGAGATACAAGTAGTGATGAAATTACGGCTCATTTCTTTGGATGGGCAATTTATTATGATTTGTGTGCGGACGATGAAGATAAACAATTATTAAAATCCCTGGTTTCTCGTGTAATGGATAAAATCATTGCAGATGGATTCGTTCTTAAAGATATTGATGGAACACATACCCGCTGGGGCGTATGGGCTCCCGAACGACTTAAACACGACCCCGATTGGGCAAATGAAAGAGGAATTAATGCATTAGAAATTTTATCTTATCTGAAGGCTTCATACCATATTACAGGCAACGAAAAGTATCAGAAGGAATACGAACACTTATTGATAGATGAAGATTACGCTTCTCTCGTAAAAAAAGCAAAAAATTATGGTCCTTCTTCACGGACTCATATAGATGATGAATTGTTAGCGTTTACCTATCCGGCTTTGTTCCGATATGAAGAAGATGAACAATGGTTGAAGATTTATCGAGAAAGTATTCAGCATTGGTATAAAGGTATAGAAAATGAGCATTGTCCGTTGTTCAATTTTATTTATGCGTGGTGTATGGGAAATGACCCAAATTTGGAGATGTCCCTGAAAACATTGAGGGAAATCCCCTATGACCTTATTAATTGGACGGTAGATAACAGGTCTCGAGAAGATATTCGTCTTGTTCGTGAACCTATTCTGGAAGTTATACAAACATCCCCACTCCTTCCACCGGGTGAAACGGCTGTAATTCGCTGGGACAAAAATCGTTGGGAAGCAGTTCAAGGAGATGGCGGGAGAACAGAAAGGGCACCTACTTTCTATTTATTCCCTTATTGGTTAGGAAAATATTTAGGACTAATTGAATGAATATTTCTGCATATAAATTCGTATTGATTAACATCTTCATACGATTTTTGATAGAAATAGTTTCCTGATTTTTCATGCAAGTTTTAATACTTTATTTGCTTTTATATAGAATACACACATATTTTTCTATTCTTTTCCCTTGTAGTTTAGCAATTATTTTCAAAGGTGTTGTTACATGATAGATTTTTCTGATTGGAACTTTATCTGGCAAACAGTGGGTGTTGTTGGTGCTATTATTTTTTTTGGACGATTTTATATACAGTGGATATGGTCTGAAAAGTTAGGGCGTAGTGTTATTCCCATCATATTTTGGTATATGAGTTCTGTGGGTTCCATCTTACTATTGGGATATGGGGTATATATTCTTTCTCCGGTTGGGGTAGTTAGTTACGGCTTTAATCTCCTGGTATATGCTCGCAATCTAATTCATATCTGGCGGAAACAAAATAAACTTACCCCTTTTCGTTACTATCTTACACATGGACTTGTTCTCCTTGCTTTTATTGTGTCAACGATTGTCGTTTGCTATGTTTTTTATCAGAAATTCTTCCATGTTCGTGAAATGGCAAAACCCCATGCAGTTCGGTATAGCTTCTGGATTTTTCTCGGATTAATGGGGCAAATACTCTTTGCTTTTCGTTTCTTGATTCAATGGTTAGCCACGGAAGTAAAAAAACAGAGTGTCGTTCCGCCAATATTCTGGTATCTTAGTCTTCTGGCTTCTTTTTTACAGATTATTTCCTATTCGTTTCAGAAAGAGTGGCTATATGCTATTGGTTTATTGACAACTCTTTTTATATACTTCCGAAATATATGGTTACTTAAAAAAGGAGCAAAAGTTTTATCTGCCAATGGGGAATAATAAAAATATAGTTTTACAAATAAGACAAAGGGTTTATATTTATGGATGTAAAAATTCGATTGGAAAGGGAAGAGGATTTTAAGGAAACGGAGATATTAACAAGAGAATCTTTCTGGGATGTATATAGGCCGGGATGTGTGGAACATTTTTTGGTGCACAAATTACGAGCAGATTCTTCGTTTGTGAAAGAACTTGATTTTGTTGCAATACACAATAATAGAGTTGTTGGGAATATTATGTTTTCCAGAGCAAAAATTATTGATGAGCAAAAAAATGAATATGAAGTATTAACTTTAGCCCCAGTAAGTGTACTTCCTGAATTTCAACGAAAAGGAATTGGTTCTAAATTAATTTTGCATGGAATTGCTCAGGCTAAAAAAATGAATTTTAAGGCTATAATCCTTTTTGGTTCTCCGGAATACTATCATCGCTTTGGCTTTGTTAATGCAGAAAAATATAATATCAAAACATCGGATGGACAAAATTTTGATGCATTCATGGTGTTGGAATTATGTAAGGGTAGTTTAAAGGGTGTTGAAGGAAGGTATTTCGAATCACCTGTTTTTAAGATAGATAAACAGGAATTAGATGAATTTGAGAAAGAGTTCCCTTATAAAGAAAAACACATAACCCCCACTCAGTTAAGCCATGAATAGCCGCAAAAAAACAATGGTGGAGTCGAGGAGGATCGAACTCCCGACCTCATGACTGCCAGTCATGCGCTCTCCCAACTGAGCTACGACCCCACGGGAAGTGTTATTATAAATCAAATCACCTGTTGTTGTAAAGTAGAGAAATGCATTAGAATTTTATAATTTATTAGAATTAGAAATGTTTTTCTCTAAAATTGAAGGGATAAGTTAAAATGAATAAATATTCTTTAAAAATGCCCCGTATCACTTCCGTTGTGTTTTGTTTGTTCCTGATATGTGTTATCTCTTTCTTGTCCTATGCACAATCGGGCAAAAAAGATGAAGCCACAGTAATTCTAAGACCTCCGTATTTATTAGATGAGTTTGGGCGAATTACAATTTATCATGGAATTACTGTTTCTAACTCTGCAAAAAGTGCAGAAGATTTTCTACCATGGCAAAAAAAAGAAGATTTTGCACGATTAAAAGAATGGGGATTTAATTTAGTTCGATATTTGATTTTTTGGGAGGCTATAGAACCTGTTTCAGGTAAATACAATGATAAATATATGCGGGATACTATAGAACGATTAAAATGGTTGGAAGAATTAGGCATTGATGTTCTTCTATGTATTCATCAAGACCTGTTTCATCGGCGTTTTGGGGGTAGTGGTTTTCCTGACTGGGCTGTGCATGATGGTGGATACCCTGTTACTCCGGTTTCACCTCCTTATAAAAATTATTTTACAAAACCTGTAATGAGTTGTTTCGATTATTTCTGGCGGAGCGATTTATTAAAAAATAGTTATATAGATATGGTCAAATATGTTCTTTCCAATGTAGATAAACTTCCTCATCTGATAGGGCTTGAAGTATTTGACGAACCCTGGCCACATATAGGACCTGGGTTTGAAGCAACCATACTTACGGATTTCTATCAGCGTATCGAGAAAATGAAAATTGCCAATAACTTTAAGACAACACTTTACTTCCAACCCATGTTAATTTCCAGTGTCGTTGTACCAACAGGATTGCAGTTTCAGCCAACAGGGTTTGCCGTATATGCCGTGCGTTACTTTGACCCCTTTTATGAAAATGAAAACAGTACTTATGGAAGAACGAATAACTGGATTATGTCAACGACTATTTCTCAGAGAGTGCGAGAATCTCGCCGATGGGGGATTCCGATGCTGATAACCGATTTTGGTGTGGCACTAAATCCTGCAGAAACAATGAGATTCTTAGATGATTGGTTCTTACTTATGGACCAGTACCATTTAGGCTGGGTATATAATTCCTATGACCGTGATACGGTGAATCCTTATGGGATATTGGACAGTGAGGGAAATTCCAAGCCCGTGTTAAGTAAATTAATCCAGACCTATCCCCAAAAAATTGCAGGGAAAAACCCAACATGGTTTACAAAAGGGAATTTATTTAAACTTAGTTATGAACCTGATGGGAATGTCGCCCCGACAGTTATTTTTATTCCCCGAAGTGATGTGGCAAGACAGGTAGTTGTAAATACAAGACCGTATCCTTATGACCCATTTAAAGACTTACGCTTTGAATATAAAGCCGCTCCCAATGAAAAAACCGTAAATATTGTTGTCCAATGGTAAGAATATAAAACTTATTTGTTCTATAAGAATATCTGTGTTTACCAATACATTAAAGAATTATTTTCAAGAGTATTCAGTATATCCTCTTATACAAACTTGCGAAGGGGTTATTCGTTTTGGAGAGGTATGGGAAAAAACAGATAAATGTATTAAGAATTTATCAATTCTTGAAGGCAAACGAATAGGTCTTGTATCGGTTCCCTCTCCAGAAACTCTAACACTTATATGTGCTTTGATTAGGCTAAATACCCAAATAGTTTTATTCTCTCCCTTTGACCCTCCGCCATTAATTTATAAATATATAAAGGAAATTCAGCCATCGGTTCTTTTTTGTGAGCATGATTATGCTCGTAAATATACAGAATCTCATGTCCCCATTTTGTCTTATAAAAAAATTGAGGATATAAAACAAATAGAAATAGCCAATAATTTTGACAAACTTCAAATAGGGGAGGAATGTATATTTATTATAATGACCTCAGGGAGTTCTAATTCTCCTAAGAAAGTTGTTTTGACCTGGAGTAATTTAATAAATAATGCCTATTACAGTAATAGAAATATAATTTTTCAGCAGGGGAATGTTTGGCTTTTGTCATTGCCTTTGTTTCATGTTTCAGGCTTATCTGTTTTATTTCGTTCAATAGAAAGTGGAGGTAGTATTTATATCCCGTCTGAAAACATCCGTTGGTGGGAAATGGATTTACCACTCGAGGTAACACATATTTCCGTAGTCAGCACAATTTTGAAAAGATTACTGGATAAAGAGAATTATTTTTTAGAGAAAAGGATAAAAGGTATATTGTTAGGAGGAGGACCTATCCCCGAAGGGATAGTTAGTAAATGTTATGAGATGAGTTTACCTCTATATACAACTTATGGTTTATCAGAAATGTCATCGCAAGTAACAACAACATGTCCAGATGATACTTTATCTCATTTATTAACCAGTGGGAAACCTCTTATCCCGAACACAGTAAAGATAGGTAATGATGGGGATGTTTTCGTTCGCGGTCCATGTAGATTTCAGGGATATTTGCGAGAAAATACAGTGGAACAACCGTTTGATGAAGAAGGCTGGTTTGCTACTCAGGATATAGGAAAATGGACTTCGGATGGCTACCTTCAAATATTAGGGAGGAAAGATAATGTTTTTATATGTGGGGGTGAAAATATTCAGCCAGAAGAGATTGAAAATCAAATTATGTCCAGTGGCTTTGTGGACAAAGTTGTTGTTGTCCCTATGAAGGATGAGGAATATGGATATATTCCTATTGCTTTTGTTGATTTTTTCAGCGACAAAAAGGAGGATGCTTTGAAAGAGTATCTAAAAGGTCAGATACCCTCAATAAAAATACCTAAATATTATTTACCTTTTCCCAAAGAATTTGAAGAAAAAGGAATAAAAATATCCCGAAAAAAATTAACAGAATGGGTATGTAACAACATAAAACAGAAAGGAAAATAGCATGAACATATTTAAGAAAATTATCGTTCTATCCATCCTTCTTTTGTTATTTCTTTCATGTGATATTTTTTCTACAGAGCGGTCTATAGAAATTCCCATGAGTGATGGTGTAAAACTCAAAGCAGAATTATGGCTTCCAGACCTTGTGGGTTCCTTCCCTGTTTTATTAGAACGAACTCCTTATAATCGTAAAGAAGTAATTAAAATGCACCGACATCTTGTTGATAGTGGCTATGCTGTTTTAGTTCAAAATTTACGGGGAACCGTAGGGTCTGAAGGGAAATGGGAAGTATTTGGTAGTGATAGTTGGGGTGGTCCCGGTAAGCAAGATGGAATAGATACGGTAGAATGGGTAAAACAACAAAAATGGTGCAATGGTAAGATTGGTTTGATGGGTTTCTCCGCATCCGCCATATCCGCCCAATTGTTGTTAGCATCCCGTCCCGAAGGAGTGCAGTGTGCCTATCTGGTAGCGGGTTCAGATAACTTTTATGAGACCATATTTCCCAATGGTTGTTATCGGAAAAATACAATAGAAGAATGGGGACCGGCAAAGGAATATTTACCGGAGATTATAAAACATCCTTCGTATGATGAATTTTGGGAAATACGCAACGCTCGAGAACGAGCAGGACAAATAAATGTCCCCGTATATATTGTCGGTGGATGGTTTGATTTATTTCAGCGGAGTTCCACAGAATTTTTCAGATTGTTGAATATGAACACAACCTCTCCAACACTCGGGAAATGTAAACTGATTATGCATCCTCTATCCCATGCTGCAAATTCCGGAGAACTTGTCCTCGAAGACCGTAATAAAGTAAATCTTGATGAAAAAGTAGGGAGCATGAAAGAATGGTTTAACTATTGGCTAAAGGGGATAGATAATGGTTTATATAATAAATCTGCGGTAGGAATGTATATAATTGGTGATAGTCAAAATCCAGGTGAAATAGGGAATACATATCAATTTTACAATAACCTGCCCTGGAGTTCTAATCCTGTTAAGATGTTTTTAATTTCAGGAGGAAACCTTTCATTAGAAAAACCAACTGAAGAAGAAAGTTTCTCCTCCTATACCTATGACCCACTTGATCCAACTCCATCAAAAGGAGGAAACAATCTTATCCCGCCATCAGGTCCTCATGACCAGCGAGAGATTGAACAAAGAAATGACTTGCTTGTTTTTACATCACCGCCCTTAAAGAAACACTTAACCCTAATAGGTCCTATGAAATTCCATCTATATGCTGCTACGAATGTAAAAGATACCGATTTTGGAGTGCGTTTTTGTGATGTTTATCCCGACGGTAGGTCTATGTTAATGAATGAGGGCATGGTCAAAGCACGATATCGGGAAAGTATTCGTGAGGAAAAATTTATTGAACCCGGGAAAATATATGAATACGAAATTGACCTGTGGGATACCGCATTGGTTCTTGCACCTGGACATCGAATACGAATAACCATTATTTCAGCAAGTAATCCGCGATATGAACCTAATCCTAATACAGGTGAGCCTTTCCGTCAGCATACACAAACATTAAAAGCAACAAACCAAATTTATCATGATAAATCGCATCCCTCATATATACTTTTACCTTGTATTGATACCAGCGATGTATTACATGATTTGTTTTAATCTTTGTTGTAATAGTTTTGTGAAATATTTTGAATATTATTCCACTAAATAGATATGAAACTCAGCGATAAATTAATATAGATTAAATTGAAATTAAATGGACAAATTAAAATTTTATTTAACAAAGGAGAAAATTATGAAGATAAACAAAAAAAATATTAGTTTAATGAGTTTTATATTTCTATTTCTTCTTGTTTCGTTTGCGGAAGGTGCTTCGATGACCATATATGTCTCCCCACAGGCAGAGCAAGAAGGGGATGGAACAAATCTTTCTCCTTTTAGTTCCTTATTACAAGTTAGAGACCATATACGCTCTATCAAACAGACACAAGGACTTCCCGATGGAGGTATAGAGGTTATAATCAAAGGAGGAGAATATAAATTAAAAGATACACTTGTTTTTACAAAGGAAGATAGTGGAACACCAAAATCCCCGATTATTTACCGAGGAGAAGAAAATGCGTATGTGGTTTTTAGCGGAGGAATTCGATTAGAAGGATTTAAAAAGGTAGAAGATGAAGTGGGTTCGGAACGGCTTCGTGCGGAAGTAAAAGACAAAATCTATGTTATTGATTTAAAGAAATATGGAATAAAAGAATTGCCTCCTTTGGAACTGGCAGGTTTTGGGAGTGCAAAAGTGCGCGCAAAAGATAGAAGTTATCACAACTATAATACATACCCCTGTCCCGAATTGTTTTTCAATAAAATGCCAATGACCTTATCTCGCTTTCCTAATGAAGGTTTTTTGAAGGTAGTGGCTGTTCAGGGAGAAAAAGTGGAACCAGAAAATCCAAATGCTTATTTAATGAAAAATGTCCGATTAAAGTTAGATGGGTGTAACTTGTCAGAATGGGCAAAAGAGACCAATGTTTTACTTTATGGTTATTGGTATTACGATTGGGCAGATTCGTATGAAACAGTTGTTTCTATTGATAAAGAAAAGGGAGAGGTGCAATTAGCAAGTCCGGGTTCTGCGTATGGCTATCGAGAAGGAGCCCGATATTATGCTATCAATCTATTATGTGAATTAGACCAGCCCGGAGAATGGTATATAGACAGAGAACATCTCCTGCTATACTTCTATCCACCTACTTCTCTGGATGGTGCCATTGTGGAATTATCCTTATTTGATAAACCTATGGTTGTTTTTGATAAAGCGGAATATATTTCTTTTGAACAAATTCATTTCCGTTTGGGAGCAAGCAATTTAGTGCAGATATTCGATGGAGAAGCAATTCAAATATTAGGTTGTAGTTTTCGAGAATCGGCAGGTTACGGGTTGACTGTTAATATGGGAAAAGACCATCGTGTTCAGTCTTGCGATTTCCATTACTTAGGTAAAGGGGGAATATATATGAATGGTGGAGACCGTAAAACATTAACACCCAGCGGTTTTATTGTTGATAATTGCTACTTTTCTAATCTGGCGCGTATTGACCACACTTACAATCCAGCAATATACATGAATGGTGTAGGACATAAAATTGCCCATAACTTAGTTCATCATATACCCAGTAGTGCCTTCAGAACGGATGTGAATGATTCCATTATTGAATTTAACGAAGTATTTAATGTCTTATTAGAGTCCGATGACCAGGGTGGAGCCGATATGTGGGGAAGTCCCACCTATCGAGGATTGGTATTCCGTTATAATTACTGGCACCATATTGGAAGTTGGCGAGAAGGAACAGAACAGCCCGGTTGCGGACATGCAGGCATTCGTTTAGATGATGCTATTAGCGGTGTTCATATTTACGGGAATATTTTCTATCATAGTTCAGCAGGTAATTTCGGAGGGGTTCAGATACATGGGGGCAAAGAGAATCTTATTGAAAACTGCATTTTTGCAAATTGCCGAATTGGTATTAGTTGTACTCCCTGGACGCGGGAACATTGGCTTAATTTTGTAAAAGATGCCCTTGATAATCCCGCAATAGATAAAGAATTGTATTTAAACCGTTATCCTGATTTAAAAAATCTTTTAGAGGACAATAATAAAAATTCTGCACAAAAAAATATCTTCTGGAATTGTGGACAAACCGTATTGAGAAAACCCTCTAATTTTATATATGAAAATAACTTAGAAACAAAAGAACCCCAATTATTCCCCAAAATAGCATCCGGTGATTTTACAATGAATTCAGAATTTTTGAAAACTCAAAATTTTGAATTTGCCCCTATTCCGTTTGAAAAAATTGGACTTTACACAGACCGATATCGCAAAGAATTACCTCTGGATGTTATTCAATCAGGGAGAGGGCAAAACTAAATATACACAATGAGTAGTAGATTAATACCAATTTTATTCTACTTAATGTATATTTTTTAAAAATTTTGAAGCCAAATCACTCAGAAGAATCTTCCAAAATCGGCATGTATTATTTCAAAAAATCACAACAATCTTAATAATTGAAATTATAGAATTTTACCTTTGCTTATCAAAATTTATTTGTCTTGTGGCAAAAAAAATAAAATTTTTAAAATTTTTTCTAAAGTTTTTTCTAAAGTTGCCGATAAAATAGATGTAAAGCGGTAAAAGAAACAATTGAATATGGAAAACAAAAGGGTGTCCGAAGACATCGAAAGGAGGTGACACCAAAAAATGTCAGTTCGGGCCATAGTAGTGACGAAAATTGAATATGAATGCTTAGGTAGGTCGTAGGGACGCGACAAAAACCGAAGCATGTTTGTTGTTTTGATTAAGGGACAATCGAAACAACACAAAGCAAGGACGCAAAAAAACATTAACTCATGGAGGAATTTGTTATGGGTCTTAGAATTAACACCAATGTGCCGTCATTGAATGCGGCACGAGTTTTACGGCGTTCAACGCTGGATTTGAACAAAACCTTGGAACGGCTTTCAAGTGGGTTGAGAGTCAACCGTGCAGCCGATGATGCGGCAGGTCTTGCTATTGCGGAAGCGTTTCGTTCTATTGTTCGTGGTTCCAATGTAGCACAGCGGAATGCTCAGGACGGTATTAGTCTGGTTCAGACTGCAGAAGGTGCATTAAGCGAAACCACGAATATTTTGCAACGGATACGCGAATTAGCAGTGCAGGCAGCAAATGGCACACAGAGTGATAACAACCGTGCTGCTATTAACACAGAAGTACAGCAGTTATTGGCTCAAATTGATAAGATAGCCGTGGATACCGAATTCAACGGTATTTATGTGCTGAGTGCTTCTCAAACCATTACATTGCAGGTAGGTGCGTTTAGCGGGCAGGTAATGGCAATAGCAGTTACGGGTGCGAAGACAAATGACCTTGCTGTTAATGCAGTAAATGTATCTACAATGGCGGGTGCAGTCTCTGCCTTGTCATTAGTAGATAACGCTTTAAGGAGTGTTAATTCGCTCCGCGCTACTCTGGGTGCTTATCAGAATCGTCTTGAATTTACAATTAATACGCTGGCGATTCAAGAAGAAAATTCCGCTTCATCGGAAAGTGCCATTCGCGATGCGGACATAGCACAGGAAACAATACGGTTTACCCGTAACCAGATATTGGTAAATGCGGGTACTTCTGTACTTGCCCAATCGAATGTCGTTCCACAGACCGCATTGCAACTGTTGAGATAATAAAAACTTAAACAGTAAAAAGGTGTGTATCAAATGAACCAATTAAGGGCAGGGAAAGCCCAAAGAAATAAGTAACTCAAGGAGGAATAACTATGGGACTTCGTATTAACACTAATGTATCAGCGTTAAACGCTGCCCGTGTGTTACGGCGTAGCACACTGGATTTAAACAAAACCTTAGAGCAATTGTCCAGTGGTTTAAGAATTAACCGTGCCGCGGATGATGCAGCGGGACTGGCTATTGCAGAAAGTTTCCGTGCTCAAGTACGTGGAACACAAGTTGCTCAACGCAATGTTCAGGATGGTATTAGTTTGGTTCAGACCGCAGAAGGTGCATTGAGCGAAACGACAAACATCCTTCAACGGATTCGTGAACTAGCCGTGCAGGCAGCAAATGGAACACAAAGTGATAACAACCGTGCCGCAATTCAGACGGAAGTGGAGCAACTTATCAGTCAGATTGATAAGATTGCAACGGACACAGAGTTCAATGGTATCAAGGTTCTAACAGGAGCACAATCAGTTGTGATGCAAGCAGGGTATTTACAAGGACAAACGCTAAGCATAACCATCAGTGGAGCTACTGCAGCGATACTGAGTGTGAATAATTTGGCGGTGTCCTCTCGTGCCCTTGCAGAATCTGCTATTACACTGGTTGATAATGCTTTGAAGTCTGTAAATACTTTGCGGGCGACTCTGGGTGCTTATCAGAACCGTATGGAGTTTACTATTAATACCTTAGCAATACAGCAAGAGAATTCGGCAGCATCTGAAAGTGCTATTCGCGATGCAGATATTGCTCAGGTAACCATTCGGTTTACCCGGAATCAGATACTTGTGAATGCAGGAACTTCTGTATTAGCTCAAGCCAATGTTGTCCCACAAACAGCGTTACAGTTATTAAGATAATTTGTGGAAAACATAAGGGTTGAATAAAGTTGAATTCTTATTGGACAAAAAATACATGGATGGAATAACTATAACTCATGGAGGAATTTGGTTATGGGTTTAAGAATTAACACGAACATACCGGCAATCAATGCAAGCCGTGTACTCCGCAGAACGACAGGAGATTTAAACAAAACACTGGAACAGTTATCCAGTGGTTTGCGTATCAATCGTGCTGCGGATGATGCTGCGGGTCTTGCTATCGCTGAGGCGTTTCGTTCTCAGGTATTGGGAACAGGTGTAGCTCAGCGGAATGCACAGGATGGTATTAGTCTTGTTCAGACTGCAGAAGGTGCTTTAAGTGAAACAACAAACATTCTGCAACGGATGCGGGAACTGGCTGTTCAAGCGGCAAACGGCACACAAAGTGATAATAATCGGTTGGCAATACAGGGTGAAATCAATCAATTGATTCAGCAAATCAATGCAATTGCCACGGATACAGAATTTAATGGCATAGCGGTATTAAACACAACCAGTGCTATTCAGATTCAGGCTGGAGTTTACTCCGGGCAGACCCTTGCTTTGAGTATGGCTTCGGCAACGGCAGCAGCATTGGGTGTCAGTTTAGTAAGCGTTGTTTCCGCTGTATTAGCCGCTTCCGCAATTAGTGTGATAGATGCTGCGTTAGGCACTGTAAATACCCTGCGGGCAAGATTGGGTGCTTATCAGAATCGTTTAGAGTTTACGATAAATACCCTTGCTATCCAGCAGGAAAATGCCTCCGCGTCAGAAAGCGCTATTCGCGATGCAGATATTGCCCAGGTGACGATACGCTTTACCCGAAATCAAATTTTGCTGAATGCAGGAACATCCGTATTAGCACAAGCGAATGTTGTTCCCCAAACAGCATTACAGTTGTTGAGGTAAAGTTACTCCCGGAGGCAGGGTTAATCCCCTGCCTCCATCTTGAACATATATTATCAGTATGAACCTTTTGAGGGAATGGCGTTAAAGCCCCAAAGGAATATCTGATAATAAAAAGAAAAGGAATTCTGGATAAGAGTTAAACACTCAAGGAGGTAAGAACTATGGGACTTCGAATAAACACAAACATCCCGGCGCTGAACACAGCACGAGTTCTGCGAAAGTCCACTCTTGACCTTAATAAAAGTCTGGAAAGGTTAAGTAGCGGACTGCGTATTAATCGTGCTGCGGATGATGCCGCAGGACTTGCCATCGCGGAAAGTTTTCAGGCTCAAGTTCGCGGGACAAATGTGGCTCAACGAAATGCACAAGATGGTATCAGTCTGGTTCAGACAGCAGAAGGTGCATTGAGCGAAACCACGAATATATTACAAAGAATTCGTGAACTTGCAGTTCAAGCAGCTAATGGAACACTAAGTAGTGCAAACCGCAGTGCATTGAACACAGAAGCACAGGAGTTGATTTCGCAAATTGATAAGATTGCGAATGATACGGAGTTCAATAATTTGCGGCTATTAAGTGTTACCAATAGTGTAGTCCTTCAAGCAGGACCCAATCAAGGACAAACTCTGACGGTTGCCATTGATGCGGCAAATGCCAGCGTATTAGGTGTAAGCGGGATTACTCTAGCTTTTGCCGATTCGGCTGCCGCGGCTATTACAAAGGTAGATGATGCATTAAAGAGTGTAAATACACTCCGAAGCAAATTAGGTGCTTATCAGAATCGGTTAGAGTTTACTATTAATACTCTTGCCATTCAAGAAGAAAATGCAGCATCTTCTCAGAGTGCTATTCGCGATGCAGATATTGCTCAGGAAACCATACGGTTTACTCGCAATCAGATTCTGGTGAATGCGGGAACCTCCGTGCTTGCACAAGCCAATATCGTTCCCCAGACAGCATTAGCATTATTGAGATAAAGTAGAGGAGGCGGAGCACTATGGGTATGTCGCGTATTGATTTTCAAAATACTGCGGCTCTTCCTATGGCTGTACGCGGGGAAACCCTGTTACCGGCTCCGCCTCGCATCCCTTCTTCGAAAGGTTCGGGAACAGAAAACCAAGAAGTTGTTTTTGAAAGGACTGTTCCCGACGGCGAGGCGGAACAAAGAGCCGAATTACAAAAGGAAACCGTTGGGCAAATTGGAACACAACGAGAAGAAATTCTTAAAAAGTTAGAACTTCCCATTACAAGTACGCGTTTGAAGGTAGATGAAGAAAATAAGCGGATTGTAATTCAGATTTTAGATTCCCAAAATCAGGTCATCCGTCAAATACCACCGGAAGAATGGTTGAAATTTCTATCACGCTGGCAGAAAGTGCAAGGCTTATTCTTTGACGAACAAGTATAAATAACTACATCTTTGAAGAAGGGTAAGAATAGAAGTGTGGGGTGTTTTGTTTTTTTAGGGGATTGTTATCCATGCTCCCGGTACACATTTATCTCCCAATTTTTGACCTAAAGCACTATTTTTAATTTTTTGGAAGTCATCATTCCCGTCAGGTAATTGAACTGTTTGTCCAGGCTTTGCTCTTTGAATGCGTTCTAATGCATAGATGGATTCTACTTTAGAAATAGACATATCCGGAATATTTTTGTTTAAATTGGCAATTTCCTTATATAAAGATTTTCTGTCTTTATTCTCATCAGATAGTAGTCGTTGAATTTCGTTTTTCTTTTCTGCTTCTTTCAACGCATCACATTCTTTTAATTCCAGATACCCTCTATTGTTTTCAGCAAGACATCCTTGATTTTTTAATTGTTCTATTTGTTCAAAGCGTTCCCGCATACGGTCTGCAATTTCTTTTGCTAATGGAGAAACGGTAGCCAATGTTTCTGCGTAAGCAGGTGTAAATATATGGAAACCCGAACCTAACCAACTGGTTTTGTTCTTACTGTTCTCTTCTTTAACAGGCAACTCATCTGTTTTCTTCTCTACATAGTCTAATAGACTGCCTGCCTGTTCCTGGACATGACGAATGTCAAGTGTAATATGTGCTTCAATTGTATGTTTTGTTTGCAGAACGCAGTTGATACTTAACAAAGTTCCTACTACGAAAAGAAGGGACAAAATCTTCTTCATATTACTTTTCCTTTTTAATATTGACTACTTAATATTATACGAATTTGTTAACGATTTTATCTCATTATACAAACAAATTGAGAAAAAAATAAATTTACTTTCTTTGTATATAGGTATAGTTCTGTTTGCTTTTGAAATGGTGATTTTCTTAATCTAACTATGAATTAAAGATAAAATTACTAACAACAGGAGACGAGTATTATGGGGAATATAAGTGAACTTGCTATATTAGGTGGAGAACCTGTAAGACCTGCCGAAAAGAAATGGCCTACCTGGCCTGTCTTTGATGAACACGAACGAAATGCTATTTTGGAAGTCCTTGAAAGTGGAAAATGGTTTTATGGTGAAAAAGTAAAACAATTCGAGGAAGCCTATTCACAGTTTCAAAAAGCAAAATATTGCGTCTCTTGTAATAGCGGAACAACGGCATTGGAAATAACATTACAGGCAATAGGATTGAAACCCGGTGAGGAGGTTATCGTTCCTCCGTATACATTTATTGCAACGGCTTCGGCTGTTGTGCGTATGGGAGGAGTTCCTATTTTTGTGGATGTAGATGACACATGGTGTATCGACCCGGACCTAATAGAATCGGCAATTACACCTCGAACCAGAGCCATAATTCCGGTTCACTTTGGTGGAAGAATCTGTGATATGGATAAAATTAATGCAGTAGCACAAAAACACAATCTTGTTGTGATTGAAGATGCCTGTCATGCATGGGGTGGAGCGTGGGAAGGCAAGAGAGCAGGGACATTAGGGCTTGGAGGTGTGTTCAGTTTCCAGATGTCAAAAAATATTACTGCGGGCGAAGGCGGTGCTATTGTTACCGATGATGAAAATTTTGCAGATACCTGCCGTTCTATAAGCAATTGCGGGAGGTCAAAAACAGGTCCCTGGTATTATCATGAACGAATTGGAACTAATGTCCGAATGAATGAGTTTACAGCGAATATTCTATTAGCCCAGTTGTCGCGTGCTGAAAAGCAGTTTCAGGTTCGAGAAGCAAATGGGACATATCTTACCCAAGCATTAATGGGAATACCGGGTATTTATCCTCAACCTTTAAGCAATCGGATTACACGAAGGGCATATCACCTTATTTGTATCCGCGTCAAGGAGGAAGAATTGGGGTGCTCTCGGGAGCAGTTTGTAAAAGCAGTACAGGCGGAAGGATTACCTTTAACATCTGGTTACCCGTATCCAATTTACAAACAACCTGCATTCCAGAATGCGGGTTTTTATGATTATTCAAAAACATATTGTCCAATAGCAGAGGATTTATGTTATAAGAGTGGGACATGGATACCCCATCACATTTTACTGGGTAAAGAAAAAGATATGGAAGATATTGTAAAAATCATCCGTAAGGTGCAGGAACATGCTCCAAAATTGAGGGAATTAAATGTCTAAGATGTTTTTTCCATATCAGCCCTATCTGGTTCGTCTTATAAGTCCGACCTATCATGAATAAAAGGATTTTTCATATTAATAAGCAAATTATCGGGATATTATTAATTCTTTTAATAGGGTTAGGGATAAGGGTCGCTTACTTATCAGATGCAATTCAGAACCCGGATTTTTCAGCACCACTCCACGATGCAGAATTTAAAGATTACTGGGCAAGGGCTATTCTGTCCGGTGATTACACACCTCCGAGAAATGAGGGAAACCCATTTATGGAAGGACACCCCCTTCCCAATCCACCGGGGTATCCTTTGTTTCTTGCGTTAATTTATTGGCTAACGGGAGGTAGTTATCTTGCCGTGCGGTGGGTTCAAATTTCTATCGGACTTTTTAATATATTCCTTGTATATTTGTTAGGCAAAAACCTGTTTGATTATAGAGCCGGACTTTTTTCTGCATTAGGAGTTGCTACCTATTGGGCATTTGTCCACTATGATATGGAACTTAATCAGCTTACAATCTATATAGCCGTAAATTTATTATGTTTCAATCTACTTTTACAGGCACATAAAAAAAACAAATTGGGACTGCTTCCTTTTGCGGGTTTTGTATTTGGAATGGGGGCATGGTTCCGTGGTGAAGTGTTTGTTCTCATTTTACCTTTAACGATATTCGTTATATTTCTTTTTTATAATTCAAGACAACTAAAAGTTTGTATTTATGCAGGATTAGTATTTAGTATTTCTGCCCTACTGCCTATAATTCCGTTATCTTCATATAACTATTATCGCTGTGGTTCATTTACTTCTGGCTCACATAACAGTGAATGTAGCATTTCTATAGCTTTTCATCCGTATACCCCAGAGTATGGTTCATATACTCCTGAAATGCTTCGATGGCTAAATAAAACACCGGAGGATACAGTAGAAATATTTGATTTGGATGGAATGACCCAGGGTTTGGGAAAAGAATTGGGATTAGGTCGAAGGGTAACTTATAAGGAATGGAAGGATTACCTTATTTCAGGTGCTATACACAATATAAAGGAATACCCCTGGCTCAATTTTAAAAAATGCTTAAAGCGGTTTCTATGGACATTTTCTCCTCAGGAATTGGACGAGAATAAAGTAATTTATTACGAGCGTGAAGTTTCTACAATTCTTAAATATCTGCCTCGTTTCCCTCTCCCGATGAGTTTATTCACTTTAAGTCTTGTTTTGCTTGTTATTTTGTTCTTATCAAAGCGAACCCAAAAGATAAAGATACCTATTACCTCATGGAAGTTCTTATTCGTTTTACTGTTCTTTGTTGCAATAAATATCAGTGTTTTTTCACTTTTGATAGCGGGAAGTCGCTACCGTGTGTCCCTTATACCATATTTTTTCATCTTAGGGGGTGTTGTTTTTTCTTCGTTATCGGAAACAATACAGAAAAAGAAATGGGATTTGTCTACTTTGATTATTTTAGGTTTCATTATCCTATTCTCGTTAGCCCATATTCCGTTTTTTAATTATCAGCCCAATCGTTCTCGTTGGTTGGATGAGAGACGAAAATGTTATCAGAGGATTGGCAAGATAGAGGATGGAATAAGATTTTTTGAAGGGTGGTTGGAGAAACATTCAGATGCAGATGCTCATTATCATGCAGGGGTGCTTTATTATGAACGGAATGAACTGACGAAAGCAGAAGAACATCTTTACGCATGTCTTAAAATATGTCCTGACCATCCATCTGCTCCGTATAATTTAGGTTTAGTTTTTGCAAAAAGAGGAGATTGGACAAATGCGGAGAAGTATTTTAAGGAGGCAGTAAAAAGAAATCCGAACAAGGCAGATATGTGGTTTGCATTGGGTTGGGCAACTGAAAATATCGGAGATACGGTTACTGCGTTAGAGAAATACACACATGCGTTAACTATAAACCCGTTACATGTGCAAACATTAAATCACAGTGCTGTGATAATGTTTCAAAGAGGGGAACGAGAGTCTGCAAAAAAATATCTTGAAAAAGCAATTAGCATTGCTCCTAATTATGTAGATGCTCGGTTTAATTTGGGACAGATTCTATTAGCGGAACGAAAACCTGCAGATGCCTTGAAGCAATTTATGGCTATTACAGGAAGATATTCATCGGAACATGAATTATTGAAAAGTATAGGTTTATGCTATGTTCAAATGCAGGATTACAAGGAAGCACTGAAATATCTCTTAAAAGCGAAGGAGATAAAACCAGAGCAATGGGATGATGAATCTATTCTTGCTGTTTGTTATGCAGGGATGGGAATGAGGGAGAAATGTATTCAGACTATTGAAGGATTAAAGGAGAAACCATTTAATTCCATGCAGGTTTTTAATTTAGGTCATGCATGGGAGTTGCTGGGGGAATGGGAGAAAGCAGAAACTTATTTCAGGACCGTTATTGAAAAAGACAGAAATAATGCAGACGCATGGGCAGGGTTAGGAAATATCTCTTTAATGCGTGGAGATAAAGACACTGCTTATATATATTTTAAAAAGGCATTGGAAATTAATCCCCATCAAGTTGGGGCGTGGTTTAATTTAATCCTATCATGGGTAGAAAATCGGGAATGGGAAAAAGCAAAGGCACAGTTAGTAGAGTTTATAAACTATTATCCGGAGCATATAGAGGCACATTATAATTTAGGGATTGTAAATGAAGCATTAGGGAATAGGGAAGATGCAAAAAAATCATACGATAAGGTGCTGGAAAAGAAATCCGACCATCCCGGGGCTTTGTTTTCCCGTGCTACCATCGCTCTATCTGAAATGGATTTAGAAAAGGCACAGGAACTGTTTGAAAAACTTAAACCTGTGGAACCCTTTAAATCTTTATATCATTTGGGTATTGTTTATACATTAAAAGAAAATTGGGAAATGTCACATGAATGTTTTCTAAAATCTTTCTTTATAAATCCACAACCATTTTTTGATGATTATATATATGCATTCAATATTGGCAGAAGTTATGAACGACTTGATTGCTTGTATGAAGCAGAAAATTTCTACCGTATTTCTTTCGGATTGAATAATGATTTTGTAGATGTTAAAGATGCCCTCTCCTTTCTTCTTTTTCAACAAGGAAATATAGAAGAAGCCTATTTTTTGTTAAATTCAATGTTCTTGCATCAAATACCTACCAACTGGTCATATTACCACTTTTCCCTTGTTTGGGACAGTATGAGTGAACCCGAAATAGCATTAAGTTTTGCAGAAAAAGCTAAAATGATTATGCCAAATCAATCGCCAATTCTACATCAATTAGGTGCTTTGCACCGCAAATTAAAAAATTATGATCTTGCCGAACAATACCTGGAGCAAGCGAAGGCTCTTAATCCGAATGATGCAACGATTACAAAAACATTAGCGTTTTTACAATCAGACCGCGAGCGGTATAAGGAAGCAAAAGAACTGTTTACAACTTGTACCGATTTACTTCCTGATGATCCGGAAGTTTATGAAGGACTTGCAGATGTCTTTGTGAAAATTGGTGAATTGAAACAGGCAGAAAAATACTATCGAAAAGCATTAGAAATTAAGGATAGTCCCACTGTGATTAACAAGTTAGGATTATTACTGGCGGATTTGAATAAAGTATTTGAAAGTGTCGGACTGTTAGAAGTAGCGATTAAATATTTTCCAGATGATGCTATTACTCTTACACGACTTGCAGACCTGAAAGTAATTTTACACTCAGATATGGATGCAAAAATACTTTATGAAAAGGCACTGGCAATAGATACACAAAATTATCTAACTCATAGAAATTATGCAGATCTATTAGTCCGTTCAGGTGAATATGAACTTGCTGAAAAACACTATAAACTTGCATTAGAACTTCAACCGAAAGACACTGCCGCTCAAGCAGGATTAGGATTGCTTTATGCCCGTATGAATAAATATGAAGAAGCAAAAAAGTATTTAATCCCTCTGGCTCAAATAAAAACGGATTTACTTAATGTAAACCAACAACTGGCTATGATATTCCTTTCTGAAAATCAACCCCAAAAAGCCATTAAATATATAAAGCGATGTATCCTTGCCCAGCCAGATCGTAAAGAGTTTCGGGAATTATTAGAGCAGGCTACTCAGATGAAGCAGTAGAACTATTCGTTAACCCAAGTCTTTTTTCTAAATACGGAATAAGTGTTTCTGCCATAATCTGGGCTTTAAGTTTTATTCCTTCCTGACGCATGTGGCAGATATCACCAAAATATTTCGTACTGGCGGGAATATTTTCTTCTACAGGAACATAAAGGACAGAATTCTTTTTACAGTATTCTTTCAATATCTCATTGTATAGTTTCATCACATCACAGTATTGCTGGAAAGTAGAATGAGGGAATCCCCATTCCTTCTCATAATAGAAATCATAATAATCACGGTCTTCGCTATTTAGTTTATTACGATAAGGAACGCCTATACTTGAAATACATACATCAATATTTCTCGAAAAGAAAACTTTGCAAAGGTAGTCAATATAATTAATAATAAATCGGTCTATATACGACTTTATTTCATCCTCGGGATAAGGAATGAGTATCCTCATCTGTTTGCGTACAAAGTGTGAGAGAAGGAAAGCAATTCGTGTTGTTAGTAGTGTATTGTCAAATGCTTCCTGAAACACCTCATACACTACATTGTTAATCCCTTCATACAAAATAATTAAATTCGGCTGAAGATATAAGTAATCCGGTAATTTGGCACAGTGCTTTTTTACTACCATCCCTGATACACCACAATTGAAAACTTCTATACGGTTGTCGCCAAAGTGTTTTTTCAATTCCTGTTCCAGAAATTTAGGATAAGTTTCCTGATTTGAGATTCCTTCCTCCGTAGTCGAAGCTCCAATACAAAGAATTCGAAAGACCCCCTTATCTTTTGGGACCTTAAAATCTCTATCCCGAAAACCAAAATTATTAATGCGGAACGGCATCTCTGTTGAATTGATATGAGGTATGTATGAGAAGTAATTCATATCCCATAAATCATTTATTGCTAATTTCTTTAATATGGGATTTATCCCCTCATTTTTACCTTTTTGGGGGTGAAGAAACACATGATAAGAGTAATCTTTTGATGTATCATGTATGGGGCAGAAAAAGAATTGGAGCGATTCTCCATTTATATTTTCGTTCCATAAAAAAGCGAGCCCTGCTTCAATCTTGCTTTTGGGAATTTGCTCAATAATTGTTTTGCATTCCGAAATGTGGGGAATAGTTTCCAGAGGCTTATTAATTGGAGAAAATATTAATTCAGAATTACTTTGATTTATTTCCATACGAAATTGATGTATATTGTAAATGTCACTAAAACTACTCTGAAAAGGTTCAATTTCTGTGAAATATATCAGATAGCGATAACTCCACATTTCCAGAGGGTCCGTCTCAGGGTAACACCATGGCTCGCCGACTAACAATTGTTGAGGGACAAATTTATATTTCCCCTCACCATAATGCACACTTTCCTCAGTTCCACCATCCCATTCTTTGATTAACAATTCACCTTTGCGAATACGAACAAATTTGTTGGTTTTTTCGATATGTTTCCATCTTAATCGTTCAAATAACTCTAACGATAAGCAGATAACAATAATCCAAAATAAAATAAAAAAACCATAACCTAAAATATAAACAATTTTTCTCTTTTTTTTAGATTTTAACTCCATTAATTTTTCCCCAAATGTGCTTTAATATATTTCACCAAATATGGTGTTGCTAATTCCGATTTTTTTTGTATTCCTTCCAATTTTTGATGACATAAATCATTAAAATAGGATGGAGGTTCATTCTGAAACATTTCATACATGGGGATATACAAAATATTTCCATTGTTAAACTTTTCGTTTAATAGTTTATTATATATGTTAAGGACACGGCTATACATACGGTAATTTATAAAATCACCTCCCCACCATTTTTTTGTAACAAACTGGAAGTAATCTTTTTCTTGTCGTGTCATCGAGGAATAATTAGGTGCGGGCATACTCATTATTGCAAAAAATACACCTTTTTGCCGAAGATACTTCTCTATTTTTTCTACTTGACTTAATATATCTTTGTTAATATCATGCTGTATTTGTGTATCATTGGGTAGAAAGAGTAGAGGACAAATATTTCGGCATAAATTCGATTGTATAAGGATTTTTTTAATTCCTTTCAAATGATTTAACCAGTAAGGTAATAGGATGTGCGTTATATCATTTGTCCCTTCACAATAAACAAGCAGGTTCGGTTCCATTAATAGATAATCGGGCAATCGTAGCCATAGTTTGTTAGCAGAAATACCCGGTATCCCACCGTTAATCACCTCAATTTTATACTGTTCATGGAACTGTTCTGATAAAAATTTTTCTATCATATTCGGATAGGTTTCTTGCTCTGTCGGACCCTCTTCTGTGGTTGAACCACCTATACATACAATTCGGAACACATCTGGCGGTTTAGGAACTACAACATCTTCATCGCGGAAACCGAAATTATTTGTGTGAAATTCATAAGAAGGCAATTGTGCATGTTTTCTATATTCAAAATAAGGTATTTCCCAGATATTGTTCTCATCCTTTGTATTTTGTAGATGATGGTTATTTTCTACTTTGTGCCCGCATACGAATACCCCATGATTTTCCGTATCCGCGGAATAGTAAAGAAAAAGGTCTGAAATATTTCTGTTTTCTACGGTAAAAGAAGCATAATATTTTGAAAAAACACTTTGGTTGTTTACAGGGATTTCTTTTTCTAATTCCGTCAGTAGTTCGTCATCAAAGTAATTATTCGCATCAGGTTCAGGGAGATATACTTTCTTCTCTCCTTTATGTATATCCTTTATGAGTATAGAAATTTGGTATAAGGAGGAAAATAATTGTCGGTCATGTTCATCTAATTGCAGGAAAAATTCTACACGATTGGAATACCATTGAGACATATCCGGGGGAGGTAGTTTTTCTATTGATTGTAATATATCTCCTGAAACGACCTTACTTTGGCTCCATGGAGGCTGATTATTTAAAGAAGAAATGAGAGGATTTCTTTTCGCCACAAAATATTCATATACTCGAATTGCACATTCGGCGAGTATAAATATCAAAATAAGCCATAGAAAGAAGATAAATATTTTGCCAATACTTTTTATGAAGCGATATTTCATTTAGGTGGTGAAGATGTTTGCTGATGGTTATTTTTCAGTCGTTCTAATTCTGTGGCAGGACGCAGGTCTGTTGGGTCAAGTTCTATGGCTTTCTGGAAGTATTCGGTCGCTTTTTCACGATTTCCCAGCCCTAAATAAGCTCTGCCCATACAGGTATGAGCAAATGAGTCATTAGGTAATAGTTGAAACGCCTTTTCCAATGCAGAGATAGCCAATTCATATTGCCCTCGATTAATGTGAATATCCGCAATATTAATCCAGTTCCATGGGTAATGTTCTGGCTTTAACTCAACAGCCTTTGTGAATGCGTCAACGGCGAGGTCCCATTCCTGCAACTCTTTGTAGGACATCCCTAAATAAGAGTAGGCTTGAGCAAAACCGGGATCAAGTTGAATTACATGTTTACAGGTATCAACAGCAGACCAAAAATCCTTTACCCGCCAGAACTCCAGAGCCATAGCACATAAATCTTCTAATAAGGCTACTGATTTTTTATTAAATGTTTTCACAGAGTCCTGTAAAGAATAAATCTGGTGATATACAACAACTCGTTGGATGCCGGGAAATTCCTGTGCTTGATAGATAATACCTTTTTCCTTCAAATATTTTTCAAAATGATTAAGGGGTGCAGATTCAAAATAATCCCCCTGAACTACAATCCATAATTTTGCATTTGGTCTTCGTTCTGGCAGTAGTTTTGTAATTAAAAATTCAGCAATTTCTGCGGTATTCTCAAACTGCGAACCATAGCAAACGATATTGGGCACAGGACCTAAATTGTAAAGGAAAACCCGCTTCCATAACTCGTTATTTACAAGGATAATATCTTCTGTTTTTGCATTGTGCTTAATAAACACGCCTGCACTTTTCCAATCGGTATGTTGCGGTTTTCCGAGGATTAAACTTCCCTGATACAAATACAAAAGTAGGAATGTAATAAAAAGAAGTCGTTTCAACCATTTTTTGTGTTCCATATTGCTAATGGTATAACCAATAATCAGATAAAGAGCAATTGAACTATGCATGGTGTATCTTGGCATAATACAGGGACGCCATAAGTGCGAAACAAAATACAAAAATAGGGGAGGAAATAGCCACCAGATACAATAGAGCAGGATAAGAGAAGGGTTTGTTTTCCCGTTATTGTTTGACTGTGAAACATTAATATTTTTACTCTTAGAGAAATAAGTCCAGATAGCCCAGACAAAGCAAATAAGATATAAAACCGCCATTACCCCCCCTATGAAATATTGCTGGGATACAATGGTATGGGCAGTCTCTTTACTGAAGAAATTCATCCAGAAATCGGGTTCCGCACGGAGTTGGTAAGTCCAGCCAATGCAATCATCAGCAACAAGGTCCCCGGTAAATTCACGAAGAGTAGGTATTTTCATCCATGAAGAAGTCATATCCGGTGACCAAAAATTAATAGTCAGAATGTATAAAGTAGAAGGTAATGAAATGAAGAACAGGGGGATAGCCCATTTAATAAGAAAAAAGACTTCTTTCTTAAAATAATCTTTATAAGACAGTTCGTTGGGTTTCTCGTTGTGGTTTTCCCATGCACGAATAAGTAATCGGTCTAACAGCAGATACACCCCTTGAACCATAATAACCAGTATAGCAAAGGGATGTGTCCAGAGAAGGAGAAATGTAATGACAAGATAGTAAATAAATGTTTTTCTTTTCTGCTGATCATGATACCAATATATAAAAAGTAGCATAGATAGAATAGATAGAAGTGTAAACAAACTATACATTCGTATTTCTTGTGAAAATTGCCGATGTATAGGAGATAAAGCCACGAGAAGACAGGCTATAAGTCCTGCCGAAGCATTGAAACTTATATTCCCCAAGATGTAGGTGCTGTATATAACAGTTAATCCGATAAAAACAGAAAGCAGACGAAGGGAATAATAGGATTCATCAATATATGTATGCCATATATATTCAATAGAATAATACAACGGCATGGTTGCAGGGTCCATAGAACGATTTTTAATCAGGAAGTGCAGAATATTTACTGAAGGCTCATAATGAACACCTTGAGCCCAACGCGTAAAGTTCGGCGAAGATTCATATTCTGCCAGAGGTTTCAGGTGGACAACACTACTAAATTCATCCCACCATATTGATTCATTACTTAAACCAATAGAACGATATAAATAACCAGCAAGTAAAATTAAAAACAAATAAAGAAATATTTTCGAATTCATATTTAAGTTTTAGTTTTCAGTTTATATGTCAAATCTTTTCATACCTCAAATTATTTATAATAACATATCATGATAAATATTGAATATCTGATAAATACATAGTTGGTTTCCTCAAACAAAACGATGGAGTATGGGAATGAAATCGTTTTTTAAGAATATAATTTTGATATTGGTTTCGATATTTGTAGTTTTTGTCTTGACCATGATAGTAGACCGAGTGTTGGGAAATATTTTACCCAAACCCTTTCCCGAAGGCACACACGATTTAATCTTTCCACCATTATCACGACAGGAGTTTGCTTCTGTTGATTTTAAGTATGTGGTAGAAACCAATTCATTAGGAATTCGAGACCGAGAAATACAAAGACCAAAGAGTTCTGGTATCTATCGAATTATAGCAGTTGGCGATTCCTATACTTATGGTTGGGGCGTAAATATAGAGGAAACATGGCTCCGTAGATTGGAACAAAAACTTTCATTGGCTAATAGACAGATAGAAACTGTTAACTTAGGTAAACCCGGAACAGGTCCTCCCTTTTATGCGGAAATTTCTCGCACTGTTGTCCCTTTACTTGAACCCGATTTGGTATTGGTAGGAATTTTACAGGGAAATGATATTGCGTCTTCAGGCTCAGAAGGTTTGGAGCAAATGAGTTCGGGACTGCTCCGATGGACAAAATTATTGTATCCAAATTTTGTCCGCACTGTAGAAATGATGCGATTGACGCGTTCCCTTGAAACGCGGACCCAGGAGCGACCTCCGGAAAAAACGACCGCAGAAGATAACGCAAAGTGGTCAGCCAATACCGCAAAGGAATTTTACGAAAAAATGTCTCCGGTGGAGAAACAAAAATTTGATAATTTTGATGCAGAAGTAAAGCAAGCATTTTTTGATGGGCTTTTAAATCCATATATGATTGACCTTGCATTGAAGAACAAACATATTTACACGCTGACACTAAACCCCGAAGACCCCTGGATTCAGCAATGTATTGAAAATATGGCAAAGTCGCTACAAATCATAAAGTCGGTAGCGAGTCAATCCAACGCTCAAATTACTGTGGTCAGTATCCCGGATGGACCGTATGTTAATGAGGTTGCCTGGAAAAATATTCAGCGTGTTGGGTTTGATGTCGTTCCAGAAATGCTGACCTCCGATGCCCCGGATAAAGTTATTCAGATTGCCTGCAAAAAAGCAAATGTTCCTTGCTTTACCGTTTCCGACGCATTTCGCCAGCGAAAACAAGACCCTAATTTGTTTTTTACACTCGATGGTCATTTGACTGCTGAAGGACACAAGTTATTAGCAGAAACACTTGCACCTGAATTGCAAAAATGGTTAACTGAAAAATGAATGAAATAGCAAGGCAAAAAAATATAAGCAAGAAAAAGATGGTTCTGTTTACTTTCTTACCTCTTGTTATTTTACTTGTTAGTTTGGAACTGATAGCACGAGTTGTAGAAATATGGCTTCCCCCCATGGTGACAGATATAGGTTTGGGTTTTACTGAAGATTCCCGATTATTTATTTCCGACCCTTACGATAGCCGATATTTGATAACACACCCTAATAAGACTGTTGCTTTCCAGAATCAGCGATTTTTAAAAAATAAGCCATCAGGGACTTTACGGATATTCTTTCTTGGTGGTTCATCTGTTAATTATGTCAATTACGAGTTACCAAACTTATCCGAACGATTGAGAGAAAAACTTAAACCCAAATACAGAAATGTTGAAATTATCAACTGTGGTGGACTTTCCTATGGAACGCATCGGCTCGTGTTGATTGCTCGTGAAATTGTGAATTATGAGCCAGACCTTGTGATGATATATTCCGCTCATAACGAATTTGAAGAAATTGAACAATTGCATTTGGCACGAATACAGTCAACAAGATTACAAAAAATTCTGTACTCTTCCGCTGTAATGCGTTTTATTCGTGACCGAATCGCAACATATCAAATATCCCAGTTGGAAAAAGAGCATAATCGGAGGATGTTGGCTCAATCTTTGCCCGATGCAGGCAAAGGCTGGAATCATGTGTTTACACCGGAAGAAATTGCAGAACGAATGGAGAAATACAAAAATAATTTAAATGAAATTATACAGTTATGCAAAGAAAAAAATATAAAAATTGTTATTGCAACCGTTCCTTCAAATTATATAAAGCCTAATTTAATAGGAAAAAGTGCCGAAGAATATGAACAGGTATTCCAATTAATCAGGGAGGAAAAGTATAAAGAAGCGTATGAATTGGGCAGAAAGATTATTCGCGAAACTTCACCACGACATCAGTCTTCCGACCTGGAAAATAATATTGTAAGAGAACTTGCAGAAATAAATAATATTCCATTAGCAGATGTTTTATCTGCGGTAGAACAGGCAGAACCTCACCACATTCCTGGTGAAACTCTGTTTAACGACCATTGCCACTTAAATCCGGAAGGCAACAAAATTATGATACATACCTTTGAGGAAAAAATTATACAAGCATTGTCAGAATAATGTTGTTTACAAATTACTCCATAGAAAAAAGTAGTCTCTTCCAATAGATCTGCATTGTTCGCATTTTTACTTGGGACGATAGATGACTTTAAAAACCGAAATACTAACATTAATTAGTCTCTTTAATTTTCAAATAGGATTATTTGATGTGAAAATTTTTATTGGGCAGTGAGTTTTAGTAAAGCGACACCATGTCGAGGGATGGATGTGGAGAAATCTTTTTTGTAAATTCCTAAATCCTTTTGCCTCCATAAGTCTCGGACTTTTTGGTTCTCTGCCAGTCCTAAATCTTGCCAATGCACAGTTATGTTTTGCTCAATTTCATCTAAATTAAATAAACCTATAGCAATTGAATTATCATGCAGCGGTTTTAACCATATTTCATAATTTTTTTCTTTATTAATGACGACAGGACATCCCTGAATACCTTTTGGGTCCTGATTGATTTCAATAACTTCAGGATTGCAGAGTACATTTTTCGTAAATTCGTCCAATCGCGTCATATCTCCACTATAAAAAAGAGGAGAAGCCATAAGACACCATAGAGACATGTAGGAATATTGCTCACTGGGAGTTAGAGGACACGGTTTAGGTTCTCCCATTACACTGGCATCTCCACTATAACCAATGAGAATATAATCGGGGTCGTTCCAGGCACCGGGACCGGCGTATTCCCAATAACGAGCATTTCTGCGTGCAACCTCATGATATTGAAGCAGTTCAAAACCGAGATCGCCAGCAGTCCGCCAGCAATTTCCGCCTACTTCTTTGCCCCATTTCCAGACCTGTCCCATTCCGTATTGACATAAATTAAAAACTATGTCACGGTCTAATTTCTTTAAAATAGTTCCCATTTCTTGATAGGGCTTTTTTAAATTCTCAATTTTTTTAGGGGATAGGATATTTGAATAAGAGCACCAGTCGTATTTCAGAAAATCAAAGCCCCATTCTGCAAATTGTTTAGCATCTTGTTCCTCGTGTTTATAGGTTCCCGTAAAACCGGCACAGGTTTTAGGTCCCGGTGATGTATATATACCTGCACGAAGCCCTTTGGAATGAATATACTCTGTTAATTCTTTCATATTCGGAAAATATTTATTCGGCAAAATATTTCCGTTATCATCTCTTGCTGGACCGACACGCATTGGGTCATGATGATTCTCCGAATTTGCCCAGCAATCGTCAATGCTTACATACTGGTATCCTACATCAGCCATACCGGAGGAGACCATCAGGTCTGCAGATAGTTTCATAATATCTGCGGTAATTCTGTCGTAATGCGTATACCAATGATTCCATCCCATGGGAGGGGTGAGTGCCAGTATATCTCCAACCACAATTTTTAAGATATTTTCATCTTTGCCATGTTGGTTACTTGCGGTTATATGGACTGTGTAAGTGTTTTTTTCTCGACTTTTGATTGTGCCGGATATGATGCCTTCACTGTTAACAGTTAGTCCTTCCGGCAAGCCTTCCAATTGAAATTGTATAGGTCTTTCACCTGTGCAAGGGATGCGGAATATAAAGGGAGAGCCCGGTCGAACAGCGGTAATACGCGGACTATTTATTTTTGGAGAACGAGGTGGGGGCGGAGTAAGAACATAAGGGTCTTCTTTAGGTCTAATTGCCAGTTCTGGTTTTCCATCAGTCATTATAAAGAAGGCTTCTGCTATGTCAACATGGTCGTAAGAAGTATCATCATGAGCATCACTAATAGAAATGGTGAAGTTAGATATTCCCTGTAAATCAATAGAAACCTTTTCGGGTTCTTCTCCTCCTTTTAAAATGCGTGTGGCATATAGCAATTTGTTATCACCAAAAAATCGAACAATAGTAGACCCTTTTCCTTCTGTTTCATCGTCAATTCCTATGATGGCTTCAAATTTAGATGCAGAACCATTCAGTTGAATATAGAAAACAGCATTTGCATGTGTGCCAACACCACGATTATATGTTGTACCCTTCAATTTTATTGGATTTCCTACGCAGGACAGGTTTTTCTTAGGGTGTTCTCCCCAGCCTTGTCTAACAATTTTCAGGTCCAGGTCATCTAAATATGTGATACTCTCCTGACAGAAACTATTTAATGAATAAGAAAACACACAAATGATGGAAATAAATATAAACAAATGACATTTGTAGTTGGATTGATAAAGTGGCATTTAATCTTCCTTTCTATAAAGATATTATTCCAGATTGCTTTTATGTGAAGTTCCTGTATGTCCAAAACCACCGGGACCGCGATTCGATGAGGGAAGCATAGGAACAGGTTCCCATTGTACACGGGATACAGGTGCAACAATCATTTGTGCTATACGGTCTCCGCGCTTGATATGAAACGGTTCCTGTCCCCAGTTTATCAGAATGACACAGATTTCACCCCGATAATCAGAATCAATGGTGCCGGGTGAATTGGGCATGCCGATACCATATTTGATTGCCAGACCACTTCTTGGACGGATTTGTGCCTCATATCCCTGTGGAAGAGCTATTCTAATGCCTGTGGGAATAAGTTTCCGTTCTCCCGGCATAAGAATAATTTCTTTTTTCACTGCCGCATGAAGGTCCATTCCTGCGGATTCTTCTGTTTGGTATTCGGGTAAAGGAATATCCTCTGTATCGGGCTCTCTATAAATTTTTACCTTAACGATGTTTTCTATCATACCCATTCACAACTTTTTGTTAAATCAATAAATTTTATCAGACCGATTTTAACACAGAGTTCTTATTATATAGAAGTTCTAATTTTTAATGTATTCGGATTCTAATTGCGCAATTCTGTCAGGGTAATCGGATAATATCCAATCCACTTCAGAAGAAATATATTTCTTAATGTCCTCAGGCTTATTTACTGTAAATACGACGATTTGAATTCCTTTTTCTTTTATTTTCTTCATTTCCTCTGTAGTTATATTGAAAGTACCTTCCATTCTTTCGTTAATAGCCAACATTTGAGCAGGTGGAGTGTAGTTTGACCAATTCTCACTTCGCAAGGCAGACAAGAAATCAATAGCATCAGAAACTGTAAAACAGGTCTTAATTTGAGGATATTCTTTTCTGATTTTTTCTATTACTTGTGGATGAACGGATGCAAGATAAACTTTGTCTTGCATATTTCGCCTGATGATAGGTTCAACAATAGGTGATAGATTTTCTGTAAAAGGTTTTATTTCGAATAAAAATATATGCATCGGAAATGCTTCTAAAACTTCATCCAGTGTTGGAACTGTAATCCCTTTTCCCCGAAATGGGAAAGTCTGCCCTCCGTCAGTAGAAAATTTATATCCCGCATCCAACTCTTTAATTTCCTTTAAGGTTTTTTCTTTAACAGGACCCTGTCCATTCGTTGTGCGGTCAACGGTAGTATCATGCATAAGAATGGCGATATTATCGGCTGTAATCTGGATATCACCTTCTAACAAAGCATTACTCCATCGGGAAACGGTCTGCTGATACGCGTAAAGAGTGTTTTCGGGAAATAAGGATTTACCTCCGCGATGTGCAGCATTTTTTGTTTTATGAGAGTTATTCTGTGTAAGTTTTTCATCATTGTCCGCAGAGGATATAACCGTGCAGATACATAAAAACAAGAGAGTTAAAAACAAAAAAATAGAATTTCTATGCATAAAACAAAACCTCGTTTTTTGATTATATTGACAAAAAAACCTTAAACTAAGTTTCATGATAAAATATATGTATATTAACTGCAAAACTATAATTTTGAAAGGAGTTTCTTATGGAACAGTGGTTCAGTGATCAGGTAGTGATTGTTACAGGTGCGGGAAGAGGAATTGGTTTTTCAACCGCTAAATTGTTCGCTCAATACGGAGCCAGCGTAGTGATTAACGATTACGATGCAAACTGTGCAGATAATGCGGCAAGCGAACTGAAAAATGCAGGGTATAAAGTGTTATCCGTTCCCGGTGATGTAACCGACCCACAATATCCAGATATGTTAATGAAAAAGACCGTAGAAACTTTTGGAAAGGTCAATGTAATTGTAAACAATGCAGGTTATACCTGGGATGGTATGATACACAAAATGAGTGATAAACAATACATGGCGATGTTAGAAATACATAATGTTGCTCCATTCCGAATTATACGAGCCGCATCCCCTTATATGCGTGAAGTAGCCAAGCAAGAAAAAGCAGAGGGCAAAACACTAGAACCGAGAAGTATCGTTAATGTTTCTTCTCTGTCCGGTTTGCATGGGAATACAGGACAAGCCAATTACAGTACCGCTAAAAGTGGTATTGTAGGCTTAACAAAGACTGTAGCGAAAGAATGGGGACCGTTTGGTATTCGTTGTAATGCGGTGGCTTTTGGTTTTATTGAAACGCGTTTAACCCAGGACCAGGAAAGCGGTGAACAAATAGAAGTAGAAGGGGAAAAAGTGCAATTGGGTATTCCTGCGCACATGAAAGGAATGATAACCATGCTTATACCTTTAGGAAGACCCGGAACACCCGATGAAGCAGCAGGCGCCATTGTTTTCCTTGCTTCACCGTTAGCCTCATATATAACGGGTATTTGTCTTGAAGTTACTGGAGGATTGCAAGTTTAATAATGAAACCCCGTGATGATATACAACTGGTTAGAACCATTCCCGAACGATGTAGAATTTGCTACACCTGCGTTCGGGAATGTCCTGCTAAGGCTATTCGTGTAGTTCATGGGCAGGCAGAGGTCATACGGGAACGATGTATTGGTTGTGGGAATTGCGTAAAGGTTTGTAGCCAGCGTGCAAAGGAGATATATAGTCCGATTGAGAATGTGTTGAATTTATTAAGAGATAATAAACCTTGTGTTGCGTTATTAGCTCCGAGTTTTCCGGCAGAATTTACAGAATGTCCTCCTCGAAAACTATGTGCTATCTTAAAGCGATTTGGTTTTGCGTATGTAGTAGAAGTAGGTGCAGGAGCAGACCTCGTTTCACGAGCCTATCGTCAATTGTTAACTGAAAATCCGTCGCGTTCTTATATTGCTACGACCTGTCCTGCTGTTGTTGCTTATATTGAACGATATTTTCCTCAGTTAATTCCGTTTATGGCTCCGGTTGTCTCGCCGATGGTGGCTTCGGCAAGGGCAGTCCGACGCATGTATGGAAAGGATTTGTCCATAGTGTTTATTGGTCCGTGCATTGCTAAAAAAGGTGAAGCCCAATCCGAAGCATTAAGTGATGAAGTAACAGAAGTGCTAACTTTTTCGGAAATGAGACAAATTTTAGATACACATTTTCCGGAATGGAAGCAGATAGATGAAGAACAAAACTTTGACCCGCCTATTTCCGGTCCGGGAAGTCTGTTTCCTATAAGTCGGGGTTTAATACAATCCGCTTCAATTCCGGAAGATTTAACAACGGATAATGTTATTGTTGCTGAAGGTAGGTCTGATTTTGTTGAAGCGATACGGGAATTTGATGAAGGGCAATGCCGCCCCAATCTTCTGGAAATATTAGCCTGTGAAGGCTGTATTATGGGACCCGGTTATTCTCAAAAAGCGACGCTGTATCGCAGACGAACCTATGTAAGCCAATATGTCCGAGATAAACTTAAACATATTGATTGGCAATTATGGCGCCAACAGATGGCTTTATTAGCACAAATCAATATGTTCCGTCAGTATATTTCTTATGAACAACGAACACCGGAACCTACCTCTTTACAAATTGAGGAGATTATGCATTCTTTAGGTAAATTTAAATCTGAAGATGAATTAAATTGTGGAGCGTGCGGTTACGATACTTGCCTGGAACATGCGATTGCAATATATCACGGATTGGCACAAACAGAAATGTGTCTGCCGTTTACAATTCAACGATTAAGGGAAACTATCCAGAATTTAGCGGAATCCAATGAAAAACTGGAAAAAACGCAGGAAACACTCATGCAAACAGAAAAACTCGCAAGTATTGGACAACTTGCGGCAGGAATCGCTCATGAGTTAAACAATCCGTTGGGTGTTGTACTTATGTATGCTCATCTTCTTTTAGATGAATACGGCACAGATGAATCCTTGAAAGAGGATTTAAAAATGATTGCTACGCAGGCAGACCGTTGTAAACGGATTGTATCCGGGTTACTGCACTTTGCACGACAGAACAAAATTTCGATAGAAACAACGAACATACCTAAGTTAATAGAACATGCATGTAAGTTGGTTATTATTCCGTCGAATATTCAATTAAAGATAGCAGACCATATGCGTAACCCCATTGCAGAATTGGATAAAGAACAAATTACTCAGGTGCTTACAAATCTAATTACTAATGCGATACAAGCCATGCCCAATGGTGGAACTATAACTCTAATTACCGAAGATGCCCCAGATGAAATTTACATAACTGTTGAGGATACAGGTACAGGTATCCCTAAGGAAAACCTATCTAAAATATTTGAGCCGTTCTTTACTACAAAAGAGATGGGAAAAGGGACCGGAATGGGACTTGCTATTACTTATGGGATTATAAAAATGCATCGCGGACAAATCACTGTAGAATCCAATGATAATCCTAAAGATGGACCTACAGGCACCCGTTTTTATATTTCTTTACCTCGATATGTAAGCCCCATCAACGGAATTAAAGAAGTAGATATAAAAGAATGGTTTCACGAAGCAGAAATGATAGAAGATATGTCGAAATCTTCATAAACAATTAAGTGAGGAAGTAGTGTATGAAGGAAGAAGTATTTCGCGTGCTGGTTGTTGATGATGAACCCGGTATTCGTGTTGGTGTTTCTCGTGTTTTACAAAACTATTCCATTGAAATGCCCGAGGTAGAAACAAAAACATTATTTGAAGTGGAAGTTGTAGAAACCGCAGAAGAAGCCATTGAAAAGATTAAGGCAACCCCTCCGCATATTTTATTATTAGATAATAAACTACCTGGAATGAGTGGACTTGAAGCGTTAGAAAAAATTGTTGCTATGAAATTATTAGAAACATATACCGTTGTAATAACGGCGTATGCTTCTATAGAGACTGCTGTTAAAGCCACAAAACATGGGGCTTATGATTTTCTCCCCAAACCATTTACCCCTACAGATCTCAAAAATACTATTCATAAAGTAGTGAAACAATTAATCGTAGAACGCAAAGCAAGAGAATTAGCCAAAGAGAAAAAGCGAATTCGTTTTGAATTTATATCGCTACTGGCACATGAACTTAAAGCACCTATAAATGCGGTAGATGGTTACTTAAGAATTTTGAAAGATATGAACATTGCGGATAATCCACAACTTTGTCATGACCTTGTAGAGCGTTGTCTTGTTCGCAATGAATATATGCGTAAAATGATTAACGACCTGTTAGACTTAACGCGTATCGAATCTGGACAAAAAGTTAGGAATATCGAAGAGGTAAATCTGAGAGACATTGCCCAACTGGCTATAGAAACATCACTGGTAGAAGCCCAAAAACGGAACATTACAATGACCCTTCATGCAGATAGTCCAGTTATGATTAAAGCAGACCGAAATGAAATGGAGATTATATTAAATAATTTAGTATCCAATGCGGTGAAGTATAACAAGGACAACGGTAAAGTTGATGTGTTTTTATCCAGGGAAGGAGAAAAGATTACATTGCGGGTGAAGGATACAGGTATTGGGATGACAACCGAAGAATGTGCTCGTCTTTTTCAGGATTTTGTTCGTATACGAAATAAAAAAACAGAGTCTATTTTGGGAAGTGGACTGGGTTTGTCTACGGTGAAGAAATTAGCCCAGATTTATGGTGGAGATGTGTCTGTCCGTAGTTCACCTGATGAGGGAAGCACTTTCACTGTTGAATTGCGGGATTATGAAGAACCTGCGGAGAAACCACCCACACCCGCAAGTTAAATCTTCTCTTTATTTTTTTGTTTTTGAACTAAATTTCGGATATGGGCAATTTCTGCAGGGGTTAAATACCGCCATTTTCCTGTATGTAAATTGCCAAGGTTTATCCCTGCAAAAGAAATTCTTTTCAGAGAGGTGAGAGGAAATCCCACTGCATCACACATCCTTTTTACTTCTCGTTTCTTTCCCTCATGGATGGTTAATTGAATAGTGGAAGATTTTAAGTTTTGCTGTAAAACCTTTACTTGAGCAGGACTTGTTTTACCGTCTTCAAGCATAACACCTTTTTCTAATTTTTTAATGGCAACGGTTGTTATAAAACCTTTTACAACCGCAATATAAGTCTTAGGGACTTCATTGCTGGGATGTAACAATTTATTTGCCAATTCTCCGTCGTTTGTCAGGAGTAAAGCACCTTCAACATCTAAATCTAACCTCCCCACAGGGAATACTCTTGTCTTCAAATTTTTAATGAGGTCAATAACAGTGGGTCTGCCAAATTCATCGCTGGCAGTGGTTACATACCCTTTAGGTTTATTGAGCAAGATATACACTTTTTCGGGGATTTTCAAGGAAATAGGTTTGTTATCTAAAAAAATCTTATCCGTTTCAGGATCAATCTTTTGTCCCATGGAAGCAGGAATGCCGTTTACGGAAATTTTTCCTTCCTGAATAAAACGCTCTATTGCCCGTCGTGAACCGATACCACATTCTGCAAGATATTTCTGTAATCTAACCAAGGGTCTACCTGAACTCCTTTAATTCTTCAACATTAGGTAAATCCTGCAAACTATTTAGTCCGAACATACTTAGGAATTCGTCAGTAGTTCTGTAGAGTTTGGGTCTACCGGGGAGTTCGGAGACGCCACAAACGCGTATGAGATTGCGTTCCTGAAGTTGTTCAAATGCATGGGCAACAGATACTCCACGAATAGCCTCAACCTCAATGCGTGTAATAGGTTGCTTGTATGCAATAATGGCTAATGTTTCGAGTAAAGCGGGTGACATTCGCCGTGTTTTTTTGGTTTGCAGGAGTTTGCGGACAAATGGAGCAAATAACGGACGCACAAGTAATTGGTAGCCACCAGCAATTTCTTTCAAAATATAAGGCAAGTTGTTATTGTTTATCTCTGTTTTGAGTTCTTCTAACAATGATTTTACAATTTCCGAATCTATATCCCCGAGTATTTCCGCAATACGGTTGGCACTTATTGGTTTATCACTAACAAAAAGTAATGCATGCATGGCTTGTTTGGTTTGGTCTCGATCAAGAGAAAAAAGGAGACATTCTTCCTCAGTCATTTCCTCTTCGGAAGAAGTATTTGCAGTAGAGATATTATCCTCAGAAGGGTTATTATCTGCCCTTACTTCCATGTCCATGTTGTTTGTTTTATCCTTAATTTCAGGTGTTTGTTTTTACAGGGTTCTGTTCATGATACCCACAAGCGGTTTAATTTCATTCATTAACTGCTCAAATGTTTCCAGTTTCAAAGATTGAGCACCATCCGATAATGCTTCTGCAGGATTGGGATGCACTTCTACAATGATACCATCCGCACCTGCTGCAATTGCCGCTTTTGACATGGGAATTACTAAATCCCATCTTCCGCTTGCGTGACTTGGGTCAACAACAACGGGCAAATGAGAATGTTTTTTTACTACGGGAACTGCCTGAATATCAAGCGTGTTTCGTGTCTCTGTTTCAAAGGTTCTGATTCCGCGTTCGCACATAATTACATTAGGATTCCCTTCTGCAATAATATATTCGGCGGACATAAGCCATTCATTAATTGTAGACATCATCCCGCGTTTTAATAATATAGGTTTATTTAATTTACCTACCGCCCGAAGAAGCCCATAATTCTGCATATTGCGAGCACCTATCTGGATAATATCTGCATAATCTGCCACTACGGGAACTTGTTCTACGGTCATGGCTTCTGTAACTATAGGTAGGTCATATTTTTCAGAAGCCTCTTTAAGTAAACGCAAACCTTCCAGTTCCATACCCTGAAAACTATACGGCGATGTGCGAGGTTTATAAGCACCCCCTCGGAGAATATGGGCTCCACATTTTTTTACAAATTCTGCAGTTTGCAGAATTTGTTCACGGGATTCTACGGCGCAGGGTCCTGCCATAACACAAAAAGATTTCGGTCCTATTCGGACTTTACCTGCTTGTATAACAGTGTCTTCTTTTTTTACTTCGCGACTGGCTAATTTATAAGGTTTTAAGACAGGCATTACCTTTTCTACATGGGGTAGTGCCTCTAAAGCCAAAACTCCCTGTAAAATCCGCTCATCACCAATTACTGCTATAACTGTTTTTTCAACACCTTCAAGGACATGAGGTTTCAGTCCTAATTCTTCAACGCGGGTTACAACATAAGCCACATCTTCGGGTTTTCTACTTGCCATTACTATAATCATAATTTGCTTCCTTCCAACTTGTTTCTATAATTCAAAATATTTTAAAAGATCAGCATTCCTGTCCAAATTTGAGATTATATAATACCTTTTTTAAGGCTTAATCTTCAATATCCGATTTTATAAAGTATGATTTACGAATTTTTCATTTTAATTATAAGTATTACTTCTCAGAAGTAAGATAGTATCAATGTTGCTATTTGTGGCATGTTGCAGATGAGACGGATTTAATATATAACACTAATCAAAGGACGCATTAGCAAAAGATTTAGATTATAGACTTATGACCATCTTATATTTCCTATAAGATTATATCTTTAATTATTGATTTGTAAATAGTTTTATCTATTCAGAGGCTTTGTCTCTTTGTATCATATTATTATTCGGGATGGGTAGGTGTTTCGGCATGAACGCGAACACGGTAAAAGTGAGCAAGGGCATTAATATAGAGAGCCATAGTTTCAATGGAAATTCCAGCAGAATTTATATCCGGGTTCGAAGATGATAAATCAAGATAAGGTGTATCCGAATTTTGGGAAGTAGCACGAATTCCAAAAGGAATTACACCTACTAATTTTCTTGAATCTATACCTGATTTAATATAAGGATGAGTATAAACAGGTAGATTTTTCGTTCCTAATCCTTCAACAAAACAAATCCCAAAAGGATTTACACCCAATATCCAGTTTATATGGTCAAAGAATAATTTCTTTGCTGTATCTTCGGGGATAAATCGGAATGCTTTCCCTGCTAATTGTGCGATTTGGAGGAGATATAAATTGTTCCCCTTTATGTTTTCTTCTCTTTGAGTTGTTATTCCGAAGAAATCTATTTCGGGTTTCCATTTCATAGGGCAGATTCCGAAAGGATTCTGATTTGCTTGTTCCGAATAAAGTTGGAGTGTATTTTGTAAGGTTTGAACCAATTCATAAGTTTTATTCTCGTATGTAAACGCGTCGTATCTTGGTATTGCTTCAGATATATCAAGAATATTATCAGGCATGTATGATTGTAAGGTGGGTATGTATTCCCCTGTATTTTTTGTTTCTTCAAGGTAAACAAGAGCGGAGAATAGTCCGGCATTCTTCCTTCCCTGTGCTAATGCAGACTGGGTGAGTTTTTCTGTCTTGTTAATATAAGGGCTTTCTTTATTTGTTTTTGATGATAAATAGGAAACATTCCCCATAGCCATGATAACGACCTCTTCATCTGTAATAGATTGTTCGATAGATCTCTCATCGGCTGTGTTGGGTTGATTATCTGTTTCTTCTTCAGGTTTTTTTACAGCACTTTCAGGTTTTGAAAGAATATTGCCCAGAAGTGTTCCATCTTCCTTGATACGGTTGGCAATATATTCAGCACCCCAGTCTATTTCTTCCCGCATTTTTGAAGCCAGGTCTTTGTCTTTTAATAAACGCCACATGCAAATGTTATAACTTTCGGCGAGCAAGTTCAAACAAAGGGCTGATTTTGTTTTACTATATGTTTCCCCGTCATGCCATCCTCCTTTTAGTGAAATACCTTCGAAGGAATCATCTGTATGGCAAGGTTCATGAATGCTCTCTATTTTTGTACCACAACGATGTAATCGAATCCCGTCTAATACCTTGGGGACAGTTTTTTCCCAGAGAATGTCCTTGCCTATCAAAAAAGAGGGACTGTAATATCGCTTTTCGTCAATATTAACCATAATCCGATAACTTCCCTCCTCGTTATAATCCGAAAAATCTGCACGATAGAACCATTTGCCCCAGTCTGATTTGTGTGCCCCTGTAATTCGCGATGGCTCTCCAAAATATATTTCTTTTACTTCACGGTCAGATTCGCCCAAGAGGTAAGAGGTTATTTTTTCGGGCTTAAAATTTGTTGCAAGAATACATGTTTTGGGATAGAGCAAGTCATACCCTACCTGATTTACAAGTATATCAACGGTTTTTGGTTGTTCAATAACACCTGTAAAATTTGCTTCATCCCACCAAACAGTTCCTGTTGGATTAAAATCGGTAATTAATTGAATTCGTATCGCAACCGCACCTGAAGGGACGGAGGTTTCAG
>AWNW01000029.1 GCA_000493945.1 Candidatus Hydrogenedens terephthalaticus JGI OTU-1
AAATTTGTTAAATTTATAATTCTAAACATATAGGGTCAAAAAATCTTTTTTATATGGCAAGTAGGAAATTAAACTTGACAGGGGGTTGTTTTTTTATATATACTTATACATAGTATATGTATATTGCTTAAATAAAGAGAATCTAAAGGAAAATCTATATGAAAGAAAAAGAGAAGAAAACAAAAGTAATCGAACGACTGAATCGAATTGAAGGACAAATTCGAGGGCTTCGATTGATGATCGAGAAGGAAAGACCTTGTTTTGATATTTTAAAGCAAGTGTCCGCTGTTCGTGGCGCCCTTCGTTCTTTAGGTCAGGTCATCTTACAGGAACACCTGAACGAATGTCTCGCCTCTTTTGGCAAAGATGAAGAAAGCACAAAGGAATTAAAAGATAACCTTGTTCAATTATTTTCAAAAATTTGTTCCAGTGAATAAAAATTACAATATAACAATATGAGGAGTTATAACCATGACCAAGAAACGCGTTATTATTGTGGGTGGAGTTGCCGGCGGAATGAGCTGTGCCACCCGACTTAAAAGATTAAATGACAATCTGGAAGTAATTGTGTTTGAAAAAGGAGGGGATGTTTCCTATGCCAATTGTGGTATGCCCTATCATATAGGGGGCATTATTCCCGACCGTGATTCTCTTTTAGTGCAAACGGTTAAGGGATTACAGGGCAGGTATGGATTGGATGTTCGCACATATCATGAAGTAGTTGCGGTTAATCGTGAAAAGAAAGAAGTCTCTGTTCGAAATTTAACCAATAATACAATTTTAACTTTTCCGTATGATGTGCTTGTATTAGCGACGGGTTCGGTTCCCTTAGTTCCCCCAATACCGGGTGTAGATAGTCCGAAGGTTTTTGTATTAAATCATCTAAGTGATATGGATAAGATAATCAATCAATTACCTGAAAGCAAACATGTTTGTGTTATTGGTGCTGGTTTTATTGGACTTGAATTAGCAGAGAATTTAAGACATCGCGGATTAGAAGTATCCCTTGTGGAAATGCAAGACCATGTAATGCCTCGTATGGATACAGAGATGACAGTCCCTATACTTCAGGAACTCTTGTTAAATAAAGTTAATGTATATTTGCAGGAAACAGCCCAGAAGATTGAAGAGGGCAGGGTTATACTTAAAAGTGGCAAAACTGTAAATAGCGATTTTGTTTGTCTATGTGCTGGGGTTCGACCGAACAGCCGATTAGCAAAAGAGGCTGGACTTGAATTGTCCCCAACGGGACATATCCGTGTAAATGAATACATGCAGACAAGCGACCCAGATATTTATGCTGTTGGTGATGTTGTTGAGGTGGCAGATATTATTACAGGTGGAAGGACTGCAGTTCCTTTAGCGGGACCTGCCAATCGGCAGGGGCGTGTTTGTGCCGATCATATTTGTGGTAGAGGAACAGCATTTGGCGGCATTCAAGGGACAGGGATTGTAAAAGTGTTCAATGTTGCTGTCGCCCAAACGGGAATTACGGAAACGCAGGCAAAGGCAATGTCTCTTGCTTATCGAAGGGCATATATACATCCCATGCAACACCCGCGTTATTACCCGGGCGCACAACCGGTCAGCGTAAAAATATTATTTACTGACGCAGGTAATATATTGGGGGCACAGGTAGTAGGTTCAGAAGGGGTGGAGAGCATGATAAACACTTTAGCCATGGCAATTCGCCACCAGAAAACCGTTTATGATTTAGAAGATGAGGAACTCGCTTATTCGCCACAATGGGGCGGAGCCAAGCATGGCATTAATATGATAGGGTATGTGGCTTCAAATATCCTTCGAGGAGATGTAGAGATTGCAGAACCAGATAATATTCCGACTGATGCTTATATTTTAGATGTGCGAGAACCGGCAGAGGCGGAAGCCGGTGCTATTCCCAATGCTACCCTTATACCTGTTGACCAGTTGCGAAGCCGTGTAAATGAACTTCCAAAAGATAAAGTTATAGTAACCTATTGTGCGGTAGGTTTAAGGGGTTATATTGCATACCGATTTTTGAAGCAGCAGGGATATCAGGTATTAAATTTAAATGGTGGTTTTCGCACATGGTCATGGTTTAATAAAAAACCTACTTTGATTACTCCACCGCCTTCAACAGGCATACCCAAATCTGAAACGGCACCCGCCGATGACTCTGTTGTCGTCCCGGAAAAACATCGTCTTGATGTTTCAGGAATGCAATGTCCCGGTCCTATTTTGAAAGTAAAACAGGTAATGGAAAAACTTCAACCGGGTGATTTGTTAGAAGTATATGCGACCGATGTTGGATTCACCTGTGATGTCCCTGCATGGTGTGCTAAAACAGGAAATCGTGTATTGCAGGTTCGTCCCGAAGGGAAAGGCTATCTTGTAGAGATAGTAAAAGGACAAATGTTGCCGAAAGTTTCATCGGAAACCGTTCCTTCCTGTAAATCTGAAGAAAAAAAAGCAGTAACGATTATTTGTTTTTCTAATGATTTAGACCGTGTCATGGCGGGATTTGTGATTGCCAACGGTGCCGTAGCTATGGGATATAAAACAACTATTTTCTTTACCTTCTGGGGATTAAATGTCCTTCGTAAAGAAATGGCAGTGAAAGTGAAGAAGGGATTTTTAGAGAAAATGTTCGGTTTTATGATGCCTCGGGGAGTAAATAAGCTGAAATTATCGAAAATGAACATGGGAGGAATGGGGACACAAATGATGAAGTATGTGATGAAGACAAAAAATGTAATGCCCCTGCCGGAACTGATGAAATCCGCAATAAGTTCTGGAGTTCAATTAGTTGCTTGCTCCATGTCTATGGATGTAATGGGAATTAAGAAAGAGGAATTAATAGATAATGTTGAAATTGGTGGCGTTGGTTATTATTTAGGTGAGGCAGGAAATGCATCCATCAATTTATTTGTTTAATAAGAATGTTATAAAATACAATCTATTATGGATGCCTTTGAAATTAAAAGAAAGTTATTAGAAAAAATACATTATGCTAAGCCCAAGCGATATGCTATTGTAGCGTGTCATGTTCTTTGGCGCGAAATAGCCTATTATTCTTCTCTTTCTCCTCATGTTTACGATTATTTCTTTTTAGAACAGGGCTTGCATGATGCTCCTCAGTGTCTTCATGAGCGATTGCAACAGAAAATAGATGAGATAGATACATTAAAATACGATGCCATTCTGATAGGCTATGGCTTGTGCAGTAATGGAACTTTAAATATCACCTCGAAACATACACCATTAGTTTTTGTGAAAGCCCACGACTGTATAACTTTTTTCTTAGGAAGTCGAGAACGGTATCGTGAATATTTTAATCAGTTTTCGGGTATTTATTGGTTTACTCCGGGCTGGATTGAAGATAGTGTTATGCCCGGACCGGATAGAGAAAAAGCGATTCGTGAGTTGTTAAGTGAAATATATGGAGATGAAAATCTGGAGTATCTAATCGAATCGTTAGAAACATGGAAAAATAAATATCATTGTGCAGGTTATATAGATTTAGGTTTAGGAAATCGTGAATTAGCCAAAAAATACACTCAAAATTCAGCCCAACATTTAGGCTGGGAATATTATGAATTTAAAGGGGACCCTATATTATTAATTCGCTGGTTATTGGGTGAATGGGAATATTCCGATGATTTTATTATTCTACCGCCGGGAAAAAAGTTAAAACCAACCTATGACGATGAAATTGCTACTGTAGAATAGCCTGATATTTATAAATATGACATCCAAATCTAATACAAAAAAGGGTATGGTTTATATAGGAACCAGCGGTTGGAGTTATCCTCATTGGGCTAAAGGTGTTTTTTATCCAAAGTCTGTGCCTACACAAAATTGGTTAAAATACTACGCCTCTATTTTCAATGCGGTTGAAGTGAATTCTACCTTTTATAGATTACCCAATCCATCGCTATTGCAAAAATGGAATAGTATTACACCACCTGATTTTGTATTCTCCGTAAAAATTTGGCGTCGCATATCCCACGATTTGCGTTTGAAAAATGTTCAGAAGGAAATACAGGATTTTTACCAATCTGTTCTACCTTTACAAGAAAAAACGAAGGTATTTTTATTACAAACACCTCCTTCTTTTATCCCTGATATAAATTTATTAAACGAGTTTTTTTCTGCATGGATGGAAGTATTCGAGAATACCTTGTTAGCAGTAGAATTGCGAAACAAGAAATGTTTTAAGGAAGAAGTCTTTGATGTAATGAGAAAGCACAATATATCCCTATGTTTGGAGGATTATAAAGGTTGTGGGATTGATGATGTAATGACGGCAGATTGGCTATATATCCGCAGACATGGACCTACAGGTAGGTATCAGGGAGAATATACACAACAACAATTAAAAGTAGAAGCAGAGAAAATAAAAAAATACATTACCTCCGGAAACGATGTCCTTATCTTTTTTAATAATGATTTCGACGGTTATGCCCCCAAAAACGCAATGCAATTGATGGATTTAGTATGTAATAAATAAAGAGAGAGTATGAAGGTTTCATACTCCCTCTTTTATAGAGTCAAAATTTAGTTTACCCTTCACGAATTTCGCGTTTTTCGGGGTCGTAAATCTGCCGTTTACCGGTATCGTATGCAATCATTGCCATGATACACGCTACCGAATGTTGATAACCCGCATCAATACTTGCGTTGGGTTCATTTCCGCTACGCATACATTGTAACCAATCCAAAATGTGATCTGGACGCTCTATAGGTTCGATTTCTACCTTTTCCTTCAATGCGTCTGTTTTCGTATAGGCGCCGTCCGGAAGCAAGATAGGATTATTCCAATCCTGAAGGTCCATCAAGCCTTGATTGCCAAAAATCTTAAATGTATTACCTGCACCGTTACCGAAATTTGTGGAATAGGAAACCATAAAGCCTTCGGGATATGTCCATAATACTTGAATATGGTCAGGGCAGGTAAAATTATATTTATCCTTCCATGTGTAGATACCACCGGAACAAACAGCCGTATTGGGGAATTTTGCTCCTGTGATATAGTGAACAAGGTCAATAAAATGACTACCCCATCCTGGTATCGCACCATCGGAAAATTCACGATACCCATACCAGCCCGAACAGAACACCGAGTCAAAAGGTTTATCTGTAACTCCTGCCGTGAATTCTTTCCAGTTAACATCTTCTGCTTTTAGGTCCTCTCGAATACGCGGATACCAATAGGGTCGAGAATCATTTCGACACTGTTCCACCCGTGCTACATTTCCAAGAATACCTGATTTGTAAACTTCTTTTGCCCCGGTAAAACTAGGATAACTCCGTAGTTGTGTTCCTATCTGCACAATGACCTTGTTCTCCTTTACTGCATCATAGGCAGAAATAAGTTCCTTCATGTTCTTTGCCAGCGGTTTTTCGCAATAGGCGTGTTTCTTTGCTTTCGCCGATGCTTCTAAATGCAGGCAATGCACATGGTCTGCAGAAGCAATTACTACTGCATCCACTTTCGCCTTTGACAAAAGGTCCTGATACGATTCGAACTGTTGTGGGTTCTTGCCATATACATCTTTTACCATCTTGGCTACTTGTTCGCGTTTCTCTTTCCATGGGTCACAAACAGCGATAATTTCCACATTTTCTTTATCTTTGTAGGCACTGATCTGTCTGAAATGGTCGTGAGACCTACCGCCACAACCTATCATACCGATAGCGATGCGGTCATTGGCGCCTGCAATGCGGGAGTAACTCAAAGCGGAAAGAGTTACTGCTGTTCCAATCCCTGCTGTTTTAAGAAAATCACGACGCGTTTTCTGTTCCATAATTTTTCTCCTTAAATTGGTTTATCCTTCTCGGATTTCTCGTTGGGTATGGTCATAAATTTGTCGTTTGCCCGTATCGTATGCAATCATTGCCATGATACATGCTACTGCATGTTGATAGCCCGCGTCAATATTTGCGTTGGGTTCATTCCCGCTACGCATACACTGTAACCAATCTAAAATATGGTCAGGACGCTCTATCGGTTCAATTTCTTTTTTCTCTTTCAGAGCATCTGTTTTTGTTCCTGCACCATCTGGTAGCAAAACAGGATTGTTCCAATCTTGTAGGTCCATCAATCCTTGATTGCCAAAAATCTTAAACGAATTACCCGCACCATTTCCGAAGTTGGTGGAATACGACACCATAAAGCCTTCTGGATATTTCCATAATACCTGAATATGGTCGGGGCAGGAAAAATTATATTCATCTTTCCATGTATAAGTATCGCCTGAACATACGGCACTTTCCGGGAATTGAGCACCGGTGATATAATGCACCAAATCTATAAAATGACTTCCCCATTGTGGGATGGGTCCATCTGAAAAATCGCGGTAGCCATACCAAGCAGAGCATAGAACTGGATTAAACGGCTTATCTGTAACACCTGCTGTAAATTCCTTCCAGTTAACATCCGCTGGATTTAAATTTTTAACGATTTTTGAATACCAATAAGGTTTATTTCCATTTCTGCATTGTTCTACACGACTCACTTTTCCGAGAATACCTGATTTATAGACTTCTTTTGCTCCGGTAAAACTCGGATAACTCCGCAATTGCGTTCCCACCTGCACAATAACTTTATTTTCCTTAACAGCGTCATAAGCGGAAATAAGTTCTTTCAAGTGGTTTGCTAATGGTTTCTCACAATAAGCGTGTTTTTTCATTTTTGCGGTTGCTTCTAATTGTCGGGCATGGACATGGTCTGCAGAAGCGATTACTACCGCATCTACTTTTGCCTTCGATAAAAGGTCCTGATACGATTCAAATTGTTGTGGGTCTTTACCATATACATCCTTTACCATTTTCGCCATTTTTTCTCGTTTCTCTTTCCACGGGTCGCAAACAGCAATAATTTCCACATTTTCTTTATCTTTGTAGGCACTGATTTGTTTAAAATGTTCAAGAGACCTACCGCCACAACCTATTATACCTATGGCAATGCGGTCATTGGCTCCCGCAATGCGAGAATAACTCAATGCAGATAATGTAACGGCTGTGCCAATAGAGGCTGTTTTTAAAAATTCTCTACGGGTTTTATCATTCATGAAGAATTCCTCCAATCATAATATTTTTTGTTTGTTTTTATATCCTAAAAAAACTGTTTTATACATTACTATATTATTCCCGATTGTTTCAAAACCTAAATTTAAAAAATATTCTATTGATACTCGTATCCACAGAGAATTGTAATCGTAATCATAGGTATTTGCAGGTATTGCCCATGTTAGGGTTAACATGTTAAAATTAAATGTCTCTTTACGAACAACCTACGAACCCACGGAGTATTTAGCATGTATTTCATGAAAGATTTGTTTCAATCATCCCCCGATTTTAAATCGTATTATGAAGGATATTGTGAGCGTTTGTGTCAACTTCTTCATCGTTTGAATAAGGATACATTAACAAAAATATCTGATGAGATGTGGAATAAAATCCGTGAGGGAAAGACCCTGTTCCTTGCGGGGAATGGAGGTAGTTCTGCCGTGCTTTCTCACTGGGTTAATGATTTGGTTGTAGGAAATTATATTGAAAATTGTTTGCCCATTCGTGCAATAAATTTATCTGATAATCAAGCGGTAATTACGGCATTGGGAAATGATGAAGGTTATGAAAATATTTTTGTCGGGCAATTGCGTGCCCTTGCTAAGGAAGGCGATTTGTTAGTAGCAATGTCTGTTAGTGGAAATAGCCCCAATATTATAAAAGTAGTGGAATGGGCAAAGGAGCATGGAATTAGAACAATAGGAATAGCCGGCTGTGATGGCGGCAGGTTAATTTCTTTATGCGATTGTGGACTTCTTGCTGAAAGCACGAAAGATGAATACGGTCCGGTTGAAGATGTTTTCTGTATTATAACGCATATTATCAGCACTTACATAGCCCAGAAACGGGGTAAGAATTTATATCATTAAGGTGGTGTTTATAATGGATGTTCGAGAATATTTAGAATTAGCCGTTACTGCCGCACATCGAGCAGGAATTATTTTATCAGACCTTTTTCGTGAACCCTGTGAGGTTATTTATGAAGATGAACGAGACATAAAATTACTGGCTGACCGCGAGTCGGAATCTGCTATTATAGATGTGCTGGAATCAACACCATTTGCCATTTTATCTGAAGAACGAGGGTGGATTCGTGAATATGTTATGAATGAACCTTTCTGGGTAATTGACCCATTGGATGGAACATTAAACTTTAGCAGAAAAATACCGTTATGTGCCATTTCAATTGCTTTAATGAAGGGTGAAGAATTCTTATTAGGTGTTGTTTATGATTTTATGAGACAGGAGTTATTTTCAGGGACAGAAGAAGGCGGTGTATTTTTGAATAATGTTCCTATTAAAGTCTCCAATATAAAACAACCGAAACATGGAATTGTAGCCACAGGACTTCCTGTATTTCGTCCCTATACGGAAAATGAATTTCAGCAATATGTCCATGAATTACGGAAGTATCGAAGAGTTCGTTTTTTAGGTTCATCGGCTTTATCTCTGGCTTATGTTGCCTGTGGACGAATAGATGCTTTCATACAAGATGAGATTATGTTATGGGATATTGCTGGAGGCGCTGCTTTGATAAAGTTTGCAGGGGGAACCGTGAAAATTTATGATATTTTGGGAGTGCCCTTTGCGAAGAAAATACGAACCGCTTGTAGCGAGGAGGTTTTGAAATTATGATAGTTGACCGATTTGAAAATTGGGAACGGTATTTTCATGGAAAAATAGGAAAGTTAGTGTTGAACTACATCAAGGGACTAAAAGAAGATAGCCCGGATACGGATATGGAGTCCATCTATGGAGAGGATATAAAAGCACGGGTTATGTCCTACACTACGAAAGATATTTCAGAAGCAGTCTTTGAGGCACATAAAAAGTATATTGATATACAATTTACGCTCTCAGGGGAAGAAGGTATTGGCTGGATACCCGAAGCTATGGCTCAGGTGAAGACCGAGTATGACCTTGAAAAAGATGTTAGATTTTATAATGTAGATACATCAAAAATAAATATTATTCAAAATGTACCGGGTCAATTTATGCTTTTATTTCCCGGTGAGGTGCATGGAGCAGGAATTTGTCTTCACAAAAAACCGATAACAGTTAAAAAATGTGTTGTAAAAATAAATTGGGAAGCATTTATAAATTCAGAATTAGGATAATCAAAAAATAAATCGTATAATAGTAAGGAACAGACTTATTTGGAGGAAGATATGAGCCGAGTAAATTTGGTTACAGGTGGGGCGGGTTTTATTGGTTCCCATTTGTGTGAAGCATTACTACAACGCGGAGAGGAAGTTATTTGTTTAGATAATTTTTTTACAGGCAGAAAAAGGAATATTCAACATCTGATAGGTCATCCACAATTTGAAGTTATTCGCCATGATATTACAGAACCCATCCTTCTTGAAGTAGATCGAATATTTAATCTGGCGTGTCCGGCTTCACCGGTTCATTACCAATTCAATGCGGTAAAGACAATTAAAACAAATGTTATGGGTGCATTAAATGTATTGGGTATGGCAAAACGAGTAAAGGCAAGAGTGTTACAGGCAAGCACATCGGAAGTTTATGGGGACCCTACTGTGCATCCTCAACCGGAGACTTATTGGGGCAATGTAAATCCGATTGGGAGGCGTAGTTGTTATGATGAAGGCAAGCGCGTGGCAGAAGCCTTGTTTTTTGATTATCATCGTCAAAATGGGGTGGATATTCGTGTTATACGAATTTTTAATACCTACGGTCCTCGTATGTTGATTAATGATGGAAGAGTGGTAAGCAATTTTATTGTGCAGGCGTTACGAAACGAACCTATAACTGTGTTCGGGGATGGCTCTCAAACACGATCTTTTTGTTATATTAGCGATTTGGTGGAAGGTATCCTTCGGATGATGGATTGTGAAGGATTTACCGGTCCTGTGAATTTAGGAAATCCTGGAGAGTTTACCATTCTGGAATTGGCAAAATTAGTCTGTGAAATGACAGGTTCGTCTTCGGAAATTATTTTTAAACCGCTACCCGAAAACGACCCCTGTCGAAGGAAACCCGATATTTCTCTTGCAAAGGAGAAATTGAATTGGGAACCCCAAATACCACTTCGTGAAGGTTTGAAACATACCATTGAATATTTTAAAAAGATTATATAAAGAAAATTAACCGAAAACGGGGAATTATGGCACAAAACCGGATATTTTGTGGTAGTCAACGCTCCGACCGTAAGAATAAAATCCAGAAAATCCTACAAGATAATTATACATCCGCCTTACTTATTGTGCCTACCCGACAATATGCCCAAAAAAGGCGTATAGAACTTCTAAATAGTATAACTATCCCTGCTATTGAAAAAAATGTTATTACTGACTTTACCCAATTTACCTACAATTTGCTCAAAGGACAGTGTATTCCACTGCATTTGCTTGAAGAATGGGAACAGACACTATTAATAAGGTCTATTATTTTATCGGAAGAGGGACGAAAAAAGTTTGAACAATATCAGGGTTTGCTTGCCCCGGATAATTTGTCAGATTCTTTCCATCGGATTATACGAAACTTAAAACAGGCAGGAATTACACCCGAGACATTTCAAGAGCAAATAAAAAGACTATCCGTAGAACCCTGGGACGAAGTAGTGTCGTGGGTATATACTACCTATCAGGAGAAGTTACGGCAAAACAATTGGTACGATATTCCGGGCTTATTCTGGCAGGCAGAATTAGAATGCCAAAAAGGCAAACCTCATTATATTAGTAATAAAAATTATCTAATATTCGATGGTTTTGACGATTTTACCCAATCGGAACTTCGTCTTATCCATGCATTATCACCTTACTTTGAACATATCGTTGTCGGTATTAATCTCGACACAATGCCAAACCGACAGGATATATATAAACTGGCAAATGAAGCCCTAATACGACTCCAATCCGTATTAGATGCAGAAACCTTATGCCTTGATACACCTCCGCCGCAAACCTCTATTGAATTTGTTGCAGATACTCTTTTTGGGCGAGATGAACCAAAAACATTTCTCCCTTCTACTGCTTCCATTATTCGGATAGAACGATTTATTAATCGGGAAGAGGAAATAAAAAATATCGGATGTAAGATAAAACAGTTGCTAATTCAAGAACATGTCCCACTACAAAAAATAGCCGTTAGTTATCGGCAATTAAATCGAGTGCGACCTCTTATTGAAAAAATATTTACTGATTACGGTATTCCTTACCGCATACTATCCCCTCAAAGTTTAAAAGAGACATGGGTAAGTCAGTTTTTAGAACGATGGTTTGCACAACTCAATGAAAATTCTCTTTCTGCTTTAACCTTGTTATTGCACGACCCAATCTGGAATATTCCCATACCTATTCGTGAAAAATTCTTTTTGATATTATCCATTACAGGACTTCCTACCAATATGCCCCTTGATTGTATTGACAAAAAAATAGAGGAGAAGGAAAAATCTCTTGAATATTTTAATGAAGAGGAAAATAAAAATATCTCAAAAATAGAAATTCAACAATTTTATGATGAACTAAAACGATGGCTTTGCTGGCGAAATAAATTTAAGAAACAAGACAATGTATCGAACTATATTTGTATCGTTCTGGATCTTTTTCATTCATTAGAAGATACATTGAAAGATTGTTTGTTAAAGGAAGAAAATAAAGGGAAAGCGGAAAAAGAAAAAAGGGGGTATCTGAAATTCCTTTCGGTAATAAAGAAACTCACCGCTTATTTTAGGAATCAGGAACTTTCTCTGGAAGAATTCCAAAGAGTTGTCTTTTCTTTACTTTCAGATGTGGCAATTTTCGATACAGAACATTATTGGGGTGTGATGTGTTTAGACCTGCCCATGATACGAAATTTGGAATACGATTACCTTTTTGTGGGTGGAGTTGAGGAAGGCCTGATTCCTTTATCTCCGACACAGAATGTTTTATATTCTGATAATGATATAACGATACTACGGCAATCCGGGCTACCCATAGATGATGTTGCAAAGCAGATACAGAGGGAATGGTTGTTTTTTCAGCAAATTTTTGAGACTGCCCAAAAAGGTGTCTTCCTTTCCCATGTTTTATATTCCGAGAAACATGAGGAATGCTCTTCCAGTTTATTATTACGGGAATGTCAGGAGGTATGTCAGTATGTGCAGGGTAATAACCTTCAAAATTCGGAAGAACTAACAAAAAAACTATTTATTCCCTGTTCCCCTTCAGAATTGCGGAATCTGCTCTTTTACCATAAGGAAAATGAAGAACTATTAAAACAGCGGTATTCAGATATTTATAACTGCTGGTTTTCATTACAAAAACGAGAGGAAGGGAACGGAAATATATACGCAGGAGATTTGCAGTCAGAGGATATAAGAAAATGGCTTGCAAACAAGTTTGGACCTAATCATGTTTATAGCGTTGACCAGATTGAAGAATTTGTGGATTGTCCATTCCGTTTCTGGACGCATAGAGTATTAAATTTACAGGATTGGGAGGAAGAAATTATTTATCCTTCTCCTTTGATGATTGGTTCCTGGGCACACGATACCCTTTTTATATTATTAAAGGAATATTATGAAGAGTTATTAACGAATAAGAGTCAAGTAATCAACGAGAAACTACAACAGAAAATAAAAGATATTGTAATCAAAGACCGAAAGACTTTTGTATTACAGAAAAGATGGATAGAATTAACAATAGAATGGCTTACCCGAGTGCTGACGGAATTTATCAACTCCGATAATGCTTTGATCGAGCCTGATTGGAAACCTTCATATTTTGAACTCGCTTTTGGCAGAACGATGTATCAGATGGAAGATGAAAGAAGTCAACACAAACCTTATTGTATACAAATACAGGATAAATCTGTTTTATTTTCAGGTCGGATTGACCGTATTGATAAGCATGCAAGTAATTCATTGTTACGAATTATTGATTACAAATGGGGGAATACTCCCACAAAGACGGATATGGGAATTAAGTTTAATAAAGTGCAAGAAAAACTTTGCTCTTTTCAACTATTTATCTACGAACTTGCCGTTGAACGGCACTTGTTTCAAAAGGAAGGTCTATCAGTTGCGGAATCCTGTTTTCTATCAATAATAGACCAGAAAAAAATATCGGCTCCATGGGGAGTAAATAAGAATTTACGAGATGAAGTAGAAAATATAGTAAAAAAGATTATTTGCGAGACAATTGAGAATATCCATCAAGGGAATTTTACCCCCTTGCCTTACAAAAAACAATCATGTGACTATTGTTCCTGCCAAAATGCATGCCGATACATGAAAGTAGAACAAAGTGGAACATCGGGAGAAGAGGAAAGTGGAGAAGTTGAAACAGCATAGTTATTTTACCGAGTTAACCAAGGAACAGGAAAAGGCGATCTATTCCGATGCACTTAAAATAGGTGTAGATGCTTCTGCAGGTTCTGGGAAAACTCGCGTCCTGATAGCGAGGATATTAAGACTGTTAAAAGAAAAAAAAGCCGATTTGAACGAAATTGTGGCGATTACATTTACAGAAAAATCTGCTGCCGAAATGAGACAGCGTCTATTAGATGCCTTTCATGAATATGCCCGCAATGCAGGACCTGATGAACTAAATCAATGGCGGTGGCGAGAACAACAGTTAGAATCTGCAAGAATATGCACCATACACGCTTTTTGTGCCGGAATACTCCGTCAATATGCACTGAAATTAGATTTTGACCCGGAATTTCGTATTCTGGATGAACTGCAAAGCCCATTATTCCTCGATAGGTTTATTCAAAGTCAGATAAATTTATGGATAGAAAATGACCCAAAAGTCTCTGACCTGGTTGTTGAACTTTCACCGCAAAACTTCCAAAAAATTTTAGAAACACTTTTTCAGTATGCCTTACATATCCTTCCTTGGCTGGATGAAGTAACCCAATGTTCTAAGGAAGAAGAATATATCAATAGGAATATTCAGCGGATAAATGAAAAATATGAACAATACCTTCTAAATTTTGTGAAATCCAAAACTGTAAATGTGTGGATAGAAAAGTTAAATGAATTGCTCGAAGAAATTCCTGAAGAAGAACAAACAATGAGGAATGTATGTGTTTTTTACATTTCAGAATTGAAACGATTACAGAATGCTAAAAAACGAGAGGATATTATTCAAATTAAGGACGCAATATTAGAAAGTAAACAAAAATTAAACATAAAAAATAGAGATGTAAGCGGTGAGTTACAGGGACAAATAAAGAAACTTCGTGAAGATATTAAAAGAACATTAGAAAAAGAAATTGTTGACTTAAAATTGGATGATGAAACTACAAAACAATCACTAACACTTACATATCGAATGCTTCGTTTGTTTGATCAGTTTTACCGCCAGTGGGTTCAATATAAACGAGATCAAGGAGTTGTTGACTTTGATGATTTGATACATTTGACTTATGATTTATTAGACAAACATCCCGAGGTATGTAAAGAGATTGCGAACGGGATAAAATATATTTTTATTGACGAATTTCAAGATACAGACCATGCTCAGGTGCGATTAATTCAATTACTATTATCTGCCAATTCTAATCTTTCCTTTTTCTTCGTAGGCGATGCAAAACAATCCATTTATGCGTTTCGAAATGCAGAAGTAAAAGTTTTTCAGGAACAAAGAAGATCTGTTGATAGCGATAATTTGTTTTCTCTGAATTGCAATTTCAGGTCTGCTCCAGAAATATTAAATTTTGTCAATACCTTTTTCCAGGAAACAAATTCATTGTCTGCTGTTGAAGAAAAATATCGCCCTATGCAAGCCCATCGGAGTCCTTACAATAAACCTCGTGTTGAATTTTTACTTTCAACGCCTCGGGAGGAAGAGAAAAAAACATTAAAAGAAGATAATGTTGACATTGAGGCTAAAGTTATAGCGGAACGCATCCAATCATTAGTTAAGGGCGAAAATCCTCTAATGATTGCTGATGAAAAGAACAAGAGACTACGCCCCGTGTGTTATGGTGATTTTGTCTTGTTATTTTGCACGAAGAATTATATTTACAAATATGAAAAAGCACTAAAAGATAGAGGGATACCTTGTTTTGTTGTTAGCAGTCGAGGATTTTTTGAAATTACCGAAGTAAAAGATATATTAAATTTTCTTCAAGTGTTAATAAATCCCTATCATGATATAGCCTTGCTTTCATTTTTACGGGGACCTTTTTGTAGCCTTTCCGATGAACAGATTACCCGCTGGCAGATGAATTTGCCCCTTCGCAATATGTTGTTAGATACAAGTAAAATTCCTGATGCTCTGGCAAAGGAAAGTGTTTATTTAAGGGTCAGGTCTTTATATTGTTATTTCCGACAAAAAACGCATTTCCCCATTCATGAACTTATTCAAGAAATTATTGATAAAACAGGCTATGAATCCATTTTATTAGGTCATTGGTTTGGAGAACAGCGAATTGCTAATCTTCAGAAATTCATAGCATTAACCCGTGCTTATCAGGAAAGCAATCCGATAAGTTTATATCAATTTTATCGGTTTGTGGAACGCTCTCGCGATAAAATAATGGAAGGAGAGGCAGATCTTGCTGTAGAAGCCGGAGATGCTGTTATTTTAACCACAATACATCAGGCGAAAGGATTGGAATACCCTATTGTTGTTTTACCTTTGCTTTATGAAGAACGGCAACACAAGAAGACCGCCGGGGTAAATTATCATAAAGAAATGGGAGTAATTATTAAAACAAAGAAAAAAGAAGATGAAAAAAATAATAGTATAGAAACTATTATAAAATTACAAAACACCTATGATGAGTATCAGGAGTATATTCGTTTGTTTTATGTGGCATTAACACGCGCCCGTGATTATTTAATTCTATCATCTAATAAAAAATATCTTGAAGAGTTTTATACAAAACGAAAAATCAATTCTCGTCTCTCATTACTGGCAGATTGCTTTCCACTTGATGATGAGAAGAATACAGATTTATATCATATTGTTGAAAGGAAAGAAAGCGATTTTTCACCGAAGAAGAAAGATTTAACAAAAGAAACAAAGTCTATGCAACATGATTTAATTTCACCTGTATCTATTACCCAACAATACTTTGAAACTGAACCTATACCGGTAACTCAAATACTGAATTTTCTTTTTGATGATAATTATGGTGAAGATACAGATGAAATATATGATAATTCCTTGGATATGTCCCATGCAGAACGAGGAATCTTTTATCATCAGTTATTGCAGGTGTGGGATTTTCAAGAGGAAAACAAAGAAATTCTATCAAAACGCCTTCTGAGTATTGTTACTCCAGATATTTCAGAAGATATAATCAAAAGAGAAAAAGATGTATGTATTAGTAAAATCGTAGACAATCCTATATATCCTATATTAAAAGTAAATCCACCCATCTGGCGAGAAATCCCTTTTATCTGGAGAACGGGAGGTTATTTTATTCAAGGCACCGTGGATGCCATACTTGCCGATGGTACTGTTATTGACTATAAAACAGGCGCCCATGCTGATAGTCATGCTCTGCGATACTGGAAACAATTGGAAATTTATTATTATGCTATGAAAGATTTAGGAATAAAAGTCAATAATAAATTAATTTTAGTATACATTGACCAGTTAAAATATGATATAAAAGATATAGAGGTTTCTGGGCGTGATATTTTGGAGACAGAAATAAATCATGCCATTAAGAGATATATAAAAAAAATAAATCAGGGATATTAAAGATGGAATTTAGTGTTACCTGTCCCTATTGTTCGAAAGAAGTTTTATTGCCATCATCTGAAATAGGCAAAAAAGTCTTATGTCATGCGTGCCAGCGCATTTTTGTAGTAGAAATTATCGAACCCGTAGAGAAAAATGAAGGTATTATTGCGAACAAGAACAAGTTGGCTTATCGTCCTGATTTAGAACAATCGGACAAATTAATTAAAAAAGTAGAGAAAGACCTTGAAGAGATGGATGTAGAAAATGTTTTAGACTGTTTTTACGCTTTAGAGGAATTAATTTCAGAATATATTGAAGATGATATAAAAGATAATGAAATGAGGACAGCGTTATTAGTAATTGCTTCAAAAAAACAAATAGATTTATCGAAAGAAGTAAGAGAACATTTGCAACAAACAATGCCGGGCATACCACTCCCTGCACATTTAGGATATGATACCTTATCGGATATTCGGGGAAAGGCAGGGACAATATGAAGAATGTATCGTTTTATGTCAGCAAGCCATTGAGGAAGGCTGGTCTGGCGATTGGCAAAATCGTATGAACCGTTGTAGAAAAACATCAATGATAAAAAGAAAAGAAAAATAAAAAAGTCCTTTTTATCTCTGTAAGGTTTCCATTAAGCCACTTTGTGACAATATTATTCAAATAAATTTTTATTTAAAAATTCTTGACATTGTTAGGGGGAATTGATGTAAAATTATAAAAAGTTTGTTTTTTGTAAAATTTCTCAAGAAATTGTTGACAAACGGTGTGATTTGTGATAAACTGTAATACATAGTTGTATATTAAATGATAAGATTTTAATACATTAATAAATGAAACTATTTAATAAAGGAGAAACTACGGTGAAACATGTGCGAATGATTTCAAGCAAGCGTCCAGTGTATGCGAGTTGGTCTGATGATTTGTGCTTTATTGCTTTTTTAATCAACAAACTTCTAACATTCATGGGCGGAAATAGTCCCTTTTTCCTATTTCTCGAAGATAAATGCCATATTAATACCACAAACACAGATAGTAACACTTAAATGTAAATATAAACATTTTTACATTTATAAAAACCCTTTATATTTGAGAGGTTCAAACTATGAGAGTGAAAATGATTTTCAACTTTATAGGTATTTGTGTCCTGATGAGTTCAATTTCGGGGTGTTGTTTCTTACAGGGCTCAACCATTGTGTTTCCGGACAGGGCATTGGAAACCGCCATTCGTAGTACACTCGGCAAACCTTTCTTTATTCTATGCACGGGTGAATTAGATTCTATCACGGAGTTAACAGCCCGTGGTATGGGAATTGTAGATTTGCGAGGATTAGAGTATTGCACTTCAATGGTTAAATTGGACTTACGGGACAATAAAATCATTACCATTTCCCCGTTACGCGATTTAAAAAATCTAGTCTGGTTGGATCTGGGAAACAATTATATTACGGACATAACACCTATCGCGGGGATGCAATATCTGGAATATTTAGATATATCCGGACCGGATAATGATATTCGGGACTGGACACCATTAATAGCCAATGTGAATGCTGGTGGTTTAGGTCCCGGTGATACGGTAACATTAAGTCCTGAGTGGACTGTAAAAGATGATGGAAGTTTTTATGAAGATTTTGAGCCTGTATATCAAACTTTAAGAGATGCAGGGGTTAATGTGATTTTTGCTGAAAAGACAAAACAATAAAATTGTTGGTTTTATATATGTATCAAATTGAATACAGAAGGGCAATAATTTGGAAGGAGCCCCAATGAATAAACGGAAATACCCATCTATTAGTTTTTTGTTTCATTTCGGATTGCTAACATTTATTCTCGTTTTTGTAAGTGGTTGTCCATTTACAACGGGATTTGAAGTATCTCCACAGGCGTTATCCTTCGGAGATAAAGCAATCGAAAAATCTTTGTATATAAAATCATTGAGCAGTTTAGGTATAAAATGGACTCTAACGGAAGTGGTATGGAATGCAAGCCAAAATCAATGGGTAGAGCAAGATGTCCCATGGTTAAGTGCCGAACCCACATCCGGACAAACATCTACATCGCAGTTAATTCAGGCGAGAGTCTCAAGGAGTGGCTTATCTTCCGGTGAATATAAAGATGTGGGTCTCCAATTTCGTGTTTCAGGAAAAGTTCAGGTAGTAGCTGTTTCGATGCAAGTTAGTAGTGCGTTGTCTGTAACTCCTCGGGTATTTACTATCCGTCCGGATGTAACCGAAACAACCCTAACTGTTCAGAATATAGGCACCGAGAGTTTTAACTGGTCTGTCAGGTATGTCCCAGATTTAAATAATCCTTCAGTGCGGACCAATATCCCTGCGGACATTTCTGTATCTCCTGCTTCAGGGTCTTTGCCGGCGGGAGGTAGCACGCCTGTTACAGTTCGTTGGGCGGAATCTTTATCTACAGATTTTGGTTTATTTTTTGAGTCTTCGTTAGGAAATCAATTGGTTGAATTTCGTTTCGCTAAAATATGTCCTGAAACAAGTTTTACTGCGGAACCCGCCCAATTAGTTTTATCCGTAACCAAAGAATCATTGACTTCAGACAGCACCCCGACAAATTTACCTGTATCCAAATTAACATTGACTAACCGTAGTAATGCCCAGGCACAATGGAATCTACAAATTGTTGGACCTACAGGTATTGCTGTCAATAGTATTTCTGCTACTCCCTCCGCAGGAACAGTCAAACCAAATGATAAAGTTGAAATAGCTATTGCTGTTACCAAACCCAAAGAAGTTATTTTAGGGGCGGGACAATATTCCATCATAATAGATACAGGAAATTGTCTATTAATCGTGCCTATTAAAATCGAACAGATAAGCCTCCCAATAATAGCCATTTCTGAACCTCCTCAGGAGACAACTACACGACCAGAGATAATCCCGCTGGATGTGTTAGATTTCGGACAGGAAGATGTCCAGAAAGAATTTTGGATTGCTAATGTTGGTCCACGAGATTCAAAACTATATTTCCGTATTACGCATGAAGATGAAGGGAAAGCCAATCCTGTGATTGCAGATGTTCGACCTGTCGCCGGAGGAGCTAATGGCGAAGATGGTAATCCTGAGGATTTCTATCATCCCAATGAATTAAATCTATTGATTGACGGTGTGCAGATTTTAGTTACTATTAATCGAGATAATCTTCAGGAGGAGATAGAATACCGCACAATAACCATAACAGCAGTAGACCGCAATCCCATTATATTTCCCAATGAGGCGACTCCGTTAAATGGTGTTGAACCCAAGACGATTAAAGTGCGTATCGAAAAGCAACCCTTGCGAATTGAAGGAGCAATAAATCGTAGTAGACCTCCTTATGTAATGCGATATGTCTTCTTATTGCGGGATTCCTCATCGCGTGCTATTCCGACAATCACAACGGCAGACCGTTCTAAAATTAGCCTGACCATATCCGAAGATAGTATCCCCTTAGATTTAAGAGAAACAAGTTACTTCCTTACCGGACCTGAGAATATCAAAGGGAGTATGATTATATTGTTAGATTATACGGGCAGTATGTACTATGCCGGCGTGGATAATAAAGACAATCCACTATTTCCCGGAGAAGCGATAGAAAAAGTGAAAAAGGCAGTTGTTGATTTTATCTATGACTTACCTTCCTCCTATCAAATCGCTTTAATGTTTCACAATGACCGCCAGCAAACAAACCGATTAATTCGCTCTTTTACTACGGATAAAGAATTACTGAAAGAGTCCTTAGAATCCTTCTATGTTCCACCCAATTTAATGGGTGCTTCAGATATTTACGATGCACTTTCAGAGGCTGTAGACAGGCTTATCGCCGAAGACCTTAAAAATCCACTACCTTTTGATGATGCTGATGTAAAGTCTATTGTATTTATTTCAGATGGGTGGGACAATGCCTCTACCATTGATGCTGGTGAGATTAAAGAAAAAGCACACGATAATTTAATTCGTTTATATCCCTTAGGATTTGCTTCAGGAGGTTCTGTAAATACAGCCGATTTAATACCCATTGCTAAAGAAACCGGTGGACATTTATATATTGCTAACGAAGTGAATGGTTTGCTTCAACTTTTAGGTGGGCAAAAATCCTTCGTGCTTCGTCCCGACCCGTCCAGTCAACCTAACGATTTGACCTTCTATATTTATAATGAAGGAAAAGACAGTTTAGGCTGGCAGGCAGATACCACTAATTTGCCAACATGGATAACAAATATAGAACCTGTTCAGGGGACGATACCTGCAAGTGGCTATACAAAAGTTACGGTAAGAACAAACCCTGCTCTTGCAACATCCGGTATTGTTGTGAATAAACAAATTTCGATAAGTTCCAACGATGGAAATGGAATCGTTAAACTACAAGGAGTTGCTACCGCGGGAGTATGGGAAAGTATAACATTAGCATTAGAAGACTCAACAGGTCGTATATGGGAAGAATTAAAAAATCAAATTGTTTTAACCTACATTACACCCAAACAGCAAGATTTTAAGTATACGATTCGATTTGAATATAAGCCCGGCGGTGGATTACCTTCCCTGACAGGTATTTTTGAAGAAGATGCCTTTGCCTATATTGGTGATGTGCGTGCAGGTCAGTTATCATTAGTTACTTCGGGTTTGTTTTATGGGAATGACCCGGATAATTCAAGTCAAAGGACATGGCAGGCGGAAGTATTCGTCCGTGCCGACTATATACCAAGAGATGTCTATTTCTTGAGGACACGCTACTTCTTACAAAAGCCAACCAATGTAACAGATGACCAATGGAATTTACTGCTTGCTAATGTAAATATGAAGGTTGAATTAGCCGCAGGGGGGCTGATCAATTCTGAGGGTGGTTGGCGATTTATAAATGAAGGTGATGGAGTATATCTCCTGTTAAATTCTGAAGATAAAGCCTTCCAGTATGGTGCTTTCGGTAATCTATTTAAAATTACAATCAAAGGTTTAGATGCGTATGTCCAATCCTTTGGCAATGCAGATCCCATCTTAAATCTTGCTATGCGGGTTGACAATGAATCTTTGGTGAATCCCGGAAGTGTAGGACAAATTTCACGAACCAAATATTTCCTCTATCCCGGTGGTCCTACCTACATAGATGGTTTCCTTCCCATTACTATATCAGCAAAAGTTGCTGGACCATCTACAACAATTGCAGGACTTGCAGGATTGCCTTTTGACCCCGAAAGTGCGGGTGTCTGGGATAATGATAAAGATGGTATTCCCGATTTTCAGGACCCTGTCCCTAACAACAAAACCATTCCTGGAAAACTTATAGTTCCTACACGGTTAGATGTCCCTGTGGAGAACAATTCTATTTCGTTTACCATTCGCAATAACCGATTAGATACATTTAATTGGCAGATAACATCTTATCCGACATGGATTACAGTTAAATACGGATTACTTGGTAATTCCGATACCCCTGATTCCGAATTGGCTCCGGGCGAGTCTGAAAAGGTTACTTTGTTTATTAACCGAACAGGTTTTATTCCCGGAACCATTGTTACAGGGAATCTATTTATTGGAACAGACATCTTTGATACAGAAAAGGTAGAAATTGCAGTAGCAAATTAAATAATAAATTTTTAAGATATGAAAAACAGGAGCCTTCGCATGAGGCAAAAGATGTTAATAGTTAAAATTATCGCTTCTATTTTAATCGCTTTAACCATAACAGGTTGCCCATGGGTCAGTTTCTATGTGGAACCGGAAACGGTGACCTTTGGGGAAACTTCAGTGCGAGAAACTATCCGTATTGTGTTTAGTCAGAGCGGAAACTGGTCATGGGAAGCGGAGACATCGAATGTCTGGTTAAAATTGTCAAAGGATGGTGGTATAACCAGTGCCAGTAAAATAGAAGGTTCCTTATCCGGAGGAAAAGTCCAGCAATTAGATTTAATTGCAGACCGATCAAGTATTCCCAATGGGACCAGCATAGGAGAGGTAATAATTAAAGGTGTCGGAGATACAAAGAAGGTTACTGTAAGCATTACCAAACCCGGAACAGTCAATATATCAGTTAGTCCTCTTTCTCTGGATTTCGGTACAATTACAACAGAGTTGGAAGCAAACATAACCAACCAAAGCACGATAAAGACAAACTGGGGGGTAACCATTCCATCTGAAGCAGGATGGCTATCTGTCACGCCTGCAAGTGGAGAAGTTCCTGCTGGTCAGAGCGTTACTTTAAGATTCCGTGTAAATCGAAGCGGTTTAGCGGTCGGTGTCTATCAAACCACAGTAAAAATAACCGCGGGTTCTCAGGAAATCTCTCTACCTGTGACTATGGAAGTTTCTGCATTGCAGGTAACACCGAATGAAATACAATTTGGTCTGGTAGAACAGCAAGCACAACAGATATTAAAAGTTTCCAATTTAGGAACACAGCAGGTATCCATACAGGTAGGGGTAGCCTCAGAAGCCCAATCATGGCTATCCGTTCAAAATCCACAATTTAACATTCCTCCTTCCCAGTCGGTAGATGTTCCTGTTATCGTAAACCCTGCAAACTTATCTTCCAATGATTATGCAGGAACTCTCCAGGTTCGTGATACTGCTACCAATTATGCCATTGCGGTAACCGTTCGGATGCGGACGCGTGCATTAACAGTAAATCCTGTTTTAATCAATTTTGGAAAGATTCGCGAAATACAAACACAGACCTTTACAATTAATAATTCCGCACCTGTAGCATGGCGGTGGACATCTGATATTCCGAATACCTCAAATTGGTTGAGAATTACTCCTACCAGTGGGAACATTGATGCCGGTGGAAATCAAACCGTTACGGTTGAAGCAAATCCGACAATATTACAACCCGGCGAGTATCAAGGAAGTATTACGATAAATTCCAGTTGGGGTTCTTCCGTTATTAATGTGCAAATGGAGGCATCACGAGCCCCGAAACTGATTGTCCTCCCTACTGAGATTAATTTTGGCGAAACTCGTTCTGAAGAAACACTGGCTATCTGGAACGATGGTGAAGAAACTATTGCCTGGGAAATTGATACTACACAATTCCCTGCATGGTTAAGTATTACCCCGATAAACAATCAAGGAATCGCTTCTGGTCAGGTAAGTGGCTCTCAAACTGCTACCCTAAAAATAAAAGTAAACAGAGCCTTAGCCAATGAAGCCGAGGGATCCACTTATCAATATTCATTTGGAGTAAAAGGGACAGTCGTAGAATCTGCGACAAATCTATCTCCTGTTACTGTCCGTACCAGTATGTCTGTTCCACAAATACCTGAAGTCACTGTAATAGGTGAAGGAACGGATAATAATGGGACGCCTTTCCTTAACTTCGCATTTGAAGAAATCGAACAGGAGTTTGTTATTAAAAATACCGGTAAAGGAACTTTAGAATGGCAGATTGTAACTACAGGTGTTCCCGGTTGGATAACCAGTATCAATCCTTCCCAAGGTGCTTTGGGGAAAGGGAAGGAACAAAGGATAAAGGTGGCTATAAGTAGAGATACATTGTCTTATTTAGGTGCTTCCTACGAATTACTTATCCAAACGAATGACCCTGAAAATCCTGCTGTGAAAATTATTATCGAAATTCAGGTCCCTAAAAAAGTAATTATTGGTGCACAACCTTCTTCATTGAATTTTGGAGCCGGTGAAATATTAAAAACCTTTGATGTTGCAAATCTGGGTGACCCGGGAACGGCATTAGATTTCCTATTGATACCCAACAAAGATTGGATTTCTGTATTTCCAGAATCAGGCTTAAGTTATGGTACAGCAGGACCTCTTAAAGAATGGAAGGAAATTTCCGTTTCTATTGACCGCGAAGGTTTAGATGGAGCAAATGCATCAGGACAAATAAAGATTGTCGGTAGAAAAACTGTAAACGGTGTTAAAGTAATTGATGAGACAATTGCTCCTGTTTATGTTAACATAACTGCTTCTGCTCCCACACTTACGGTGGAAACAGCACCGCCAAATCTACGAATACCCTCATTAATGCGATATGTTATGACGCTTCGTGATGTTCAACAACGCGCTATATCTTTGCCCGAAGCGTTTCTCCCCACACTTGCAGACAAATTCGTAATTACAGAAGATGACCTGCCATTAGATATTCAGGAATCCAGACGTTTCCTTATCCCAATGGTAAAACCAGAACGATTGGTTCAACATAAGGGCACCATTCTCATCTTGTTGGATGCTTCGGGAAGTATGTTCCAATCGGCTAAATCCTTAGAAGATGAAGAAATTTCAGGAGCCGATGACCCTATTCGTGAGTTATATGTTCGAACATTACCTTCCTTTATTGATGATATTCCCGATAATTATCAAATAGGGATTGGTGTATTCAATGAACGAGAATGGTTTGGTAGTTCCGTGCGGATGTTAGTAAATAACGATGGCGAGCCTACCTTTACCTTTAATAAAGAGATTNCAAAAAATAGATTGTTAAGTATGCAAATTATTGACCATGGGGCTACTGCATTACTTCCTGCGATAACGAGTGGCGGTTTAGAAATGGTATATGCTGATGGAGACCATATTCCCTTTGATATATCTGATGACCGTATAATGTTAGTAATCACTGATGGAAAATTAACCACTCCACCGGGACAAATATCCCCTGTAGTAGATTTTCTGAAAGGTGCTCGTGCGAGGCCATTCTTCCTATGCTGGGGTGAAAATGTGAATAAGAACATATTAGTTCAACTGATTGAGGAAACCGGGGGACATTTATATTCTACCCGAAATCAAAACACACAAGAAGTAGATAGTGTCGGAAGACCCATTTCAAAGCCATTGCTTTCCACATTACAAGATTGGCTTGAAATGGATGCAAATGACCCGTGTGACCGTTCGATTGCAAAAGATATTCAAAGCCAATTGTTGTTCGAGTTTGTTGCCTTGAACCAGATGTCCGGCGCTACTGTGCGTATTGATCTCGCCTTCAATTCTCCGTCAGATGATGGAACACCATGCCTACCCGACCAGGGAGATATATCTACTGCCTTTGGACACACACAAATTGATTTGCTGAAATACGCCAATGATGTGCGTTTGGGACAAATCAAATTGCTAACCGATGGGATAGACACCAATTCACAAACTGTTGATATAGTTGTCTATGCAGATTATATTCAACGAAACATCAGGTCTCTACAATTCTCCGTAAGTCCTGTAGGTGGAAACCCTGCCATGACTATGTCAGTGCGTCAACCTACATTAGCAGAAGGGGGATTAATTCCCAATTGGAATTACAATCGGGTGGGTAATATCCTACAATTTGCATCCCCAAACAATCAACCGCTGGACTATGGTGCTTTTGGTTCTTTATGTGTCTTACATTTTGAAAATGCAACACAACCCTTCCAATTACAATTTGATGTAGTCTTCCCACAAATAACAGCAGATCCAGAATCAAAGTATTTTACACACCCGAATTTGTTTGAAGTAAAAGAGCAACCCAATCTGGCACCCTCCAATCCCTATCCTCGATTGGAAACACAACCTCCTATGAGTGATGATTATGTTATCACTCTTCCCGACGACATATTCGATTTAGTTATTAATATCTATAACGATGGTGGTAGTCATCGTCCTACATCGGTTGGCTTGTATTGGGATGTTGAAGCATTAACCGGTGATTTCTTTGGGGAAATAGAAAAACCTGACGAAGAACTCCGTATCATCTATGAAAATGGAATTCCTTACGAATTACATATTCCTATTGAACGCGGAGAACTGCTTCCCGGAACATATTTGGGAATATTGCAATTCTCATTTGATTCCATATTTAATAACCCAATAGAGCGGTTTGTTTTTGTCTATTGCACAATACAACCACCTGAAATAACGGTTATTCCCACTGTGCTAAACTTCAATTCTCCTAACACAGTAGAGGCACAATCCTTCATTATCAGGAATACAGGACAATCCACGCTTTCATGGAATTTTGACCGATTATCCTTGCCGACAGTAGGTTATACCTTCTCTAAATTAGCCGGTTCTGTTGCCCCTTATGCTGGAACAGGAATAGAAGAGATTGTTACTATCACAGTTAACAAAACACAAATTGATAATTTTAATCCTGTTATACCTATTTTAAGTAACGCAGTTAACGGAACTGTCAATTTAGTTATCAATGTAAGCAAGTAAAGTTTATAATAATTTTAGCGTTTTGAAATGGAAACGGGTGGTGTTTTTGTTTACTTATACAAAGGTTGAATTCTGAAATGAAAACTATTTTTGTTACTATATCGTTAGCCATTTTCTTCGCTTTGATTTTGGGCTTTATCTGGGTATGTATCCATTTATTAGCCCGTTCTCGTTTAGGTGAACGAAGTAGAAAAGCCTGCGAAGTTGCCGGAGACTCTCCAGAACATTGTTGTCAATATATTGAACATTGTCCTGAAGAAATTCGTAGTAAATGCAAGCATGCAGTAATAAAATCTTGATTCTATTCCAATATATTCGTCGTTTATGAAACCAGGATTATCAAAAAAAGAAAAATGGGTTCTTGTTATAATTGCCCTCATAATAATAGGTTCGTTAATACTCCGTCGTGTTTTTCATCTTCTCCTTGTTTATTTCTTTTAATGAATTCTTATTATCCTGCTAAAAAATCCAATGTGAACCAAAATTTGCTACGGAAAAATAGATAGGAGTGTAGTAAAAAACCTTACTTAAATTAGAGGATTTATAAACCGAGGGCTGTTTTTGCAAAAAGGTATTCTTGAGAATCTTCCGGAAACCTTTTCATCATTTCTTCATGTATCCAGATTTTTCCCTTATAGTCGTTTACTTCCTCATAGCAGGATGCCAATTCGGGATATATAGATTTAATACCTTCCCAATTGGGATAATCAATAATAACTCTTTCATAATAAGGAATAGCATTAGCACAATCCATCTTTTTTATCTTATAAAGATTCCCTATCGCGGATAGATATGCCGGTGTATCTGGGTTTTGAGGATTTTGTTCTAATTGAGAACGATAATGTTCAATTAGTTGGTCAGGATTATTTAAATCTTTTGGGGGTTCATTGACAGAAGGCTCTTCTTTATCCGCTGTTAATGTCGGAGTCGTATTTAATGTTTTTGATGTAGTCTTCTGTGCTTCTAACGCTTCAACGCTACTTGTTTTACCCCAAATAGCACCAATAATTCCTAAAGTAATTAATATAACAGCACCTATAAATAATAAATACGATGAGAATGATATATTTTTTGTATAGTTGCTCATTTTTCAGTTCCTTTCTACATTATAGTCCTAATTCTCGCCAACCAACTTGCTGTAAAGTAGTAATTGGATAATTTGCAATCATTCCATAAGGAAGGTTATCTGCCAGAGCCGGCACCTGATAAATATTCGGCACCTGTGAACCCATATCGAAATAACTGGAAACAATCGTCCCCATTATATCCGTTTGCTTTGAAATTTTTATCATATTTTGAGCATAGAAAGCGCCCATAATATCACACTGGGAAGTGTTGCCAATAAACATGTTATTAGAACTCATAAGTCCTATAATGTTATTAACCGGAAAACTATTCTGAAAGTTATTGGGATTTCCATTATTGCATGTAACAAGGTCTGAGTCTATAGTAATATCACCGAAAACAAGTATGGCCGCTTTTCCACTATAATTAATGGTGCGGTCATTTCCACCACCCGTAAATGTCAGATTGCCGTTTATGCGTATCTGTCCGTTAATCCTTAAAACATTGGTTGTCGGGTCAAACCAGATATAATCATGGTCATCCGGCGGTAGGGAAGCAGGTAATGACCCATTTAAATAAGTCCCTGTGGTTGCATTCCAAAAGATTTTGTTTCCTTTTGCGTTTAATACTAAATTTCCATTAAACACACCATCGTTAGGAATAACAGGGTCAGCTAATAGAACCTGGGAAAAATAATCCTGAAAACTATACGGATTTCCTGTATTAGGGTTAGTAATCCTTGAGCCATTAGGTTCTCGCCAATCATCTGTAAGTCTTGGAAAACCAACTCGATTCCCTAAATCATAAAGTTCATTCCAACCATTATCACTAAATACATTCTTAGGAATTCCCCTGCCTCCATCCGGGATTGTTTGATTTCCCGTCCAGCCATCATTAACAAATGTCCCATCCATCGTTTCTTTCCAGCCATTTCCAGGAACATGAGGCTCTCCAATTTCCGAATTCCCTGATAAACCAACCAAGCCGCGTTTTACACGAAGTTTCGCATTTATAGTTTCTACAGTTTCTCCATCAAACACGGTCGTAGGTAAGGGAGGAACCCGTTGTTGTAATATTCCGGGGACACCTTGATAATTATTATGTATTAAAGCAGTTCCGCTAAGGTCTAAAGCCGTTATGGCAGGATTTCCGGGTAGAAGATTGTTCCCTAAAACATGAACAGAACCGTGAATACTGACATTCCCATTTATTACATTTCCACTTTGTCCATCACCTGCAAATATAGCATTTCTCCAGACATTTACATCGTTACTATCCGTTATAACCTCTAATCGGCGAACAGTTCCATTTTTCTGGGCGAGTGCGTATATGGTAACCATATCCACTTCGGATATATCATCAACAAGACCATCACCATTATTGTCGAAATTATCATTTTCCCAGGGGATTGCTATTGCAAAATATTGAACCGTCGGGTCAGATGCTAATGTGCGAGGTGTTACAGATGGATCGTCAAATGAAGGAAGGATAGGCTCATTATTTGAATTGTATGAAGGCGTCCAGCTTTCAACGCCTATCAAACCGTCACCCCCTATTTCTATAGAACTTTTACTTTCCTGAATAGCAGAAACAACCCCCCAGAATGTATCTCGATAGTCGGAATATCTATTTTGTTGCAGATTTTGATTAATTATTTGAACAGAGAGAGTGCTTAGCAATGCAATGGCTACCATCACAAAAACCAGTGCAACAATCATTGCCATACCCTCTTCTTTACGGGGAATATGTTTTAAGTATATATTTCGTTTTGTAAACATGGGTATACTTCCTCTTTTATGGATTTCTTGGAGCCACACGCTCTTCTACATTTATTACAAACTGATGTCCACGACGCGATTGACCAAATGTATCAATATGAACTTGAATAGTATTGTTATCTATCGTGACAAAGAAGCCACGGTCTAATCTTCCATTTCCATTGGTGTCATTAAAAGAACCATCCGCATTTTCCACTTCGGGAGGATTAAATAAATGATTTGCCAGAACAGTAATATTATTCCCCTGGATCATAACCAACTGATTATCAGTCATTCCGTCATTATTTGCGTCCTGTGTATCCCGTTGTATAGTTACAACTTGTCCTAATTCAAGATTTCCGCCTACATCTACACAAGTACCATTTCCATCCAAATCCGTTGGCATGCGAAATCGTAGGACACTTCCCGGCAGTTCATTCCAATTTACAGTCTGACGGGAGGCATGGGATAAACGAGGAATTAAAATTTGCAGTGCCCGACGGGCTTCGTCTGTGGCTGTTATGGTTGCATTATAATTCTGCACCGTATCGCTGAGGCTCAACGAAAGAGTAAATAATGCTCCCATAACAATCGTCATCAGACCTACTGTCATGGTTAATTCAATTAATGTCATACCTAATGTATTGCGTTTAGTTAGATACATAAGTTGAACCCCTCTTCGTTATTGTATATCCACGGTCTGTAGTTTGCCATGTCAATGTAACACGCACTTCCAGAGGATTGGGTAGGTTTATATTGCCACTGGCAGGTAATGTAATGGGTGTACCTGCTGCTGTTACTGCTTCTACTTGTAGTGTAGCATTTGTCCCCGGTAATTCTGGTAAATTAGGACGAAAATTTAAAATCTGAGTACTATCTGAGCGACTAATTTGGTCTAATATCTCATTAACAACGCTCTCTGCCTGTAATCGTTGAGTATGTATTTCACGGTTCATACCCACAGTTACAACAGAGGTAAATATCATACTTAACACGAACGCTAATATCCCTGCTGCAAACATAAGTTCTATAAGCGTCATGCCTTGTTGTTTTTTCTTATTAATTTTTAATATCATCAATTGTCGAAACATTTTTTAAACTCCAAATTACGATGGATAAGTAGCAATTATTATGCCATTAAAAATTAGAAAATCATAAAATACTGTTATTAAGTAACTTATAAATATAAAATACTAACTTTGATACATAATTTGCATGAAAAAGTGTGGAAATTTCCACAGCAAGAATTGTGTAAATATTTAAAATTTCGCAATAGATTTAGAATTAAATTGGAGAAAAAAGAGTGAAAAAAATCGAAGAAATACAGTGTTTTCTTTTAGATATGGATGGAACGATATATCTTGGGAACCGAATTATCCCTGGAGCAATTGAGTTTATTAACTATTTAAAATCATCTAATAGAAAATTTTTGTTTTTTACAAATAATCCCACGAAGGATGCCGAACAATATCAAAAAAAATTAGAACGATTAGGGATACAAGTTTCAAAAGAACATATTTTAACCTCGGGGATGGCTACAATCGAATTCTTAAAACGGAATACCCATTATAAAAATCTTTTTACGGTGGCACCCCCTTCTTTTGAAAAGGAACTCATTCGTGCCGGGTTTAATCTGGTTCAAGAAAATCCTGACGCAGTTTTAATTTCCTTTGATATTACTTTGACCTATGAAAAATTAAAAAAAAGCGACACATTACCTCTTGCAGGGCTTACCTTATATCGCTACAAATCCTGATCTGGTTTGTCCAACAGAGAATGGACCCATTCCCGATTGCGGTTCTATTGCGAGATTACTCCATGCGAGCACAGGAAGAGAACCTCGATATATCGGAAAACCCAATCCCGAAATGGTAGAAATGGCTTTGAAGATTTTAAATATGCAACCCCAATACACAGCCATGGTTGGTGACCGTTTATATACAGATATGGAAATGGCATATCGTGCAGGCGTAACATCTATTCTTGTTTTGTCCGGCGAAACAACGCCCGAACAATTAAACAAAGTAGAAAGAAAACCCGACTTTACTTTTTCCTCCGTTAAAGAACTACACTTTGCAATAAAACAACAAACCAGTGTGGGATAACATTTACTTTTATTTTCTTATTCATTCCTATATTTTTTCATTCTTTGGTGTGTTATGAAATCCTTTATCCTAAAAGACAGATTAGACCTATGTTATATATTTTTAACTAATTTATGTTTTTATACTGAAATATTTAACATTTCTATATGCTTTTTTACCAAATATGATTACCAATTATTTTGTCATTAAAAAGAATTCAGAAAAAAGATTCTTTAAATACTGTAAGTGATATACAGGACAATGATTTATTATTTTATTAAATATAGTTTTTTCTTTTGGCATAGTTTGTGATAATCTAATTGAAAAAGGAGTATGACCATGGGATATAAGAAAACGATATTAGTTGTAATGATGTCTGTTCTTTTCTCTTTCTTTGCAAATTTTGTTTTTGCTGATGATAGTAAAGAAAATCCAACACAGCGAGAAAATGAATTAATGCAAAGGATTGAATTACTTGAAAAAAAAGTTCAAGAGTTAGAATCTTTATTAAAAGGGAAAGAACAAACTACATCCGCTACAAAAACTACTGAAAATATACCTGTGAAGGAAAGTGTCCCTGCAGAAACAGCGGAAGCAAAAAAAGAGGAAAAAACTTCTAATGAATTAGTTTCACAATGGAAAGACCGATTATCCTTCAAAAGTCAAGACGGTTCCTTCGAATTACAGGTAGGTGGGCGATCCCAATTAGATTGGGCTTTTTTTGATAACGATGGAGATTTAGTTTCAGTATTTGGGGAAGAGGATGATGGCACACAGTTCCGACGCGCAAGAATTGATTTTTCAGGAAAGATATATGAATCGGTTTTTTATCGCATGGAATTTGATTTTGCAGGGGATAGGGATATGGAAGGTCGAGCCAAATTTACAGATACATATATAGGTATTTCGGATATTCCGTATGTAGGCAATATTCAGGTGGGTCATTTTCGAGAACCTTTCGGAATGGAACGATTAACAAATTCAAATTACAATACCTTTATGGAGCGTGGTTTTAATGATGTTTTCAATCCCAAGCGTAATGTCGGGATAATGTTATTTAATTCCCAATTGCAAAACAGACTCATCTGGCAAGCAGGTGTCTTTAAGGAAACGGATGACTTTCCATCGGATAATGATAGTGATGATGACCAGGGATATGCAGTTACTGGTCGTGTAGTAGGGCTTCCATGGTATGAAGATAAGGGAAGAAAACTTCTGCATTTGGGTTTAGCTTACAGTCACCGCAATCCCGATGGCGCACCATTCCGCTATCGAACGAATCCCGAATGTGCCCTCGCTTTTTCATATCTGGATACAGACCGATATGCAAGATTCCGAATTGCAGATGCAGTTGCAGATGATGTTGATTTGATAGGCACAGAGTTATTGTGGATATATGGACCTTTTTCTATTCAAGCAGAACATGCTTTATCTTATGTGGATACAAATTTTGGTGGAACAAGAGAATTTCAAGGTGGATATATCTATACCAGTTATTTCCTTACGGGCGAAAATCGAACATATAACAATAAAATGGCAACTTTGAGCAGGATTAAACCCAATAAAAACTTTTCTCCTAAGAAAGGTTCGTGGGGTGCATGGGAATTGGGTTTGCGATATTCCTGGATAGATTTAGATAGTGAAATGATTCGTGGAGGGAATGAACAAAATTGGACTTTAGGATTAAATTGGTATCTCAATCCCAATACCCGAATCTTTTTAAATTACACCCTTGCCAATATTGACCATGACTTATACGATGGCAATTTAGGTATTCTTCAAACACGATTCCAAATAGACTTTTAATTTATGCAGAACTAAAAAGGAGTAAAATATGAAACATATCCAAACAACAACCCATTCAAAATTTATTCCCCAACAAGCTGATTCCACACTTGAAAAGCAACAACAAATAGAAGTATGGAATAATGGAATTAAAATGTTAGGAGCACTATTTGACTTAATTGTAAAAATTCTGGATAAAGTAAAAGATACATCAGAATAAAACCCAAAAATATTTTGGATTAGAATTTACTTAAATTTTTAGTTTGTTATTGTGCTAACAAATGTTGTTAAGATAAAATAAAGATAAATTTGAAAGGGATATTTTTTATATTTACAAAATAAACTATAACGGAGATAGGGGAAAGTTGTTTTATGAAATTAGTAGCAGGAGAGAAATAATCTTATTAAATTAATCCAATTAGAATGGAAAAAGATTTGGAAAAATTCTTTTTTAGGTTTGTTTATATTTTTCATTAGGTTCAATGGTCGGGGTGAGTGGATTTGAACCACCGGCCTCTTGGTCCCGAACCAAGCGCTCTAAACCGGGCTGAGCTACACCCCGATAATCATTACTTAATAAATAAAAAAACCCCCTCACCCCTCTCAAAATTATGGATTCTATATTTGTTTTTTTATACGGTGATTAATAACGAGCAACGGTTATATCAGCTCCACCCGCAGCAGAACCACCACCGCTAAGTCCTGCGATACCACCTGTACCACCAGCACCGCCCGCAAGACCTCTTACCTGCCTCACTTGTGTCTGCTGTGTGGAGGATGTTCCGTCAGCAAATGCAACCATAGTGCAAAGGGCTAACAGAACCACGAGTGTTAATGCTACTAATTTTTTCACTGCTTGTCTCCTTGTGTTAAGAGGTTTTTATTAATATTTATTATACCTGCATATTCAACTATTAATATACTACCATATTTTAAACCTAATGTCAAGTTATTTTTTAAAAAATTTTGGGGATATGGTTTTTACCCATATCCCCAAAAAAAATCAATAATTACGCAACAGGTTCAAAGCCTTCTCTGTATTGTTGGCGTTTAACCAGTTTATTGGCTTCTTCATCTTTGAAAGTTAGTGTTTTTGGGTCAAATTCTAAAGAGCGTCCCACGCGATATGCAATGTTACCTAAATGACAATGCACGCATGATATATGAGCGTCATACGGAGTAACTGGTAAATCTTCTTCCTTACGAGAACGAACGGCACGGAAGAAACGGTCCCATTTATCTAAGTCTTCAGGTAATGGGTCGTTTACAGGAATGGGCTTGTTCTTATAGTCAAAGAAACCTTTCCTACGAACATAGTAGCCATCTGTCCCAAAGAAACTATTTCCACAATCACCACCATCGGCTTCCTGGAAGGAACCTAAATTACGAACTTCAAATGTAACCATGGAGCCATCTTCATAAGTGAAAGATGTTGCCTGAGTATTCGGTGTTTGGCCATCATCATCCCAAGCATATCTTCCACCGGTGCTATATACCTTGATAGGCAACCCACGATTATGTCCCCAGCAGGCTATATCCATTTCGTGCACACCCTGATTGCCAATTTCACCATTTCCATATTCCCAGAACCAGTGCCAATCATAATGCACATATAGACCGGGCTTATCTTTACGGTCTTTATTTTTCATAAAGGGATGGTCGGGCGATGTTCCCTGCCATAGTGTCCAATTTAGGTAATCTGGCGGTGTTCCTGGCTCACCATGACCTATTGCAAAACGATTTCCATTTTTATACACATAGCCTCGGGAGTGCATAACTTTGCCAATAAAGCCTTTATGAATTAATCCCATATCACGAATCAAAGTGTTATCGGATCGACTCTGTGTTCCGTGTTGGACGATACGGTTATATTTTTTTGCCGCTTCTACCAATTGTGTGCCTTCCCAGATGTTGTGGGATAACGGTTTTTCTACATATACATCTTTACCTGCTTTGCATGCGACTACGGTTATCAGGGTATGAGTGTGATTCGGTGTTGCAATAGTAATAGCGTGCACATTAGGGTCTTGCACTGCTTCACGAAAATCTTCATAAGCCTTCGGTGCTTTACCTTGTTTTGAGCCTACTGCTGATACCATCCGATCCAGGACTCGTTTGTCAACATCGCATAAAGCAACGATTTCCGCTTCATTGGCTTTCCCTAAAATGTCTTTAATATGGCTTCCACCCTGACCATTAAATCCGATGGTACAAATTCCGATGCGGTCATTAGCACCAAAAACTTTACCGGCAGCCATAGTTCCAGCGACCAACACCGCCGTGCTTTTCAAAAAACTTCTTCTTGACAAAGGTTTCATTGTAAAATCTCCTTGTTATTTTAGGTTCAAAAAGAAATATAATTTATCCATTATACTAAATAGAAAGGACTGTTTTCATTCGATTTGGTTTCATTTTTATTGGGGTTGGAAAAATAAAAATACGGTTTCTCCACTACCTAATGAAAGAAGAAGTGTTTCCCGTTCGAACCATTTTTGCTCAGGTTGAAACAAATTTTCAATGTTTAAAAATTGATTGAACTGCAAAATACGGTCTCCGATTCCTTTTGTATGAAGAACCAGCATATTTGACCCGACCAATAGTGTATCCTGTGTCTCAATACTTCCTTCGGCAATAGCAGTAGGCACTTCAAGAATAGAAAGAATTTCACGCATAGCAAGGTAATTTACCGTAGGTTCTGCATAAAAAACGGAGACCCACTTATCATTTATGGTTTTGACTGCAATGCTGGGTTTACCATTCGATTGATAGCGAGCAATTACATCTGCATTTTCATCTTTAATATAAAATAACGGCGAAATAGATATGGACTCCCCAAAAACTTCCCCTTTATTTATCCATCTTCCCTCTAAATCCAGAACAGAACCAGCAGTTGTATCTGTATCAAATAATTTTACATCAATTTGTGTTAATTGGTGAACAAGTTCTGTATTATCCGAATCTATTCCCCATGTAGGCAGGTAATACCATATTGCTATAGATTTATCTGTTTCAAAGATACGATGTAAAATTTGAATTTCTTTTTCTGTGGGTGGATACAGATTAAAAATAAAATATATCAATTTTTTCGGGATGCGTTCATCCAGTAAATCCTGCATGAGATAAAATTCTATAGGCAGCCCTACCTTTAAAAGTTGGTCTCGAACATTTGCGATGCTTGATGAATAAAATTCAATCCCTTTGGGGGTAAGCAGGTGCATAGCCCGCTCATCTATAACCATAGCCAGAGGTTCCCATAGAATATTTTCTAACGGAACTACAGCAGGATATTCTGTTTGCACCTCTTCTGTATTAAATTTTCCTACCTGCAAACGGGGCAGTGTGCTATCTTCCTGTGTTAAATTTTCATTAGATACCCCATGTATTTTTCGTGGTTGAAGTCTCAACTTTTGCAATCCACCCCCCTGAGTTAAAATTCGAGTAGAAATTTGTATAATTTTCTTAAACAAATCCCACTGCTCTACATCTAAAAGCCAACCTTTTCCTTCCGGGTCTGTCCATATCAAACCAGCATTATGAACAAGAGCTAACCCTGTATTTCGCTTTTGAACAGCAAAAATATTTTCTGCCCGTACCCCTTTTATACGCACAATTTGTCGGGTTGAAGCATCGTAAGAAATACCAGTTCGTGTATCGTCGAAAAGTAAGACATCTTTCCCATGAAGGGAAAAACTTTCTATTGTGCCTGCGGGTCCACCTGATTCCCCTAATCCACGGTTTATGTAGGTTATAGGAAGAATAAAGCCATCTACATCACTTTCTAATATAGAATCTAATGAAAATTGCCCTGTGGTTGTATCTACTGTTTCCATATTTAATCCGTAGGGAATATAAATTTTTACCTTTGTATCCTGAAGTAATTGCCGTAATGTCATGGCACAAAAACCGATGCTATTTGCCAGACTTTCGTTAAAGAAACGACGGTAATTTATTAAAATACGATGCTCTGCAAGATTTAAATAATTGGATGAAGTTACGGTTTCCTTGTGCAATTCATCAAGAATAAATGAGGGTTCGAGTGTATCGGCTCCGAATAGTTGGATGCGCTCTTCTGTAGAAGGGTAGTGATTTTGTAGCCACTTATTAAAATTCGATAAAGAATACTCAGATTCATCCAGTCCGGGAGAAATCCACCAGCGATTTTTTAAAAATCCTAAAATAAATCCACCTACCTGCCCACCAATTTTAGAGGAATGGAGGCTGGTTACCAGCAAATTAAACGACTCTTCGATGGCTTTTTTCCATGCTGGAGCATTGAAGCATGCATAAGGTTGAACCTCCCCGTTTACTATCATATTGGCAGATTTCTTTCCCGAATACCAGAATTCAGGTGGATTAAGGTCCAGATAAATCCAGTATTTTCCGTGCGGGTCAACCTCATTCATACATTGAAGAATACGAAACAACTCTGGCAAATCATCAGAACCTCGCCATGGGAATGGAACATCTATAATATAATTAACAATCCCTGCTTCCTTTGCATGCATAAACTCTTTTTGAGCAATTTCACTGCAAGGCTCTCCGCCTACATATATAAAAAAGGGAAGAGACTCTTCTTTATCCTGCTGTTTTCCATTAATTTTTTCTTCTGGAGGGACAGGCGGTAACGGTTTTGTCATCAAGTCATGCAGTGAATATTTACCTGCGATAGAGCCAAACCACCATGAGATACCGATTACGATGATAAGAATAAAAAAAAGAAAAAAATTCCGCCAGAACAGATTTTTCAAAGTCTGCGATTCTTTGTTTTTTTTCAGCATTACCTTATGTCCTTGTTCTTTTTCAGATATTTTGAAATCTTATAAAAACCTTATAAAGGAAGTAAACTTTCAAACTGAAACCAAGCTCCTACATCATAATTTTTTCCTATTTGTTCTGCCTCCAGTATTTTTTTTGCTTCAAATACTATTATGCCAGCAGGCAAGTCAAAAGAATATTTTTTTAATCTTCCGGTTCTAATATTCCCTACAACTTCCCCCTTCCATTTTATATCAATATGAATTTCCGTTTGTTCTGAAGAAATATTTCCACAAACAAAAGAAAATACACCTCCTTTATGTTCTATTTCTGCATATTTACTCATGGGAAAGAATTTTTTACCAGATATATAAATGGGTTTATACCAACCCTTAACGGGAAGTTCTATATCGGGACAAAATAAAGTTTTTCTCTGTATTAAATGCCAATAAGGAGGCAAATTATTATGTTTTTGGCTTCTGAAATATCTTTCGTAGTGTAGGACATAACCCGTGCTTTTATATCCTCTCCATAGATGGACTCCATATCCGTATCCGGGCTATCTTCTTT
>AWNW01000030.1 GCA_000493945.1 Candidatus Hydrogenedens terephthalaticus JGI OTU-1
TATCAGGGATGTTGTGAATCCCATCTTTATAAATATATTGAATAATTTTGTTAAAGAAAATCGCTTTTTCCTGAGGGTTATTTGTTAAAGTATCCATCCATTTTAGCCATAATGAGACAGCTCTTTTATAATACCCGGCTTCCCACCACAGGAAACTTGCTGTATCCAGTATTCCCTTTCTTTCCAACCATATCCCTGCTTTTTTAGTTTTTCCAATGCTTACCAATAACTGAACAGCCTGTTGATGTTCATTGGCTCTTAGTAATAATTTTGCCGAATACTCTGTTTTCCCTGCCTTGGCATATTCCATTGCGGCTCTTTTTAACATCCCTGCTTTTTCAAATGCCCAACCTGCTTCTTTATATTTCTGCATGGATACATATACTTCACCCAACTGGTCATATTTTTTCTCTTTTTTCAATCGCTCGATAGTTTGTTGAGGTGCTTTTAAGGATTCTAATTGTTGTATAAACTCCGATTCTTTATCTACAGTTTCTGAGGAAGGAGGAATAACCGGTGTGCTTTCAGATATAAATTTTCGACTTCGCCAGAATCTATAAGTCCTGAGATAGATTTCGTAAACTAATAAAAGAATAAAAAAAGTAATAGCACCTTTTACGACTATCGGTGCCCAGGGTTCTATGAGTTCATAACCAATAATATCCTCTGCTTTGGAGATAATTTTGCCTAAAAAGTCATTCCAATACCAATAAAACATCTTCAAACTTATATCTCCAAATAATGTTATGATTTAATTCATTAAGATTTCTGAATTTCTATTTTGGTATTTTCTTTAACAGAAAATAGGGGGTCTAAGAGGCTTGAAATTTTACCAATAATGTTTACATCTGTAATAAGTCTACACTCATTTCCTATTGAAACAGGTGTTTTCCCGAAAGGTATTGCAACAGAATTGCCTTCTACCCAAAAACAAATAGTTCCTGGTGGAACAACATCCGTTGCATTTTCTTCTATTGTTGTTTTTATAGGAACTTCAAAGTATATTTCATTTCCCCAACGATGAGCTATGGAACTAACAGGTAGTATTTCCCATAACTTATTTGCAGTTGGAGAATCATTCAATACTCCTGTTAGGGTATAACCTTCCCATGATATTAGAATTACCCTCTCATCTTTCATGATTCTGACCTGCTATATGGTTGCCTTAATTTTCATTAAATACCATGCATCATTATTATACATACACATTTCAGGAATATTGGGTAATATTTTTGAAATAGTTTTAATAGTGTCTATTTTCAAAAGGTCAGGGTTGTTGGTGAAGAATGTATTCATGGCATTTGTATCGTTAGAAATAAATCCATAAGGGCAGGTATTTTGCATGCCTTGATTGGTGTTTTCCTGGGGAGGTTGAGAAATTTTTTCAATGACTTGGGCAAGTTGGTCTTTATTATTTGTTACAATCACATAAGGAGATTTTAATCCAATATAAAGGGAGAGGGAAATTTTCGCTAACTTTTCCAAATCGGCTTTTAATACTTCAAATCCGCTTATGGGTTCTTCGGCTACTGCTGTAATACCTAATAGAGATTTCAAGGTATCTATTTGGTTGCACATAGTAATTAAAATAATACACGGAATATCCCCTTCTGTGGGAGGTAATATTCCAATAGATAGTTCATCCTGGAACAAAGGTGAGTTGATTAAACCGCTGACACGGCCTAAACTATTTCTAAGTTTTCCTGATGAATCCTGTCGTGGAAGTTGCATAAGCAAGTTTTTTAATCCATTTGTTATTGCAAGGTCGAATTTTACAATTGTATTATCAGGCAGGAAAGTAGCTGCCTTTAATACGGGTAGAGAAGAGGCGTTAGATGGTTTCTGTGCTGAATGAATAGCAATCGCAACTTCGTGAAAACTGTCCTCTGGATTAATAATAGTGCATATTTCGTCGTATTCCGTTCCAAGCACGAGGAGAAGTGCTTTCAACCATGCAGGCTCAAAAGGTCGTTTAGGATTATTAAGGATTGCTTTCAAGTCATCTGAGATGGATAAAAGTATAGCCGTTTCATCTGAACTAATCACAGATTTGCCATCTAAACCATAATGAAACGATGGGGGAGGGGTATTCCCTGAAATAGACTTAGTAATCAAATCAATATTATTTGAGAGAATAATATAACCATTATGTTCTGTAAACCCAATATTCGATTTGCTATCCCAATATGCCGATAATTTGCCTGAAATAAACCAGAACCAGGATGTTTTTAATGTAGTTTTTTTCGCATTGGGGAAAAGTTTTTGTAATGAATTTATATTTCCTCCAGCAATGACTGCTTCCCACTGATCATCTAAAGTGTAAAAGAAAGCACATGGACTATTGATATTTACCCCAAGGGATTTTAAATTTTCAATTGTTTTTTCTTTGTCCTCTTTTATTATATAGCCCAAAGTGGGGTCTTTTTTTAATGAATTGCTAATCTCGTTATCACGGAAATTATCTATCTTAAAAAAAGAATTGACAATGTTCTCGATAGATGGACTGACCAATGCAAGGGCATCAGGTTGAGGTAGAAAAGATAATAATTTTCGAGCAGGTAGATGTTTATCCGAGCCATACATCTGAGTTTCTTTTAGAGGTGTATTTTCTACCTGTCTACCGCAAGATATAAAAACTATTGTAATTGCGGAAATCAAAAGCCAAATAAGCAAATAATTTTTTTTCATTTTCTTTTCTCCTGTAAAATAATCACAAAAAGATTGTTTTTGAATGTTTTATAGGAATAATATTGTTATAATTTTAACTTTATTTAATTGTATTGTAATAGTTTTAACAAGTAATAAACAATAAGAAAAGTTTGGGTTGATTTATGGTACAGAAAACATCATCTCTTAAAGACTTAACAATAGTCGTTATTGGTGCATCCGGAGATTTGTCCTTGCGGAAGATATTTCCTGCTTTCTATGCACTATTTCAAAAAAAATTGTTACCAGAAAGATTCCGAATTATAGGTTTTTCGCGAACAGAAATGAATGATGAAATATTTCGTGAAAAAATTAAAGCCTTTATTTTGAAAGAAAACATGCCTGTTTCTGATTTAACTGAATTTCTGAAAAGATGTTTCTATAGTAGAGGAAGATATGATGAGTTTCAAGATTATGAGAGAATGGGAGATTTAATTCGACAGTTGGAAGAGGGACATTTGTCTAATAAAATATATTACCTTGCAATTCCTCCATTCTTATTTTTACCGGTTTCTAATGCCCTTGCCCATTCAAATCTAATTCACACTCAGGAAGAAAAAGGTGTGTGGACGCGGGTTGTAGTCGAAAAACCATTCGGAAGAGACAGAGAAAGTTCAGATGAATTAACCGCAGGTTTGCAAAAGGTATTCCGTGAGGAGCAGGTATATCGTATTGACCATTATCTTGCTAAAGAAGTCATTCAAAATTTAATGATACTCCGTTTTGCAAATTTAATATTAGAGCCTCTCTGGAATCGTCAGTATATACAAAATGTTCGTATTTCTTGGATGGAAGATATCGGGATAGAAGGTCGTGGCGGATATTTTGATGAATATGGAATTATTCGCGATGTTATGCAAAATCACCTGCTTCAAATTTTAGCATTGGTAGGAATGGAACAGCCCATACGATTGGAAGCGGATTATATTCGAGATGAAAAAGTTAAAGTCCTGAGATGTATTCCTCCCATAACACTTTCACAATTAGTTGTGGGGCAATACGGACCGGGTATTTTGCAGTGCAAGAAATGTGAGATGAAACATGGCTATCGTGATGAAGAAGGTGTCCCTAAGGACTCAATTACTCCTACTTATGCAGCGGTATCTCTATTTATCAAAAATCGGAGATGGGACGGTATTCCGTTTTTAATTCGAGCGGGGAAANGATTATCCAAACGGACGACGGAAATAAAAATACAATTTCGTGAAGTGCCGGGAAATATATTCACAGAAACTGCACCACAATTAACCCCCAATGAATTGTTAATTCAAGTTCAACCCAATGCAATGATAGCCTTAAAAATTGTAAACAAAATCCCCGGTTTATCACTTGTGCTGGGGGAATCCAATCTTGATTTATCCTACGAATCTGCTTTTGAAACTCGTGTTCCCGATGCGTATGAATTGCTATTATTAGATGTAATACGCGGAGATAAGAGTTTATTTATCCGTTCAGATGAATTAGAAGCGGCATGGGATATATTCAGTCCTGTTTTATTAGAATTAGAAAAAAAGAGAATTCAGCCTGTTATATACCCCTTTGGTTCCGAAGGTCCCTATACAGCCGATTTGTTAGCAAGTAAATATGGAACTGCATGGTAAATAAAAGAAGGAGAACGAATCATGAGAATTAAATATCAAAATCTAACCAAAACTTATTTGACCTTTTTAGTAATAATTTTTCTTGCTACTTTGAATGTTTCATGTGGAAAAACTGCAGATAACAAAGATGTAGAAAAAAAAGTAAAGAAACCGCGTATCGCATTAATTATGAAATCCCTTGCAAATGAATTTTTTAAAACCATGGAGGAAGGAGCCCGAAAACACCATCAAAATAATTCATCAGAATACGATTTAATTGTTGAAGGGATTAAAGATGAATTAGACATTAACCGTCAGGTGCAACTTGTAGAGACTATGATAGGGCAAAAAGTAGATGCTATTGTCATTGCACCGGCAGATTCCAAAGCATTAGTTCCTGTATGTAAAAGGGCAATGAAACAAGGGATAATCGTAATTAATATAGATAACCGCCTTGATGCAGAGGTGCTTCAACAAAACGAAATCAAAATTCCTTTTGTAGGACCTGATAATCGTAAAGGAGCCAGAGAAGTTGGACTTTATCTTGCAAAGCGGTTACAAACGGGAGACCAGGTTGCAATAATTAATGGCGTCCCAACAGCATATAATGCTATTCAAAGAAGATTGGGTTTCTTAGATGCGATTAAAGAGAATGGATTAAACCTTGTCGCAGATGAAAATGGAGATTGGGAAATGTCAAAGGCAAATAAAGTTGTTTCTGCATTAATGACCGAAAAACCAGAAATAAAGGGTATCTTTTGTGCTAATGATAGTATGGCATTAGGAGCCATTTCTGCATTAAAAGCAGGGAATTTTATGGATAAAGTAAAAGTCGTAGGATTTGATAATATTTCTGCTGCAAATGAATTGGTAGAAAAAGGCGAACTTTTAGCTACGGCTGACCAACATGCAGACCAATTGGCTGTTTTTGGGATTGAATATGCGTTAGAATGCTTGAAAACAGGAACTGTGCCTGAGGATAAAGAAACCCCTGTAGATTTAATTGTAAAAAAATAGGCTCTTCTTATGAAAACGAATGTAATAAATTTTTTAAAAGAACAAGTAGGATTAATTGTTGCCCTTTTATTTTTAATTGTCTTTTTTAGTGTCAAATCTCAATATTTTTTTACTTATTCCACATTCGTTACAATTGTTAACCAAATTCCGCATATATTACTTTTAGCAACAGGTATGTCGGTTGTTCTGATTGTAGGGGGGATTGATTTATCTGTAGGTTCCGTTTTAGGTTTATCGGGTGCTGTATTAGGTATTTTATTGACCAAAGACTATTCACTTGCTACCGCGATTTTTGCATGTTTCATCATAGGGATACTCTGTGGACTAACAAATGGGTTTATCGTTACTCAATGGCGTATTCCGGCTTTTATAGTCACATTAGGTATGCTGGAGGCAGGAAGAGGCTTGACCTATCTTTTTACCAACTCAATCACACAATATTTAGGTTCTAAACTGGATATGATTGCAGAACCCAATATAATGGGCATCCGGTTCCCTTTATTATTAGCAGTAGTTGTTGTCTTATTTGTTCATTTTCTAATGATTTATACCCCGTGGGGAAGACATTGTTTCGCAATAGGAGCCAAAGAAGAAACTGCACATTTATCGGGTATAAATGTAAGAAAAGTTTTATTGAGCGTATATATCCTGTCTGGTTTTCTGGCTTCTCTTGCGGGTTTACTGCATTGTGCAAGACTAAGTTCATCTGACCCGAATGCAGGCATTGGTTATGAATTATCTGCAATTGCTGCGGCTGTAATTGGGGGAAATAGTCTTAGTGGTGGAAAAGGCTCAGTGATTGGGACTATGTTAGGTGTTGTTATTATTGCTACATTGGAAGTGGGACTTGTGCAAATAAGCGTTCCCGAACCGTGGAAAAGAGTTATTACAGGAATGGTTATTATTCTGGCAGTTATCATTGATACTTATCGAGGAAGGATAAAACTATTTCGTAAGGAAGCTTAATCGCGAAAATGATATATATTTTTGTTAATGAAAGAGAGTATGAAGTCATAGAGGGAACAACATTACGAGAAATCAAGGAAGTGCACAAACCGGATGCGGACATAATAATATGGAACGGTTTCCCTGTAAATGATGAAAGCAATTTAACAAAAGAAGTAAAAGATAAAGACCATATAGTTTTTATTAAACGGGGAGAAATTCCTTCTAATGATGAATTAGAATATTTAATGGTAGCACGACATAGTCCGGGAGTTCATGAAAAAGTAAAAAAAAGTATTATTGGAATAGCAGGTTTAGGTGGTTTGGGTTCTACTGTAGCAATTGCTCTGGCTCGTATTGGTATAGGGGAATTAGTATTAGTAGATTTTGATATAGTCGAACCAAGTAATTTAAATAGGCAGCAATATTTTATAGAACATATAGGAATGTATAAAACAGATGCTATGAAAACAATCATTCAAAAAATCAATCCCTATGTAAAGATAAAAACTTATAGGGAAAAAATAAATCCAGATAATGTAGGGGTATTATTTAAGGATGTCCATATACTTGTTGAGGCTTTCGACACTGCAGAAGGAAAACGGATGTTAATTGAAAATTTTCACAAGTATTTTCCAGATAAGCCTATTGTAAGTGCATCGGGATTGGCAGGTTATTTTTCTTCAAATTCACTAAAAGTAAGAAAGGTAACTTCATATTTATATATCATTGGGGATGAAGAAAATTCCGCAGGACCTGGAGTTGGATTAATGTCACCACGAGTTGGTATTGCAGGAAACCTACAAGCAAATACAGTTTTGCGTATAATCATGGGTGAACAAACACCCTGATGACAAAAAAGAAGTTAAGGAAAACAGTAATATGAAAACACCCCATATCATAATCATAGGTGCAGGACCGGGAGGATTAACTGCAGGGATGATACTTGCCAGTAAAGGTTTTAAGGTAACCATATATGAAAAAGACGATTTAATCGGAGGACGAAATAAATGCCTGACTCTGGGAGATTATAAGTTCGATTTGGGTCCAACTTTTCTAATGATGAGATATATATTGGAACAAGTTTTTCAATTAGCAGGAAAAAATGTTTACGATTATTTAAAAATCATCCGTTTAGACCCAATGTATCGCTTATCATTTAAAGATTTTCATCTGGATGTCACAGATAAACATGATGAAATGGCTCAGAGAATTGAGAAAATTTTTCCAGGTGCGAAAAAAGGATTTGAAAATTTTATGAAGAGGGAAGATATACGGTTTAGATATATGGAAAAATGTTTACAGAAACCGTATCTTTCTGCTTTTAATATGGTAGGAAAAGATTTAATTATGGCTCTTCCTCATCTGGCAATAGGAAGAACCGTTAATGATGTTCTTACTGATTATTTTAAGGATGAAAATTTACGAATCTGCTTCTGTTTTCAAAGCAAATATTTAGGGATGTCTCCATGGGAATGCCCAGGGGCATTTGCTATGATTGCTTTTGTAGAGCATAATTTTGGTATAGACCATGTTCAGGGAGGTTTGTCCGAAATCTCATGTGCTATGGCAAAGGTTTTTCAAGAGTTAGGAGGAAAAATATATACAAATGCAAAAGTTAAACGAATAGAAGTTAAAAACCAAACCGCTACAGGCATAGTTTTAGAAGATGGAACTAAAATAGAAGGAGATGAAATTATTATAAATGCAGATTTCGCTTATGCTATGAGCACTCTATTTGAACCGGGTATATTAAGAAAATATTCTATAGAAAATCTCCGAAAGAAAAAATACTCCTGTTCGACCTTTATGTTATATCTCGGATTAGATAAATTATATGATGAAGTCCATCACACTATACATTTTGCAGAAGATTATCATAAGAATACAGATGAAATATCTAATAAAAAGATACTTTCAGAAGATTTTTCGTTTTATATCCGTAATGCAAGTATAACTGACCCATCATTAGCACCTAATGGACATTCTGCTGTATATGTACTGGTTCCCGTTCCCAATAATACCTCTGGAATTAATTGGGATAATATTAAAAGTGACTATCGGAATAAAGTTGTAAAAGAGATTAAAGAACGGACTTCAATGAAAGATATAGAAAAGCATATAAAAGAAGAATACTGTATAACGCCGTCAGAATGGGAAAATATGGGGATATTCAATGGGGCTACTTTTAATTTAGCACATAATTTAATGCAAATGTTATATTTTCGACCACACAATAAGTTTGAAGAAATAGAACATTGTTATTTAGTTGGCGGAGGAACACATCCAGGAAGTGGTTTACCCACTATATATGAATCAGGAAGAATAACTTCGGAATTAATAATAAAAAATATGGATTGACATAGTAAAATAATTATTTGGTTTTATAATAAAAAATTGACTAAAATAATAAATAGACTAAAATTACATTGTGTGGAAATTGTATATGTCGGATACTTTAACAAATAACCCTCAGGAAAAAGCGATTTTCTTTAACAAAATTATTCAATATATTTATAAAGATGGGATTCACAACATCCCTGATAAGTATAAAAAGTCTCTTTTAGAACCTTTAAGCCAGCAGATGATTTTAGAAAAAAGATATGACCTTGCTATTGACTTATTAAAAAATTGCGGTGAACATCAAAAAGCAGAAATGTTACTAAAACAATTAACAAGAAAATAAAAGTTGCGGAAACTTTCCTTAATAAACAACCCTGTTTCTCACTCGGTTATATGAAATCCAGAACTTGCGCAAACGGTCAAGAATCTTTTCATCAAAAACTATCGGCGAAAAAGCGGCTATTTGATACAAATAAGTAATCTCTTCTATCTCTTCGCGTAATACTTCTAAACTTTGTGGTAAATTTTGTAAAAATTCTAATGGTGTTTCGGTATGTTTTTTGGGAACACCTAAATCTTCTGCCAATGCACAGAGTGCTAAATAGGCATATTCAATATGATCATTGGGGTTAAATTTTTTGCTCATTTCGGGATGGGATAATGAGTTGACAAATTTAACGGATTTGGATTTACTAACCGATACTCTTTTCCTGATTTTTAATTGCTTCGGTCTTCGTTCAATAAATCTTTTTAACCATTGAAATCCAACTTTACCTTTTTGCACAGATATCCGCAACCATTCTACAAACATTCTTTTAACTGCTTGAAATAGAACCCACATACTCACAAGAATAAGAATTGCGACTATAATATACCCCAATTTTTGAAGTATCATCTGTTGTTGCCAAATTTCCGTCGGAGTTGCTACAACAGGACTTAATTTAAAACTACTCCCACGAACCCATGGGTCTGCTTGATGTTCTGCGACATAAAAAGGTTTGGGCAATGCAGGTAATGGGAGATAGGCAGAAGCTACCATAGCAATAATAATTATTGACAATCCTGAAATAACCCATGTAATACCTAACAAAGAAGGGACAGAAACTCTTCGCACTTTATAATATTCCCTAAGTCCTCCAAGACTTGTCATGACAAGGAGCAATAAAGCAGAAAAGACATACAACACGAGATAGAACCATCCTGCGTTGATTATTTCCTGACCTCCATTCACAAGAATACGAAGTCCTAAAGAGAAAATTGCCATAACAGGTATACTAAAAAACAATATTGATATACCTGCGGGAATTTTGGAAAGGCGGTCTCCAAATCCCATAATATTGTATGTAATATCTTTCACTGAGGGCTCTTTAAAAGTTAGTTGTGTGGGGTCAACCGCTTCTAATTCGTAAAACAAATCGGGTCCTGTTGTTTTAGATTTTTTTTGGGATTTTTGTTCTTTACTTTTTTCAAATGCCTTACTCAGACTGGTGGTTATACCAATTTCTCCTGCACTTATATTCTCATCAATACAACATTCATAAGTTATCCTATTCGTAAGCCACCACAAAAATATTACAACGCCCATATTTGACAGGAAAGCCATAAAATTATTTCCCGTAACAAGATTATATATAAAGGAACCTGTTCCGTAAGCAGAGGTACTGACGACAACATAAAAACTTATTGTTATGCCCAAAGCAAAACCGTAAATAACCCCATCTTCTACACTTTCCGTTGCAAAAATCCTGTTTACAGCTACAACACCCAGAATAAAACAAAAAACAACGAACCTTAAATTGCTATCATTCACCGCTGTATATATATATCGAACATCTAACAGAAAAAAGACAATAGACCATAGTAATACTAAAATGAGAAAGGGATTAATAAAACTAAGAAGTGTATCGGTAAGTGTCCAATTTGCTTGAAAATCCATACCCCCAATTTTTTTATTTCTTGTTAGATTTATATCTAAAAAATCTTCACGGACAGGAATTCGAGGTGGTGGCGTTTCTTCATTTGCTATTTTAGAAGAAGGTTTTTCTTCCTTTTCACTCCACGATAAACTGCCATCTTCCATCCATTCTGGAATTCTCATTATCAGACTCCAATCTTTTGAGGTTCTATATAAAACAAATCCTGTTCATGCTGTATATGAAAAACAAAAATCCCTAATTTCCCTAATTTAATAACTGCTTCTTGATAGGCATTGTCATCCTTAATAATGAAAACATTAACAATAAATCCTCTTGCTTTCATATTTTCAATTACCGAAGCAAGGTCATCTGAAACTTGAGGAACTATTAAAACAAGAGCGTTATCTCTTGGAATATGAGGTGCTGTTATCTGTAAGAGATAAGTCATATTTACCTCTTTATTTGGAACAATTCTCGCAAGATTTTCCAATATTTTCTGTAATTGAACAGGAGACCTTTTGGTAGGAACCATAAGGGGGCTTATACGCTCGGGTTGTGTTTCCTGAACCAATTTAGTAATCAGATCGTCACGCGCAAGAGATGTTTCGGAGTCTCTTTGATATTTTGCCGTATCACTTGCATCCAGTCCATTGGTAACCAAACCCACAGGTTCACCAGAAAGGTAAAGAAGATAGGCAATAGAGGCTGTTGTTGTTATAGCCAATTCCATTCGTTCTTCTCGCGTCTGCGGTAGGTAGTTGTCTTCAAACATATCTATAGCAAGAGTGGCTCCTAATACCGTTGCTGGTTCATAGGTCTTTACCTGTAATTTATTTGCTTTAGCGGAGATTTTCCAATGAATTGATTTTATGGGGTCTCCTGGAACATATTCCCGTATTGCATAAATTCGTGTTGGGTCTTCATAAATTTTATGGGATACTCTTACAGGTCCATGAGGTCTTCTCGTAGATACCTGAAAACTTTTTATATATACCACAGAGGGTAAAACCGTAATATACTCTTGCTTATCATCTGTTCGGAAACGTCTTTGCAATCCAAAGAAATCCCCCGTTTCTAACATCAACGGACCAATCTTATGATACCCTCTTCTGGGAAATCGCAACTTGTAAGAAATAGTAACCATTTCGTCGGGCATGAGCATTAAAAATTGAGCATTTGAACCTATACATTCACTTCCCGAAGGAATTATATCCTCAATATATAACCATGGGATAGGCAACCAGAATTTGTTATGCACAAAAACAGTTACTTCTACTTCCTGCCCTTCATTGATGATTAAAGGTCCGACAAAACGATTACACTCTACAACTTTTAACCATAACCTGTTTAGAAAATCGGAAATTACAAAAACAATCAAAAAAACATAAATAGCATAAACCAGATATATACTCTGGAATAAAAAGCCTAAGAATAGGATAAATGCAAGTAAAATTATCCAGAATAGTTTTGATAAAATATAATTTCGTTTATCCATTTATTTTCATTCACATTTTTTTTGACATAAAACATTTAAATCCATAATAATTGATAAAATATTCTTTCATTATTGGTTAAAGTAATTCAAAAGAAATAAATAATAAAATAACCTTGTGCAAGGAGACTAAAAAATGAGTCAAGAAATTAAACACACAAAACTGTTTGTAGGTAGTTGTGTAGCCCTTATAGCCACAGCAATGACCTTTGCTGTATTAAGTGCTATTATGAATCCTTTAAAGCAACAATTCCTTCTAACAAACGAACAAGTTGGCTGGATAGGTGGAGCCGGACTTTGGGGCTTCCCTATATCTATTTTAATTTTTGGTCCTCTCTGCTCCGTGCTGGGAATTCGATTTTTGCTTCGTCTTGCATTCCTATTTTTTGTTAGCGGTATATCTCTTATGATTTTTGCAAATGGTTTCTGGATGTTGTTTTTTGGAGCATTAACGATTGCTTTTGCCAATGGACTTGTAGAAGGGGCGTGCAATCCATTAGTTGCTACTTTATACCCTGACCGTAAAACGGAAAAATTAAATCAATTTCATGTATGGTTTCCTGGCGGTATTGTGATTGGTGGATTGCTTTGTTATTTTCTTGACAAGGCAGGTATTACATCCTGGCAACTTAAAGTAGGTTCTATTTTAATTCCTGCATTCTCTTATGCGTTTATTATGCTCATGGAAAACTTTCCTGAAACGGAACGGGCTCAATCTGGGGTAAGTTTTGGTGAAATGATTAAAGAGACATTAGGTAGACCTTTATTTATCCTTTTATTCATCTGTATGATGATGACGGCATCTGTTGAATTGGGACCCAATCGTTGGATTCCTTCCGTTCTCGAATCCGGAGGAATTCCGGGAATGTTGGTCTTAGTATGGACAAGTCTATTAATGGCATTATTAAGACAATTTTCGGGTCCTGTCGTAAATAAACTATCTCCAACCGGAATGTTATTGGGTTCGGCTATTTTATCAGGGATAGGTCTTTACATGCTCAGTTTTGCTAGTAGTTATACTTCAATATTCATTGCCGATACCATTTTTGCAATAGGTGTTTGCTATTTCTGGCCTACCATGTTAGGTGTTGCCGCTGAAAGAGTTCCTAAGGGCGGTGAATTTGCCCTTGCCTTGTTAGGTGTAGCAGGGAATATCGCGGTAGGTCTTTTAACAATACCTTTAATGGGTAGGGTAGCAGATTACTACGGACATGAAAAGTTTGATGCACAGAAAACTATCGCAGTAGTTCAAGAAGTATCTAAAGTATTCCCAGAATATATAAAGAATAAAACTGGTAAAGAACTGACTGCTATTAATACACTTGTGGGAGATGCTAAAGAAATAGAAAATTATTTCGCAACCAACAAGAAACTTCCAGAAATTAAAACAGCAAACCTTTTAAGAGCTATTCTCCTGTTAGCACCTGAGGAATCTGCGATAAGTAAATCAGCAAAGGAATTATTAAATCCTGCTGAACTACATGGAGGGCGTATTGCTTTCCGATATGTTTCCGCACTTTGCATTATTCTTGTAATTGTTTTCGGTCTTATTTATGGACGAGATGTCATGCAAGGTGGATATAAAGCCGAAAAAATAACCGGTTAATAAACCATTAAGTAAAAACTTTCAGGATACATTTCGTTGCAAGGGATAGAGCATTTCCTATCGTCAATATCGGACTATATATGGGGCTATCCCGCTATTATACTCCTGTTAGGAACACATATCTTCCTAACAATACGATTGCGTTTCATTCAAAAACATATAACAACTGCAATACGGTTGTCTTTTTCACCACCCCAAAAGGAACCTGGGGAAATTAGTCATTTTGCTTCCTTAATGACAGCTCTCGCGGCTACTGTCGGCACAGGGAATATTATTGGTGTAGCAACGGCAATATCCGCGGGAGGTCCGGGTGCTGTTTTCTGGATGTGGCTTTCGGGAATCTTAGGATTCGCTACGAAATACTCCGAAGCAGTTCTATCTATTAAATTCAGGACACAGAATGAAAAAGGGGAATTTGTTGGAGGACCTATGTATGTTTTGGAAAAAGGTCTCCATTCTAAATTTTTTGCGATTCTTTTTGCTCTTTTCACTGTAATAGCATCTTTTGGAATTGGGAATATGGTGCAATCCAACGCCATGTCCAATATGTTAAATGATTCCTATAAAATCCCTACACTTTTAACGGGGTGTATCGTAGCATTTCTAACGGGATTAGTTATTTTAGGTGGAATCAGAAGTATTGCTCGTGTTTGTGAACTATTGGTCCCATTTATGGTTGTTTTCTATTTTTTAGGATGTATCGGAATTTTGATAATTCATTATCGGAACATTCCGGATTCTATCATTCTAATATTTAAATCGGCATTTACAGGGCAATCTGCATTGGGAGGCTTTTTAGGAGCCAGTGTGCGTTCTGCTATTCGATATGGTGTTGCCCGTGGATTATTTTCCAATGAAGCAGGTCTCGGTAGCGCCCCTATCGTTGCATCTGCCGCAAAAACAAAGCATCCTGTTCATCAGGCTCTTGTTTCTGCCACAGGCACATTTTGGGACACCGTTGTAATTTGTTTTCTAACAGGTCTTGTTTTAGTCTCTTCCGGAGCGTGGACACAATCTCCTTCACCTGTGGAAATTGTAAGAAATGCATGGAACAGTTTTTCATCAGTAGGTAATATTGCCCTATCTATCGCTTTAATCACTTTTGTGTATTCAACAATATTAGGTTGGTCTTATTATGGAGAAAAGGCGTGGGAATATTTATTCAAAGGGAGAAGTATTGTAATTTATAGGGTACTATGGGTTTTGGGAGTTTTTATTGGAGCCAATCTTAAATTAAATATGGTTTGGACATTAGCGGACATCGCTAACGCATTTATGGCGGTACCTAACCTTCTCTCCCTTGTTCTTCTTACTCCTATTATAGTAAAAGAAACTTCTGACTTCTTCTCAAATAAAGATTCTACCGGATAAAATAATTAAAATTTAATCATCGGTTTTGTTAAAGGACATCTGATAATAATTCAACCTTATCATCTGGATTGATACAAAACACTGTATTTTTTCCCTGTCTTTTTGCTTCATATAAGGCTCTGTCTGCAAGAGATATAAATTCTCCGACTGTCATTCCAATTTTGAATTGTGCAATTCCAATACTCAACGAAGTGCCATAGGTTTCCGTCTTTGCAAACTGCATCTGAATTCGTTCTGCCACTTTTATGCTAATTGATGATTCGGTTCCGCACAAAACAACAGCAAATTCATCTCCACCAAAACGGAATCCCGAGTCGCTTCCACGAATGCACCTCGCAATAATTTTCCCTAAATTACTAAGTACCTGGTCACCTACTGTATGTCCATAAGTATCATTACAATTTTTAAAATTATCTACATCAATCATAAGAAGGGCATAGTTTGTATAAGTTTCTTCTGCACTTTTTATAGCCCATTCAATTTGCATTTCAAATGACCTTTTATTGAACAAGCCTGTTAATTCATCCTTTTGTGCCACCTCGATTAAATCGTCTTCCATCCTTTTCCGTTCTGTTATATCTTTTAGAATAAGAAAAATATTATCATCAATATCTGTAATCACACGGGCACCCGAAATATCACAATGGATTATTGTCCCATCTCTTTTTATTACCTGCACATCAGACAATGTCCCTGTCCCTTCTACGAGAAAAACTTCATACCATTTTTTAATTCGTGAATTTTCCGTTTCTGACAATATTTTGTAAAAATATTCTCCTTCCAATTCTCCGACTTTGTATCCTAACAATTCTGTAATTGCATTATTTGTTTCCTTAATAACTCCATCGGCAGGATTAACAATCACAATACCATCGGCATATAAATTAAATAGCCCTCTATACCTTCTCTCTGCGGAACGACAGGATTGAATAAAATGAATTTCGCGAAGAACTCGGTATAATTTTGCCTGTAATTCATCCTTTGAAAAAGGTTTTAACAATATATCATGAGCTCCCTCTTTGAATACATCTAAAAAAGAAAAATCATCTTTATATGCAGTCATTGCAAGTATAGCCAGTTCAGGTTGAATTTCTAATGATTTACGGATTAGTTCTAATCCAGAGACACCTGGCATTACCATATCCGTTATTAATACATCATAAGATCTCCCCATATATCCATTTTTTAATTCCGTTAACACAGAATCACCATTGTAAACACACTTTATTGTACAACCCCAAATATTATTTATTACCTTTTCCAAAGTGCTGGTTAAACTTTCCTGGTCATCTGCTATAAGAATACTCAGATTACTTAAATTAATTTGCTTATCTTTTGGGTACATATCAAAGCCCTCAAATATCAAAAGAAACATTTTTTATAATTATTACGCCTATCCCTTTAAGAAATCAAAATAAAATGGAGCGGGATACGGGTCTCGAACCCGCGACATCCAGCTTGGGAAGCTGGCACTCTACCAACTGAGTTAATCCCGCTCTTTTGTGTATTAATTATATTAAAATAATCTGTAAAATTCAAACATCAGTGAAATTAATTTATTTATTCTTCCCATCGAGGTTGTACTCTAAAAAATCCAGAAATGTTGCCAATCTTCGCAAAAAATGTAATTTCTTTGGGTTTCTTTTCTTGTAGCATTTTCACAACTGTCTTAAACTCATCAATAGACCTTGTAGGCAAATCTCCAATGGCTTGAATAATAAAACCTCGAGCCAACCTTCCGACCTGAGCAGGACTTCCAGATTTAACACGATACACTAAAACACCCTGAACAGCATCTTCTATACTTAATGCTATTCGTATGTCTGGTGTAATTTCTCGGACAGTTAGCCCCACGGCTTCCCATTCGAATTCCTCTGCTTCAGATGACCTGCGTGGCCGTGTCCCTAATAACGCTGTTAATGTCATAGGTTCTTTGTTTCTAAGAATTTCTATTTTTACCGAATTTCCGACACCTGCTTCTCTAACCAACTTCGTAAATGAAGTCACATCACTATCGTATTTTGCTCGAATAGGCACACCGTTAAAGTTTGTAATAATATCGCCTATTCTCAAGCCACACTCTGAGGCTGGAGATGGGTTTACGATAGTGGCGACAATCAATCCACCCTCTTTCGGCAAGCCCCAATATTCTGCGAAATCATCTGTCAGGGGTTGTGTGATAACTCCTAACCATGCCCCCTGTTCGTCATCCTGGGCTTGAACAGCAGGAGGATTTTGTATATATTTTTTGAATAAAGCATATTGATACAAAAGGGGATGTCCGCTTCTTGTATAAACTTCTCCCCCTTCCGCCTTACTTAAATCAAAACCCACGACACCAATAATATTCCCCTGTTCGTTTATTACAGGTGCACCCACAAACCCTAATCGGACATTTTCATCCAGACAATAAGTCAATCGGGGTTTTTCTAAAATAGCCCCTATATGAGCTGTTGTTATACATCGGGCATAATCTACCGTTTCTCCTAATATTCCGATCATTGCAATTTCAGAACCTACTTTGGGCAAATCTTCCACAAATTGTGCAAAAGGAAATTTTATATTTGCGTCATTATTAATTTTTAAAAACATAATGTTAAGGTCATCTGGTTTTCTCAATTTCACTGCATTAAATTCCTTTTCCTCACCTTTTATATTTAACCGTACCCGAAAGTTAAAGGAAGAGACATTTTCTACTTCTACAAATCCCGGAACCATTACTAATCCATCAGGGGATACCACCAAGCCAAGAGCATTCCCATCCCTTCGTGAAGTTTCCCCTGTAATCTGGTTTGTTACCTCAGATGAGTATTGAACCAACGCAATAGAGGGAATTATCTGGTTGTAAATGGTTTCTAACTGAGAAGGTGCAAACATTAAGGATATATTTTGAATAAGTAGAATTGCTGATACTATAAAAGGGCTATTCATGGGTTGTGCTCCGTCCTTCATCTATAACTTTTATTTCGGATTGGTCATCTTTGGTGTTTTTTACTAATATATATCGGGTAACAACACCCCGTTGAACAAAAAGTAAAACACGAGGTTGTCCATTATCAATTGTCTGTTTATATATATTCATAAACTCTTCGAGGTTCTTCACAGATTTCCCTTCTATTTCCAAAACAACATCCCCCGCTAACAATCCCGATATTTTTGCAATACTACCCTCCTGAACACCAGATATATAAATACCATTTTTATTGGGAATTCTTAATCTCTTCATCATTTCATTTGTAATATCAGAGGCGGTAAAACCCCATTCAGCGAATTCTATTTCCTGTCCTTTGTAAGGAGAATATACATCAGGCACAAGTTTTACTTTTTCCTCTTTATCTCCCCGTATAATTGTAAGTTCTACTTCTTTTCCTACCTCTAAATTAGATAATTTTTTTCTCACTAAGGGTAGATCTTCTTGAAATCTTGCGTGAACAGGTTCTTCATTGACTGCTGTAAGAATATCCCCTGAGCGTATTCCGACCTTATATGCGGGTGAATCTATTTCAACATCGGCTATAACAACTCCATGTTTATTGGTATCCTCTGTTATTGCTTTCATTTCTTGTAAGTTTACTCCTAACCAACTTCTATTTACTTTTTTGTTTTTAATAATATCTTCCACCACTTCTCTGGCTATATTAATGGGTATAGCGAATCCTACATTTTCGGCTCCTAATAACATCCGCGAATTAATCCCAATCACTTCTCCCTTTAAATTTACCAAAGGACCACCACTATTCCCCTGATTGATTGCGGCATCTGTTTGTATAAAATTATTAAATACAGAGATAACACCTCGTTGGTCTTCTAAATAACGGTCTGTCATACTCACAATTCCCATAGATACAGAGCGAGCAAGTCCATGGGGACTACCCATAGCGAGAACAATTTCTCCTGTTTGCACAGCATCGGAATTACCCATAACTACAAATGCATATTTTTCCTGTGGAGGAAGTTTTAAGACTGCAATATCCGTAAATGGGTCTGTTCCTATCACTTCCGCTTCTATTTCTCGTTTATCACTTAAAATACATTTTACTTTCTTACTTTCACCTACTACATGTTCATTCGTTACTACATAACCATCTTTCGATATAATAAAACCACTTCCGATAACTATTACTTCTTCTTTTTTCCCTAATGTATAAACGGGTTTAATAGGGTTTAAATGTACCAATGCTGGAACAACTTTTGCCTTGGCTTTTAATATCTCCGACTGTAAAACACCTCCGCTTGACAGTGTGGTGCAGCCTGAGATAGAAAGTATACACAACAAAACGAAAGAAAAAGGGGGATAAATTGTTTTAAATACTTTTATATTTTTCATAATTCTTTCCTATAATTGAATGTATAAACACTATATTATATAAAACTATTCACTTATTTTTAACGATTAGATATTTAAAGAGTAATCAATGAATAGAGATTATTTAATTATTGTATCGGGATTGCCTCGTTCGGGGACATCTTTACTTATGCAAATGTTAGAGAACGGAGGGATTCCTATCCTTAAAGACTCTGAAAGGTTACCTGATGAACATAATCCCTATGGATATTTTGAGTATCAACCTATTAATAACTTAAATGTAATAGCAGATATATCATACCTCCAGAATTATAAGGGTTATGCAATTAAAATTGTTTCTCCTATTTTGGCTAAAATAACCATTTCCTTTCCCGCAAGAGTTATTTTTCTTAAAAGACCCCTGCCGGAAGTTATCCTTTCTCAACAAAAAATGGCACAAAAAAGGAATGACCAACAATCTGCACCTATTGATACAAACCGTTTATTAATTATTTTTGAAAAACATATTCGACAAACGATAAATTCCCTTTATCGGAACCCAAATCTGAAGGTGCTGGAAGTAAATTTCCCTGAAATTTTTTCTAACCCAAAATATGTTATAGATTTTGTAAATACATTTCTTGATGGGAATCTTGACACAAATAAGATGTATAGATCTATAAACCCCGAACTTTACCGCAATAAGATAGAAAGGTAAATTAAAGAAGGTCTGTTTTTGCCATATTATTTCGTTCAATACAAAGATGTAGTATCATTAAATCGGATGAACGAATTCCTGGAATACGAGAAGCCTGTCCTAAATTTGCAGGTTTTACTTCTTTGAGGCGTTGTTTGCTTTCTCGGGGAAGCCCTTCAATAGTATCGTAATCCAGATTAGAAGGAATGGGGATATTTTCGGAGCGTTTAAATTTTTCTACCATTTTTTCTTCCCGTTCAAAATATCCGTGATACTTAATCAAAATCTCGGCAAGTTCTTCCACCTCTTTGGGAATAGGTTTTTCTCTGGGAATCAAGTGGTAAAAATCCTGAATAGAGACTTTTGGTCTTCTAATTAATATGGCTCCAGTAGTTGGATGATTTAGAGGAGGTTCCCCTAATGAAGTTAGCCATTCGTTAATTTGTTGATTGGGGGTAATAATGAGTTTTTCTAATCGTTCTACTTCGTTCTTTGCTTCTTCTTGTTTTTTTCTTGCTTTTTCTATAACTGTATCATTTGCAAACCCATAATGAGCAAGACGAATATCAGCATTATCATGTCGTAAATGTAGGCGATATTCTGCCCGTGAAGTAAACAAGCGATAAGGCTCTTTCACTCCGCGAGTAACAATATCATCTACCATAACACCAATATAGGCTTCGTGTCTTCCAATAATAAGGGGTTCTCTCCCCTCTATATAACGAACGGCATTTAATAGTGCATAAATACCCTGTCCCGCTGCTTCTTCGTAACCCGAAGTTCCATTAATCTGTCCCGCGTGGAATAATCCCTGAACTAATTTTGTCTCTAAATTTAGTTTGAGTTGTGTAGGTGGGACAAAATCATACTCAACTGCATATCCGGGTCGAATAATCTCTGCTTCTTCCAAACCTTTTATAGAATGCAACATGGCTAATTGGACATCTTCGGGCAAACTTGTAGATAAGCCATTAACATATACTTCTACCGTATTTACCCCTTCCGGTTCTAAAAAGATATGATGACTGGTCTTGTCTGGGAATTTAACGACCTTATCCTCGATACTGGGACAATATCGAGGTCCTATACCGGAAATTCTTCCGGAATATAGAGGTGAACGGTCTAAACTTTGGCGGATAATCTCATGGGTCTTTTCATTTGTATAAGTAATCCAGCAAGATATTTTATTAGGATTAAAACCTTCAATAGGAGTGGAAAAGGAAAATGGGCGGGGGTCTTCATCTCCTTTCTGTTCTTCCAATCCATCAAAGCATATACTTCTTCGATGTATTCGGGCACATGTTCCAGTCTTCAATCTTTCCACAGTAAAACCTAATTTGCGGTAACAATCACTCAGGTAAGAAGCAGAAGGGTCTCCTGCCCTCCCTCCTATAACAGATTGCATTCCAAAATGTAGCAGCCCGGCTAAAAAGGTTCCCGTACATACAATAACAGCCCTACCTGTAATTTCTTCTCCTGTCGTTAACTTAACTCCATACACTTTATTTTTATGAACACAAATTTCAGCGACTTCTCCTTGTTTTAAATACAGATTCTCCTGCAATTCACATACTCTCTTCATATCCCACTGATATAGAAATCGGTCAGCCTGTGCTCGGGGTGAATGAACTGCGGGACCTTTGGAACGATTTAACATCTTAAATTGGATACCCGTTCTATCTATGCATCGTCCCATTTCTCCACCCAATGCATCTATTTCTCTCACCAGTTGCCCCTTTGCTACTCCTCCTATAGCAGGATTACAAGACATTTTTCCGATATTGTCTATTTGAAGTGTTATTAGTATTGTCTTATATCCTAAACGGGCTCCTCCTAATGCGGATTCAATCCCTGCATGTCCTCCCCCTACTATAATAATGTCAAAATCCCGAGTATTCATACTTGCCTATATTGTCATCATATTGTTTTTTTGAAATGTATTAATAATATAAGAAATTGGGTTGTTGAGTTAAAATTAGTATAATTCCTTAATAGCAAATCTCAATAAATTTAACCGAAGGGAAAGGTATTAGAGTATGTTCCCATATAATAATTTTAAATTACTTGTGATGAATGGTGCAATTGTTTTTCTTTTTGTGTGCTCCTTATCTGTCTTTGGAGATATAAGAAACCCAGATCTATATGTAAATCCTGATGAAATCACGATACATGATTTAAATCAAGAAGCCACTGTTAAGATATTTTATAAAAATCAACTTCTAAAAAAAGAACATATCAAAAATTGGTCATTTTTAGCGGGTGAAAACAAATATAATCACATGATTAATTTACAAGTATTGGACGATAAAATAATTATTACTCCTGCATTGCTTGAAACAGGGACTTACGATTTGGTAATTGAAACAGCCTTTGGAAAATGCCTTATTGCTGTTTATGCTCCTTTGGATAAACTTCCTGACACATTAGAGAATCGTGCAAAAAAGGAAGGGATCTCCGTAGATGAATTAAAAAAACGATTAGGGCTTGCTACTCCCATTCATAGAATAGATATTCATTTAGAAGTTCCTCCCTTACATTATGAGGGACAGACCTTAGAAATTCATCTCGAAAGAAATCCTGATCTCCTGTATGTATGGCGGGTAAACAATCAAGTGATTAAACAAGGTGAAGGAGAATCCTCGTTTGTATATACATTTTCGGAACCTGGCAATTATACTATTGAAGTTGAAGAAAAAGATGCTGATATTTTGTTAGGTAAGGCTACTGCATCAACTAAAGTAATATCCTATGACCCTATTCCTTTTCAGGTTAAAATGAAACAGCCTCTTAAATTAACTTCTGTTGAGGGATATTCATCTTACACATGGAAAGTAGATGGAATTATTCAAAAAGAAAGTAAAAATACGATAACACTTAAATTTAATGCAGAGAAAAAATATATTGTTGAATGTATTGCCAAAGGACCCAAAGACGGTAATCCTCAATCCTTTTTCAGGACTATTTATGAAGTTACTGTATCGCGATAATATTTATATGTGAAGTAATTTATGGAGCAACACTAATAATTGTAATATCGGGTTCTTGTTTTCCTCGCTGATAACGAATCATAATAGGTTTTCCCGAATTGACAAGGTCCGGCAAGATAGATAGCAAGTCTTTTACACTACTTACCGTTTTTCGTTGAATCTCTAAAATAATATCACCAGGAAATAATCCTGCTTCTTCTGCTGGACTTCCCGTTTCAATATTTTCTATCAAAACTCCTTTACTATCGGGAGCAAGGTCTAATTTTTCTCTGCTCTGATTATCCAAATCAATAAAGGTCATACCCAAAAACGACACATTTTCCTTAGTCTTTTGTGCAACTTGGAAGTTTCTTTCTCCTAATATAATTGGCAATGATATTTTGTTTTCATCTCTCCATATTTCTAAAACTACAGAGGTTCCAGGCGCATAAGATGATACTGTATTTACTAAATCCTGCGCACTCTGAATTTCATGCTCATCTACTTTCAGTATAACATCGTAAACCTTAATTCCTGCCTTTTCTGCGGGTGTTCCTTCTTGAACTCTTTTTACAAATGCGCCGTAACTGCCTGGTAGATTTAGTACTTCACCATAGCGTTCCACATCTGTAACGGCAACACCTAAATACCCCCTTGCGACTTTACCGCCTTGTATCAATTGAGGAATTACCTGCTTTGCCGTATTTATAGGAATGGCAAAACCAATTCTATTAGCACCTAACATTAGTGCAACATTTATTCCTATTACTTCTCCTTTAATATTTGTTAAAGGACCTCCACTATTTCCAAGATTAATTCCTGCATCGGTCTGTATTAAATGTTGGAATGTAAGTCCCTGTAGTTGTAATTCTCTAAGATTTTCCCTACCTAAGGCACTGATATGTCCAAAAGATACCGAACCCTCCAATCCACGAGCACTCCCAATTGCAGCGACAAATTGTCCAACTTTTAACTTATCCGAATCTCCTAACACCGCAGGTATTAGTTCCTCTTCAGGTTCTATCTTAATAACAGCAAGGTCTGATTCAGAATCGGCACCAATTACTTTTGCAGGGTATTTCTTCCCGGATACAGTCTTTACTGTAATTTTATCTGCATCTTCTATTACATGATTATTGGTAATAATATATCCGTCTTTGGAATAAATGAAGCCTGAACCTGTGCCTGTAACTTTTTGCTTTTGTTCTTTTCGGGGAAGAGATGGATTTTCTTTCTCTTCTGGAACGGGTAACCCAAATTGCTTAAACAATTCTTCACGATTTATGGGAACTGCACTAATCTGCGATTCTCGTTCAATATTTACTACGGAACATCCCACTTTTTCATGTATTTCAATAAATCTCTTTTCAATTTCTTCGAGAATATCAGAATAGGATATTCGGGTAATCATTAAACTAACCAGCGTAGTCAATAGAATTTTTGTAAATTTAGCCTTTTTGTTCTTCATCGTTTTGCTCCTGTTGAATGTTTTGTGCATCAATAGATTCCAACAATCCGGCACGGATAGCGGATTGTAATATTCTGTGTGTTATTTTACTATCACGAAATTGAACATAAAAAGAATCTCGGATTCGATAAGCCCCTGTATTAATTCTTGCTTTATATATGTTTAATCCCATAACAAAAAAAGCAGAGGCTATATCATACAACAAACCTGTTCTGTCCCCTGTTTCTATATCAATAACCGTATGTTTACTGGAAGAATCATTATCAAAACGGATATATGTCTGTACTGGGGCAAGGGATTTTTTAAGTGCAAATAATTTTTTCTTTGTTTTGTCAACAAAGACTTGCACATCTTTTCCATCCAGAATAACTGTTCGTAGTGTCTTTTCTAATGCTATAATTTGCCCTTCCGTAAGAGGTCTGCGTTGAGGAGCATCTCGGACAAGAAAATAGTCTACAACCCAGCCATCTTCTCGGGTATATAGGGAAGCGTTGTATATGTCAATAAGTTGTGAAGCGAAACACCCTGCGATTTGGGCAAACAATCCTTGTTTATCCCGAGTAGCAACAACGAAATGACTCATTCCTATGGATTCATTTGACCAACATCGCACTGCTAACCCTTTTTCCATTGCCTCTTCTATACAATCTAAATGTATGATAATATCATCGGGAGTAAATGCATCCAGATAGCCAGACCCCATTGAATTCAAATGGTATTCTAATTCGGAACGATTTCTCTGGGGCACTTTTTCATGTATCTGATTAATTTTCTCTGCAACTGCTTCTTCTAAAGTTAAATCTTTTAAATATTCCTTTTTTAACATTCGTAATGTCTTAAAATACAAATTGACTAATAATGAACCCTTCCACTCGTTCCATACATTGGGACCCACTGCAAACAAATCCGCATAACTCATAATCAAAAGTTCTTTTAGAAATCTCTCTGTTTTTACCTCCGAAGCGAATGCCTGAACCACATCTATGTCGTCAATATCTCTATACAACGCTACATTGACCATAAGTTGGTGATTTTTTACAAGAAAGGATACATGTTCCGAATCTTCATCGGATAGGCTTAACCTATCGCAAACAGTTCTTGCTATATGGATCCCTGCTTCTATATGTCTCTCCCCTTCTACCTTGCCGAGATCATGAAGGAGTATGGATAGAACAAGAAATTGAGGTTCTTCAATTTCCTTTAGCACTTTTCTAAATATCTCTCCAATAGAACCAGACAAACGAGGAATATTTTCTAAGGACTCAATTGCTCTTAAAATATGCTCATTAACAGGATAACTATGGAAATCTTTATATCGAACAATCCCCTGAATGGCACCAAATTCTGGCATATATTTAGATAGAACACCTAACTTTTCCATTTCTCTGAATGTAAATCCAGCAGAAAATGGCCTTCCACATATAGATAACAAGTATTTACTAACAACCTCATTGTTCCGAAAACTTTCATTAATTAAATGTAAATTCTGTTGTATCCAATGTTGAATAGTATATCCTATGGGAACTTTTCTGCGGGAAACTTCCCAAAACAGTTCCATAATACGAACGGGATTCTCTACAAACCAGTGGGTATCATCTATCCTCGGTGTCAAATAGCCGTTATATAAAATATAATTCGATTTATCATCAATGTTAGAAGAAGGGATTTCAATAGTTGTCTTTGGAAAATTTTTCTGTTCCGCTTTGCGGGCAATGTACTCAAACAATAAGCGTATTTTCATTGCCGATGAATAAAAATCTTCCATAAATCTTTCAATTGCATCATCTGCAGAATCTCCGTAATTAAGAAACTGAGACAGATGATATTGCATCTCGATATTTAGCAAATCCCAACTTCTATTCTTTACGAAGTGAAGTTCATTGCGTATTTTCCATAGAAAATCAAGGCTCTCTACTAATGAAAGATATGTATTATTTTCAACATAACCACTCTTCTCCAAGTCTTCAAGGTTAGAACTCCAACTGTTTTCCAATCCTAAAATCCACAATGTCGCATGATAATCTCTTAATCCACCTGCATTTTCTTTGATATCGGGTTCATGTGAAAATAAGTCTCTCCCCGATTGTGCAAAGGCAGTACCGAGACGCTGAAAAATAATATCATATACTTTTGCTTTAGCATTTTGAGATATATTTTTTAATCCTTCTTTTAGTTGCTCTGACAAATGAGCCTGACCGGTGATATTTCGAATATGTAAATAAGAAGTATAGGTCTTCGGGTCTTCTTCAATAAGTTGAATGGCTTCAGGGACTGTATAAATGGCAATACTCACATGCAATCCTAAATCCCATAACATTGTTGTAAAACTTTGTATTATAGGCTCCAATACGGAATTATCTACCTCTGCTTCATGTAAAAAACATAAATCGCAATCGGAATGTGGCGACAATTCCCTACGACCATATCCCCCCAATGCGCAAAGGGAAATACTGTCAAATACTTTTTTATTTACATTACATTCATACAAAGCATATAATAGAACCCCTTCGATGAGAATATCTACGCTTTCCGTTAATTGTTTCAGTATTTGTCTACCGGAATATCCCTGTCTATGGTTCTGGCGGATTTCTTCCCAACTTTGTCTGTAGTATCTTTTAGCAGAAGATAAAAATTCAACGGTAGGAATCCCATCCTGTGGAGATAATGATATGCTTTGTAATAATTCAATAAAGTTCTTCAAGATGACACTTTCTCTTTAATATTCGTTTTATTTTCAACGCTACGATAAGGAGGTTTCCAGATAAAAATTGTATCATTTTTTATCCAACCTCTTTCATTATCCACCGTTGAAATCAATATCCATGTGTCTTCCTCGCGTTCTACACGAACACGGTCGCCTTCAAAGAGTTCAAATCGAGATGGACTGTTTTCAGAAGGGGTTATCCGAACAGGACATTCTGAAACAATCACAACACCTAAAGGCACCGAATTTATTTTTACTATGGCAGAAATAAAAAATGTAACACCTACTGCAACTAATAAAATTCCTATAATTAACATCCCTTTCCTATATTTTTCTTTTATCCACATAAGACATCCCATTACCGTCCATCCCGCCAACCAGAACAAAAGACTTATTGTCCAGGTCCATTTTATATGTATTCCATAATGCCAGATAAATAAATATTTCAACCATAAAGGTTCCTCTGGAACTGCTAAATTTCTTTTCGTTTCATTCAATACTTTATTTAAATTATCCTTTGCAGGTTTAAAGGAAGGATTTAAATCAAGAGTGCGTTCGTAATTAGCAATTGCCAATCCTTTCTTCCCCAAATGATAATAGGCATTTCCTAAATTGTAAAAAAGAACAGGATGTACTATCCCAGATTTAATTAAATTTTCATATTTTTGTATAGCGACTTCAAAATCTTTTTTATAATAGGCATCATTTCCTTCTCTAAAAGACTGATTATATATATTCCCCATGAAACTCACTAATAAAGTCATACATAATAAACCGATATTCATAACTACTTACCCTAACATCTTCTTTAATTCTTCCATTAACAAATTAAAACCTTCTTCTAATCCTCTGTTTTCTTCTACAGAAACAGAGTAACCGCAATATCGTATCCGTTCACATGTTTTTATTAGTCTTACAGTTTTGTATATAAGTTCATTACCTATTCCTTGGTTTTTCATAATATTTTCAACATCATCAGATGTCAATCCAAAGACATTCAAAGTCCCTGTAGCATCACCGATATACTGTTTTAGAGATTGTTCGACCGCAGCAGGTATACCTGACCCTGTTTTTAACTCGTTAAACTTTTCTATTGCGTTTGTATATGCAGATATTTTGCGAAGGTATATAGGATTTTTCCTTAAATACTCTTTCCTGAGACCTAATCCGATCGAAATCATAGAAATAAGTGGGGAAAGAACAAAAATAGCAATAACACTCCCTCTGTAGTAAAAACGCTGAGGTTTTAATTGGATGCCTTCTGTTATTAAAGGAAGCAAATCACTACTGGATAAATCAACACTACGGGTTTCCATCCGCGGAATTCCTCCCACAGTAATTACATTATCTACTTCACTTGCTTTACCGGTAACCTTCACTCTAAAAGAATTCGTTCGAAGTGTATTGTATTGTCCAATTTGAGGATTGAAGTAATTATATTCTATTGCGGGTATTTCATAATCTCCCGGTTTTAAAGGTGTAATTGAAAAACGGATTGTCTTCTCCACATTATCCCATGTATCCGTATTTCCACTTATAATTTCCGCATCCGAAACATACGCCCAATCAAGGGTCGGTTTTGATGGGGCTCTTACAAAATCGGGATTTCCAGAACCTCGTATTGTCATTGCCAAATAAATGGGTGTTCCCACATTTACTTCTGTTTGTGAAAGATTAGAGGTTAGCGTATATCTACCAACTGCTCCAAAATAATTATTTGGAGCATCAGGAAGGGCTCGCACTTCCAAATTTAGTACCCCAGAACTTTTATTTATCGAGTATGTTTCAGGCCAGCCCCAATTGTTGTAATACCTTATATAGCAGTTATTCCATTCCCAGGGACTTACCGTTAGTGTCCCTACACTTTTAGGACAAATAGGTACCGACAGTTCAATAACACGATAAACTTTTCCAGATTGATCTTCTCTGCGGGTATTTTGTTGGACTTTGCCCATATAAAAATTATCCAATGCAGGTAAATCAGGAAAATTCCCTGTTGTAGTTTGTATAGATATATCGGGGGATTCAAGTATTTTTGCACGAAATATTAAAGTTAAAACCTCACCCTGAAAAGCAATTCTTTTTGACAATTCGCTTTCTACAATTAAAGCCTGGTCAAATAGTGCTTGGTCTGCTCTTGTTCCTTGACTACCTGATTGTCGTCTTCTACCTTGTGAAGTTCCTGGTTGTCTTTGTGGAATAGATGGAGATGGAGGAACTATCTGTTGAGACGATGGAGTTTTACTTACTTTAATTTTTACTTCCGGCGAAACATATTGTTTCCCGTCAATATCCGCCCGAACGAATATTTTCCATTCACCCTCCTGTTGAGCATAACCACGGTAATGTCTCTCTTTCGTTGTAACAATACGAGACTGTCCAAATCCTATCTGCATCTGTGTACTCATTCCACTATAAAATGATTGTGGATTAATCGTTACTCCATCTTCCGACGAAATAACAGGCTCTCCAACATTTGTTCCCTGAACAGAAACAATCACATCAAAAGAATCTCCAATTCCTACTTCTGTTGGATTTATTTGAACCTGTATAGGTGAATCCTGTGAATAGGTATATGGAACAAGCCCAATAAAAAGAAAAAAAACAACCAATAATAAAGATACGGTATTGGTTTTTATCCGAAATTCTTTTTTCTGTTTATCCTGTCCTATTATATATTTCATATTACCACCATTTTTCGGGCAACATAATTCTTTCGCGTTCATTCAACATTTCTTTTTGTTCTTTTTGGTCCATATCGTCTAACGATTCTAACAATAATTCCATCTGGCGGTTTTCTTTTTTATTTTCTTCATTATTATTTTGTTCACCCTGTTCTTTCTGTTCATCTTTATCTTGTTTATTCTGCTGATTCTGCTTTTGTTCTTCCTGTTGTTGTTCCTGATTTTGTTCGCCACCCTTAGATTGATTTTCATCTTCATTTTTCAGCGTGAATATTATTATATATTCATTGCTATCTAATTGTATCCCTTTATACACTAAGGGCTCCCCTAATTTTGCTTTTGCTATTGCCTTAATAGCATCTACTTTTTTATTTCCTTCTGTTATCTGGACGCGGGTATCTAATGTATATACTTCCGAAGAAGCCACTTCTTGCGGTAAGACATAATAATCCAAACCTTTTCCTATCTTGTAATGTAACTCACTTTTATTATCCGATGAGATAGGTTGTTTATCCTTAAAAACTATATTGTAATCATTTATTCCCAGTTTTTTAACAATAAACGATAAGGCTTCATCACCTTCCAATACTCCTGATTTATTCTGTTCCCCTTCATTATTATTCTTGGCATTCTTTTCATCTGCTTTTATAGCATAAACTTCTGCACTTATCTTTTTATTTGTTCCACTATCCTCCCCTGGTCTTTTAATTAATGGGGGAATACTATCTTGAGCCATAATGGAACTGAAACTAAAGCCAATTAGAAATATTCCACATATAATTTTTATAAATTTGTTTTTAATATTTTGTTTTTTGCTTTGTTGTCTTATCATATTTTAATTACTCTTCTTTTTTAACTCTACAACATTAGGTTGTTCCTCGAAAACATGAACTTCGGCATCTGGATAATCGGTTTTTGTTTCTATGAACATCGTTTTTAATTGTTGTTCTTTATCTGATTGTGAATCTTGCTTGTTTTCATCTTTATTCTTATCTTTCTTTTGGATTAACTGTTTTAATTGGAAAAGAGCATGTTCTAAATTTCTTTTTGCTTCTGGAAAATTTGATTTATTTTCTATTGCCTCTCGATAAAAACGGATTGCATTTCTATAATAGTTTATACACTCTTCGATAAATTGGGGATTTTCTTTTTTTGCATTCGCTATCAACAAATTACAATTTCCTTTATTATATAAACTATCTGCTCTTTTTTCTGAGGTTTTTGCTAATTGAACTGCGGTATCGAAATAGTGTTCTGCCTCTTTGATAAGGTTTTTAGCATCGTCTAATTGCTGTGAACTGACACTTTTTTCTGCCTGATAATATTTTAAGCATCCAGCGCCGAATATTACTTCAAAATTTTTTGGATTTTTTACCAGTAGGTCCTCATATTCTTTCCATGACTCTTCGAATTTACCTTTTATGGTTTTTTCCCGAGATGACTCCCAAACGCTTTTTATATCTTCCGCACTACTATAAAAACTTAAAACAAAGATTATTAACGCAATCAATAAAATATTTTTATTATTTATTTGCAGATAATAATTCACCATACTTCTATATTTTCTCTAATTTTGTATCCATTTTCTTCTTTGAAGATAAAATTATCCATATTACTGTTTCACATGCAAACAAAATACAAGCAATGGACAGAGGCCAGCGGTAACGATTTACCTTTTGATACCTCAATGTATCGGTCTGATAAAACATCCGTATTTTTTCCAATTCACCCAATATCATATTTACATCTGTATCATCCATAGTAGTTCTTATATAAAAGCCATTTCCTTTTAACGCTATTTCTTTTAGTTTCTTTTCATCTAAAACAGATTTATGTGTAAGTTTAATATTAGAAGTTTTAACATACCTTTTCATCCATTCCGGAAATTTGATTTCAGCCCCCTGAGGAGTTGCCATTCCGACAACGACTAAAAAGATATTTTCTCCGAGTGCTTCTGCTTTTTTTTCTGCACTTTCGGAGAGGTCTTCTCCATCACTTATGATTACAATTGCTCGCGAATATTTGTCTTCTTTACCCGATTTTTTTATATCTTCTTTAAATACTTGTTCTACCTCATTAAAGGCTTCCGAAATATCTGTTCCTTCTTTGCTCAACATATCTGTATTTAGTGAACGAAGTATTGTTTTTACATAACCATGGTCTAATGTTAATGGACAGACCAAAGCAGCCTCGCCTGCAAATGCAATGATACCAAATCGGTCACCGGGGCAACGGTCTAACAAAAGAAAGGCTTTTTGTCGGGCTCTTTCCAAACGATTGGGAGGCAAATCATCTGCCAGCATACTCTCGGATGTATCAATTACTAATAGTATATCTCTACTTAATTTTTGTGTTTTTTCCCATGAAGCACCCCAGTGAGGCTGTGCCAGAGTTAAAATGATAAAGAAAAAACCAACTACTACTGTAATAATACTTACTTTCCGTAGCCAGGGTCTAAAACCCTGTATTAAACGCTCTGTTAACGAAATCTCAGCAAACTTTCGAACTCTTATATTGCGTTTCTTTTCCATCCAGAATAAAGATATTCCTATCAATCCCATAGCAATTACAGTAATCGATATCCATATAGGTAGATATTTCCATGAAAACGCAAAATACATTTGATTAAAAACTCCTTACTTCTTTACTCATGGCAACGGGTCCCATAAGATTCTTCGTGAGTAAGTAGATGCTAACATTAATAACGCACCTATAATTACAAAAGGTAGAAAATTTTCTTTATATTCGTAAAAGTCACTAACATCCACCTCAGTAGCCTCTAACTGGCTTATTTCGTCATACGCTTTTATAAGCCCTTCCGTATCAGTAGCACGGAAATACTTTCCTCCTGTTTCCTGTGCTATTTCCTGCAATAGTGCCTCATCAATAGGTTGATTTCTTACCATTTGTCCGGTTGTTGTGATTGAATAACCTGTTTCCAAAGTTCCTGCACCAATGGTATAAACTTTAATACCGTTCTCCTTTGCTAATTCTTTTGCTTCCTTAGGGGTTATCTCTCCTCGATTATTGATGCCATCTGTTAACAAAATAATTACCTTACTTTTGGCTTCACTTTGTAATAATCGGCGCACGGCAAGCCCTAATGCTGAACCTATAGCGGTACCATCCTTCTCTTGTGGGGCAAAATCTATCTTATTCAATGCTTGCAATAAAACATCATAATCTAATGTCAGTGGGCACCGTGTCCATGCTACACCTGCATAAAGTATTAATCCAATGCGATCTGACCCAAATCGGTCACTTTTGTTCTCTTTCCTGTGTTCTACAAAATGAATAGCAGACTTTTTAGCAACATATAAACGGTCCCTTGGCACACCACCTAACACATAATCCTGTTGGCTCATACTACCGGAAATATCCAGACATAACATAATATCAATGACATTTGCCCTGTCTCTGTTTAATTTGACGCCATAAGTTGGTCCTGCTAATGCTATGATAAAGCAAATAAAAGCAAGGAGAGACAACAGAGGTCCTATCCATCTACGCCAATGAAGGGTATCAATCTCCCATCCAGACAATAACGAGGACGAAGAAAAAAGAATAGAAGAGGTATTTTTTTTTCTTATCTCAATTAAAAAAAGAATAAAGACAGGAATTAGGAACAAAAAGAAGTAAGGATATGTGAAAAATACACCTTTATTTTGAAAGTAAGAAAACATCACTGCGATATACTATCCTGTTGTTTTACCTCTTTTTGTGGTTGTTCCTTTAATTTTGTCTCTTCAGCAAAATTCCATACCAAATTATATCCGTCTTCCATTTGCTCTATTGTTGGAACGAATTTGGCAAACTTCACTTTATCACAATGACTTAAAAAAGAATATAGTAATTTTTGTTGTTCCGATGTAAGCACCTTTTCTCTCATAGTGGTTTCGATAAATTCCTGGGTAGTTTGTTCGGGGGCATGGATGTTAAATCGGTCTTCAATATAATAACGAAGTATCCATGTTAATTGGACATAATAAGGCTCATATAAGCCTTGGGAAGGTAAATCTTTATTTTTCAATTCCCTTAACCTTCGGAATACCTTTTCCCATGGTAATTCTATCTTTTCTTCAATAGTTTGGCTCTTAATAAAATATTTCTTAAATAAATAAATGAACCCTGCGATAACAATCAAAAGGATAATAACCAACAAACTAATTATGATTAAATTTCTATAAGTATTCCCGATTTGGGGTTCAATAATTCCTGCGATATTCTGTATTTCTTCCTTTTCCTTATCAGTTGGTTCTCTCACTTCCAGCACAAATGCAGATGTTTTCCATTCTTTCCCATCTTTATCTTTTACCACTGCCGGTGGTATCAAATATTTTCCCGCTTTTAAGGGGTCAATGATAATCTTTTTAATACATCCTTCATTTTCAGTCCCTATTATCGGTTTTTCTGTAATCTCTATATCTTCATATAAATTTTTCCATTCAGGGCAATTCTTATTTTCTATTGAATAATTTTGAACGACATATTCAGAAGAACGGAACCAGGGAATGTGGGGATTATACAATTCCACACCTATATCCCCAACGGATACTGCAAAAAGATATATATGTATAAAAATATTCAAAAGCGTCATAGCAATAATATTTTTCCCGTTTCCTGAATCCTTCTTTAACGATTTGATTTCCGTTCACGAGCACGGAAGAAACGATACAACTCATCTATATAAGGCTTATCTGTGCGAATATCTAAAAACTCCGCACCGGATTGGAGTAAAAGTTTCTTTTTTCTCTCATATTCCGTTTTGGCTTTAACTTCATATCTATCACGAAACTTCGCATTGCCTGTATCAATAATTATTTCTTTTCCGCTTTCTGCATCTGTAATTGTAATAAGACCTATATTCGGCAAAGATAATTCTCTTGGGTCGGTAATCATACAAGCAATAACATCATGCCTGCGAGTAAGGACTTTTAGCGTTTTTTCAAAATGTTCGTCATTAAAATCGGACAATATAAATATTACCGACCTGCGTTTTAAGATTTGAGATAAAAATTCCAAGGACTTATTCACATTCGTCCCTTTACTTTTGGGTTCATGATACAAAACCTCACGAATAACCCTTAATCCGTGTTTTCTCCCTTTCCTTGGAGGCAAAAATAATTCTACATCATCTGTGAATACAATAAGACCTACCTTATCATTATTCTGAATAGCCGCAAAAGCAAGGACAGCACATACTTCCGCAGATAATTCTAATTTAAACTGAGAAACAGAACCGAACCTTTGTGAACCACTTGCATCTACTACAAGCATAATGGTAAGTTCTCGTTCTTCTGTTAGCACTTTCACATGAGGGCTACCTGTTCGGGCAGTAACATTCCAGTCAATATTGCGAATATCATCGCCAGGTACATATTCCCGCACTTCCTTAAACTCAACTCCCTGCCCACGGAAGACACTCTCATATCTTCCTGCAAGAATATCGTTTACTAACTTCGTAGTCCGAATTTGAATTCTTCGGACTTTGGCTAACATTTCAGCAGTTAACATACTATCTATACACCTTTTTATGGGACAGGAACATGGTCAAGTATTTTTTGAATAATATCTTCACTTGTAATATTTTCAGCCTCTGCTTCATAAGAAACTTTGATACGATGGCGTAATACATCGGGAGCCATTGTTTTTATATCATGCGGAAATACATTTCCTTCTCCCTGTAAAAATGCCCATGCCCTTGCTGTTTGTTGTAAATATAAGGAAGCACGAGGAGATGCACCATATTCAATAAGATGGTTTATCTTTAATCCGAACAATTCTGGATTTCTTGTCGTCTGGACAATATCCACTATATAGTTTTTAATTTTTTCATCCACATAGATTTGATTTGCTACCTCTCTCATCTCCAGAACCTGTTGCTTTGTAAGTATCGTTGACACACTCGGTTGATGGAGTAAATCAATTCTTTCAAGAATGGCTTTTTCTTCATTTCTATTGGGATATGTAATTTTCAATTTAAGCATAAATCGGTCAACTTGTGCCTCGGGTAAAGGATAGGTGCCTTCCTGTTCAATAGGATTTTGTGTAGCGAGAACCATAAAGGGTTCTTCCAGTTTATAGGTATTATCACCAATAGTAACCTGTCGCTCTTGCATCGCCTCTAACAAAGCACTTTGCACTTTCGCCGGAGCACGATTAATTTCATCTGCTAAAATAATATTGCCGAAAACAGGTCCTTTTTTGGTGGTAAATTCACCTGTTTTGGGGTTATATACCAATGTTCCTATCAAATCTGCAGGCAATAAATCCGGGGTAAACTGTATACGATGAAAGGAACAGTCTAATGTTTTAGCAAGCGTATTCACAGCAGTGGTCTTTGCAAGCCCTGGAACTCCTTCTAAAAGAACATGCCCATTGGCTAAAAGCCCTACTAACATACGCTCTATCATATATTGCTGTCCAACAATAACTTTTCTTATCTCTTCCTGAACACGCAATAATATATCCGCATATCGTTCTACCCGTGCTCGAATTGTCTGAACGCTCATAGACATAGATTGTCTCCTTTCTTAATTTTATTAAAAACCGTCATACACTCTTTTTATCTTCATAAACAGAAACATTGTTGGCT
>AWNW01000031.1 GCA_000493945.1 Candidatus Hydrogenedens terephthalaticus JGI OTU-1
TACAGTGTCCCCGCTTCGGGTGTTTTGGGACTTATGGGACGAATGGGACTTATGGGACATTATAGGTATTAATATAGCACAGACATTTCTGTCTGTGTTTTTCTTCCGTCCTTCATACAAAAATATAGATAAAAATTGCCTCCAATATAGCACAGACATTCTTGTCTGTGTCTTTCTTCTGTCTATGCCCTTACCGTAAATAAATCTCATCTGTGTCCTCTGTGTAAAATTCCCTTCGTGTCCTCTGTGGTTCATTCTTCCTACCACGAATGACACGAATAAAAATCGGCTTATTCCAAAATTATGCGATAAGATGGCTTCACAAAAAAAGGGAGTATATATGAAAATCTTTACTTATAAAAATATAAATCTGTTACCTATGTTCCATGGGTAATCATATAATTTATAAGGATTTTGCAAGGGGATTTTTTTATATAGTGTTTAAAAATAGTAATCAAACTGATATTGTGAATAAGAAAACGGTTTTTATTATAGAACTCAATTGTATATTCGTTCTTAATTAATATATTCTATTTACTTATAAAATTTTTATAATGGGAAACAGTTTTCTATTATGCGAAAGAAGGTAGAGAAACCGTTAATAGTTCAATCTGATCGAACGATTTTGTTAGAGGTTGAAAATCCGTTATATGAGGAGGCACGGGATGCCTTATCTGCATTTGCAGAATTAGTGAAATCGCCCGAGCATTTTCATACCTATCGGATTACACCCATTTCGCTATGGAATTCCGCCTCCGCAGGTTATACCGCGACACAAATCATTGACCTGCTTCACAAATATAGCCGATATGATGTTCCACCCAATCTAATCTATGAAATCACAGATACAGTTCGCCGTTATGGCAGATTGAAATTATACAAAAGCCCACAACAGGAATTAATTCTCGAATCCGATGATACCATGCTCCTTTCGGAGTTACTCTATAACAAAGCCTTGCAGGAGTTCGGGCTGACTAAATTAGATTCGCGTCGGGTTCGTGTAAACACACAATTTCGTGGACATTTAAAAAGTGTTCTGGTAAAATTAGGTTTTCCTGCGGAAGACCTTGCCGGATATGTGGAAGGGGCTCCCTTACAGTTTGACCTTCGCAAAAAACTACCTTCGGGCAAGCCCTTTGTTTTACGGAATTACCAGACCGATGCAATCTCTGCCTTTTATGCCGGTGGAACGAACCGCGGTGGAAGTGGTGTAATTGTCCTTCCCTGCGGTGCCGGTAAAACTATCGTCGGCATCGGTGTCATGCATAAATTGCAAACACATACACTTGTGCTTACCACAAATACTGTGGCACTACGACAATGGAAAACAGAACTTTTAGAAAAAACGACTCTCACGGAGGACCAAATCGGCGAATATAGTGGAGAACTGAAAGAAATTAAACCTGTCACACTGGCGACTTATCAAATTTTAACCCATCGCAAAACCAAGGACAGTCCTTTCCTCCATTTCCGTTTATTTGAGGACGGAGCCTGGGGCTTGATTATTTATGATGAAGTCCATCTACTACCTGCGCCCGTATTCCGTGCCACTGCAGATTTACAAGCCCGCCGAAGATTAGGACTTACGGCAACATTAGTCCGTGAGGATGGGCGTGAAGATGAAGTGTTCAGCCTTATTGGACCTAAGAAATGCGATATCCCATGGAAAGTATTAGAAAAGCAAGGTTGGATAGCCGAAGCCCTCTGCACTGAAGTGCGTGTGCCGATGCTGGAAGAGGATCGTTACAGGTATGTTGTAGCATCAAAATCCGCCAAATTCCAGATTGCATCAAAAAATCCTATAAAGATAAGTATCTGCAAACAGATTTTAGACCACCACAAAGAAGACAATGTCCTTATCATTGGCCAATATTTAGACCAACTTAAAGTCATACAAAAAAACTTCGGTGCGCCCATCATTACAGGACAAACACCCAATAAAAAACGAGAAGAACTATATCAAAAATTTCGTAAGGGAGAAATAAAACTTTTGATTGTCTCCAAAGTTGCTAATTTTGCCATTGACCTGCCCGATGCCAATGTCGCTATTCAGGTATCCGGCACATTCGGTTCACGACAGGAAGAAGCACAGCGATTAGGTAGAATTCTCCGCCCCAAACAATCCGGCAAACAAGCCCATTTCTATACTATCGTCACACGCGACACATTAGATCAGGATTACGCCCTCAACCGTCAACTTTTCCTCACCGAACAGGGTTATCAATACAAAATCGTTTCTATGGAACAATTAGAGTTTAATGAGTAAATAGGAATAATGAGTTGTTGTACAATATAAAACAGATTTACAACAAATAAGCCCACATATAATAACGGAGATTTAACATGTCTGAAGAAAAAATTATCTGGTCTGGAACTCCATCGCAGATTTTGAATTTCGGGGTATTTATTATTTGTCTGCTCACCTGTTTTTTGGTAGTCCCAATTTTCTATGCTCTCTGGAAATACCTCGTTGTTAAATGCACAAAATATGTAATCACAACAGAGCGGATTAAAATTACAACAGGCGTATTTTCCACAAAAACAGATTATCTGGAGTTATACCGTATCAACGATATAACATTCGAACAACCCCTCCTGCTAAGAATTTTCTCATTAGGCAACTTAAAACTAATCACATCAGACACCTCGACCCCCGAACTTACGCTACAAGCAATACCCTCATCTGAAGAACTACAAAACGAGATCCGCAAACACATCGAAACACAAAGAGATAAAAAACGAGCCCGCGTCGTTGACTTCACCTAAAATTAGGACGATTTATTTTGAATTACTATATAGGTTGTGGGATTTTGTCTTCCGAATTTTTTGCGAAAACCCAGCAAGCAGAACGATGAGTATCGGAGATATTTTGTAATGGGGGAGATTCGTTTTTACATTTCTCTGTTGCATAGGGGCAACGCGGGTGGAACGAGCATCCGGATGGTGGATTAACGGGACTTGGCGGTTCGCCCCGTGCCAGTAATTTCGGCAGAGAGGCAGAAGGGTCAGGCTTGGGAATAGCACTCATTAATGCTTTTGTATAAGGGTGATTGGGGCTTTCAAATAAAGTCTCCGTAGGGGCTTCTTCAACAATCCTTCCCAAATACATTACTAATACTCTATCGGAAATATGACGAACAACGCCTAAATCATGAGAGATAATTAAATAGGTCAGATGCAGTTTTTCCTGTAATTCCATCAATAGATTAAGTATTTGTGCTTGCACGGAAACATCCAGAGCGGATACGGGTTCATCTGCAACAAGAAATGAGGGATTAACGGCTAAAGCGCGTGCAATACCAATTCGTTGCCGTTGTCCTCCACTAAATTCATGGGGATAGCGATACATGGCATCTGCATTCAGTCCTACTAATTGGAGTAATTGTTCGATGTGACCTGTGATTTGTTCCTTAGGAACGATTCGGTGGACATGCAACACTTCTGCCAACATGGAATAAACAGTCATTCGTGGATTTAGCGAACTGTATGGATCCTGAAAAATGATTTGTATTTTCCGTCGAATACTTCTTAATTCTTTTGAATTTAACTTTGTCAGGTCAACCCCGTCGAAATAGATGGAGCCATCGGTAGGCTCAACCAGTCGCAGGATAAGCCGAGCCACTGTAGTTTTTCCGCTTCCACTTTCGCCAACAAGGCTAACTGTTTCGCCCGAATAGACATTGAAAGAGACATGGTCTACGGCACGGACATAATTCCGTGCTTTGGCAAATAATCCCCCACCGACCGGATAGTATTTTGTTAGGTTATCCACTTTCAGATAAGGTGTATGGTTATTCATTTTTCATCAGGTCTCCTTTTCCATTTTTTCCGATTGGGCAAACAACCAGCAAGCTGCTCCCTGTTCCTTATTAAGCCAGACCCAAGGGGGTTCTTTTTGCTGGCATATCGTCATGGCTTTGGGGCATCGTGGATGGAAACGACATCCCATAGGTGGAGCCGTTGCAGATGGAACGCTACCCGGGATTGTATTCAACCTTTTTCTCCCACGAGAACGAATAGGAAGGGAATCAAAAAGGGCTTTGGTATAGGGATGGGATGGTGTGGAATATATAGCCGTGGCGCTTCCTTCTTCCACTTTCTTACCCGCATACAAAACCACAATCCAGCGTGCAATTTGAGCAACTACACTTAAATCATGGGAGATAAGCAACAAACTCATCTTTCGTTCCTGTTGAACACGCCGAAGCAATGCTAATATCTCCGCCTGTATCGTTACATCTAAAGCGGTTGTTGGTTCGTCTGCAATAAGCAATTCTGGTTCGCATGCTAATGCCATAGCAATCATGGAACGCTGGATAAGCCCCCCTGAAAATTCATGGGGATATTGATGGATTCGCATCTTAGGTTCCGGTATGCCGACCCACTCAAACAATTTTTCAATTCGCGTATAACTTTCTTCTCTGCTCATCCCGTAATGATATTTCAGCACATCGGCAATCTGATCTCCGACACGAAATACGGGGTTCATCGAACTGGTCGGTTCCTGAAAAACCATAGAGATATATCTTCCCCGAATTTTCATTAATTCTTCTTCCGAAAGTTTCAGCAAATCTTTCTCATGAAAGATTATTTCCCCTTCTATGCGTTCCACGGGTGGAGAAGTTAGCAATTTCAGGATTGACATGGCTGTTACTGATTTGCCACATCCACTTTCTCCTACCAGAGCAATACTTTCCCCGGGATGAATAAAAAACGAAATACCATCCACAGCATACGCCAATCCTGTGGGTGTCGAAAAATATACTTTTAGATTTTTTACATTCAAAAGGGCTTTATCTGATTTACACAAATCGCTCATATTCTCTACCTTAATCTGGGGTCCATAGCATCTCGCAACCCCTCACCAACGAGATTAAACGCCGTAACTGTAATAAAAATGGCTAAACCGGGAAACAAAACCAACCACCACGCAAAATCTACATAACCCTGAGATTGTTTTAGCAATTCTCCCCAACTGGGGGTTGGTGGTGGAACACCGAAGCCTAAAAAACTTAATCCACTTTCCATAAGAATAGCACCTGCCAACCCAAATGTAGCACTAACAAAGACAGGTCCCATCGCATTGGGCAGGATGTGCCGAAACATAATACGCGAATTACTTAAACCCAATGCACGGGATGCTAATACATATTCCATCTGCTTCTGCTTCAAAAATTCACCCCGAACCAATCGGGCTACACCAGGCCAACCTGTCAGCCCGATAACAATCATAATCGTCCAGATACTGGGAGGAAGAAATGCCATTACGGTAATGATAAGGAAAAAAGTTGGGATAACCAACATCAGTTCAATAAATCGCAAAACTACCGTATCTACCCATTTCCCAAAATATCCCGAAAGTGAGCCTAATATTACGCCTATAATCACGGCTATGCCAACAGCCACAAAACCCACACTCAACGATAAGCGAGAACCCCAAATCATTCGGCTAAGCACATCCCTGCCCCGATCGTCCGTTCCTAACCAATGGGTGCGATTGGGTCCTTGCAAACTTTGTTCCAACTCCTGATTTAGAGGACCGTATGGAATAGGTGGTTTTAACATCCATTCCCCGCTGGATGGTTTCCAACGGTCAAAATTTGCATATAAATTCTCTGCCTGCAAATCTGAGTATGTAAAGATATTTGGGAATATATATAATTTTCCCCCTTTATACAACAAAATTGGAATGTCATTGGCTATAAAAGGCGCCATCACAGCAATAAGACCTAACATAGCAATAATAAACAAGGCAAGAAGCGAAAGACGATGTTTGCAAAATTCTCGCCAGACCGTATTGTAATAACTATGTGGATTTGCTGATTTCCTGAACACCTGATTTCCTGTCGGGGTAAAGGGGGGAGAAGTGGAGATTATAAAGGAACTTGTGGTTTTTTTAAATTCGGCAAGGGAAAGTATTTACTCCAATCGAATTCTCGGGTCAACAACGGCATACAAAACATCACTTAAAACAAGACCAATTAAAGTCAAAAAAGTAGAAATAGTAAAAACGCCCATAATCAGAGGATAATCACGGGTTAATACCGCTTCAAAGCCCAATCGTCCCATGCCCGGAATAGAAAAGATGGTTTCAATAATAACACTTCCTCCGATTAATCCCGGTAAAAGTCCTGCGAATAAAGTAATAATAGGAATTAATGAATTCCGCATGGCATACTTAAAGACAACAACCTTCTCCGAAAATCCATAAGCCCTTGCCGTTCGGATATAGTCCTGCCGTATTACATCTAACATACCTGTCCGCATATATCGAGATAAGCCTGCCAAACCCGCATAGGTCATACAGAACAAAGGCAGGACCATGTGCCACAGTCGGTCGAGTAGCCAGCCAAACCATGAATAGTTCGTCGCATCAATACTATTAATCCCATTGACCGGGAACAAATTCCACCAATCACCACCACCTAAAAAAAGAATTAAAAGCATGGCAACCCAGAAACTCGGAAGACTATATAAAAGAAATAGGATAAGCGTAATAATCTGGTCAGATATAGTCCGTTGATGGGTTGCCGAATAGGTGCCTAAGGGAATTGCTATGAGATAGATGAGTAAAGTTTCAAGAATGGTAAATTGAAGTGTTATCGGCAGCGTTTCTGCTATTTTCTCCATCACAGGACGCTGGTCTTTATAACTCTTGCCGAAGTCAAGCCGAAACATTCGCCCCAACCATAGGGCATACTGAACAAGGATTGGCTTATCAAGACCATACAACGCCTTGGTTTGTTCAATTATCTTTTCCGTCTCAATATTCGCACGCATGGCTCCACCTTCTCCGCGTAACTTAAAAGCCACGGGACTGCCCGGAGCCAACTGGATAATTGCAAAGGTTATCAAACTAACTCCAATAAAAGTCGGAATAATTAATAATAATCTCTTTAAGATATATGCATACATCCGTTATTAGTTCTCCTTTGCATGAACATACCGTTGTAAATCGGTCGGAACAAACCATTCCTTTTCATAAACACCAAATGGATACACACGAATACCATGTACTCGTTTATCCACAGCAACAATCGCTTTCGGAGCCATCAAGAAGGTATAAGGTTGCTCATCATTCACAATTTCCTGAAATCTACGATATAACCGTATCCGTTCCTCACGGTCAAAGGAAACCCTTGCCTGTTCAATAAGTCGGTCTGCTTCCTCATTAATAAATCCCACATAATTGGAACCCTTCTCCGCCTGACTGGAGTGCCATACCTGATAAGGGTCCGGGTCTGGTGGCATCTGCCAGCCCATTAGAACCGCATCAAAATTACGGGCATCCACGCGTTCTAACAAAGAAGCCCATTCCATCTGCCGTATCTGCATATTAATCCCTGCCCGTTTCAGGTCTTCCTGATACACCGTCAAAATCTTTTCCGCAATGGGATTACTATTTGTCGTCATAATCTCAAAAGCAAGGTCTCTTCCATCCTTATCACGAATTCCGTCGCTGTTGTGGTCTATCCAGCCAGACCTATCCAGTAATAGTTTCGCTTCTTCCGGGTTATAGTTCCATCGTTTAATCTCGGAGTGATACTCCGGTGTCCCGGGCATGAACGGACTATCTATCGGCTCCGCCATTCCGTAATATAGCCGTTCAATAATCTGTTGGCGATTAAGTAACATCGTTAACGCATGACGAACGGTTTTTTCTTTGAGCACCGGATTACGGGTATTCCAGCCGATATAATTATAGGCGGGTCGCGGATATATAAACATATTAAACTGTTTTTGAAATGTTTCTGATTGTCCCCTTCGTATCCAATCTTCGGGACGAATTGCCATATAGTCCAAATCACCACGACGCAATTTCAAAAAAGAAGCGTTATCATCCAGAATGATTTGATAGACAATACGGTCAAAATACGGCTGACCTTCGTTTTTCCGCCAATAATTCGGATTTCGTTCCAGAACTAACTGCAAGCCTGTCTGCCATTCAGATAATATATACGGACCTGAACCAATAGGTTTGCGATTATTCGGATGATTATTAAAGTCTCCCTGCCCATAAATATGCTCTGGCAAAATTTCTAATAAGCCCAACATTACAGCATGCTGGTAATAAGGCTTTTTACAATGATACCGAACCGTATAGTCATCAATAATCTCACACGATTCCACATCCATATAATAGTTTTTTAAGTGAGGAGCATCCGTTGTGGGGTCCATCAACTTATCGAAAGTAAATTTAACATCTTTTGCTGTTAGAGGATGTCCATCGGAAAAACAAACATCATTCCGCAGATAAAAAGTATAACTCAGATGGTCCTCCGACACTTCCCATCTATTGGCAACGCGTGGGATTAACTCCAATGTTTGTGGATTACGGTCTAACAAACCATCAAATATCCATGCTAACACCAATGAGGAATACGCATCCGTGCTGGTTATGGGGTTCAGATGCGGCATTTCCGCAGATAATCGGGTAATAAGCCAATCCCCCTGAGAAGGGGCAATACTTGTCCCAAATTCCGTTAGCCCTTTTGTAGAATTTTCAGAAGGAACCAATGGCTGTCCTCCTGAAAAACAACCCGGGAACAGAACAGTTCCCGCCACAAAGAATATCACACAAATAACAACAAATCGTTTTGTCATAATACTACTGCTTCTTTATATTTTACATGCTAAATAATATATAATTATCGCATTCCCATGCGAATTGATAACACCCAACAAACCATAACAGATACTACATAAGGAAGATGGATATTCTATGTCCCAAATAGAAAAAACAGATATACAGAAAATAAATGCAATAACAACACTACTTGAAACCCCAACAATAATTATAAGCAACGAATCGGAAGTGTCTTCTATTAATTCTATGTTTAATGGAACAAACCCATTATGGGTTCGGACGGTTGACAATCAATTTTGTGGAATAATCCATGATAATAATGACATCAAACTAATTCTTTCTACCGCACAAAGAAAAGCAGAAAAAGGGTCGCCTATATTTGTTCAGCAAGGGATTGAAGGAAAAACCTGTTATCTAATTGGTTATCGTATGGCATACCATTTTTTACCTGTAGAAATATTCGGTGTAGAGTTTATTCCAGGAAATTATCGTATTCCCCGATTGCTCTGGTTGCCTGTAGAATTCTCCGGGAAAGAATTGAAAGGTATAACAGAAAAAGCCAAAGAAGTTTCACGAAATCTTCCCATCGGCTATTACGGCATCCTATTTGAGTTTATCGTAAATGCACAGGGCATATTCTTATCCTTTATAGACCTATTTTTTCAGCCGGATGAGGGAATGTGCCAGATATGTAAAGAAGGAACGGGCGTGGATTTAATGCAGATACATCAAACTATTGAAAAACAGGGGATTCCCAATGCTGTCCCCACACGAGAATTAGGATGTGCTATAGCATGGATTATTCCGCATAGCGGTATTGTGCAAAGTATTAAGAATATCGAGAAGGTGCAAAATACCGAAGGGATTAAACAGGTACATATAAAAGTGCATGAAGGGGATTCCCTCACACATGTAACAGATATAGAATCCCGCAATAAAACAGGTTATGTAATTGCAATTGGACCTGATGCTTTCACTGCAAGAAATAGGGCTTTATCCGCAGTCTCTCGAATACAAATTAACACCCGCAATCTTTTACCTTAAAAGTTTTTCCTCATTCTTGCATTCATGGCATAAAAATCCTGTAAATTCTATAAATCCTGTCGAATTGTTTTTTGTAGGGGCGATTGGCTAATCGCCCTCATATATTAAAATCATTACCCTTCTGTAGCTGAAGCGTCCTCGATTCCGGTTTTGTAGAGGCGAAAAATCTTTCGCCTCTCTCTGTGGTTGATTCTTTTTACCACAAATATCTCATAACGAAGTAGAGGCACGGCATGCCGTGCCCCTACGATTGAAAAAAATATAAATCTTTTATCTATGACCTATAGGTTATCAAATTATATTATACTCCCCGTTTTCTTAATGATATTCTCCGCCATGCAAAGTAGTTCGACCCACTGAATATTATAATATCGAGGATTATGGATGTCTGCGTGGATACCATTTCGAATTTTACCAACCATAACTTGAATGGCTTCTTCTACACTAATTTGAGGACGAAATCCTAAGACCTGTTCGGTCTTTTTCGTTGAAACACGATAACTGCGTCCCCGTGTTGAGCCATATTCTACTTCAATCTCTATATTCATTCCATGCTCACGAAATACCTTGCGAACCCAATGGGCTAATTCAAGTATCCTGTAATTCTTATAAGAAAGGTTAAATATTTGATTTCCTACGATTTTCAGGTCGGCTTGCAGGCAGGCAACATAAGCACGGGCTATATCCGTTACATCAATTAAAGGCCGCCACATTTCACCTCCACAATGAACGGTTAAACAACCTTTATCAAATGCAGATTTCACAAAAGTATTTACAACAAGGTCATATCTCATGCGGGGGCTCCACCCATATACCGTCCCCTGCCGTAATAAGGTCGGACAGAAATCAGGTCCGGATAGTTTTAATAATTCTCTTTCTGCCTGATATTTACTTACTGCATACGCCGCACGCGGTTCCACAGGACTTTCTTCATCCTGCAAAATATCTTCGGCTAATATTCCACGGTCATAAATAGAGCAACTGGAAGCAAAGATAAACCGTTTTATACCTCTCCGTTTACAATGTTCCCCTAAAATAGCCGTAGCTTCTGTATTCAGTTTTTTGTTCGCCTCAGGATTAAATTCCGCCATCGGGTCGTTGCTCAATCCTGCCAGATGAACGACGCCTTCAACATCGTCTAACCATGCAGCATCAAATTGACATAAATCCCCCTGAATACTCTCAATACGATTACTCACCTCCTCCAGACCTTCATCCCCAAATAAGAATTTATCAACAACACGAACAGCAAACCCATGATTTAACAATTCACGAACAGCAACCGCACCAATATAGCCCGAACCACCTGTTACTAATATCATAAACAAACTCCTTTCTTCTAATATTTATTTATTCTTATTATTATGGCACAGAGATAGTAAGCATTTCTTTTCGTGTTAACCCTGCGTAGTCTGTAACTACGAAGGTAATTGTATGTGTGCCTGATGGCAAATCTTCATCTTGTTCCCAGCGTAATATTCCACGAGGTCCATCGTATTCACTTAATAGCCATTTCTGGTCGCAGAATATTTCTGCCCGTGCTATACCACTTCCTATTTCAGAAATCACAGCCGATATAGAAGGTCTTTTTGTTGGCTGTTTCGCATCTTTGTTAATGGCTATATTTGTGATTTGTGGTGGCTCATCATCTCTTATTAAGGCGAAAGTGCCCCAGTCGGCTACCTTACCAATAATAGAATCCCCTTTCTTTTGAGAATCTATTCTTGACCATGAAGACCCGGTTTTTCGATATAAATGTATTCGTTCTTGATCTTGCACATTATCTAAAATCCGCATTTTAATCTGCACCGCATCTGCCATCGGCATATTGTAAGGTTCTATTCTCCATATATTCGAAGCCATTACCAGACCTTCGGGAACTTTCTGTGTAGATACCGGGGAAATAGACAGCCAGAGGATACCGTAAGAGATATTGGGAGGTATATCTATCTGAAAATCATTCAGTACAATAGGTTCGATTTTACTTTGTGCTTTAACGGTATACACAGTTTTTTCCCATACAGGTAGAGAGGGATGGGAAACACGAAAAGTATACTTGCCTGACGCAGGAGGCTCCCAGGGAAGTTCGTATATATTACTTGTCCGCTGAATAGGTTTTAGTGAAACAGTCCCCTGTTCCGAAGTGCAGGTAATTTCCGGCGTTTCTTTTGAGGATGTTGAGGCTAATAAAATCTCTATCACAAGAAATTCCGGCAAATAAGAAATAGAGACATCACTTTTTTCTACTTTTTTGTTCAAACTATTCGCAGGATTATTTGTGATATAAAGCGGAACCTGCGTCTTATTCCCCTTAAAATCCTCTACTTCTATCTGTATATGCTCTTCATCTTCTATAGAAACCCAATCTTTTCTTACCTGTTTGTAATTGGGCGATTGGTTGCCCTGCCACTGCCACAATAACCAGTAAATCGGATTTGAAATGTAGGGATAAAAAGCCACAATAGCATCCCGATAGGTATTGTAATCAAGGCGGTCTTGCTGAATGGTGGATAAAACGGTTTCGGTAGTCTTCAATGAAATTCGATAAGGTCCTAATTTGCAAGTGCCCGATTCATTGTCAATAGTAGAAACACCAAATCCTATTGCTCCTTTTGCGTTAATCAATATAGGTAATGCGGTCTTTTCGTTGATAGGGATCTCCAGCGGGAGACAGCGTCCATTAATGGTCGTATCAATACTTCCGGGAATAACGAGAAGAGATGTTATTTGAGGTTTATTACGGTCAATCCAACGAAAACCGTATTCCCATGGGTTCAGGCATGTAATTCCATCTTTTGTGCGAAGTTCAAAGTGTAAATGAGGTGCTTTTGTTCCGGATTGACCTGTATATGCAATCAAAGACCCTCTTTTGACAGGCAGTTCGTTTTCTTTCAGTGTCAGGTCTACAGTGAAGGATTCTTTCTGATGTTGCACCTTTCGCAAATAAGACTGATACGGTTCCGCAAAAGAATGAAGATGTGCATAAATCCCCATAATCCCAGAATGAAATTGAATATATAACGCACGACCATAACCCCAGGGACCACAACGCATTCGTGCTACATAACCATCATCTATAGCATAGACAGGCGTGCCAACAGTAGCACGATAATCCACACCCGTATGGAAACGACCATCCCGATATTCGCCGAAGGAAGAGGTAGCAAATAAGTCTCCTTTCAAAGGAAGGATGAAAGGTTCCTCTGCTGGAAGGGAATTGATACACACAAAAACAAATGGAATGAATAGAGGTAAAAACTTCATTACTTCTTGTTTTTCTTGGGTGCTGTTGCCTTAGTTGATGGTTGAGACGGTGCAGAACTTTTATCCGTAGAGGCTTTGTCCTGGCGAGATAATTTTTCTAAAATAGGGTCAAATGCAAGGAATATTTTTACCTTTTCCGAATCGTTCAAATAGGGTTTACAAAATTCAAATATCTTCTCATCTGTTTTCTGTTCAATTAAAATATTTTTTATCTTTTCTTTGACCTGCTCAAAGGTAACCTTCTCCTCGGCTTCGCGTTCTAACAATTTGAACAAATGCCATCCTAAGGAACTTCTTAAAACAGGGCTGAGGTCGCCCGGTTTCAGGGTGGGAAGAACCTGTGTTAAAAATGGAGGCAATGCTTCTACGGGTATCCATCCCATATCACCCCCTTTCTGACGGTCTGGTGCTTCGGAAACAGAACGGGCAACTGCTTCAAAACTTTCCCCTGCCTTTATGCGTGCTAAGGCTTTCTCTACTTCCTTTTGGGTCTCCTCCCATGCCTTCTCATCGGCGGTTTTCGCATTGGGTTTTGGCTGGCGAAATATCTGTTGTAAATGCACCCGCGATGGTTTTATAAAAAGGTCTGGATTGCTGTCATAAAACTTCTTCGCTTCATCATCTGTAACGGTTATCTTATTCTCATTCGCAAGGGCTTGTTTCATCTTTTTTAATATTAGATTTTTACGGGTTCTTTCGCTAAAGGACTCTGCGGTCTCACCCTTGGCTTTTAAGATTTCCTCCATACTTGGAGGGTTCTTTCCTGCTTTGCGGGCATCTTCCTGAATTTCCTTAATTTGCTCATCAACTGCTTTCTTGACCTCATCCGCAGTTACCGAATATTTCCGTTTCAGTGCTTCCTGATATAAAATTTCCCGCTGGGCTAAATTAGTAACACAACGGATAGCAATACGAACACGGTCCTCATCCTTAATATCTTTCTGTCCTGTCCCCGCAACATATTCCAATAGTTCCAGATGATACCTCATTAAAAATTCTTCCTTCGATATAGGCTTGCCGAGAACCAACGCTACCGGTCCATCCGGAACAGATTTCTCCACAATATCCATCCGGGACAGGTCAGGAGCCTGCGCCCATAGATACGAAACTAAAATTATAGAAATAATTACAAAAAATAATTTGCGAAACATATAACAATCCTTACTGTTTAAAATTATATTCATTCCTGCGTCTTGTCGTTTGCCTTTTCTGTTTCCGTAGTAATTTCATTTTGTGTCGTTTTTATAATTAACAATCCGTAATAAGTCAAAATGCCTGAGATACCATAAGTAATAACAAAAATTAAGGCACATAAAATAAACATCGAACCTATAGCAACGGAATGTCCACTTAATTGCATCATCAGGAATACAGATAAGGCAATGAGAGTAAAAAACAACCCGACAATAGTTGCAACACGATTTGGTTCCAGATGAACGATAACCTGCTTTTTCGTATCCAAAAGAGGTCTTACATCGGGATATTCCAGTTGATGAATGTTGTTTGTATTATCCTTCTTCATCTTCCAATTTATACCTTGATATTCAATCTACATATAAATATACAAAATTTAATCCCCTATTCACATTTTTAAATATACTTCTATTCTTTTATGTTTTTAACACACCCTGATAATCATTGTTTTCTTCTACATCATTTATATATAAAAGACGAAAACGGCATCAAAAACATGCGTTTGATAAAAACATTTTTTATAGTCACGAATAATACAAATCAATACAAATGATTTTAAATTATTTTCCTATTCAAAACAGTCTTTAAAAAATCCCTTATTTTCTTGTTTTTGTATATTATTTATTGATAAAAAACAGATAAGTGTAAAATAAACAAGGGGATAAATATCCTATTGTAAACACAATGCTGATGAAACTGTTGCAACTTATCTCTTTACAAAAGGATAATATTATAATATATAGTTTAATGGAAGACCTATTTTCAAAAAATTAATAAAAAGGAAATCGTTGCATGTTCAAAGGAAAATTATTTTTTTTATTCGTCGTTTGTATTTTTTGCTTCACTCTTTTCTCATATTCGCAGGATAGTACGGATACATCCACTATTCCACCTGTTCAGCAAAATCTCACATTATGGGATATGATAAAGGCAGGTGGGGTAATACTCTGGATAATTGGAGTTTTGGGCTTTATTGGATTGGTATGGGCATTTTATCTTCTGTTGACATTGACACCCCGACGGGAACTCCCCTCAACTCTTATCCGACGATTATTCCATTTACTACAAGCAGGTGATTACAAAGGGGTATTGGAACTTTGTGAAGGACGGGATGAACTGATTGCTAAAATGATTTTCGCCGGTGTGAAATTAGTTGGACACGATCGCTATGTCATTCAGGATGCTATGGAAAGTGAGGGGGAACGAGGCGCGAGTATTTTATGGCAACGCATATCTTATTTAAATAATATTGCTGTTTTAGCCCCCTTGTTAGGTCTTTTAGGGACTGTATGGGGCATGATGCAGGCTTTCGGGGCTATTGCATTTAATGATGCTCAGGTGAAAGGACTTACCATGGCATACAGCGTAGCCACAGCAATGGTAACTACCGCAGGCGGTCTGGTCGTTGCTATTCCTGCCATGGCAATTTATTTTTATCTACGGGGTAGAGTAAATCGAATTATTGCAGAAGTAGAAGCCATCGCCAGTGAAATGGTAGAACTTATTTTAAGAGGAACACGCACATGAAAATTCGTCGTAATTATGAAAACGAACCCGAGCCCATTCAGATGGCTCCACTGATTGATATTGTCTTTTTGACCCTTGTTTTTTTTATGGCAACCACGGTATACGGCGTTCTGGAATCTGAAATTGACATCACCTTACCGACAGCAGAGACTTCCGTGCCAACAACGCGTAGTCAGGGAGAAATTTATATTAACTTAAAAGCCGATGGTTCTATTGTCGTTAATAATCGCTCTGTATCCCTATCCGAATTGCAGGAGGTATTAAACAAAGTGTCCCAATTCTTCCCCGGCAGTTCCGTAATTATCCGTGGAGACCAAAGTGCCATGTTAGGCAATGCAATACGCGTTTTAGACTGTTGCAGAAAAGCCAATATACAAAATGTGGCATTCTCCGCAATTAATGAAAAACAAACATCTACTTCAGAAGGCTCTGTTAAAGCAGATACCCCCATAGATACACCTGCTCCTACCACAGAGTCCCCAAAACAATAAACAGGATTGACACATGATATTTACGAAGTCTTTACATAAATTGCTTGTTATTCATTTCCTATTGGTATATAGTTTTGCATGGACGCAATCTCCAGATACCCTTTCGGAAGAAAATACACAACTTGATTTTGCCAATGGTCTCTATAGCCGTCAGTTTTTCAAAGAAGCCATTGATGAATATAAAAAGTTCATCGCCCAGTACCCCAATTCCCCTAAAATTGGTGAAGTCTATCTCCGTTTGGGGAAATCTGCTCTCGTAGAGAAACAATATGAAACTGCTATTAGTGCCTTCGACCAGGTGATTAGCAAAGTCTCTGACGCCAACCAACGAATGGAAGCCCTACTTCGTAAAGGAGAATGTTTTTATTATCTAAAACGATGGGCAGAATGCGGTGAGACATTAAAACCCTTGATTGAGGAAACGACACCTCCCGATTATCGTCCCCGTGCTATGTATTTCTACGCCCGTTCCCTTGCACAAACTCAGAACTTTGAATCCGCAATACCTGTATTACAAAACATAATCAAAGATTTTCCCGAATATCCACTGGCACCCTTCGCAAAATATGTGTTAGGGACTATTTATACCCGCCTTAATCAATTAGAAAATGCGGTATCTGTCTTATCTGAAGTGGCATCCAACGAAAAGATAGACCCCCAATTGCGTATGGAGTGCAACTTCCGTGTCGCAGAGATATACTCCCAATTAGGCTGGTATGAGGGAGCCATGAATGCTTATCAAACGCTCAAAACACAGTTCAAAGAAGGTCCCTATAAAGAAAAATCGGATTTCGGATACTTATGGACACTCTATCAGGCAAAAAAATTTGCAGAAGCGATAAATGAAGGAAAAACTTTTCTTCAGAATTATCCTCAATCGCAAAAGAAGCCTTTTGCGATGTATATCCTTGCCAACTCATTGCTGGAACAAAACCTGCTGGATGAAGCCCTGTCTTTCTATAATTCCTTACACCAACAATACGCCGATACTTCCTACGCAACCGAAGCACTATACAAAATGGCATGGATACACTTTTTAAAGAATGACCCTACTACCGCAAAAACGATTGTAACAGAATTTCTGGACAAAGCCGTTGAATCTCCATTACGAGCAGATGCTTACTTTTTGTTGGGTTCAATATATATAGCCGAAGGGAATTATGAAGATGCAATGGAAGAGTTCCAATTGGTATATGAAAAATATCCAACCTCTAAATTTGCACCTGAAGCATTATATAAATCGGCAGAATGTGCAGAATTGTTGGGCATTACCAAACCCGCAATTCAATTATACAATCGTTTCATACAGACCTATCCCCAGCATACATTAATTGTTTCTGCTTATCTGCGTTATGGAGATTTGCAAGGTAAAGATGGAAATTGGGAAGAGGCACTGAAAACATATCTCAAAGCGAAAGAAATTTCAGAAAATAATCCCCTACAAGAGCAGGTATTTATACGACTGGCTAACTGTTATGAACAATTGCATAAAGGAGAAGAAGCCTTTCAAATCTATCAAGATTTTATTGCCAAGTTTCCACAATCCCAATACGCCCCGAATATGAAATTGAAATTGGGAACTTATTTTTTAAAAGAAAAGAAAGACTCTATTAAATCCATAGATTCCTTGCAAAGTTTATTATCGCAGAATCCTGCTCCAACAATTGCAGGGCAAGCCTGGCTGGCAATTAGCATTGCTTATTATGAAGTGAAAGACTACGAAAAATCTGCAGAAGCACTATTTAAAACCATTTCGGATTATCCACAGGTAACAGTAGGAGAAGAACAATTTGCGTGGTTAGCCCAGTATTATCTGGATGCTCAAAAATGGGACCTGGCTCGTCAGGTATTAAAACGAATGCAAGAGGTATTAAAAGATTATCCTGCTCCTCAAAGATTGCAGTTCCGTTATGCAGAATGTATCCATAATTTAGGGAAGTTAGATGAAGCCATAAAAGAATACCAAAAGGTTGTAGATATGGCGCCCTCTTCCACATCCGCCACAGAATCCTTATATCGCATAGCCCAGATATACGAACAAACCAATCAAATATCTCAAGCACTGGAATTTTATGAACGCTGTGCCAACAATGGAGGAAGTGAAACAAGTGCCCGTGCCCAATTTCGACTTTCAGAAATTTACGAGAACAAGGGTGAGATTGAAAAAGCAGGGAAAAATTACCTGAAAGTTGCTATTCTTTTCCTTCATCCTGAACTTTCTCCCGAAGCATTATGGCGTTCTGGAAATTGTTATTTAAAAATTAATGAAAAAGAAAATGCCCAAAGAGCGTTTAAAGAATTATTAGATGATTTTCCTTCGCATCCTCTGGCGGAAAAAGTGAAAGGTATGTTGTCCAGCGAACAAGAAAATACAGCGGCTTTATCAACAGAACCGAGGTAGATTTATGTCCAGGGCGAACTTAACAAATAACCGTTCTTTATCTTCGGGAATCATCGAATTCCTGAGGAGTAAACGCGTTCGCTTCTGGGTTAGTGTTATTATTAGCATCATTTTATACTTTTCTATCATTTATTCTTCCCAATACATCCCCTTATTTACAACCGGACCTCATCAAATTCCTTTGAACATCCGCGTCAAGTTGGTTGATGAAAAAATAACCGTTTCCCAACAAATTGAAGAACCTATCAGCACATCTTTATCTACCCGTCCCATTTCATTCCAGAAATTCATTGATGAAATACTTCCAACTACCGAAATACCCGAACCTCCTCACGATTCATCTTTACAAAAGGAAGAATTAGCCAAACAGGCAGTAACAGAACCCATTGACCGACCCACAGAACCCTCCACACCGGACGAAGTTATCCAGCAGATAGAAGAACAAATCCTTATGATTGAAAAAGAATCCGAAAAGAACACCGTAGATGTTGCTCGACGAATATTACCCCCATCCGAAGAAAATATAATGAAACCCGGCGAAACGCCTACTTTCTCACTGGATAACACAATTCTATCCTCACAGGGAACACAAATTTCCACTTCGGATATACCGCGTATAATTACTACTTCACCCGCTACAGAACAAACCTCCTCCGAAACTACAGATACAAATCAATCCCCCGTTGTATTCGTTCCAGAATTAGAACCTATAGAACCACCCATCCCTTTAGAACAAGTTTTAGAACAGGAAATTATTGAACAGCCTATCATTGAAGAAGCCCAAAAGGAAAAAGAAAATCGTCCGTATGAATTCTGGGATGACCTATTTGAATTACAATTAAAAACCTACTTTGAACAAGATAAAAAGCAGGGATTCTTCCAATTAGTTATCTCTCCTAAAAAAGATGCAAAAATCACCCCATTGCAAAAACAGGTTGCTTTTATTATTGACAGTTCCGCAAGCATAGGACAACGGAAATTAGACCAAACAATAAAGGGTGTCCGTGAGGCATTACAGCAACTTCATAATGAAGACCTTTTTAATATCATTTTATTCCGTGAACGAGCTACCTTTTTTGCAGAAGGATATATAAAGGCAACATCAGAAAACAAAAAATCGGCTCAGAAATTTTTGCAACAGATACCTTCAATCGGACAAACCGATGTTTTTAATTCTGTTCGCCAATTAATACAAATTCCCACAACCCCCGGATTGCCGAATATCCTTTGGTTATACTCCGATGGAAAACCAACTATTGGACTTCGCGATACCCGTGCGATTATCGCCAACCTCACATTAGAAAATCAGGGCAAATACGAAATATTTACAACAGGTGGAGGAAACACGGTTGACCGATACCTTCTGGAATTGCTTGCTTATTTAAATCGAGGATTTTGTGTAATTCGGAACGATATAGACCAGATTTCCAAAACGATACCGCAAGCATTCCAGAAAATACAAAATCCCATACTCATTGATGTCTCTATGGACTTTGGTGCAATACCTCGTGAGGATATATATCCCTTCATTTTCCCCAATTTCTATCAGGGTGTCCCCGTCTCTATCTTTGGGAAGTTTAATCCAGAGACACAAAAAAATTTCGTATTCCGTCTCCAAGGAAATGCGGCGGGCAAAAGAAAAGAAATTATTTTCCGCGCCGATTTATCACAATCCAATTCGGGCGATTTTGATATTGCACAAAGGTGGGCTTTTCATAAGGCTTTTTATATAATAGGTAGAATTGTCCGTGAGGGCGAAAAACCTGAATTATTACAAATATTAAACGAACTTAAAGAAAAATATAAAATTAAAACAACTTATACGCCATGATGATACTCGCAAGCAAATGGATTGAATTTTTTCTCTGTCATTCCGCGGAACAGAAAAGGTTCCTCAATGACACCTATGGTGATGCCGGGCAAGAACGAATTAAATTAATTATTCAGACCTTGCAAAAATTCATTGATATATTTGGTGATAAACATGTCTTCATTACGAGATGTCCCGGCAGAATAAACCTTCGGGGAATGCACATAGACACACACGGTGGATTTTTAAACCTGATGACCATTGAACAAGAACTCGTCTTGATAGGACACCCCCGTGATGATGATAAGTTTTGTATATACAATTTAGAATCCAAACACAAACCCTTCCTTTCTTCTTTCCATGCTCTACAAAACGAGTATCCCCTGGAATCTTCATGGAAAGATATTTGCCATCACGCCCAAAATCGCACTGATACTTCCAGCCATTGGCATCAATATATCATCGGCACTCTTCTTCGTTTCGCCCAACAAACAAAAAGACCACTTAATACAGGTATTGAAATCGTTGTGGGTGGAGATATTCCCGAAGGTTCTGCATTAAGTTCCTCACATGCTTTATGTATTGTCTTACTTCAGGCTCTTATGTATAACAATCATGATAATTTTGAAATAACAACTCAATTGAAAATGGTTCAGGATGCGGAATGGTTTACAGGGGCAAGAAGTGGACTTAGTGACCAGACCGCAGAGTTGTTAGGGAAAAAGGATACTTTATTAGGCGTTCGTCTTAATCCTGAAACAGCAGAAATATTAGAAATAAACTATCATCCCTTTCCGAACGATGTTTCTGTGATTATTGCCAATTCCAGAACACAACGAGACATCAGTTCAACCCACGCCGTTTCATATATTAAAAATCGCTTCGCCTACTCCGTAGCATTAACGATATTAAAAGAAATCATGAAATTACAAGGAGTAGAAACCGATGCATTAGAAAGTTTCCAGACCCTTGCCGATTTTTCCCCGGAACGACTTGGAGGAATCCGAAACCTTTATTCACTATTTCGTGCTATTCCTCACGCTTTGCCAGTCAAAACATTACTTGATGATTTTGACATCCCTGGTATACATGAAACTTTCGAACGATATTATGGACATCTCCCCCAAGAAGAACATCCCAAAGTAGTTCCTATCCGCGGACCTTTAGTTTTTGGTATTTGTGAATCTATTCGAGCCCGACATTTCTTTGAAGCCATACAACAAGGCGATATATTAATGGCAGGTTACTTAATGACATTGGGGCATAATGGCGACCGTATTCTCGACACCGCTGGCAATACATTCCATCGGGAAGTAACCGACGACATGTTATTCGTGTATGAAGACCTTCAAATCGCCCCTTATTCACTCATAGGTGATTTTGGTGCAAGCACTCCTGTTCTTGACAAATTGGTGGACATAGCGAATGAGAACGGAGCTTTGGGTTCTTCCCTCACAGGGGCAGGATTAGGTGGAGTTGTATTAAGTCTCTGTAAAAAGAAAGATGTCCCTGCCATCAAAAAGGCATTACAAAACTGGCTTTGCTCTGATGAATATGCACAACTTTTAAATCGCCCATCACCACTCTCACCTGAGGAAGCGGAAAAATCTGTGTTTGTCCATAACTCCACTCAAGGGGCAAATGTAATACCTGTTCCGAACCTATCCCTTGTTCACTAAAAAGGATTTAATCCCTTCGACAACATACGCGACCTCCTCGCATGTCATTTCTGGATAGATAGGTAGCGCCAATACCTCCCGTGAGGCTTTTTCTGCCTGGGGATATTTTTCTCGCGATGAAGCAAACGAACGGAAGCAAGGCTGCTGATGTATCGGAATGGGATAAAACACTGCGGTAGAAATACCTCGTTCCTGAAGAAATTGCCGTGCTTTATCACGGTCAGGAATACGAATAACATATTGATGATATATAGCATAACTACCTTCCCGTTCCACAGGAAGTTGCAATTCCGAAAGTTCTTTCAAATGTTCCGTGTAATAACGGGCTATTTCCCGCCGTTTTTCATTCCATTCCCTCAAATAACGGAGTTTTACACTTAATATACCTGCCTGTAATGTATGCAAATGGCTGTTATATCCAATGCACTCATGCTCATAAGTCTTTTTTGAGCCATGACAACGCAATAACAAAATTCGTTCTGCTATTTGTTTATCATTCGTCGTAATCAATCCCCCTTCTCCCATGGCTCCCAAATTTTTTGTCGGGTAGAAACTAAAGGCACTCGCATCACCCCAACTTCCTGCATTTTGTTCATACAAACGAGATCCAATGGCTTGAGCGGAATCCTCAAGAATATAAAGGGAATATCGTTTCGCTAAACTTACAAAAGCCTGCATGTTTGCACATTGACCATATAAATGAACGGGAAGTAGAATTTTCGTTCGTTCGGAAATTTTCTGTTCCACTTCTACGGGATTTAAATGGTAGGTATCGTGTTCAATATCTGCAAACACAGGAACCCCCCCCCGCTAATACAATGCTACTGGCAGTGGCGATAAAAGAAAACGGTGTAGTAATTACCTCATCGCCCGATTGTAAACCTAAAGCCTTTAATGCAATTACCAGTGCATCCGTCCCCGAACCTACGCCTATAGCATAAGAACATCGAATAAACGCTTTTACTTCTTCCTCAAACCGAATAAGAACATCACCCCCTCGAAATTGCTGCGTTTCCAGAACTTCTTCTATTGCCTTTAAAATCTCTTCTTTGATTTGTTTATATTGAGCCTTTAAATTTAACATCGGGACTTGCATAAAACAAACCTATCCTTCTTCTTCCGATAGTATAATTCATAGGAGAGATACTTCATAAAACAAATCATATATGTAGAGCAAATAAATGTTACCTTTCTCCCCTTTTATTGCTAAAAACACCTATTAAAATCTTTAATAAATAAAAGGAATAGAGACGATTACATTTTTTGCATACTGTTCAAGAAATCGGCGTTGCTCTTTGTTTTCTTCAATTTCTCAATCAGCAATTCTGTTGCTTCAATGGTATCCAGCGGACTTAATACACGCAATAATAACCAGATTTTTTCGAGGTCCTCTTTAACGATAAGTAATTCCTCTTTTCGTGTTCGTGAAAGCATCACATTAATTGCAGGGAATATCCGTTTTTCCATCAGACGACGGTCTAAATGAATTTCCATATTTCCCGTGCCTTTAAATTCTTCAAAGATAACATCGTCCATACGACTGCCGGTATCAATCAACGCTGTGGAAAGGATCGTTAAACTTCCACCTTCTTCCACCTTTCGTGCGGCACCGAAAAATCGCTTCGGCTTTTGTAATGCGTTGGCTTCAATACCACCGGATAATACTTTGCCGCTGGATGGCACAAGCACATTATAGGCACGGGCAAGTCGTGTCATTGAGTCCAATAAAATCACCACATCTTTTTTATGCTCCACAAGCCGTTTGGCTTTGTTCAAAACCATCTCTGCCACCTGAACATGCCTATCCGGAGGTTCATCGAAAGTAGAGGCAATAACTTCGGCAGCAACGGAACGCCTCATATCTGTAACTTCTTCGGGTCTTTCGTCAATAAGCAATACAATAATGGTAACCTCAGGGTGATTTTTGGTAATACTATTGGCTATTTTCTGCAACAAAACAGTTTTCCCCGTAAATGGTGCAGCAACAATAAGCCCGCGTTGTCCTTTCCCGATAGGGGAAATAAGGTCCATAATCCGCATGGCTATTTCATCCGGCGTCGTTTCAAGATAGAAGCGTTCATTGGGATGGAGCGGCGTTAAACTATCAAAAAGCAATCGCTGATGAGCAATCTCGGGCGGGTCCCCATTTACAGATTCTACCTTCAACAGGGCAAAATATCGTTCCCCTTCTTTCGGTGGGCGAACATGTCCACGGATAGTATCCCCTGTCCGCAATCCAAACTTGCGTATCTGGGATGGGGATACATATATATCATCCGGTCCCGGCAGATAAGAAGCATCCGGAGAACGCAAAAATCCATAATTATCAGGCAATATTTCCAGTGTCCCTTCACCAACAACAGAACCGGAATGCTCAAAACTTTTTTGTAAAATTTTGAAGATAAGGTCTTGTTTTTTTAGCGAACCCGGGTCATCAATAGCCAGATTTCCCGCTATTTCACTTAATTGTGGAACGGACATCTTTTTCAAATCTGCAATGGAAATTTCAGGTCCGTCCGTCCGAATTTCATCAAATTCCTCTTCTGCCACATCCAGCACAGGGGGTCTTTTGGGTGGATTTTGATGATTGTTTCGATTGCTCCGATTGTTTCGGACATTTCGATTGGAATTTTGATGAGAGTTTGAACGATGTGAGTAAGTCTTTTTGTTTCCCATGGTTCTAAACTTCCGTTGTTCCTGTTGTTTGTTGTTTACTGTTGTTCGATAGTCATTCATAAAAAATTCCTTATTTTGTAATAGCGAAAGACACATTCGCTATTATTTGCAAATCTTACATATACTAATGAGCCTCAGCCCAATTATTACCCAAACCTATATCTACTTTTAGAGGAACCCGCAGGGAAACAACTTTCTCCATAAGAGATTTTACCTGATAGGCGGTCTCTTCTGCCGATTTTCTGGGAACCTCTATAAGCAATTCATCGTGAACTTGAAGTAAGAGATAGGCTCCTACCTCTCTTAAATATAAGTCTACTTCTATCATTGCTTTCTTAATAATATCCGCAGCACTCCCCTGCACCGGTGTATTTACAGCCATTCGTTCCGCTGATTTGCGAACAATCTGATTGGAACTGTCCAGACCTGACAAATACCTCCGCCGATTAAACAGCGTTGTCGTAAAACCTCTATTTCTAGCTTCTTCTATCGTCTTATCTAACCATTCTTTTACCCGTGCGAAGCGGTTGAAATATGACTCGATAAATTTACTGGCTTCGGAGGTGCTAAATCCAACGGCTTTGGATAAACCGTAGGGTGTCATACCATAGATAACGCCGAAATTAATTGCTTTGGCTTGTCTTCGTTGTTCATCCGTCACTTTTTCAAAAGGAATACCAAATACTTTCGATGCCGTTTCTCGATGAATATCTAAGTCATTGTAAAATGCTTCGCAAAGAATGGGGTCTTCGGAAAGATGTGCCAATATCCGCAATTCAATTTGGGAATAATCCGCCGAGATTAATGTCCAATTGGTATCGGTAGCCACAAAACCTTCCCGTATCCGTTTCCCATATTCCGTGCGGATGGGAATATTCTGTAAATTGGGATCACTGCTGGAAAGTCTACCCGTTGCCACCACCGCTTGATTAAAATTGGTATGGATACGACCTGTTCTCGGATTTACCAGTTTTGGCAATGTCTCTATATATGTATTTAATAACTTTTGAAGGGTGCGATATTCAATGATGACGGCTGGCAGAGGATGGACTATGGCTAATTCTTCCAACACCTCCATATCCGTGGAGGAACCTGTTTTGGTCTTCCGAATGGGATTTAACCCTAACTTTTCAAATAAAACTGTCTGCAATTGTTTTGGAGAATTTATATTAAATTCCATTCCTGCCTGTTTATAAATTTCTTGCTCTAAATAAGCAATCCGCGATTGTAGTTCCTTTTCTAACTCCTGAAATACTTCAGAATTGATAGCAATACCCCGCTCTTCCATTCGGGCTAAAACAGAAATGAGGGGCTGTTCAATCTCTTGATATAAAGCCTCTAATGAATGCTCTCTCAATTTTTCTTTGAATATAGGATATAACAATTGTATCATTTCCGCTCTTTGACAAACTTTCCCAACATCAATTTCTGAAATATCTCCTTTGACAGAAGTATCGGATTTCTCATGCGACAAAACATAATCGCTTAAAAATCGTTCCGCAATTTTTTCAAGCGAATGATGTGTAAAATCTGTATCTGTTAGGTAGGAGGCAACCATTATATCCATTTCTGCCCCTTGAAAGTCAATACCGTTCTTATGAAATATTTGGATGGATTTTTTCAAATCAAACCCCAGTTTTCTTAAATTGTTATTTTCAATTATTGTTTTGACTGCCCTCTGCAGTTCATTAAAGTTGAATTCACTAAATTCTTTTATTAAATTTTTGAAGGGAATAAAATAATTTTCTTTTTCTTTGAGGGATATTGCAATACCTACTAACTGCTCTGTTAGTATACCATCATTTACAGTAGCAAGGTCAAATGAAAAACAACCTGCTTTTTCAATTTTTTCGGATACGCTATTTAATAAGTCCGTATCCTTAACAATAGTATAGCATAATTTTATTTCTTGTGCCGTTTTTTTCTCCACTTCATTTAAATTCAATTCCCGCAATAAAGACATAAAGGAAAGATTTAATAACTCATTTCTGAGTATTTCATTATCTATAGGTTTCCGTTTCAATGCATCTAAAGTTATATTCAACGGCACATCTTTGCGTAGAGTTAGTAAATCTCTACAAGAAAAAACCTGCTCTTTTTTCTCTATCAATGAATTTTTTATTTTACCGGAAAGCATATCTATATTCTTGTAAAGATTTTCAAGGGAGCCATATTGCTCCATGAGTTTCTTCGCTGTTTTATCGCCAATACCCGGAACACCGGGAATATTATCTGCGGTATCACCGATAAGAGCAAGTGCATCCGGAACATGAAGCGGGTCTGTTCCAAACCGTGCCCGAACTTCTATCTCTGAATACCATTTGCCCTTTTCTCCACGCGTAGGGTCAAACATTTTCGTATGCGGACCTATCAATTGCATAAGATCCTTATCCGAAGAAACAATTACTACTTCCAAATCTCCGGTCTGAACTTTCTCTGCTATCGTTGCAATAACATCATCTGCCTCAAATCCTTGCATAAAGAGCAAAGGAATATTCAAACACTCCGCTAAATGGATTGCCATCGGTATCTGATATAAAAACTCCTTCGGTGGCTCCGGTCTATTGGCTTTATACTGAGGAAATTCCTCTTCACGAAAGGTCTTTCCTGGTGCATCAAAGGCAACGACTACATAATCGGGTTCATGTTCCCGTAAAACTTTCAATAACGCCCGCGCAAATCCATAAACCGCATTGGTAAGCTTTCCGTCCTTATTTTTCAAAGGCACCTGGATAGCAAAAAAAGAACGAAACAGAAAGCCCATCCCATCAAAAAGATATAGTTTTTTCTGCTTCGGGATTTGTTGTTGATATGAAAATAAATCTACATCTGTCATTAAAGAGCCTTCTTCTCATTTGGCAATTCAGACATTACTTCTCACCTATAAATTACGAAACAAACTCTTTCCTTCAATTAGCAATTATTCCGTGGGACTTATGCCCAGAGTTCTTAAAATTTCAATGGCTGTCTGTTTCCCTGCTCCGGGGGAACCTAATTTTTCCCTTAACTGTTTAAAATCATATACCATGTTCCCCCTCAAAGTCGAATTTTCGATAAACGAAACTAATTGGGAATATATATTCAATGGGGTAGCATTGCTTTGTATGAGTTCCGGGACAACCTCTCGCCCCATTAATATATTAACAATACCTATATATGGAATTTTCACAAGCAAACGCGCTATGTAATATGTCAATGGGTGGATACGGTAAATGAGAACAAAAGGCATTCCGTAAAGTGCAGCTTCCAGAGTTGCCGTTCCAGAAGATACAATGCCCGCATGGGATTTTTGCAATACCTGCTCTATTCCTCCTTCATAAATTTCAATGGGAAAATCCTCGGATATATTTCTAACAAGTTCCACACAATGCCTGTTAAAAGCAGGCACAAGAAATTTTGTTTGCGGATATGTAGATAAAAACTGTTTCGCTGTTTCCAGCATGACGGGGAAATTTCTCTTTATTTCCTGAGGTCTACTACCTGGCAACAAACCGATTGTGTAAGGCGGTGTATAATCTAATTCCGTTCTCATCGTCGGTATTTTATCTATCAGCGGATGTCCTACATAAATACATTCTACGCCTTCTTGTTCATATATCGGCACTTCAAACGGGAAAATCACCAACACTTTTCGCACCCATTTAGCGATTTTCTTTACCCGATTTTTTTTCCATGCCCATACCTGCGGACTGATGTAATAGATAATAGGAATATTTAATTCTTTTATCATGGGTGCGATATGTAAATTAAAACCGGGGTAGTCCACCAGAACAACCCCCATCGGTTTATATTCTTTAATCCAATTCATCGTATTTTTCATCAATTGCTTTATATCGCTTAAATGTTTCACAACCTCGACAAAACCCATAATCGCATTGGCACATAAATCATGGAGTAAGACAAAACCTTCCTTTTCCATATTTCGCCCTCCTAAACCTACATGTTTTATTTGCGGTGCCAATTGACGCAGTTCGCGTATAACATTAGCACAATGCAAATCGGCGGATGGGTCTCCTACTACCCAGAAAATTGTGTTCACTTGTAACTCCGTATTTGTTCAACAATTTGACAGGAAAGTTCCAGAGCCCTTAAACCTTCTTCCCCTGAAACTTCCGGAGGGGTTCCGTTGCGAACGGCAGAAATAAACGACTTTATCTCTGCCAACAAAGGTTCTTCATTAGATATTTGAATAGGTGTAATCTCTATAAACTCCATCGGATTGCTATTCGGCGGAATATCCCCTTCCTTCTTACGATACACAAGCAAACTTTGAGAACTATAATCGGTTGAAACATATTCACGGTCTGAGAATATGCGTATTTTCCGCATTCGGTCCATGGAGACACGGCTCGCCGTTAAATTCGCAACACAACCCGACTGAAACCGTAAACGCACATTGGCTATATCCTCCGAATCAGAAAAAACAGATACGCCCACGGCATCCATAGACACAACAGAACTACGCGTAAGGGTTAAAATAATATCAATATCATGTATCATTAAATCGTGAACAACACTAACATCCGTGCCTCTTCCTGGAAAAGGGCTTAAACGATGGCACTCAATAAAACGCGAATGGCTTATTAAATTAAATAAAGCACGGACGGCACCATTAAACCTTTCCACATGTCCTACCTGCAAAATGCGATTACTCTTTTGGGCGACCTCAACCATCTTTTTGCCCTCTTCTACCGTCGCCGAAATGGGCTTTTCGACCAATACATGAACACCTGCCTCTAATAAGGGTATAACCACATCTGCATGAGTAGATGTCGGTGTTACCACAGAAACAAGGTCTATCTTTTCTTTTAATATCTCCTCTATGGATGAAAAAACAGGGACTTGAAACTCCTTTTTTGCCTTCTCCCTCCGTTCTTCGGAAATATCAACAACCCCAACCAATTCCACATCTTCAAGGTTAGAATAAATACGGGTGTGATGAAACCCCAAATATCCGTATCCAATAATCCCCGCTCGTAGTTTTTCGTCTTGTTTAGTCATTATCATTTTTCCAGATTCTACTTACTTCGTTTTCCTTTCAACCCCAAAGTATTCTATCACATAGAAATAGGGTTTTATACCAACTCATCGCTGATAGGGTTAACCTGTGCCTCCTGTGGAGATAAGGGACCCTTGGACAAACCGCGCTTTGAATTTTTAATAAAATCAAGGATAATCTGCCGCTCCGGACTATCTTCAACCTGCTCCAATATGGCTTCAACAGCCTGTTGCGTATTCAGATTTGAACGATAAAGCAGACGATACATCTGCCGTATCCTGCTGATGGCTTCGGAACTGAAACCCGCTCGTTGCAAACCGATTACATTGGGTCCAAAACATTGGGCAGGGTAGCCTTCTGTAATCATATACGGCAGAACATCTTTCCCTACACGGGACATCGCACCTACGAAGGAATACTGTCCCACCGTGCAAAACTGATGCACACCACTTAATCCACCAATAGACGCATAATTCTCTACCGTTACATGCCCCGCAAGAGCAGAATTGTTCGCCATAATTACACGATTTCCCACATGGCAATCATGGGCAACATGGGTGCAAGCCATAAAAAGGCAATCATTGCCTATTCTTGTCGCTTTGTCTTCTGTATCATCTGCATATACTGTGCTCGAACTAATCGTGACAAACTCACGGAAAGTATTGTTATCGCCTATCAGGGTCTTCCCATATCTTCCCTTCACATGCTTTAAATCTTGCGGGAGGATTCCGATTTGTGCCCCGGCAAAACAATGATTATTTTTCCCCATTACTGTGCCGGAACCAATCACACAATAGGGACCGATTACGGAGTTATCACCTATTACAACATGAGCCTCAATAATAGCGTAGGGTTGAATTTGAATGTCTTTCCCTAATTCCACAGACGGATGAACAATGGCTGTCGGATGAATGCTCACATTTTTCCCTTTCTCTTTTGATAATATCCCATAATTATCTATCGCACAGGGATACCTATTTCAAATACACGATAAAATTCGTCAATATACAAACGGGCTATTTCAGGATTGTCAATAATTATAACATTTTCATCATTCCGTTTTTCCGCTGATTCTGTAAAATTATAACTCCCCGTTAAAACCCTATGTTCATCAAAAATCATAACTTTGTGATGCATGGTTTTAGGGTTACTATCCCAGCGGATATCCATACCCGCATGTCTTAAATACTCATCCTTAGAGGCACTATTCCCAGCATTTCTTTTCTCAAATACCCCTTTAACAATTACTCCTCTATCCTTTGCCTGAATTAAACGGCTCGCAATAGCCGCTGAAGTAAACGAAAAAGCCATAAATTGAAGTGATTTTTGTGTGTTTTGTATCTCTTCTATAATCTTTCTTTCCACTCCATCTTCCGGGGCAAACATGTTCCATAAAGTGGTCATATTATCTATATGTAGCACAACATATTTCGTGTTTCGTGGAGATTTCATACCATAGTGATGACTAAAGAACATTTCTTGAAATTCATTGAAATAATTTTCGGCAAGTTGCGGAGACTGAATTAAGATACTGTTGTTGTTATTAAGAAAAAGGCAGTTATAAGTCATATTCGTTGAGCCTGTCCATACAGAAGAAACATCCACTATAAAAAATTTGTCATGCATAAGTGCTGAATTATCATCTTCAACTACAGGAATACCTGCCGTTTTACATTTTAAAATACTTTCCCGCTGACAATTATCCCGTTCCACGACTATCTTTACATCAACCCCTTGCTGAAATTTATGTATAAGCAATTCCGCAATAGGTTCATAATCAAGATCATATATCGCACCATAAATACTTTCCCTTGCCGAATTTAAAAAAACCACAAGTTCCTTTATAATCTCCACTTCTCCCCCCTTTATCCCCGGGGATGTAAAGTAAACAGAAATAAAATGGCTTTTCCAATTTAAAGGCGGTCCCTGCCTCTCTTTATATTCTGTAGAATTATTAATGGAAGAAAAACTACGGTCCCGTAGTTCCAGAGCCAGAAGAAATGAAACTGCAACAAAAACACAAAATAAAAAACAAAAAAACAGAACTACAAAAAATTTTCTTTTCATGCAAAATCTATTCCAATAACCATAATTAATGCTTATATTATAAGAAATCCTTATGAATATCTACTTAAAATGATTTATCCTGTTTTTTGCGAAAGGTCGGATTTTTCAGAATGATGGTGTATCAGAGCATTCAAAAAGGCACTCCGAGTTTGGGAACCTATTTTTTCACCGGAATAGCCATCGAGAAGACGAACATCCAAAGAGTGTAAAGTTCGGGCAAAATAACATGCCCATATAGGGGTGTAAACCAATAGTATAATTTCCGGTATAACCGTTTCAGGGGCAGGTTGCAATCTTCTCTGGCGTAGCAACTGTTGCATCAATCCATACCGAGCAATGCTTTTTACCTCGTCCAATGGAATAGATGGTTTAATCCATAGCTGAAATTCTGCTGTGGGGGTTTGCTGTATTTCCTTCATTCGTTCAAATCGTGCGATTGTTTTTGTCCATGCATCTACAGCGATGAATATTTCCTGTGTTTTTTCAACACCCGATTGTAAGAAAAATCGGACAATATACAAGGGCCAGGCAACCAATTCATATTTAGGTAAATCCTGTAAGGGTAGAGTTGTTGTCCTGCCTGTTAACGATAAAAAAAATTTGCTAATTTTAATTCGATAGCGATAAAAGCGGGGAACAGATAATCGTAAAGGGACTTCTTCTTGTGTATAACGAAGAGGTATATATCCTGAAGGAACTGTATTACTCACGACCAAAGTCTTTTCTTCATAGCCCAGCCATAAAGAACGGATGCAATACCGATACCTGTCATTACAACACCACAAATAAAATTTACAATTGCAGGTCGGTAATTACCTGATTGCATAGAGAAATATGTCCCTAAAATGACAGGCAAACCTAAAGCCACTATAAAAACCCCCATTACAATATATAATTCCGCATCTCTATGCTCTAATTGAACCCCTTTATTTCTTTCATCATCAATACGGTGCATTTCACCGCGTTCTTGAGTGCTTATGTTTTTTCCTTCATCTGCCATATTAAAATCTCCTAAATTAGAAGTATAAATACACGATAATGTGTGGAAGCATGGAAATAATCGTCCAGAATCTTAAATCTGTCCATACCGTTTTCTTTTTTCTACCTAAATTGACATATTCCTTAGGCATCCCAAACCATACCCAGAGCATCGTGCCAATAAATAATCCCAAAGCACATATTTTTGCCCAGGGTTGATAAGTGCGTTCTAAAAATGTTGTAATGGGTCTGAATATGGGTCTTATGATAGGGTCAAATGTTCTGCCCAGTCCATCCAGAAATGCTAACCAGCCATTGACTACCCTATCTGCAAGATGAAATATGAAAGAAACTTCTGCTTTGGGAATACTTATTTCTTTGGAAGTATCTTCATTTGTTTGTGCAAATGTCCCGAGAGAAAACAGGGTGCAAATTATAGAAACAAAGAGTATAAAGAATATGGTTTTTGTATAAATATTCATTATTGAACCCTTTCCGATAGTGCTTCTTGTGCTTTTATATCCTGAACAACAGAACCCCAGACCAAACCACGAATTTTCTCTTCGGGCTCCGGCGGGGTTAGAAGACTAACTATAACTGTAACAATGATTGAAAAGACAAAGGACCACATGGAAACAAATAGGAACGGGTCTTCCGCAGGGAATAAATTAGGAACACACCATAAAACAAAGCAGAAGAAAACACCCGATAATAAACCTATCAATCCGCCCCAACCTGTGGCACGCTTCCACATAATTCCGAGCAATAGAATAGCCAGGGAAGGACCCTGAAATAGAGATAATATAGTTTGAATAAAGTTGTAAATTCCGCCAACTCGTGAAATTTGTTCTGCAAAAATAGCACTACTTATGATAAGGAACAAAGTAAAACCACGCCCTACATATAACGCCTGCTTTTCATCTAACGATTTCTTTCTTCCTAAGGTCCAGAGCTTATTGAAAATATCCGTAACAAATATGGTAGAAGCGGAACTGAGAGTGCCTGAGATACTGGACATTAACGCAGCAAACAGAGCCGCAAACATAAGCCCCCGCAGTCCCGGTGGTAACATCATTCGTATCATGGTAGGAATAACTTTATCCTGTTCATGCAATATGATGTTCCTTTCATGCAAGTAAACAATGGCACACAGGCCTGGCAATGCCACCATTAACGGAATAAA
>AWNW01000032.1 GCA_000493945.1 Candidatus Hydrogenedens terephthalaticus JGI OTU-1
TTCTAATGAAGGATCTCCTCAAACTTTGTTAGATACAGTTAAACAAAAAATTGAACAAAAAGCATTTGAGAATTATCAACATACAAATAATCTGAAAGACATCGTGGAACCAAAAGCACCAACGATTAATTCAGCTTCATACATGAAGAATGGTAAAACATGGTTTTTGAATGTTACAGAAGACAGACAAAAAGCATACAAAGATCCTGCTCTTCCTGAAACAGATTTTATTCCTTGCTCCCAGATTAGTCCGCTAAACATGGTAGGAAGAGTAGGAGAAGGCACAGAAGATAATTTCATAAGCACCTGGGGAATTAGTCTTTCTGAATTTTTAGATTTGCCAGGTCCCTTTCATTTGCATCATGAAGGAGATTTTACCGTCTTATGGCATAAAACGGAATATTATGAAGATGCATTTAAAAAGAAAGTCTCTCTAAGTTTAGATATATGGATTGATGATAAGGGAGATATACGCCGTATAGACTATGTTGAATATTATGGGAGAACCTGGGACTTGAATACATTTAAAAAATACAATTTAGACATGATTGTAAACTGCATGAATCCTAAATGGATTGAGAAAACTTATTTCTTCGATAACTATATAGAAGTCAAAGAAAACATTCGCTTCCCCTTAAAAGCAAGAGAAGAAGTATATTCTTTAGATACTACTACTCCCGAAGGCTTGCAATTAAGGACAAGTCTTAAAAGCGGAAAAATTACAAGAGAGGAATATATGCTCCAACAGTGTTTTCTTCCTATAGATATAACTACGATCTATAAATTTGAAATAATCCCTGAGAGTTTAAAAATAAACGAAATTATACCCGATGGGATATTTACTCCACCACCAATCATGAAGGGTGTCTTCAACCCTAAGGATTTTGAAAAAAGTAAGCAAACTTTTCTTTTTTATTCTAAATCAACGGTAATCTATATTGTAATTGGGGTTACAATAATTCTATTAATCATGTATCTAACTCATCGCTATTTGGGCTGGAGTTTCTTCTGACGAAATGTCGAATTATACCATGCTATTTTTACCACAAAAGAATTTACTATAAAAAAATATTGAATACAATTTTTTAGTAAAAAAGGGAAGTAAAGAATGTTTTATTAGGGAAAAGACATAAAATTTTCTGCATATAAAAATCCTAGAAAACCCTTTATTTTTCATTAATAAATTATTTAAAAATTTTTTGCAAAATGCTTGACATAAGAAAAAAAAATGCTAAACTATATTTATTGGAAAATTGAATAACGAAGTAGTAGTAACCCTAAAACACAAACAACCAAAATAAGGAGAACACACCATGAAAACTCTGAAATACATTTTACAGTATTATCCTCTTACAATTATTACAATTTTTTTGTCAATTAGTTTAATAATCTCGATATTTATTGAAGGTAAAGTGTATGCTGATAAAGAATATTGTCATTGTAATCCTTATACATGTACACCATCCTATCAGACATATGAATGTGATGATGCTACTATATGGGGTCATGAGCAATACCCTAGAGATAGTTTCAAAGCATGTGTATGTAAAGGGCCAAAGAGTTTTCAAGCTTATATCAAAAACTATTTTTCTCTATGTGAGAAAAAAGTTTCTGCACCTTTTCTCGGTTGCTGTGATAATGCTAAAGGAGATTGCGGTGAACCAAAATGTGATGATAACTGTGGTAGATTATGTACCTATATTCCATACACCGATGATCTTTGTCCTGCAAACCCGGACCAATGCACAGGCGAATGCAAATATGTTGACCCTTAAATAGAGAATATTCTTTGAAGTTATTGAACATAAATATTTTTTGAAACACTAAAAAATAAATTTCCTATTATGTATGATTATTAAAAAAACAAATATTATAAATGTTCTTTTAATATTTATTTCTTCTGTTTTAATTAAACCGTTTTATACCTATTCTGAGGAATTCTGTGACTACCAAAATAAAACACCTAATGTTGTCAAAATGATTGAATTGATAAAAGTAAGATTAAACATCTCCTCTTTGAAATGTAGATACACCTCTATTTTGATTAATAATGACCAGATTCCACCTGCCACATTCGACTTTATTTATCAGGGTGAAAATTATGTTCGATCTAGAGAAAAGATATACCCAGAAGAACTACAAAGAAACGCAGAAACCAATACCCCAAGAAATTTGTTGGAACTTTTATCCAAAAGACTTTCAAAAGAGAAGGAAACAGAATCGGGATTTGAGATTGATTACCATTATTATTATAATGGAGAATTTTATATCCGTTATTATCCCCTTGATTTCGATGAAAATGAAATTATTCGTATCGGAGCCACCAGATATTCTGACCCATCAGGACCCAGATGTGACCCTCGGTGGGTATTAGGTTATTTTGGTCTCAATCTCGGCACAAATAATGGAACCGGTCCTTTTCGTAAAATACAAGAGTTCTTAGATACCCCAGGACCATTCTTTTATTATGAACAGGATAAATATAAGGTATTATGGCACACTACTACCTACTATCTTGATAAAGTTTCTGCTAAAGTAAACGGTACTGATAAAGAAGAGGTAGACCTCGAAATTTGGGTTGATGAAAATGGTTTTATTGTTAAACTTCAAGAAGGAGCATTCTGGACACGGAGACATGGACAGGATTATGTGAAAAAAATATTAGGAGAGGGATATTCCGTCAATTATGATTTCCCAAGTTATATCTGGCGAATATTTGAATTCCATGATATTAAAGAATTTGATAATGGTGCTCAATTACCTTTACGAGGTGTCTTCTACAGAGGAGCATACCCGATAAACACATCCTGTTTTAAAACTATAAAACAAGAATATGATGAAGGGAAAATCAACAAAGTCGAAATGAATATAAAAGTATGTGCCATGTGCGAGAACATAACAAAACCAATTAAAGAATTAATCATCCATCCCGAAGGATTAACTGTAAATGTTCCCTTACCGGAGAACTTATTTATCCCTCCAAAACTATCCCTTGAAAGAAGATTTGAGACAGAGGAGGAGTTCTTCGCATATCATCAAAAACAGAAAGAAATAAAATCAATATCAAACAAATCTTTCCTATATATTCCCAAAAAAGGTATTATTTTTATTATTTCGTGTTTATTTCTAGCATTAATCCTAATGTATTCATTTTATCGTTACTTTGGCTGGAGTTTCTTTTGAAAAAATTTAAAATTGTATTACGCTGTTTTATACAAGAAATTTACTACGACAGAATATTGAATACAATTTTTAAGTAAAAAAGGGAAGTAAAGAATGTTTTCTTCTATTTTTCTTTTTAGATATGAAATAAATTTATATAACATTTTCAATTTCTTAGCGGTGTTGATGGTGATTGTGCTGGGGTTAAGGTGGAATTATAGACACGGGGAAAGATTTCCAATGGGGATAGGTATCCTGCTATGCGTTGCCCCAATTGCATTTATCCTCGGTAGGGTTTTCTTTTACCTCTTTCTTGCGTGTCCGTCTTCAAAGATGAATTTTTTCGACTTAGAACGAGGGGGGAGTATGTTTTTAGGGGCGTTTACAGGGGGGATTTTCGGGGCATGGATGTATCTGGAATGGAAAAAGATCCCCAGAATCGCAGGTCTGGAAGTGTTTATCCCTTATATCCCTATAGGAGGGATTTTTGGAAGATTGGGTTGCTTCTGTCAGGGCTGCTGTCATGGAATACCAACAAACTTCTTGCTAGGGTTGAGATTCCCCAAAGGCAGTCCTGCGTGGGCTGAACATGTATCTCGGCAACTCATCTCCTCGGACCAGTTTTTCTCTTTGCCTGTGCATCCGACGCAATTGTATGAAATCGGAATGTGGATTATTGCCGGGATTGTTCTTACTACTATCCGTAATCGTAAACCAAGAAAAGGAACGATTATCCTCTCCTTCCTTAGCATCTATTTCATCATGCGTTTTGTAGAAGACTTCATCCGTGCCGATTACGGCAAGGTAGTATGGAACTTGGACATGATGCAATTGTTGGCTATTGTAGTTGTCCCGTTAAGTCTGCTGGGTATCTTATTTCTGTATCGCTCATGGAAACGAAGTCCTGCTGTGGACACAGAAGAAAGCATAACATTTGAATAATATGCCGATTGACAAAATTCAAGTGGAGGGATATAATGGTATTATATAGATAAAGAAGGAGGTAAACGAGTATGGCTCGGAAGTTGGGATTTACTTTAATTGAACTCTTGGTAGTCATAGGGATTATCGCAATATTATCTGCGATATTATTGCCTGCATTGGCGAGGGCACGGGAAGCAAGTCGTCGGGCAAGTTGTCAGAACAATTTGAAGCAATGGGGCACAATATTTAAGATGTATGCTAACGAATCAAAAGGGAACAAATATCCTCCTATTCAGATGGAAATTATGCCTCTGGATGATAGACCTAATCGGCAGGATTTGTTTATTGCATCGGGTCCGATGGTACGAATGATTTTTCCAGAATATCTGACAGACCCTTCGATAGTAATTTGTCCTTCGGATGCGGAAGACACAGTAGCCGATTTGAAGTTTAATGAGGACAGGGCTTATGCACACAAGGGGGAATGGAAGATCAGTCATTATTTGTGGGAAAAGGGTGCGGTAAACTCTATTGGTGCAAGTTATGTATATTACGGTTGGATATTAGACCGCGTTGGGGGCAAACCTGATGATTTGCGTATATTAGGTGAGATACCGGAAGTGGGTCCGATTATAAGTCTATTAGGGGGAGAGCATCATATAGACCGCCTGTTACCTGTGCAATTTGTAATTGGTTCATTTCAATTGGCTTCGAATAACTTAGATGCGGTGTCTGCTCTTATAGACCCTGCATCAGCGACAGAAACCGAGAAACAGGCTTTACTTAATGCCATAGAACAGGATATATCGGGACCGTATATGGCGATGTATCAATGTGGAAATGGAGGGGGAAATACGATATACCGATTACGGGAAGGAATTGAACGATTTATGATTACGGATATAAACAATCCCGGGGCAAGTGCCGTTTCGCAAAGTGAGATATTTATAATGTTTGACCATATTGGGAATTATCGAGCAATTAAGATGTTTAATCATGTTCCCGGCGGATGTAATTCCCTGTATATGGATGGGCATGTGGAATTTGTCCGTTATCCAACCAAACCTCCTGCCGTTGAGGGAGTAGTCAATAGTATTATACTGATTTATTTTTAATGAGGATTTCTACAAAAGTATCCCCTACGGATATAAAGAAAGGGGTTTTACTCGTTTTGAAAATATCCCGATCTCTTCAGAATAGTTCCTTAATTATCACATGAACATATATAGAATAATGATTGCTAAAATAGTCAAAGCACAGAATGTTTAATAGATAAAATCTAAGTATTCCCAATGCCTTTAGTTATTTACTGTATGTGTTTAATGCTATTTAAACCATGGTATAGATATTGAAGGAAGTGAGGGAGCATCATAGGGGTCGGTTGGATCTGTACCATAGCGGATTTCAAACCAATCACTTACACGGTCGCTATCTGTATCCCGATGACCTGGATTTGTAATAAAACCATAAGTCCCGCTAACTTCATCATAATCAGATATACCGTCGTTATCCGTATCTGTTTTGTTGGGGTTTGAAGTATAGCCAAATACACCATTAATTTCGTCATAATCAGACAGCCCATCTCCATCTGTGTCAATGTCATCGTCCAGAATGGTGATTTCAAAAATCTGATTTGTTGTATCGAAGCGTATACATTGAGGATTGCGGAATGTTATTCTTATAGTTTTGTCTGATTCCGTATGTGTGTTGTCGAAAAATGTTATTGTTATATTTGCCTGTGTAGCATTTTGTGCAAAAGATACGGGATTGGTTGAAATAGTAAAGTCCGTTCCCTGTTGTGCATTGTTGGTTTCTATTTCAAGTTCTACTTCACTACCCGAAACCCGAGCAGGAGAACTTAACAAAACAAGTATTTGTTGTGTAGTATTTGACTCTGTAATTGTAAGTGTTTGTTGATGAAAACGTACTTTGGGTTGTTCTAAATATTGCTGTGTTAAATTATAAGTAACATCAAACCGTCCGAAATAATCCGGCTCATCAGGCGTGTTACATGAAGCCCCTCCTCCCCATAATTGCCCAATAATCTGCTGTGTGGAAGTGAGCATTAAAGGACTGCCGGAAGAACCCGGCTCTGTTGTTCCCTGACTCCATTGCACTTCATGAAAAAAATTAGGAAAGCGATTATTAATATTTGTTTTTGCACCGAAACTAATTCGCTTATAACTACCCGAAGGATGATGTATATCTGTTACCGCAGTTCCAACAGAAGGAACCGTCGTCGTCCAGCCAACATATACAGCCCCTGTAGGTGGGTTATTTCTCATTCGTAATAAAGTAAAATCATTCCCCCCTCCATAAGAAGCATTCCCTCCCATTCCGGCAAGATAATCTGCTCCTCCTGTTGTCCGTGGAAGTGTAGATAAAGAAGGAGGAGTTCCATTACAGGAAGGAGTTTGATAAAACCAGTAAAATTCGACAGAATCGCCACCACGAGTACCTGTCTGGGAGTTGACACAGTGGTTTGCCGTAAGGACATACGGTATTTGACTGCAGGGGTCGTTATCATTCAGCAAAGTCCCTGTGCAAAAGAGAGCATAAGGAGTTCCTACAATTCCTAAACCTGTTATTCCTTTACTTGTATCATACCAATCTGAATAGCAGGTAACATCCAGATTGCAACTCCCTGCCTTCGCAAGTAAGGACATTGGGTCTTTGTATATTCCTATCACCTCATTAATTTTAAAAGCAATACCTTCAACGCTTTTATCCGAGGGGACCCAACAAACCACAGTTATACGGTTTGTAAAACATGTAGGTAACCAACCGTCCATCCTTTTTATCTCTCCCAGATAGAAAGGTCCCCATGTATCTTCGATAGTTTTTTTATCATTTACTACCCAGAAAAGGGCGTCTGAAACAGGGTCATCAAGTAAAGGTTCTATTCTCACACGAACACCTAAACTCTGTGGATAGTATATATCCACCATCCAGAGCAGGGATGCATCAGGAAGCACTTGCCAGAACCCTTCCGAACTCGTGAGACCTGTAACTTCAACCGACTTTGATAAAGATTGAACAATCCCTATGCGATAAACACCTTTTTCTAAAGCAACAGCAGCCTCCTTCTCTTCTTCTAACAATTTTTTTTTGGGAAGCGGAGGTAATGTTATCGGTACAGGTAGGGTAGTTGCTTTATTCAATAGTTGCAAAACTTCTTCTTTCCTTCGGGAAAATTTTTCTAACGGTGTAATGGTAATGGCAGGTTCGGAAGGGGTAGATACTTCTCCAATAGTTCTACCTAACTTCTTCTTGATACCCATAGTTTCAATTTGTTCATCAGATAAAATCTGCTCATTCTGAAAATAAACCTCTGACACTTCACCTGTCTGGATATTCTCAAAAATAACCCCTTTCAAGAATATATCCGTTCCTTTCTGACTTCTTTCTGTCCATGTTTGCAATATCGTAAACTTATCCGAAGTTCCCATTAATGAGGAATATGTAATGGATGTGGACACTTCTGAAAAAGCCATAGAGATTAGATTAAAGGATAAAAAGAAAGCCGTAAATATCATTTTATTGTGCATTTTTCATTACCTATCAGCCATTATTTAATAATATAACAGTTTTAAACTTGAATTTATTTTATCCTATTTTTATATTTTATTTTTCAACATTTGAATATCACAGGCATCCGTTTTACCATCACTATTCAAATCAGTTTTTATTACCGAATTAACACCCAAAACTGCATTCACCACAATATTTAAGTCATTATAATCAACTGTGCCGGAGTCATCTACATCAAAAATATTCGGGGGAATATAAATGTAGGGTTCTATTAACGGATAACTTACATCAAATCGCCCGTAGTAATCTGGTTCATTCATAGAAATACAACTGGCGCCCCCGCCCCAGAGTTGTCCGATAATTTGTTGAGTATCCTCCCGCAACAAAGGACACCCGGATGACCCGGGTTCTGTACTACTCAGGTTGTAGATGACTTCATGGTATCTGTTCAAGGGACGCAAGTTATCCCCATTATTTAATGGACTGCCTGTATTTGTCTTATTCCCAAAAGAAATCCGTTTATAAGACCTACCCGGATGGTGTATCACAACAACACTTATGTTCAAAGGAATGATTTCATTCGTAAATCCTAATTCTAAAACATTATCAGGTGGTGTATTTTTCATCCGCAACAAAGCCATATCTGTCCCATTACTTGTATCTGAACCTATAAGGAAATCTGCTCCCCCTGTTGTTTTAGGGACACTCGTTATAGAGGGGACTGTGCCTTTGCAATCTACCGTTTGATACATCCAGATAAACTCCAAAGTCTCCGCAGAAGATTGACTACCAACACAATGAAACGCAGTTAAAATTAATTGGGATATTTGCTCATTGTTTCCATCATTTAAAAGGCTGCCCGTGCAAAAAATTACACTCGGAGTGGCAACTCTCACTATTCCTACGACACCCCTGCTCAAAGTTTTCCAGGGTTCATAACACATCACATCTTCATAACAGTTTCCAAGTTTTTCCAATTCTTCTATCGGGTCATTGTATAGATACGCATACTGGTCTATGATTATAGGTACAGGATGGAGAGAGGAACTTTCTGGCAAAACATAAAACAAACTAATCTCAGAAGAATAAACCATTGGCGTCCATATATCTTTATCACTTACTATGATAGGAATAACCTCATTATTCCCATCATTCCCCATAATATAGAGTTTATGCAAAGGAGGTAGTAAATCCGTTAATACCAAATGAAGTTTCATCCCCATAGCATCCTCTGCAAAGAAATTCAACGAGTAAACAGAATAATCATTCACTTTTTCCTGAGTAAAATAAATAGGAGATGGCATTTCAAAAAGGGTTATAGGCTCCTCTACTGAAATTACTTTTCCTATTTCCAATAGCCCTTTCTCCTGTTGATTATAATAACTCTCTGTCTCAAGAGCAGATGGAACAGGTAAATTGAAGGTATATTGGGAAGGCTTTAATTGCAAATTATTCATGGGAATAGATGCATCCCTTTTTTTTCCTTTTTTATACAACTTCTTTTGCACATCTTCCGTTGGAACATCCACAATATTCGGATCCCAATTCTTCGTAGTTAAATTAAACTCTCTTATTTTATCTCCATCTAATTTATTTCCCTGCTCATCAAAATAGACCTCTTCTTCCGTCCCGGTTGTAATATCATTCACCAGAAAACCATACACATACCCTCTTTTGGTATATTCAATCCATTGCAGTTTTATCTGAAAATAGCTTGACGAATAGCCTGCTTGCTCCAACCATTGAATAGCGTCTGTTGAAACAATATTCTCCTGACTTGAAGATATAGATGCACTTACAAAAAATAGAAACAAACACAAAAATGCTAATTTATTCATCATCGTTTGCAGAAATAACTCCAATCTCTACATTTTAAATCATACATCATTTTCCTATACTATAAGTTTACCTGAAAATAAATATTTTTGACGAATAATCATTTTACAAAACTAAAAAGAAACCATTACATAATGTAATAAGATTTTGTCATGAAAACGATTCGGTGCTTAATTTTGTTGTTTTTCGTTTATTCCAATAGTGCATTTCCTTTAGAAAATTCAAAGCAATGCGTTAATGTCAATATAACCCAAAAAAATGATTTTCCTAATATAGATATAACCTTCCCGAGTAGTGAAAATATCGGTCCCTATATATGTTTGAATAATATAATTGAAGAAACACAAGTTATTAAAGAACTTCAAATATCTTTTGATAGCAACCTTACTCGTGCTGATTTTATAAAAAACAAAAAATATAAAGATGTGAGGATAATCGAAAATTTATATTTTAAGATTATATCATGGAGTGAAGATATAGAATCCTCTATGGGGGAAGAAACATGGAGATATTATTTTGTTCTATTAAAACACTCCGATCAGGTTCTTCTCTGGGCTGAAAGTGAAACAGAGATAAAATCCTGCAAATTACAGAGAATAGATACTTCTCTTCCCGATATTTCTATGATAGAAGGAAAAAACTCTCTGGTGTTCACAACCGACACACAAATACAATCATCACTAACCCCGATATTTCCTGTAACTATCAAAAGAATAGAGGATACCAACAATATATCTTTTCATTTTTTTAAATCATCTAATTTTACTCCAAACATTTTTGGACTTTTTATAACAACGGGAACAAAACCGATCCCCTTCATTCAACTATCTCCATCAGATATAGGACCAGAACAGGGGGTTTTGATAAATATTGTAGCCAATAATCCAGCAACACCCTCTTATAATGTTTTCCTTGCACCGGGAAACACTGTAACATCCTATAATAAGAAAAGATTTGAACTCTGGGGCAAGTCCTGCATAATTGAACTGGAAAAAGGGGCATATAATATATTAGGTTTTATTGATACCCAAGGATTCTCATACAAAGATAAATTTAATCAATGGAGTATTGCTTTTTATTCTCCATTTAACGGGTATCTACAATTAAATGGGAAAATAAATAACTTATTTAATTCCTTCCTATATGGGGATGATATAAACAGAGGTTCCAGAATCAAAGGATTATGCCAGATCGAAAATCATGATTACTTTCCTTTTGAGATACCCTCATGTATTGAAAGCAGAATCCCCTTCCCGGAACAAATCATTTTAGAACTTTCAACCTCGAGCAAAAAATAATTTATCCTCCTACGAAGCCCACCACTTTATAACAACAAAACCACCGATAAGTAAAACGGTAAACGCCACAACACACCAATCAAACCAACGGTCAATGAAATTCCGTATCTTTTCGCCAAAAATAAATATTAAGATACTAACAAGGAAAAATCGGGCAGCCCTTCCTATTGTTGAAGCGATAAGAAACATAGGAAAATTAATTGAACATACACCCGCCGCAATGGTTATAACTTTGTAAGGAATCGGTGTAAAAGCGGCGACAAAAACAATCCAGAAATTATAATTTTCATATAGATTTTTTACATGCTCAAAGGCTTCCGGTGTAAAACCCGGCACATAATTAAAAAAGAAATCCTGAACTATCATCCATACACTATAACCAATTAAATAACCAAATACTCCTCCAATAACCGAGCCTATTGTACATAAAGACGCAAACCAAAACGATTTCAAACGATTCCCTATACAGAGAGCGATTAACAAAACATCCGGCGGAATAGGAAAAAAACTCGATTCAGCAAAGGCTAATACAAATAGTGCAAATGCCCCGTAAGGACTCTCTGCCCAACTCAAAACCCAGTCATACAACTTTCGTAACAATTTCATTAAAAACAGCCCTCATAAGAAAATTTTTAAGAATTAGAGTTCGATACGGGGGTCATAGAAATACGATAGGGCAGAATGATTGGTAAAATCCCTCTGGAGGGGTGTAATACTGATTTGATTCTGCTCAATAGCCTCAAAATCTGTTCCCGCTTCTTGAATATGGGTTGGTTGTGCTCCCCCTATCCAATAATAAATTTGCCCTCGTGGGTCATATCTTTTAATTATCTCATCCTGATAATTTCTCCGACCCATTTTCGTTATTGCTACTCCCTTTAATTCGGAATAGGGTAGGTCGGGCACATTTACATTTAACATCGTATCCGCAGGAAGACCATACTTCAAAATATAACGGGCTAACTTTACTGCAAAAATTCCTGCAGATTCAAAATTTTCCGGTTCATGGCTTACAATAGAAATGGAAAAAGAGGGAACCCCCAACAACATTCCTTCAAAGGCTCCCGCAACTGTCCCTGAATATGTAACATCATCTCCGAGATTTGCTCCCGCATTTATCCCGGCAATAATTAGAGAAGGCTTAACACCTAATAAATCTCGAACGGCTAACATCACACAATCCGTAGGTGTGCCATCTACCATGTGCCACTTTTCCTTTACCGGCGTTACCCGTAAAGGTTTTCGCAATGATACGCCATGCCCCACCGCACTCTGCTCACGGTCAGGAGCAAAAACATATACATCTCCAATACTTTCCATTATCTCAGATAGATGCGCTAATCCTTTTGCATGAATTCCATCATCATTAGTCAATAAAATTATAGGTCTTGGCATGATACTTACCTTTATTCAAAAATTATAGTGTAATTAAAAGAAACCAAATCGCAAAACAATAAATAATATAACATAAAACAAATTATAAAATCAAATTTAACCTGAATAAATTAATTATAAAATAATAATAATTTGTTTTTTATATAAAACAAAATAATTACACTTAACAAATAAAAATTTATTTGCATTATTATTATATTAATATTGAGAATTTTTTGTATCTAAAAATTGTTATGCCACACAGAAAATTTGAAACAAAAATTGAGTTATATGGTATAATAAGTTGTAGACAGTTTTATAGATTTTATGAAATATTTTAGGTATATTAGGACATTAACAATGAAGTTGTTATTTGTAGATGATGATTCAAATTTGATTAGTATTTTTAAGAAATGGGCATCAATTAAAGGTCTTGACGCAAAGTTTGCCTATAACGGATCAGAAGTTCTTGAATTGGTAGAAAGAGAAAAATTTGACATTATTTTAATGGATATAGATATGCCCATACTTGATGGTATCACCACGGCAGAAAGACTACAAAAATTAACTCCCCATACAAAAGTTCTGATATTAACAGGTTTACATCCTAAAAGTCGTCATAAACTACCTCAAAACATTGTAGATGTTTTAGTAAAACCCATTTCCTTATCTGAATTAAACAAGAAATTATCTCTTATAGCAAATCCTCAAAATATATAAATCAAACATTACCCGCCATTTATTTTCCATCTCCCCCTTTTGAAATATTGTAGAGGACTGCTATACTTCTATAACAAAATATGAATTTGACTTTTATTAATTCATTGCCTTATGTTATTTATATAAAATATTTTGTTATGACAAAAATGTAAAATCGTTGCCTTTACAAATTATGTAAAGTAAGGATAATAACGGTTTAATATAGGTATGTAAAAAATAATTACTAAACCTTAAGAAAGGGTATGCGTTCATGGCAGACGCAAAAAAAGACTCAAAAACAAAGGGAAAAATTGCTACTCCTAAGCAATCAAAAAAATCAGAAGTAGATATCAAAAAAAGAGGAAGACCTAAAAAAGAGGCGATGGCAACAGCAATGAAAGCACAACCTATGAAAAGAAAAAGAGGAAGACCCCCTGCAGAAAAAGATACAAGCACTGCAACCGAAATAAAGCAGGAAGGTAAAAGCCGTGGGCGTGGAGAGAAAATGCTATCACGCGAATTCTTATTTGATTTAGTCATGTTTATTAAGGAAGCGGTTGAACCCGTTGCTCGATCACTTAAAGGTAAGGATATTGTACATGTAGCGCCCACAGGAGACCCAACTTTTGCGATAGACCAGATTGCAGAAAAAGCCCTATTATCCTTTTTACGAGCATCGAAACAACCCATTGCTTATTACTCAGAAGATACGGGATATTCCACTTACGCACGTGTCCCTAAATATCTCTTAATTGTTGACCCCATTGATGGAACGCGGGCTGCTAAAAATGGCTTTGAATGGTGCACGGTATCTGTTGCAAGTACTCGTGTTATCGAACGACCTACTTACAAAGACCTTGATAACGCATGCATAGCCGAAATAATGAATGACCGTATTTTCTATGCAGAACGAGGAGAAGGGACATCCATTATAAGTAGTGATTCCAAAAAGCGCCCGAAACTTTCAAATAATACAGATATTGAAACATTAAACTGGTCATTAACTATCCCCGGAAGACCTGCTTATCTCATCTTTAATACAGCAGGCAAATTAATTGACCTTAGCAGTTTACGGGGCGGTTTCTTTACCTGTAATAGTAGTTCTTATAGTTTAACACGATTAGTTACAGGACAATTAGACGCTTGTGTAGATATTTCGGTTCGATTTTTTAAGGAGTTTCCAGAAGGAACACGGGATATGTTCTTAAAATCCGGTAAAGGTTCTATTATTGGGCCGGCTCCTTATGATTTATGTCCCGCTTTATTAATAGCCGAAGAAGCAGGATGTGTATTTACAAATACAGAAGGTGATAACTTTGATAATGTATTGCTTTTAGATACACATCCAGAAAATTATCAAACACTTATTGCCGCTTCCAATTCCGAATTACATGATTACCTTTTAGAATTCTTTAATGAACGCATCGAACAGGTAATCAATGTTTTAAGAAAAAAGAAATCATCTAATTAATAAAAAATAAGGAAATTTCCAAAAAAAAGATATATACAGGCAGTATTGTCTTTGTTTTTATTGAAACATAGAAGAAATGAGATAGAAGAGACAGTATATTCACTAAACGGTAGCATGAAACTTTTTCAGTATAAAAAGTATTGCATACATTCCTGATATGGAGTAAAACTATAAATTAATCTTATTTTTGAATACCTAACAGAAAATAGATTGTTAAGGTTTTTCTCTACCAAATATATTGGAGATACAACTTAGAATTTGATATAATAAAGTGTAACATAGGTACTTTGGGGAGCATAAATAAGTAAAAAAATATAGAAGAAAGGTTATTATGTTTACAGCCCAACGGTTAGAAAAGATACCACCTTATCTTTTTATGACTTTACGAAACAAGATTAATGAGGCAAAAGCCCGTGGAGTAAAGGTCATCAGTTTAGCCATTGGGGACCCTGTGGACCCGACACCGACACCGGTCATTGATGAACTTTGTAAAACCGCCTACGATCCAGAAAATCATCGTTATCCCACAGATGAAGAATGGGGAATGCAGGCACTGCGTAAAGCCATTGCGAACTGGTATCATCGTCGTTACGGGGTTACATTAGATTACAGCAAGGAAATTGTGGCTCTTATCGGTTCAAAAGAAGGTTGCCACCATTTCGCCCTGGCTGTAGTTGACCCCGGCGATAAAGTGCTCGTAACAGACCCGGGATATCCCGGTTATAAACCCAGCATCTGGTTTGCAGGTGGAGAGCCCGTTCCGGTTCCAGCCACGGCAAAAACCAATTTCCTCCCTGCTTTAGCAGATATTCCCACAGAAATTGCAAAACAAGCAAAGGCTTTTTATTTAAATTACCCCAATAATCCCACAGGTGCTATTGCTACGAAAGAATTCCTGAATGAATTGGTAGAGTTTTGTAAATCATGGAATATTGCGGTTTGTTATGACAATCCTTACAGTGAGGTCATTTTTGAAGGAGAACGATTAAGTTTCCTTTCTGCGGAAGGGGCGAAAGATATTGGCGTTGAACTTAATTCCTTATCGAAGCCTTTCAATATGACGGGTTGGAGGATTGGAATGGCATGTGGGAATGCGGAAATTGTAAAAGGAATTGCAACAGTTAAAGCAAACACCGATTCCGGTATCTTCAATGCTATTCAATATGCCGGCATTAAAGCATTGAATGACTGTGATGATTTTACAGAAAAAATGTTGGGAATTTATCGCCATCGGCGGGAAAAATTATTGTCTGCATTGAAAAAATTAAACTGGGAAATACCTGCAAGCAAAGGGACTTTTTATCTCTGGGCACCTGTCCCCTCCGGCTTTACTTCGGCACAATTTTGTGAATTTATTTTTGAAAAATGTGCCATTGTTCTGGCTCCGGGTAGTGCCTACGGACAATACGGAGAAGGCTATGTCCGTTTTTCTCTTACAGTTAAGGAAGAGCAACTGGATGAAGCCATAGAACGATTATTACAACATTTGAAGGATGTTTCGTTTAAATAATAAATAATTGGCGTTCAAAACGATACTATCGTTTTGTTTATATAAATTTATAAATGAAAAATGATGACTATATATCATACACAATAAGGTAGTAAGTGTTATGCCTGTTTTTGGCAAAGAAATTCCTGAATCGCAAATATGTATTATTCGTAAAAAAACAACGAAATACGATGTGCTGGACACACTCATTGACACGATGAAAAATAATCCAGCCATCACGAATCACGATGCATTTAGAAAAGCGGTATTTGACCGAGAGGAAGTTACAAGCACAGGAATAGGTAGCGGTATTGCTATTCCCCATGTTCGTATGGATGAGGTAAAAGAAATTTCCATAGCCGTAGCGATTGTCCCGGAGGGTGTTGATTTCGATTCAATTGACAATCAACCTGTTCATCTTGTCGTATTATTTGCCACGCCCAAAAATAGAGATAAAGAATACCTACAATTAGTAGCCAAAGTTATGCAATCCCTTAGAGACGAGAAACTTTACCAACGCCTTATTAAATGTCAGTCTCCCCATCAAGTAGCTCTTTGCTTAAATACCACATAAACAAAAAGTAGTACTATAACATCCGACTCATAAATTGATTGATAATATCCTCAATATTGTCATTAGAGATACCATACTGCTTGATAACCCGTTCCACAACAGCCCGTTTTTTTACATCCATTCTTTCCGAAAGATTATCAAAAAGCCCCATGCGTCTACCTACTTGAAATATTAGTTTTTCCTGGTCTGGGAGACCTATAAACTCATTCAGAATAGTTATCATCTTCCCCTTATCTTCTGGAAATTTTCCCTCGAGTTCAGGTAATAAATTGAGTATATGGTCACTTTTAATTATAGAACTTATCCCATCAAGATGTTCAATAAAACACAACAATTCATGGACAATTTCTTCATCGGTGCATTTTTTAAAATTACCGGATTTCCATTCCTCATAAAGAGGCGTATTTGTTGGAATGGCTAAAGTTCGAAGGCGAATAAATGTGGGATTGATTTTATTTAGGGCATCAGCACTTTCAATGGCATGCTCTTCCAATAGTTCTTTTCCTGCTAATCCCGGCATATAGTATTCCGACAATTCAATACCTGCATTCATTACCTTTTGACCCGCTTCTATATGTTGTTCTTTGGTTACCCCTTTTTTCATAAACTTCAAAACTTTATCCGAACCCGATTCTAATCCAATATGTATTCTATTTAATCCATGCTCTCTCAACTGCTTCATTTCTTCAAGTGATTTTTTATATATCGTTTGTGCTCGTGCATAACTTGTAATCCGCTGAACAGCGGGGAAACATTGCGTAAGTTTATTCAAAACAGATAACAATTTTTCCGTAGGGAGAACAAGAGAGTTAGCATCTTGTAAAAATACAGAACGCATACCCGCAGAATACCAATTAACCGCACAAATGAACGCCTGTAAGTCTATTCCCGTATCCTGTAAAACTCGATTTAATGTCATTTCATCAATGGCATATACCTCCCCTCCAAACCTTAAATGGATTAACGATATACTCCGTGCTATTTGTTCTATATCTTTTAACACATGCTCTAAAGGACGAACAGAAAAATGGCTCCCTTTATAAACAGGACAAAATGCACACCGATTCCACGGACAATTTCTCGTTATACGGATAAGTAGACTAAAAGCCTCACTCGGAGGACGAATAGGTCCTTGTTCAAAACCTCGATATGCTTCTTCTGGCTCTTTATTCATTTCAACCCTTTACTTTGATACCTTCTTTTCAGGACTTTCAACGAAAAGATTAACAAAAATATTTCCATAAATTCACCCTAATGATACACTTACCTGAAAAACTATAGGATATAGGTAATATATAGGCTTTAGAATAAAAATTTTATGATGGCATGAAGAATATCAAAAATATGAAAGAAAAAAATTTACAACTTGACATACTTTATTCTTTCTTTTTGTGATCTGGATTTTAAATAGGTTAAAAAAATTATAACCACGAATTACACGAATAAATACGAATTGGAAAATTTGCTTATCGTTCTTGATATGTAAAACCTGTTGAATTGTTTTTTTATGTAGCTGAAGCGTCCTCACTTCGGGTATTTTGGGACAAATGGGACGGATGGGACCTATGGGTCAAATGGGACTTATGGGACATTATAGCCTTAATGTGGCACAGATATTCCTGTCGGTGTTTTCCTTCTGTCCTTGCCCATTCCGTAAATAAATTTTCCTTCGTGTCCTTTGTGTAAAATTTCCTTTGTGTCCTCTGTGGTTAATTTTTTTACCACAAAGTAGGGGCACGGCATGCCGTTCCCCAACGATTGATAAAAAACTATAAATCTGTTACCTATGTCTTACAGGTTATCAACCTGCCTCTTTAACTTTTTACCTTCTATTTTTGTTATACTTCTTTTCTATCTATCCTTGGGGACAAACAAATTCAGGAGTTTGTAAGTATGGCAAAAATTATAGGTTATGGTAAAGAACAAGAATTGCCCGATGGTTCACCTATAATCCACGCATGTGAACAATTAGGTGTCCCTTTTGGTTGTCGTGCAGGACAGTGCGGAACATGCATTATCACCATTGAAGAAGGGATGGAAAATCTGGAGCCTAAAAATTATCTGGAAGAGAACATGGGATTAGCCGATAACCAACGATTAGCATGCCAGACTCGAATCCGTTCCGGTGTAGTAGTAATCAGTTGGTAATAAATTTCATAATAACTATTTGCTATTTAAACCAACTTACCACCAATGTCCCATTACTCCCACTCGTCCCATTTGCCCATCCTTCCCTTTCGCTTATCCGTCCCATTTGCCCATCCTTCCCTTTCGCTTATCCGTCCCATTTGCCCATCCTTCCCTTTCGCTTATCCGTCCCATCTGTCTCATCCGTCCCTTTCGCTTATCCGTCCCATCTGTCCCATCCGTCCCATCCGTCCCATCTCCCCCACACACCTTCGGAGTTATTTCGTAGTTTCAGAACTATCTTCTATAGTTTCCTCCGTTTTTTCATCCATAGTCCAACGATTTCTGCTATAGAAATCAACAAACAAATCCGGAAGCCGTTTAAATATCGAATTTCCATTTAAGTAATAAAATACGACGATTGTAAGTAAAAACAACCAGAAAAAAACTTTCATAGATAGCAATACATAAATAATATTTTGATATTGGGGAATGTTTTTATAAAGGTCAAAATCGGGACGAAGTGGTAAGAAAGCAACAAAAGCCATCAGACCAATTTGCACCGCCTTCATTATACTTTCCAACCGCGACAGGGGAAGTTCTTTACAACGACAATAAATAAAATACATATAATATACAGTCAACATAAATGTAATTACCCACGGAGAGTTAACCATTGCCTTCCACACAGTAACACCACTTATAACCCGAAGGAAATTAAATGTATCCTCAGGAGACGCTCCTAACGCAAAAAAGAAATACCATAACAATATATTTAATAAACGAAAAATAATCTCTATCACCTATAACTTCCTTTTCCTTCTTTCTGAAAATAAAAAACCTATTTTAATATAAAAGCGTTATAATATAATAATATTTGGTCTCTGTATTATAGAATTAAAGGGAAACAAAATGTCCAATCGAATAGGAAATATTTTCATAAAGCATTACAACAAAAGAATTCATATTATTGTCTATACATTATTTATTTTTATTCTTTTAGCAATTGCAATAGGTGTAAAGTCTGAGAAAGAGAAACAACCTTTTGTTGTTATTTGCCCTGCTACAGGGATGGTTGATGATGGAATGAAGGTTATCATTAAAAGGGCACTATCTATAGCTAATAAAGGGGCGGAAGGTTTTATATTAGAGGTAGATACTCCCGGTGGACTTGTAGACTCTGCTGTAGACATTACGAACATATTGCTGGAAGCCAAATGCCCAACTGTAGCGTATATCCATGGGATGGGAGCCATTTCTGCTGGAGCATTGATTTCTTACGCATGTAAACACATCGTTATGTCACCAGGTTCAAATATCGGGGCTTCTGCACCCATCATTATGGGAGAGGCACAACCCTCAGAAGAATTTAATGAAAAAACGAAATCGTATCTTCGTTCCCGTTATCGTTCGCTGGCAGAAGTAAATGGACATGACCCCCTTCTGGCAGAAGCAATGGTAGATTCAAAAATAGAGGTTTGGGGCATACGCACTCCTGCAAACATTTTTCAATTCTTCCGCACTGAAGAAGAAGCAAAATCGGCTCTACAAAAATATAATCTCAACAACAATCCCGAAGGCAATTCACAAACTCAAAAGTTACCCAATCAAAATGACATGGTTAGATTACCCAATCTTATCATGTTCGCTTCCTATGAACCTTTCAATCCAAATACAGGGGAAGGATATAATATCGCAAATACAAGCGACACCTCTCAAAAATCTCTACTTTCCCCTTCCCCAAATATCAAAAAAATCTGCAGAGAAGGAGAACTGCTTACTCTAACATCCAAAGAAGCCTTAGACTATGGGCTCGCCTGCACTACCGTTGAAAATATAGATGAATTGCTCAAATATTTCCACTGGGAAAATTGTGAAAGAATTCAAATTGAGCCTACATGGGGAGAACGATTATTTAAATTTTTAGTAAACCCTATTGTAGCAGGATTATTACTTTTGTTAGGAATAGGGGGGATTGTATATGGAAATGAAAACTCCGGGATTTGGACTACCCGGCACTATCGGTCTTATATGTTTGGCTTTATTTTTCGGGGCACATCTTGTTATTGGTCTTGCTAACTGGGCTGACCTTTTATTACTTCTTATAGGTCTCATCCTGTTAGGTATAGAAATTTTCATCATACCCGGCTTCGGGCTTACCGGTATAGCCGGTTTAGTCTGCATTATCTTTGGAATATATCTATCCCTGACCCGCGTAGTAGTACCGGAATATCCATGGGACTTTGCTCGTCTCAATCAAGCAGGACAAACCCTTACTATTGCTCTTATTTCCTTTCTTATATTAACATGGTTATTATGGAAATATCTTCCTAATTCCTCTTATTTTCAAAGGCTCATGTTATCCCATGCAGAAAACACAGAAACGGGATATGTTGTGCAAAGCACAAACGACATGCAAAAATGGATTAATTCGGTTGGGATAACAGAAACTGTTTTGCGCCCCGCAGGAAAAGGGCGGTTTAAAGGAATTTCGTTGGATGTGGTATCCGTAGGCGATTATATTGAAGCAGGGACTAAAGTTCGTATTGTCGAGGTTCAAGGAAATAGATATGTAGTTATACCTGAAAAAGAAAATAAGGATGTCAACTCATGAATGAATTAAAGATTATCGTGCCGATGTTGAAACAATTACTAAAAGAAATGGAGATAGTATCTTCACAAGGGTCGGGGTACTATACCTGCGTTCCTTTCCTAAAAAGATATAACAAATTATTACAGGAGGCCCAACGAATCTTTTCGCAATCAAACGCAGTATCCGTAATCAACACTTTCGAAGTGCTATCCGAAACAGACCCTAAAGACCCCAGCGAAAAAAGCAAAGTTTTATTAAGTATACGGGTTGAAACTTCACAGTTAATAACCTTACTCGAAACAGTTATCCAGCAGGAGGAAAATAAAAAATGATATGGTGGGTTTTCTTATTATTTCTATGTGGCGTCATATTAATTCTGGCAGAGTTTATCGTTCCCGGTGGAATTTGTGGGACATTCGGTTTTGTTATGCTATTAGCAAGCACAGCCCTCGGAGGATATTACTACCCGGATTATTTGATATACATCATTATTTTTGAATTTTTGGGTTTTGTCGGCTCTATTGGCACAGGATTCTATTTAATAACGAAAACTTCAGCGGGGCAAAAATTGGTAATGTCCGAAAGCCAAACAGTGGACAAAGGTTATGTAGGTATTCAATTTGACCCTTCATTGGTTGGAAAAACAGGTAAGGTAATCTCACCTTTAAGACCTGCAGGCATTATAGAGGTAGATGGTAAAAGAGTAGATGCAGTATCCTCAGGTATGTTCATTGAGTTAGGATCTATTGTTAAAATCATTGATATACAAGGTCCGCGTATTGTCGTTGAAGAATATAAAGATACTGAAAATCTATAGTAATGATGTATAATAGATTGAGCAAATAACAAAAAAGAAATTAAACAAAAAGGATGATGATTATGTTTAATCCTATAATCGCTGTGTTTTTACTTATTGTAGTGGTAATTGCCCTTATTTTTGTGGCTGTAGTGGTATCTTTCTTCCGTTTATGGATACGAGCGGCATTATCAAAAGCCCATGTGTCCATCTGGAGTTTGATTGGTATGACTTTGCGAAAGGTCAACCCACAGGTTATCGTGGATAGCCGTATCATGGCAGTAAAAGCCGGGTTAAATATAACGACGGATGAGCTCGAAACGCATTACCTTGCTGGCGGAAATGTTCTTCGTGTCGTTCAGGCTCTCATTGCTGCAAATAAAGCCAATATTCCATTAACTTTCCAGAAAGCAACCGCTATAGACCTCGCAGGCCGCGATGTTCTGGAAGCAGTAAAGACTTCTGTTCGCCCTAAAGTAATTGATTGTCCTGACCCCACGAAAGGACCTCCTACCGTTGCCGCAGTTGCTATGGATGGAATTCAGTTAAAAGCCAAAGCCCGTGTTACCGTTCGCACTAATATAGAAAGATTGGTCGGCGGTGCTTCCGAAGAAACCATTATTGCCCGTGTCGGTGAAGGCATTGTAACAACCATTGGTTCCGCACCTACTCATAAAAAAGTGCTTGAAAATCCCGATTCAATATCAAAAACAGTTCTTGCTCGCGGATTAGACGCAGGAACTGCATTTGAAATTCTATCCATTGATATTGCAGATGTAGATGTCGGTGAGAATATCGGGGCGCAACTTCAAATCGCACAAGCAGAAGCAGATAAACAGATTGCTCAAGCACGAGCCGAAGAAAGAAGGGCTATGGCTTTAGCACGCGAAGCAGAAATGCAAGCATTAGTTATGGAGATGCGCTCGAAGGTTGTCGAAGCGGAAGCAGAAATTCCAAAAGCCATCGCAGAAGCATTTCGAAGTGGTAATCTCGGTATTATGGATTATTATCGGATGAAAAATATTCTTGCTGATACCGATATGAGAGATGCTATCTCCAAATTAGCCCCTTCTCAATCGCCGACACAACCTAAAGGTCCCGAAAAACCTACTCAATCCTGAGAGCGGTAAAAAATAAAAAGGTAGTTAATTATGCAATTTGATGACCTGTTTGGTTTAATAGTTTTTTTAGGGATAATAATCATCTCCTCAATATTCCGTGGTTTAAAGGAAATGAAGAAAAGAGAAGCAGAGGGATTACCCAAATCATCTCCATTACCTACGGAAAGAAAATTCAAAGAACCAGAAAGAAATCTTCCGAAACGGAAAATAGTAATTCGCAAAGAAACCGAACCTACTTCCCCTGCACCTCCTGTTTTCACTCCTTTTCCTGAGTCTGTAGAATCAAAAGAAGATGTGTTTGAGAAAATGGAAGAAGGAGAAAAACCTATCTTAACCCAATTGGATAAAAAGGAATATCAAGAACCACCGCGTAGAGAAAAGCCTCCTGTTATTATCCAAAAAAAAGAAACGAAAAGAATTAAAGTTACCCCAAAATCACAGCCACAAGAAGAACAGCCTTCTATACCAAGGATACAGAAAGTAGCATTTTCCGCTCCCATGACACGAGCATCTACTATTCCACAACAAAAATCTTCTATTTCTTTACAAGGGAATATTGGAAATATCCCGAAACTACAATGGGCTTTTATTATGATGGAAGTTTTAAGCCCACCCAAAGCACTACGCGATGAATAGGATTATTTAGATTGGTTTAAAGACATTGCGTCTTGTTTCAATTCCATTCGCATCAATGTTATGTGATTGGGTTTCCCATCCAGTATTGTAATACGGAAAGGTCCTGCCACAAGCACTTCTCCCTTTTGGGGTATTCTCTGGGCAGTTTTTATTAACCATCCACCAATGGTTTCTACTTCCTCATCAACTAAATCTATACCTGTCATCTCCCGAAATTCTTCAAGGGAGGTCCGAGCCCGAACAATATAATCACCGGGTCCCATTTTTCGGACAGGCAGTTCCTCCTGGTCATGTTCATCGCGAATTTCTCCAAAAATTTCTTCTAAAATATCTTCAAGTGTAATTAATCCCGCGGTCCCACCATATTCATCTACTACTATCGCCATTGTTTGATGCTGTTGTCTCATCTGTTTAAGAATTTCATCTAAGGGTGTAGCATCGGTAATAAATAAAACGGGACGGAGAAAACGCTTTATATCTTGATTTTCTCTTTCTCTATCCTTAATCAAATCAAATGCTTTTATAATTCCTATAATATGGTCTATATTTTCTTCATAAACCGGGATACGCGTATAACGATTTTCTCGAAATACCTGTATTACCTCATCACGATTAGCATCACTTGCTACGGAACAAATATCAATACGGGGAACCATAATCTCTTTTGCTACTTTTTGTTGCAAATCAAAAACGGAATGTATCAGGTCGCGTTCTTCCTCATGAATACCCCCGTGTTCTGTCCCTTGTTCAACCAGTCTCTTCATATCTTCTGTAGAACGCATGAGTGATTTGAGCGAAACAAACCAATGATTAGAACCCAAAGTTTTTGAATAAAACCAGACAATTGGAACAGAAAGAGGCTTGAACAGAAAATCGAAAACTACAATCACGGGAACAAAGAAATGGCATAATGTATTGGAATGGACGCGAAAAATTGTCTTTGGCAAAATTTCTCCGAAATACAAAATCATACCTGTTGCAATTAATAAAGATAGTAAGGGTTCCCCCATTAGTTCTGTTAGAGCAATGGATGCGATAACAATCGAAAAATTTGTCCCTAATAACAACACAATAAGTAATTGGTCGGGTCTATGTAAATATTGAAGTAATATACGGGCTCTTCGGGAATTACTTTTTTCAGACAGATTTTTAACGCGTATAGGATTTAACGAAATAAATCCCGTTTCATACCCCGCAAAAAAGGCAGCAGAGAGAACTCCCCCTAAAAAAATTATTAACAATTCTAAGTGTGATGGCTTCATTATCTTTCTCCTCCTTCGTCTTCATCTTCAGCAGGAGTTTCTTCTGCCTTTTCAATTTTTAACCTTACCTGAGCGATTCGTTTTCCATCCATTTTTTCTACTGTAAATTGTAAAGAACCTACAAGAAGTGTGTCTCCCTGTTTCATTAGATTCTCATTTTGTTTCAACAAATATCCAGCAATAGTTGTATGTTCAGGATCGTCCAGGGATACATGTATTAATTCTTCTAATTCGGAGATAGGCATTTTCCCATCTAAAAGGTATTCATCTTCACCAATTTTTGAGTATAGAACTTCCTCTTCGCTTTCATCATCCGATATTTCCCCAACGATTGCACTCAATGCATCGTGCAGCGTAACCAGTCCCGCTGTTCCCCCATATTCATCTACAACAATAGCAAGATGTGTATTCAATTTTTGTGCTGTCTTAATAGATTCAGAGATTGCCATCGTATCCGGAATAAAATGGGCTTTTCTTCCTATCGGTTTAACAGGTTGTTTCCACAATTTCCTTTCTACATAATCCAACAAATCTTTTGCATACAGAATACCTACGATATGGTCCAGATTTTCGTGATATATTGGCATTCGAGAATACTCATGCTCGCAAAAGATTTCCCATGCTTCCGCAACAGTTGCATCATCAGGGATAGCAACAATTTCTGTTCTTGGCACAAGTATCCTTTTCACAGGCTCATCACGAAACTCCAATATCCCCCGTATCATTTTTCGCTCATCTTCTGCTATCACATCCGATAGTCCTTCCTCCTGAACCAGAAGTTTTAATTCATCATCAGTAACCCATGGAGATGGAGGAATGGAACTAAATCGGGTAATACGGAAAGTAAAACCAATAGATGAAAGCAGTAGTTTACGAATGGGAGTGAATAATGTATGAATCACATACACAAGAAAAACTACAGAACGGGCATAACTTTCCACATACCGCGATGCTATTAATTTAGGGGTTACTTCGCCTCCAAAAATAAGTATAAAGGTAGAAATGAGACACGCCAGCGTATAGGAAATCAACGGTGAGGCTATAGAAGTAGGCAACAACTGGTTGATGATATACTTCTCCAAGCGACTCCCAAAAGCAATACTTAACCCTATATTCACAATTGCATTTCCCATAAGAATCGAGGTAAGCAAATCCGAAGGAGATTCCATTAATCGAGCAATTAATTTATCACGGAAATAGGAACTCTTCTGCATAGATTTTAATTGTGTTCCTCGAATGGCAAAAAAAGCCATCTCCGTAGCAGAAAAAAACGCAGAGGCACAAAGCAGACATAAAGCAAGTATCAAGATGTGTAATGGGAAATAGTCTACTAATTTTTCTTGTAAATTAACTTGAAACGCATAACTTGTATTTTGATACAGGAACAAGAAGAGTAGTACAGAACTAAATATGAATAGATATAACAAATATTTTAATCCGCGAATACTCTCTATACGAAATAACTTATAGGCATTCTCTTTTTTGTTATTTTTTCTGTCAATATCCATTTCAGTTTATTATATCGTTTATCTTCCTTTTTTTTCTATCTTTTTGGGATATTTAATCCATGCAGATTCTATATCAACATCCAAATATTTTGCCTGTTTTTCCATCATCTCTTTCCGTTGCGGAACGGTATCATGAACATAACCTAATAGGTGCAATAAAGCATGACAAAATAGCAAATATATTTCCTGTTTTGCCTTTTCGGGATTATCTAAATATTTATTAAAGATGGTTTCCAGAGAGATAACAATCTCACCGAGACAGTGAACCTCTCCAAGAGGAAAATTTTCGGGGACAGAAAAAGAAAGAACATCCGTAGGTTTATTCTTTTTGCGATATATTTTATTAAGGTTTTGAATAAATTCATCATCACAAAACACAAGACTTAATTCATAATCTTTTTTTTGAAAACCTTCTCCATCCAAAATTTTCTCAGCAATTTTTTTCAATCGTATGGGGCTATATACTTTCTTATATAAAGACAGGTTTACTACTTTAATATGAATCATTCGTTTTATTCCCCCGATATTTTCGGATTATCGGATAGAACTTCCGACTCTGCTCTGGAATTTTTCTGCTGAATTATGGTAGAGACATGTTCTTCAGCAATTTGAGTACTGGGATATGAAGGACGAAGATGAAGTAACGAAGATAATACTCGTGACACTTCTTCGATAATTATATTCAACTGACGCAGCGTTAAGTCGCATTCATCAAACTGCCCATCATTGGCTCGTTCCGTCACAATGCGGTCTACCATCTGGCGAACTCGTTCGGGATTGGGATTTTTAAGGGAACGGACCGCAGACTCGGAAGCATCGCAAATCATGATAATTGCATATTCCGGCTTTTGAGGTTTCGGACCGGGATAACGATAGTCCTGCTCATTCACATCACCAAACTTCTGCTGTTCTAAAGCCAACTGATAGAAGTAACCTATACGAAAAGTGCCATGATGCTGTGCTATGGCTTCTATAATAGGTTTCGGTAGACGGTATTCTTGTGCCAATTTGATACCTTCTGTCACATGCGAAAGGATAATTCGGACACTATTCCTTGGCGAAATAGTGTCATGGATATTATTACCATTCTGATTTTCGTAAAAATACTCCGAACGATTCATTTTCCCAATATCATGATAATACGCACAAACGCGGGCAAGTAAGCCATTGGCTTCTATTGCATCCGCAGCGGATTCCGCTAATTGTCCCAAAATAAGGCTATGGGAATATGTCGCCGGTGCTTGAACCGCTAATTTTTTAAGAATGGCGTTATTCAGGTCAGAATATTCTAACAATTGGAAGTCTGTTACAATACCGAACAATCGTTCTAAAAATGGAAGTATCCCCGGAACTAATAAAATACATAAACTTCCATTTATTCCCAGAAGAAACAACCTTCGAACCGTAGTTTCGCTGATTAATGTATCCGTGGTTAATGTGATTGCCAGAAGAGCAAGAAAACCTACAATAATCCCATTTAATGATGCGGATGTTATATCTCTCCTCTTACGGACACGATAAATTGAAAAAACGGCGCCCATCGTCATGGCAAGGTCAAAAACAAGCAATCTCCAGTCATAACGAAATAGAACCGATAGCAATATGCAGGTAATAAAAGAAAGAAAAGCCGATAATCGCATTTGCACTAATATGGCGAACAATACGCCAACAATAGTTACCGGAACAGCAAACCCTGTAGCGTCGAAATATAGCATTCCTCGCCCTAAAATAAGAATTCCTATCACCAGAAGTAATGCAAGATACCATATTGTCTCAACAGATGGTTCGCCTTTATGTTCCCAGAGGCAAATAGCACGGTAAAGACTTACAAAAGCCAGGGAAGCAATTATCAAATGAGCCACAAAAGAAAAAATCCAGCGCGGTGTTTTCCCCTGACTTTGTTCTAAAAGTTTTAAGTATGTTTTCGCATCAGAACGGGATTCCAATGTCCACCGTTTCCCTCGCTCCTGAATTATCTCTCCTGCAGCAATTTCTTTCATAACAGGATTAATGGTCTCTGCAGTTCGTTCTCGAACAATCTCGGTTGTGACCGGGTCATATTGCAATGTTTCTACGACGAGGTCGCTGATGGTGTATAAAATGGCTTCATATATCTTAACCCAATCAAATGATGATACATTTTGTTTGGTTAATTTACGAACCTCTTCTTGAATACGAGGTTTTAACTTTTCCTCTATGGCTCGTTTAACATCCGGTATCGTTCGCAATTCGATCTCTTCACTGGTTTTCTGGTCAGATTGGGGATTTCCTCTAACGACAATTACCTTCAACCCTGCTGTTTGTTGCTCTTTATTGGAGATTACTCCTTCATTTAATACATAACTAAGATTCTCTTCTGCAATCTTCTGCATAGCATTGAATAATGGAAACGAAGAATTTGTCGTTGTAGGCATTCCACTATTCGGTATAATAGGATTGAGTTGATTGGATAAGGCATTCATTCTATTTTGTATCTCTGCTTCAATATCAGCTAGAACCCACACTACCAATTTTTCGCTTTCAATATCTTGACTCCATTGAAAAGAGGGATAAAATTTATCAAATTCGTTCTGGGCATAGGAAAAGGCCTGTGACACATCGAACAGGTCTGGACTTTTCTTTTGTTGAAAATAATTATCTAATATTCGTGTCCGTATTTCCTGAATCTGTGAGATTCTATGTCGAAGGCTTTGAATCTGTTCCTGCACTTTCTCCTGTGCAACACGATAATGAGGCGGGACTTTCGTCCGTGCTTGATTCTTGGCTTCTCGTGTCGCTTTAACATCTTCTGTCTGGAAACTAAAATCTGCCCGAAGTTCCTGCTGGGCTACAATTTCACGGTCTACCTCTTCCGGTGTCAAAGTCTCACGGTTTATATTGGTAGTAATAAGAAAAGCAGAGATAACAATGGCACCTATTCCTGTCAAAAGGATACGGATATTGAGGATTCGTTGCCTTTGAAATCCTTGTGTTTCGGAAATTATTTTCGATGACGGGAACCCAATTTTTCGCTGGGTTCCGGTATTTTCGCTCATGGCTTATGCTCACTCCGTCTTTCATCCGACTGGGGAGATACGGCATCGGAATTGTCTAATCTACGATGAGACTCGTATGCGTCAATAATTCTCTGTACTAAGGGATGGCGAACTACATCGCGTTTGGTTAAGTGGACAATACCTATTCCGGGAATCCCTTCAAGAATTCGACGACTTTCCACCAGTCCGGATGTTTTCCCTTTTGGCAAATCAATCTGCGTTATATCACCTGTTATAATTGCACGCGAGCCCTCACCCAAACGCGTCAGGAACATGAGCATCTGGTCACTCGTTGTATTCTGGGCTTCATCCAATATCACAAAGGCATGGTCTAATGAACGACCTCTCATAAAAGCTAACGGCGCCACTTCAATCCGCTCCTGTTCTATCCATCGCTGGACTCGTTCAAAATCTACCATAGAATATAAGGCATCGTAAAGAGGTCGCAAATAAGGATGGACTTTCTCTTCGAGGGCACCCGGCAAATAACCCAAATTTTCACCGGCTTCTACCGCAGGACGAGTTAAGACTAACCTCCGCACCTGTTTGTTTAATAGAGCCGATACCGCAGAAGCCATCGCAAGATAAGTTTTTCCGGTGCCTGCAGGACCTATTACAAAGGTCATTTCGCACTGCTGAATAGTTTCTAAATATTCCACCTGTCCTTTCGAACGAGGCTGAACTTTTATTTCGGGTCTTAGTCCCGGAATGGGAGTTTTTGCAGATTGTATTTCCGTCGTTTCAGCTACAGCCATATTGTTTTTCATATCTGGATAATCTTCCAATGCAAGGTCAAAATCAGCAGGGGTTGGCGTATATCCTTTGCGAACCGCATAAAGCAAATGATGAAGTATTTCGCTTACTTTACGGGCTTCCTCATATTCGCCGATTAGAAGGACCTTTCCTCCGCGGTCAATCACCTGTACCCGCGTCTGGTCGCATACCCGCTTGCGAATTTCACCATTCACCCCTAATAATTTAATCAATTCATCATGATTATGAATCACGATTTCATGAGTTGAAATCGTTTCTCTCTTTAATCGAATTTTACTCATGCCCGATTATTTGATAAAAAACCTCCGTTGTCATTGTTCTTCCAGCCTTAGTATCTTTTCACCGGGGTAAACCCAGCCTTTATTTTTACGCACCGATTCTTCTTGCTTTAACTGGTCTGCTTTAAGTCGCTCTATTTCTTTTTCTAATGCGCTCTTTTGCGTCACCAAATCACGAATTTGTTGAACTAACTGTTGGAATTGAACTTCGGCTTTTTTCACTTCTTTATAACGATTTGCAATATCGCGATGGACAAAATAGGTATACGCAAAACAGCACGCTACTGTCAAAACTACTATAAAATACAGTATCTGCTTAAATCTCTGCATTAACTCGCGTTATATGCTCCTTTATTTATTATTAATATTATACACCAACTCTATATATAAATTATACATTAAAAACGGTGATATATACGAATTTATTTCAAAGGAGCAAATGCTTTTAACCCTAAATATTCTGCTTGATTACCCAATTCTTCTTCGATTCTTAACAATTGATTGTATTTGGCAATACGGTCACTACGGGAAGTAGAACCCGTCTTAATCTGACCCGCGTTTATGGCTACGGCAACATCCGCAATAGTTGCGTCTTCTGTTTCTCCACTTCTATGGGAAATAACCGTCGTATATCCAGCACGATGTGCCATCTGACAGGTTTCAAGCGTCTCCGTTAAGGTTCCAATCTGATTTAATTTAATCAATATAGAATTGGCAACACCTTCTTTTATACCACGAGACAAATATTTCGGATTGGTCACAAAAATATCATCACCCACAAGTTGTATCTTATTCCCTAATTTCTCTGTGAGTTTCTTCCAGCCCGCCCAATCGTTTTCATCAAGTCCATCTTCTAAACTAATAATCGGATAGGTATTCTTCCATTCAACCCAGAATTCTACCATTTCATCTGTACTTTTTTCCTTTTGCTCTTCCGACAGCAAAATATACTTACCTTTGTTGAAAAAGGAACTTGCCGCGGGGTCAAGGGCAATCCACACATCCTTTTCGGACTTATAGCCAGCCTCTTTAATCGCTTTCAATATAACTTCAATGGCTTCTTTATTCGATTTTAAGTCGGGAGCAAAACCACCTTCATCACCTACTGCAGTATTCAAACCCTGATTCTTTAACACTTTCTTCAACGCATGAAAAACCTCAGTTCCCATCCGCAATGCTTCACTGAAACAAGAAGCCCCCGCAGGAACAATCATAAATTCTTGCAGGTCTACATTATTATCGGCATGCTTACCACCATTTAAAATATTCATCATCGGAACGGGAAGCACATGAGCATTGGCTCCACCGATATAACGATATAAAGGCATTTCAAGAGTCTCTGCCGCCGCCTTTGCTACCGCAAGAGAAACACCCAATATAGCATTAGCGCCCAACTTCCCCTTATTCGGGGTACCATCCAACTCACACAGCATACGGTCTATTTCACGCTGTTCCAATGCATCCATACCTAACAATTCTTCCGCAATCACTTCATTTACATTCTTAACGGCTTTGGTTACGCCCTTACCCATATACCGCTTCTTATCTCCATCACGAAGTTCTACCGCTTCATTTTCGCCCGTAGACGCTCCCGACGGAACAGCCGCTCTACCTACCGCACCCGAGGCTAAATAGACATCTACCTCTACCGTCGGATTTCCACGAGAGTCTAATATTTCGCGTGCTTGCACTGCTGTAATCCTTGTCATAATTTCTCCCTTTCTATAACAGTTAAAAGGTTAAAAATATATTTATAATTTCCACGGTTTTATAAGATGTTCCCAACTTCGGTTAAGGAACTCATCTTCATAATCCTTAAAAATCTGATAATCTTCCAACTTATCCCCTGAGGTCTGAAGTCCCTCATATCTTCGGGATAAAATTTCATAGGCACAGGTCAAAAAAATAGAGGGTATCACCATACCTATGAAAAAGAAAAACAAAGGAAACACATTCCAAAAACATAACATAGTATAGCAAAAAAACACCTGAAAACTAAAATATGGATTTGCCAATAAAAGAACATAACCCCAGTAAATATACCTCCAGAAAGCCATCTTCTTAAACGACAACGAAGGAATCACCCACAACAGAGCCAGAAAAGTAAACAACCCAAACCAAATAAAAAAACCCATCAAAACATATTTTACCCATAGAAAATCAAAAAAAATGCCACTCACATAAAACCAGACATTTACCCATAAAATCAAAAACAACAAAAAGAACAAAAAAAACACAGGAACCGCCTTCAACACCGCTATTCGCAAAGCATACACAAATTTCTCTCGCAACCCCTCTTTATGCTCAAAAATAGCAACCGTAAACGATGAAACAAAAACATTCACAAAGAAAAAATAAGCACCCATCAACAAAAACAAAAAAATCCCCGACAAAGAAAAAAATTCACCATCAAAAGACCACAAAGGTATTGATAAAAATATCATCGGACAAATAAAACACA
>AWNW01000033.1 GCA_000493945.1 Candidatus Hydrogenedens terephthalaticus JGI OTU-1
AAAAAATGCAAAAGGGAATAAAGCAAAAGCGGCGAGGGAATTAGGTATCACGGAAAGAATCATGGGTTTGAGAGTGCAAAAACTTGGAATTGACCCAAAAAATTATAAACCACAAAGAACAAGTCGTTCATTGAAAATGCAATAAATAGGAATAATTTCTATGAGTGAATTTCGAGGGACAACAATTATTGCGGTTCGTCGTAATGGAACAGTTGCTATGGCTGGAGATGGACAGGTTACTCTGGGAGATACTATTGTCAAAGGAACAGCCGTAAAAATAAGAAGACTGTATGGAGGAAAAATCCTCGCTGGATTTGCAGGTTCTGTTTCCGATGCCTTTGCTTTGTTTGAACGGTTTGAAGGGAAATTAGAAGAGTTTCGTGGAAATCTAACTCGTTCTGCTGTAGAGTTAGGGAAACTGTGGAGAACCGATAAGTATCTAAGACAACTCAATGCTATGTTGATTGTGTGCAATAAAGAAGAAATATTGTTAGTATCCGGGACAGGAGAAATTATAGAGCCTGATGATGATATTCTTGCTATTGGTTCAGGGGCGGGTTTTGCTTTAACCGCAGGAAGGGCTCTGATGAAATACACAAACTTATCTGCAGAGGAGATTGCTCTGGAGTCATTGAAACTTGCTTCTCAAGTGTGTATATATACAAATGAAAATATAAAAGTTGAAGTTTTATAAAAATTTTTTCAAAAAAATTTTTGTTGTCATAAAAAGTGTGAGTAAGCAACTTGTATAAAACCCTCATAAATTGAGGCTGAAAATAATATTCAAAAAAAAGTAAAAAAAAATTTGCGTTTTAAATATAATTTTGTTCATTATCAAAATAATTAAAATTGAATAGCGAACAAGAGGAAAAAGCAACGAACTGTATTCGTTGCAAAAACTTTCCTCTTAACATAAAACAACAGGAGATACAACATGGCCGCTGCAAAGAAACCCGCTGCAAAAAAAGCTCCGGCAAAGAAAGCCGCAGCAAAGAAACCAGCAGCAAAAAAACCGGCTGCAAAGAAAGCTCCGGCAAAGAAAAAGTAGTTAACAAAAAGTGATGTGTAACACATCACGAAATGGTTTCTCACCTGGCCTGCAATTAATTAAAAATAATTGCAGGCCATATTTATTTTTTAGACAAATGGAGTAATACAGTATGTTAAGTAAGCGTGAAAAAGAGATAGTATTAAAATGTTTAAACAATGCTATACAAAATTCTGCTCCTGGGGCAGTTGCGTATGTAGGAAATAATGATGAGGTGTTGTTTTTTGATTGCATTGGAAAATGTTCAATATTGCCTTCTGAAGAAGAAATGAAAAAAGACACTATTTTTGACCTTGCTTCTTTAACCAAAGTGATTGCCACAACGACTTCTGTTTTGCTTCTTTATCAACAAGGAAAATTGAATTTAAATGACCCTGTTTCGAAATATATTTCTGTCCCTAATTTTAATAAATTTTCAATAAGACACCTATTAACCCACAGTTCTGGTTTAATCGGATATGAAGAATGGTATAAAGAAATTTTCTCATTTGAAGATATATTAATCAGACTTTCAAAAACAGAGTTGTTGTTTGAACCCGGAACAAAACATTTATATTCCGATTTTGGCTTTATGCTTCTTGCCCACATTGTAGAATTGGTTAATGGAGAAGATTTTGACCAATTTTGCAAAAAAAACATTTTTTCAAAATTAAATATGAATACAACTTTTTTTAATGTTCCTGAGGAGTATAGAAATAGATGTGCTCCTACAGAGAAATGTATTTGGCGAAATAAAATTGTTCGTGGTGAAGTCCACGATGAGCATGCGTATGCAATGGGAGGAGTAGCAGGGCATGCAGGATTGTTCTCAACAGCGGAAGATTTATCACGATTTTGTAGAGGTATGATGAATGGATATATTCTTGAAAACGATGTAATTGAAGAAATGTCTACATGCAGAATAATTCCCAACTATCCATGGCAGGTATTAGGCTGGAAAACAGACCCGTTTTGGGAAAGCATCGAAGGGCAACTTCCTTTTCGTTCTGCTTTGGGGCATACGGGTTTTACCGGTACCTGTATGTGGTGGGATAGAAAATCAGGATATTATGCAATTTTACTAAGCAATTCATGCCATCCTAACAGGAAAACACGAGACAATCGAAAACTTAGAAAGACTTTTTATAACTCAATTGCATTACTAATAGCCCCGGAAAAGATGAATGTCCATTCTGGAATTGATGTTTTACTTCGAGACGATTTTAAGCCGATAAAAAATTCTTCTGTTGCCTTGTTTACAAATACTTCCGCAAGGAACATTGTTGGACAGACTACATTGGATATATTTTCAACAACTGAGAATATAAAATTAAAATGTATTATTTCCGCTGAGCATGGTTTGCAACTAAGTGAAGAGGCAGGTAAATCCGATAAACAAAAACAATGGAAAGATAAACAAGTTATAGATATATATGCTGAGAACACGGGTATTGATTGGCAACGAATATTAAAGCAGGTAGATTGTGTAGTTATAGATATACAGGATATTGGAAGCAGATACTATACCTATATTTATTCACTATTACAATTAATGAAAATCTGCAATAATTATAATAAAGAAATGATAATATTAGACCGACCCAATCCATTAGGGGGTGAAATTATAGAAGGTTTCTTACCCGACAAAGAATACTTAGGAGAGGTATGTTGGGGAAATGTTCCCATTCGACATGGACTTACTATCGGTGAATCCGCATTATATTTAAAAAAGACCAACACAGAGTTGAAAACTTTAAAATTATCTGTAATAAAAATGGATGGTTGGTTTTATGACCTGCAATATCCCAATTTAGATTTACAATGGTTTCCACCTTCTCCTAATATTCCATCATTTGAATCAGCATTATGCTATGTCGGGACATGTTTGTTTGAAGGGACAAATGTTAGTGAAGGACGAGGAACGCAATATCCCTTTCAAACAATCGGTGCTCCATGGTTAAACTCAAATTTAATATTATCTTCTCTTCCAGAAAACTTTAAGAAAGGTTTTGATATAAAGCCATGTTCATTTAAACCTATATCTGTCCCCGGTAAGGCAACAAATCCCAAATATGTAAATGAATTATGTAACGGTTTATACCTTGAAGTAAAAGATTTTAATCAAGCAAGACCTTTTATGTTAACTTTAGAATTACTTCGATTAATAAAACTACACCATTCGGAACATTTTAAGTTCAATAATCATTTTGAAAAACTTTTAGGCATTTCCTTTCTAAAAGACATGATGGAAGAAAAAAATGTGGAATATAATTCAGAAAGAGAAAATAAAGTGCAAAAATATCTGGTTTCCCGACCTTATTTATATACAAAATATACAGATGAAAGGAAATCTATTGAAAATATATGAAACGAGGGTAAAGTTTAGATAATATTCAGTAATGCATCTAACATTCGGTCTGTTACTATGATAATCCTTGCAGATGCTTCAAAAGCCCTTTGAAATAGTATTAAATTTGTAACTTCCTCATCAAGGTTTACGCCGGAGACTTCCTGCCTTCGTCGGGTAAAATCGTTTATAAACGAACGCTCCATTTCTAACACATCTAAATTGGCTCTTGCATTTATACCTATCTGCACAATCATGGATTGATAATATTCATCTGCAGTTTGAGTGCTGTCTGAAAGTATGCGTCGGGATCTCAAATTAGCCATTGCCAAACTGGCAGTGTTATCCCCTGTTTCGTTGATGTTCGTACTATAACCTGAACTAATAAGACGAGGATTATTTAGTAAATCTTGGTTAACAGAAATTGTACTTGCGGTATATCCCGTGAAAAAAGGATTCATCCCTATAGCGACAAGAACGCCTGATGTATCGTTAGCAAATCGGAAAGAATAGCCACTCGAAGGTGTTATTGTTAAGTATCCATCCGAGTCAATGGAAGCATTAAAAAAAGGATTAGCATTAATTTGATTGGCAATATCTGTTAATGAAGTAGAGTTCGCAGAAATGTTAACAGTAAGGTTCGTTGCGATATTTCCCGAACTATCATAAGCCAGCAATTGGAAAGAACCATTATTAATAGAATAGGGGAGATTGTTACTGGATAGTGGAGTATTGATATCAGATACAGAAATGGTAGACTTAATTGACCCGCTGTATAATTCTAACCCTCTGCCCTGACTGTGAATACTATTTATAGAACCTGCGATGGTTCTCGCTATTTCATTCAGTTGTTCTTTTATCCTTTTTAATTCGGTATCGCGAATATATAATAATCCTGCAAGAGAACCATCAGATATTATGGCTTTTTCTTGATTATCCGAAAAGACAACGGAGAGAAAATCGGGACGAGTAGGGTCAATAGAGGAATCTACAACGGTGCTAAGTGTTCGATATTTTGTTCCACCTATAATTTCAACTCCTCCCAACAAGACATTAATCTGTCCATCATCCCGTTCTCGTGAAGTAATGGCAACAATCTTAGAAAGTTGGTCAACAAGTAAGTCTCTGTCATCTCTTAAATCATTGGCGGATTTTCCCGTTATCTCCATATCCCGTATTGTTTTATTCATCTCTGCAATTCTCATAATAAGAGAATTAATTTCAGGTATGGTATTTCGAATTTCCTCATTGGTATTGCTTTCCAATAGATAGACCTGTCTCGCAATTTCATTTAAAGATTGTGCAAGAGCCTCACCTTCCTGAACCAATGCAACACGGACAGGTGTTTCCTCTACATTATTAGCAAAATCCTGGAGAGCGTCGAAAAATCTTGATAAATGAGCACTAAATCCTGTATCCCCGGGCTCCTGAAAAATATCCTGAATTCGCACAAAATAATTTGCAATAGTCTCGGTTCTTCCAAGAGCAGGATTTTGTTCACGATAAATCTGGTCTAAAAATGTTTCACGAATTCTTCGAATATCTGATATAGCAGGACCACGACCAATAGCCCCATAAGGTCTATAATTAGGTAAACGAGTTGTTACCTCTACCCGTTGCCTCGAATAACCTTCTTTATTCACATTAGCGATATTATGACCTGTTACATCCAGTTGAACCTGTGATACCAACATTCCCGCTCGTGCTATGTCCAATGCACTAAATAATGTTCCCACAGATTTCTCCTTGTAAAACGAATTACCAATTATTTGGTTAAAAAGTAGCAATTCTTATACCAATTATCGGCAAAAAAATAAATAACTTAATCACTAAGACTTTTCATATCCGCTGTTCTGATTGAAAAATTAAAACAGGAAAAATTTTTCCTGATAGTGGAAAAAATGACCTTATGTAAAACACAAGAATTATCTATTTGAAGAATATCATCCTGTAAATTTATTATCTATCTATAAATTAGTTAAACAAAGGGAATAAGACTATGAATATTCAGGATTTATTTGACCTTGTAATACAAGAAAAGGCTTCTGACCTTATTATTAGTGCAGGGGCTCCCCCAATATTAAGAGTTAATGGACAATTATATCGAACGCGAACCGATACCCTTACGCCAGAAGCAACCGAAAAGATGATTTTTAGTTTTCTTACTAAAGAACAGAAAGAACAATTTAAGCAGGAAAAAGAATTGGATTTTTCACTGGCTGTGGGCAGAAAGCACCGCTTCCGTGTTAATGTTTATTATCAAAGGCAGTGTGTAACCGCTGCATTGCGTCCTATTCCCGAAAAAATACCTTCCTTGAGCGAATTAGGTCTTCCCGATAGTATTAAAGATTTGGCATTTGCACGGCAGGGGCTTGTGTTAGTAACAGGACCTACAGGAAGTGGAAAGACGACTACACTGGCTTCTCTTATTGATATTATTAACAATCAACGGGCATGTCATATAATAACCATTGAAGACCCTATTGAATATGTTCATAACCATAAAAAAAGTATTGTAGACCAACGCGAAATTGGTGGTGATACAATCAGTTTTGTCCGTGCTTTGAAATATGTTTTACGACAGGCTCCCGATGTAATTCTTATAGGTGAAATGAGAGACCTCGAAACTATTCAGTCAGCACTTACAGCCTCCGAGACAGGTCACCTTGTTTTTGCAACGCTACACACAAATGATGCTATTCAGACCATTGACCGCATTATTGATGTGTTTCCCGCTGGACAACAACAGCAAATACGCTTTCAATTATCTATGGTTTTATTAGCGGTTATTTCACAACGACTTTTACCAAGAAAAGATGGAGAAGGTCGTGTTCTCAGTTACGAAATACTACGCGCTAATAATGCTATATCTAATCTGATTCGCGAAGGGAAAAACTACCAGATATATAGCGTGCTGGAAACCAATTTTAAAGAAGGGATGGTAACATTTGACCGATGTTTAAAAGAATTATATCTGGAAGGGCTTATTTCGTATGAAGATGCTATCGCTAATATGAAAAATCCATCGGAATTAAAAGAATCCACATCATAAAAGGCTATCAAGTGTCTTTGTGCAATTCATGAATTATTTCTGTAATAAGAGNCGTCCAGCCTGTTTGATGACTGGCTCCAATTCCTTCACCTGTATCTCCATCAAAGTACTCAAAGAAGAGATAATAATTATTCCACAAAGGATTATCTTTAATATATCCGAACGAGCCCAAAGAAGGGATTTCTCCACGATTATTTGGAATAAACAAATTTCGGAGCCGTTGTCTGATTTCTCGGGCTATTTCTTTAAAGGTCATATTTCTTTTCAAACAAGGCACTGAAATTTTAAAATCTCCATATATACTTCCCCATTTGTCCATGCTATCTAAAAAGAGATAGTTCAGTGGAAACCAAATAGGACCAAACCAATTGGTATTTCCTCCAAACATTTTGGATTCCAACTCTCCCGGACAATATTTTATTTCAATCCGTTGTCTGGATGTGTGAATGTATATAGGCTTTTCACGATGGTATCGCGATAAAGAGCGAAGGCCGAAAGGAGATAAAAATTCAGATTCGTTTAATGCATAATTAATCAAAGCATCTCTTTGTTGTTCTGTAATGCAAGACAAAAATATAAAATCATTTCCTGTTGATGGATCTTTATATTTTTTATAAAAAGCATCCGTAAGTATTTTAGATTTAATAAGTATTTCAACCTCTGCTGAAAGTTCTGGAAGAGCATATACGGGCAAACGGGCTACCCCAAAAAGAGGAACAAGACCTGAAAAAGAACGAATGGGATATTGAGATTTTTCTCCTTCTATGTTGAGTATCGGATAAAAAAATGAATCGCTTTCATGCCATAAGTAAGGAGGCTCATTATTCTGTAAGATTTCCGTTGCCTTAATAAAATGATGTAAAAGTCGTATGGCTATTTTTTCAAAATAGGGAAACATTAGTGATGTTGTGCAGGCTAATTCAATAAGGTTTCCAATGAAAAATGGAGTCCAAAAAATACCCTGAGACTCCTCATTTTTATTTAAATTATCCGATGCTTTTTCTAAAATAGAAAAATTATCTAATCCAATTAATCCTTTGTTGAATAAAGTTTTTCCTTCCTTATCTTTGAGATTTGCCCACCATGTTAAGTTCGCATACAAACTACAAAAAGATTCTATTAAAAACATTGAGTAAAGGTCTTCCCGTGGTATATCGAAATTCATTTGTCCTACCTTTTGTATAATTTTATTTACACCCCACGCCATTATAGGAGGATTGATAGCCGAGAAATTCCATTCGGAAGAAGGTATTTGTCCTGTAGGACTTTGATATTTGGGTGAGAGGAAAATCTGCAATTGTTTGATAGCAAAGATGGGGTCAATGCGGAACATAGGGATTAAATGAAACGGGATATCCCAGGATGCAAACCATGGGTATTCCCACTTATCGGGAATAGATAAAATATCGTTTGCATTTAAGTGCTTCCAGTTATCAAAACTTGGATGTGTTGTAAATTTTTGTAAATTATTGGATACATTTAACCATTCTTTTACCGAAAGTTTGTAATAAATTTTTGACCATAATAATCCTGCATAAGCCTGCCTTAACATGTCTCTTTCAGGAGGGTCAATTGCGGGTAATATAATTTCTTGATAAAATTCATCGGCTTCTTTTTTCCGTTGTTCAATAAGAGCATCACAACTCTCACCAATGGGTTCGGGTGGTATCTCAGATATAGAAGAAAATCTCAACTGAAAAGAAATTTTAGAGTTGGGCTTAATTTGAAATGAATACCAGACACCGACACGAGTTCCCTTATTCTCTTTTGAAATATATTCTGAATTATTGTAAATAATCTTTTGAGTAAAAGCATCACGGTAAGAAGGTAAGTTTGGATTATCTTTATCCTGACAACCCACAAAGCCCGATTCATTCTCTGTAAATAACAATTGAGGCAATATTTCGCCCTCTCCTGCACTGACTTCCAATCGGTATTCCCCTAAGTGTGCATCCATAAATACGATATGGCTTGCTCCACCTCCATATATTTGAGGTTTGCGTTCTATTTTTCCAAGTAAAGATGACCATTGCCAGGTATTTCGAAACCAGAATTGAGGGATAATATGCAGAGGACGAGTATTATTATCTCTATTCCATGCAGTAATACGAATTGCAATATCTTTAGGACTACCTTTTGCATATTCCACTTCTATATCAAAAAATTGCAAATTATCCAGAACCCCTGTGTCTAAAAGTTCGTATTCCGGGTCGAAACAAGACCGTGATTGATTTTCTGATAATAATTTCTCATAAGGAAAACTTTCACAAGGATAACGATATAAGGCTTTTGCGTATGCATAACTGGGTACTGCGTCAAGATAATAATAACATTCCTTAACATCTTCAGCATGATTTCCTTCAAGAGCATTTAAACCAAAAAAACGCTCTTTTAAGCAAGGATCAGAACCATTCCAGAAACTTAGTGCAAAACAAAGTTTTCCCAACCTATCACTCCATCCGAAAATACCATCATCTCCACAAAGGTAATTATATTTTTTAGCGGTTTCAAATGTTGTATATTCCCATGCTTTTTCAGGTGGTGCAAAACATTCTCGAACAGTTCCCCATTGGCGTTCAGGTAAATAGGGTCCCCATTCTTGCCATAACTCATTATTTTTTATAATCCCCAGAAGTCGGTTTTTTTCTGAACCCATATATATTCCTTTAACTAAATAATGATAAAATAGTGCCAACTTTATTATACTAAAACATACAACTTATTTGAATTATGTATTGTGTATTGTTTGTATATATTTTTATATATTTTATAAATGAGAGAAAGTAAAATATAAGCATGAATAGTGATAGGTGTATTTATTTAAAAGTTTTAGGTGGTGGTGGGGAGATTGGAGCCAATTGTTATGAGATTTCATACGCTCACGAGCATATTTTATTAGACTGTGGTGTGCATCCCAAAAAAGAAGGTTTCGAATCTCTTCCATCATTTGACCTAATGGAATCATTTCCCGATGCTGTATTGGTTACACATGGTCATGTAGACCATTGTGGGGCATTACCTTATTTGACCAAGCTTTTTCCCCATTTTAGGGTTCATGCCACTTTACCAACACTTCGAGTTATGGAGCGAATGTTGCACAATAGCGTTGTAGTCATGAATACCATACGCAAAGAACGAAATATTTTCGATTATCCTTTATACCAACATGAGGATGTTGAAAATCTTATGGATGTGACAAGGGCACACCTTTATAACAACTTATTTGATGTCAGTGGTAAAAATATCTTTAAAGCATTATTCAATCCTGCTGGGCATGTTTTAGGAAGTGGAAGTATTTTATTGGAGTTAGACAATTACAAGATACTATACACAGGGGATATTAGTGCGAGTAATCAGGAATTATTAGGTCCTTACAAACCTATGGACTGGTTAGATGAAGTAGATGTAATGATTATAGAAAGTACACAGGGTGCTGTTGATGAAAACAAGGTAAACTCTTATGATGAAGAATCGTTGCATCTTGCTAAATCTATAAATCAGATATTAGAGCAAGAAGGGACGGTTTTAATACCGACATTTGCCTTAGGTAGAACGCAAGAGATGGCAAATATACTTGCACGATTGCAGGATGAAGGGTTGTTAATAAAAGTCCCTATTTATATTTCAGGGCTAGGTCGAGCCATTTATGATATTTATGAACAATTTCGAGAATATTTAGATGAAAATAGCAAATTGAGACCCCTGAATCATTTTCGCAAATTAGGGAATATATGGCAACCCGAAGTAATGAAACAATTATTATCTGTTCCCGGAATTATTATTGCTACCTCAGGGATGATGATAGAAAACACTCCGTCCGCTTTAATTGCTCAAGAAATGGTTCAAACCAGACACCATGGTATCTTTTTTGTAGGTTATGTAGACCCAGATACATTAGGATATAAACTTCTACATTCAAAACCGGGAGATGAATTGCAGTTTCAACTGGACGCACAACCTGTAAAAATTAAATTGAGAAATATCAAACGATTTCACTTTAGTGGGCATGCATATAGAAACGATTTACTGAAAATGATAGAAAAATTAAGTCCAAAAAATGTTATTCTTGTCCATGGAGACCCACCAGCACTCGAATGGATGAAAGAGAACACTCATTTGAAAACGAATTGCATTATCCCCAAGAATGGCTCAAAACTTACCTTTGAAATTTAGTATGGGCAAAAAAACAAAAAAAATCAAACAGAAAGTTATTTCCTATATAGCCATTTCATTACTAAATTTTATAAAAAAAATACCTCTACCGCTATCCCGTAAAATAGCGATATTTTTTGCATTTTTATCTTATTACTTATACCCAAGAATAAGAAAAGATGGATTGAAGCATATTGAATATGCTTTTGGAGATACACTAACTAAATATGAAAAGAAAAAAATATTATGGAATGCTACAAAAAACATGTTTCTTGTAGCCTTTGAATTCCCATATCTACCCGATTTAGCAGAAAATAAATATAACAATATAGCCTCATACAAAGGAGTGGAGTATATAGAAGAATATCTCAAAAACAAACAGGGAGCATTATTTATTAGTGCCCATCTTGGAAATTGGGAAATGATGGCGTCTTTAATGTGTAGCGATGGCTATCCTGTGGCGGAGATTGTCCGTGAATTTGATGAACCTGATTTAAATAAATTCATTGATGACATTCGAACAAAAGCGAAGATAAAAACAATACCAAAAGACCGTTCTGCAAACGAAATTGTTAACCTAATAAAAGAAGGTTGGTTTGTAGGACTTCTGATAGACCAATCTCCAAGAGATAACGGAGCCCCCGTAGAATTTTTTGGTAAGCCATGTTGGGCGACAATTGGACCCGCCTATTTATATGCCCGAACAAAAGCCCCTGTTCACCCTGTTTGTATGCTTCGAAATAATGATGGAACACTTCTTCTTGAAATATTGCCCCCCTCTTACAATGGTTAATTCAGGAAACCTCCAGGAGGATATATTAAAAAACACCCAGATTTGCCAGAGTGCCATTGAAGATATTATCCGCAAATACCCCGAACAGTGGCTCTGGTTCCATCGCCGTTGGAAAGAAAGAGACAAATTAAAAGCCTACTGGGAAAAAAGAACTCAGAAAAAACAAAATTAGAAAGATAAATGTGAAATCCTCTTATTTTTTTACCCCAAGAACCTTGCAACGAATTAAGACACGGCATGCCGTTCAACTGCAATTGAGAAAGAAAATATATGTTATCTATGTCCTGTATATTATCTCATTATTTTTATCCTTTTTATCCCTTATGTCCTGATTCTCACTTATTATTTTTGGATTCTCCCATGAGTTTTTCCCCCAATTTTTTGTTTCTGATTATGCGGTTTATATAGAATTAAAATATAAACAAAATATAACAGAAAGGATTATTGTTATGAACCAATCAAATCACGAATCAAAAAATGTTTCATCCTGTTCTGCGGGTTGTTCTCGTAGGCAATTTATGCTGGCTTCGGCTGGCATGGTGGCGGCTGCTAATCTCCCTATTTATGGGAGGTCCGCTATTGACCAAAGTCTGTTATCCGAATTGGAGATAAAGAACAAAGTTAGAGTAGGAAAAATGTATGTGGGCATTCCCACCCCCGGCTGGCCTATGCATCAGGTTGACCTGAAAGCGGAAGTAAATCGCTATGAGCAGGAAATGTCGAAACTTAATGAGAAACTTGCTGATATTGAATTTGTAGATGGTGGTCTTGTTACAAATCAAAATGAACTTGCAAAGGCAAAAGAGAAGTTCAAGGATGTAACAGGCATACTGGTACTGCATCTAACCTTAGGGACAGGCGGGCTTATTTCGGGTTTGTTTGATCTGAATAAGCCGGTGATGATATTTACCATGCCTTATTGTGGTCATGAATGGCATATTGTCCCATCGTGGCAGAAGGAAGGGAAACTCGTTGATATTGTTCCGAGCAGCCAATTTGCCGATATTGCTGATGCGGTAAAACCATTTCGCGCCATTCAAAGATTACGGGAAACGAAAATTCTCCATGTAAACTATGGGGAAGCAGACCCCGCCTATTGTAATTCTATTAAAGAAAAATTTGGAACTGAAATCATTACAATAAAACTTCCGGAACTTCAAAAGGCTTACGAAGAAGCATCTGAAAGTGAAGTACTTGCAGATGCAGAAAGATGGATAAAAGAAGCAGAAAAAATTGTGGAGCCCAATAAAGAAGATATAATGAAGGGGGCGAGAATGTATATTGCTATAAAGAATTTAATGAAGAACTATAATGCACAGGCTATTACAATGAATTGTTTAGGTATGCAGTTAATGGAAAGGAATATGGGATACCCCTGTTTGGCTTTCGTTCGGTTAAACAATGTTTTACTTGCCGGTGTGTGTGAAGCAGACCTGAAATCTACAATGACCCAACTTCTTTTTACTTATCTTGTAGGACGCACAGGTTTTGTTACCGACCCTATGTTTGACCTTTCGAACAGCACAATACTGCATGCTCATTGTGTTGCAGCGACACAAATGAAAGGACCGGATACAGAGCCTTCCCCGTATATAGTTCGGACTCATTTAGAAGACAATCGCGGTGTTTCGCTACAAGTAAAAATGCCCGTTGGAGAAAAGGTTACTATGGCACGATTAATCGGTACGGACAAATTGCTATATAGTACTGGGGATGCCATAGATAGTCCTCTTGAAGAGCGTGGTTGTAGAAGTAAATTAATAGTTAAAGTAGACAATATAGATAATTTCCTATATAATTGGTCCTGCGGACTCCATCGTGTAATCTTTTACGGTGACCATACCCGGGATGTCGAACGCTATTGCCGTCTGATGGGAATAAAAATACTCCGTGAAGATAAAGATGATCTTCGTCAGGTTGAAGGCCTTGAATGGGACCCCCATGTTCATGCATAAACTGTTAGAGACAGATAAATATCTTTGAAAAAGAGACAAATTGAGAACAAAAGACTTGTTACCATACATAAATCATGAAGCAATTTTTCACATAATTTGCTTTTGCCTGTAATAACCTTGATCTGTAGATTTCAATTCATTATTTTGTTGTTGAATTAAAAAAAGTAGCCCTCTGTATGAGATGATACAGAGGGCTTTTTATATGGGAACAGGGATTTTTATCCCTGATGGGGTTTTATGTTTAATTTTGGATTCGTCTGCCTTTTCTGCTTTGCAATAAGAGTAATCCTGAAAGGATACCTAACATTATCATATCACCTGTATTTGAAGTATTTGTCGAGTTATTGGTTCCGCAAGACACGATGAAACTACGCTTTTTACCCTTGCTAATAACTAAATTTACGGGGGTATCTTTTGGAACTTTAGAGCCTGCTTCGGGAGATTGACTAATTACACTTCCTTTAGGAACGGTGTCGCTATATTCTTCTTTAACTGTTCCTAAGGTAAGTCCGGAGATAAGTATTTTTGTTCTTGCATCTTGTTCTGTCATTCCGACTAAATTAGGGACAGTAATAGGACAAGGACCTGTAGAAACCGTGATATTTACCGATGTTCCTTTATTAACAACTTGTGCTGGTAATGGACTTTGGCTAATCACATTTCCTTCAGGAACGGTATCACTACATTGTCTTGTTATAGTTCCCACAACCAAACCTATAGATGTTATTTGCTCTTTTGCTGATGCTTCAGAACCGCCAATTAAATATGGTACTGTAACTTTCTCTACTTCACCTTCTACTATTCCTTCCAGCGTGCCTTCGGGAGTACCTTCGACAACACCTTCCGGTGTTCCCTCGGGAGTACCTTCGACAACACCTTCCGGTGTTCCTTCTGGAGTCCCTTCAACGACGCCTTCCGGCGTGCCCTCAGGAGTTCCTTCGACGACACCTTCCGACGTTCCCTCAGGTATTCCTTCGGGCGTGCCTTCGACGGTGCCTTCTAGTGTCCCTTCCGGAGTCCCTTCGACGATGCCTTCGGGTGCCCCTTCCGGAGTACCTTCGACGACACCTTCCGGCGTTCCCTCAGGTGTTCCTTCTGGCGTGCCTTCGACAATACCTTCCGGAGACCCCTCGGGAGCTCCTTCGACGGTACCTTCCGGTGTTCCCTCAGGTGTTCCTTCAGGAGTACCTTCGACGACGCCTTCCGGCGTCCCCTCAGGTGTTCCTTCCGGAGTTCCTTCGACGACACCTTCGGGTGTTCCCTCAGGTGTTCCTTCCGGAGTTCCTTCGACGACACCTTCGGGTGTTCCCTCATGTGTTCCTTCGACGACACCTTCGGGCGTTCCTTCAGGTGTCCCTTCAGGTGTACCTTCAACGACGCCTTCGGGTGTTCCCTCAGGAGTACCTTCAACGACGCCTTCCGGAGTCCCTTCAGGTGTTCCTTCGGGAATACCTTCGACGACACCTTCGGGTGTTCCTTCAGGTGTTCCTTCGGGAGTACCTTCGACGACACCTTCGGGCGTTCCCTCAGGTGTCCCTTCGACAACACCTTCCGGAGCCCCCTCAGGTGTCCCTTCAGGAGTCCCTTCGACGGTACCTTCTGGTGTTCCTTCCGGAGTTCCTTCGGGAGTTCCTTCGACGACGCCTTCGGGTGTTCCCTCAGCTGTACCTTCTGGGGTACCTTCGACAACGCCTTCCGGTGTTCCCTCAGGTGTTCCTTCGGGAGTTCCTTCGACGACGCCTTCCGGCGTTCCCTCAGGTGTTCCCTCCGGTGTTCCTTCGGGAGTACCTTCGACGACGCCTTCCGGTGTTCCCTCAAGTGTTCCTTCGGGAGTTCCTTCGACGACACCTTCCGGCGCGCCTTCAGGTGTTCCTTCCGGAGTTCCTTCAGGTGTTCCTTCGGGAGTTCCTTCGACGACACCTTCCGGTGTGCCCTCAGGTGTTCCTTCGGGAGTACCTTCGACGACGCCTTCCGGTGTTCCCTCCGGTGTTCCTTCGGGAGTACCTTCGACGACACCTTCCGGCGCGCCTTCAGGTGTTCCCTCCGGCGTGCCTTCTCCTTCCGGGCAAGGTCCTGACGAAACTTTCAATGCAACAGTTGTCCCTTCGACAACAATTTCACCGCTAACTGGATATTGTTCAAATACAACACCTGAAGGATAAACATTGTTACATTCTTCTACTACATTTCCGACTGCCAAATTAGCAGAGTTAATTTCGTTAATAGCATTAACAAGTGTATCTCCAACTACATCAGGAACCGTAGTGCAAAAACCTATTGACACAACATAATCAATATTTGAAAATATAGGCAAATTTACATCCATAGGAGTATGTTCTACAATCAATCCTGCATGATATGTCCAATCGCATCGTTCTGTACTTGAGGCAAAATAACCCCAATTTGCAAGGTTATTTTTAATAATGTTGTAATTTAGACCTCTTAAATCTCCTATGTATGTATAAAAATTATTTTGTATAAACGGATAAGTGATACCTTCATTTATCATCCATATTGATGAGAAGTCCCATCCTGAAAATGTTGTTTCTGTCATCATTTCCGTAGTTGTTTTTCCTTCACCTCCTTCGGATATATCTATCCCACTGTATTCTTTATCCCAATAACATGAAACAATAGAACCTAGGGGATCATTAGATGCACAGAAACCACCTATGATTCCTTTATCTGCAGTTACCTGTGATGCTGTATAGGAATTATCAATATATCCGCGGTTATATCCTATAAAACCTCCAACATTCGAATGACCAGAAACTGTTCCCCAGAAATAATTGTTATGATTTGTATCCATAAACAATGTTGAACTAATTGTCCCAATAAGTCCGCCAACATTATATGTTCCGATAACCTGGGCTACTCCGAACGATTCATAAATTACACCGCTGTTATCACCGACCAAACTACCTGTAAAACTATCATTTCCCCGGACTGTTCCATGGACACCACAATTGTATATTTGTCCTAAATTACTTCCTGCTAATATTCCAACGATACCTCTACCTGTTACATTTGCTCTTGATATATTTATACCAATGATTCTGGCTGAATTTTCTAAGAAACCAAAAAAACCAACATAATCTTCTGTCGGTCGGTTTATATATAAATCAGATATGATATAACCTCCACCTGAAAATATACCTGTAAAGTCTTTTATAGGCTCGAAACCGGCTCCGCCATTCCAGTTTACAGTGTCTGATGCATCAATGTTATTTCCCAACACATAATATCCATCAATTGGATATTCGGGGACTTTGCCAATCTGGGCAATTTGATTTATTGAGTTTACTGTAATTGGGGGACAAAGTCCGTAAGAAATAACTAATATTACCTGGTCCGGAGGGAATACTTGTAACCATTCTTGTGGAGGAACTGATTGAGATATGACGCTGTCCGGCGGAATAACATTATGGCAATGAGTAAGGACATCACTTGGAATACCATAGAACGATAACCACTCCTGGGCATTCACATAGTGCCAGTATTGAAGATTGGTCATTATTATCAAATCTTTGCGTAATAAGGGATAACTGCTGTTTTCATTCATTCTCCATACACTGGAAAAATCCCAGCCTGCAAATGTCACTGCTTTTTTCATATTTTCTGTTGTTTCTCCTGTCCCTCCTCCAAAAGAAGTGGATACACCGGATATTTCTTTATCCCAAAAAGAATTATTTACTGTAATAGGTGCATTACCATTACCAATGAGCCCACCCGCAGACGCAGGTATAGCGAAAAAAGATGCAGAATAGGAATTATTAAGTTCTGTATTTACATCAGCGAAACCGATAAGTCCACCAATATCTTGGCTTGATGAATTTGTGTTTTGTATTGAAGCATGAGCATAACAATTCGTAATAATCGGGCTGTTGCCTGTTGCTGGATCCATAGTGGAATATCCTGCAATACCTCCAAAATTATTTCCTATTCCGGAACGAATAGCACCGATGAATGAAACTCTTGAGAGGTTGCAACCTACAGCACGACCACAAACACCACCAAAATTGCCATAGGTTATTTTTGGTGGTAATTCTCTTGCATTTACATTGGCACGGATAGAACAGTCATCGGCTGTTATTCCTCCGTAAATAGCACCTGCCAGACCACCCACTGAATTTATACCAAAAACCTCTCCACTGGTTGCTATATTCATTAAGGTAGGCTCTATTTCTGGAACAGTAGTCTCTATTTTTCCGGCTATTACTCCAACATATCCAATACCATATATTTCTACATCCTCTACAATTAAATTTTCTACTCTTCCTAAAGACCCAGTGGGTTTCTTAATTGTCCGGAATAAACCTGTTGGATAGCCGGAATTATCTGATATATATAAATCCGATATTTTATACCCATTACCATCAAGAACACCTGAAAATGTTTGTATAGGGATAAAGCCTGCTCCTCCGTTCCATTCTCGAGTAGCAGAAGCATCAATATCATTTGATAGTATGTATATATTATCCTCAGGATAATTAGGGTCATTACCAATAAGTTGTAATTGTTCTATCGTGGAGATATAAATTGGAGGATAGGGTCCCATAGAATAGTTAACAGTTACAGTGTAACCGTAAGGAAAGTAGCAGAATTTTTCTGGAATAGTTTCAATAACATACCCTGATGGAATGGTATTGTGATATACCGGTACAGATTCAGAATTAAAACCTCTTTTCGTTATAGTTTCAATAGCCGTTGTCAATTCATCGCCTTCTACATTAGGGATTATATTGGATAAATCACAAAAGAAAGGATAAGTATAATCTTTATATATAGCCCATGTAGTTGAACAACTGATACAAGGGTCAGAAGATATGTCCCAACCCATGTCTGAATATGTGTCTGGATTTAGCATCTCAGTTGTGCTATAACCCTTACCTCCGTATGATTCTGTTTGTCTGCTGGTTTCCATATCCCATACACTGTTTTCTACATACTCTGGATGATCTGCGGCGCCAATAAGACCTCCTATACCTAAATTTCCATTGGGAACTTCTCCCACGGAGTAACACTCTCTTACATATACTTTATTGGCTAATCCTCCTATTAAACCACCAACGAAATTCATATCAATTATCGAAGTGGAAATATTCATGTGAGAAAAAGAATTGGAGATAGTTATGGAGTTGAGAGCAGTCTCTACAACTCCAAATAATCCGCCGAAATATTCTTTTACTATAGGGTCAAAGTTTTCCCAACTAAGGGAACCTAATGTATAGCACATACTTATTGACATATCACTGGACAAATCATTTACATAACCTGCTATACCTCCACAAGCAGCAGATGCCTTTATTTGACCGTGAACTATACAACCTTTGATGTCACCCCCTTCTATAAGCCCTGCTATACCACCGACTATAGATTTGCCACTTATATCTACATTGTATAATTTTAAGTCTTTGATGGAAGCTCCCTCTATATAACTAAATAATCCAACAAATCCTTCTAAAGGTCTGTTTATGTAAAGATTATAGATTATGCGTCCATTACCATTGAAAGAGCCCTTAAAATGATTAATGTCATCTCCAATAGGATTAAAACCGCCTGGCCAGGTTCTTGTTTCAGAAGCATCTATATCGTCAGTTAGAATATAATCAGCATCTAATGGTGTTAAAACGCCTATGTTTTGCAAACCATTTAATGTTGAAATTGGAATAGGGGCAGCGTAAGCAAACAGAGGAGAAAAAATGATTAACAATATGCAAAAAAAATATGTAAAAATATAAACCCATTCCACTTTTAAAAATTTCTTTTTTCATTTCTAACCCTTTCTAGTTTTAGTTTTGATTAAACAACACACAACCCTGATGCGAATTACTTACCTAAATTATAACATATTTTTTAAAAAATCTACTTTTTATTTATATTTAAGATGAAAAAATAGATTTCGTTTAAAAAATTTAGCCTATAAGGATTTAAAATTAAAATAGGGTAGATTTAATATTAAATCTACCCTTAAGAAATGAGATAATTTTAAAAATCTAAATTTAAATTAAACTTGGGCAATATCCATCTTCACTATCTTCACATTTGTGATAACCACCACTATTAAAGAATTGAATAAGACGGAGTAATTCTGTCAATCCTATTTCCCAATTTCTTGGATTGTAGTCAGAAGCATGTGGTCTACAAGTCTTCTCTCCATTGGGACCGGGATTATATCCATCCTCAGTTCCATCGGCACAATGGAAGCCAGCAGAATTAAAAAATTGTATAACACGGAGTAATTCAACTAAACTTATTTTTCCATCTCCGTTCTGGTCAGCAGAGTGGATAGGTAAAATTTCCCATTCTACCTCTATCACAACCCCCATACCCTTGTGTAATTGTCCCCTGTGGACATTCTCAGGAAGCCAAAGGATATTCGGAATATCAAAAACTATGTATTTTATTATCAAAGAATGGTATAGCATCACTTATATATGACCCTCCGGGACAGGGTGAGCGGATTACCTTTTTGAAAGAAGATGGTTCCCCGGATGTCTGGGGGACAGCCGAACATACCATATTGGGATTAGGATGTATCCTATTAGGTGAAAATTATGCTCGATATGAAATATGGGATGGCATAAGAGCCATTGATTATATTGAAACCCGAGAGGAAATTCAGAAGGATAAAATAGCATGTTCTGGAAATTCCGGTGGAGGCACACAAACGGCATATCTAATGGCGTTAGAACCACGAATTTATGCTGCTGCTCCTTCCTGTTATTTAACTTCATGGGAGAGATTATTAAATACCATTGGACCTCAGGATGCAGAACAAAATATCTTCTCACAAATAAAATATGGCTATGACCATTCTGAATATCTTTTTATGCATGCTCCGAATCCTGTTTTAATCTGTTCTGCTACAAAAGATTTCTTTGATATTTCAGGCACATGGACTACTTTTCGTGCCGCAAAAAGGCTTTATGCAAAGTTGGGAGCCAACTCAATGTGTGATTTGATTGAGGTAGATACTCAACATGGTTTGGGTAAATCACTGCGGGAGGAAATTGTAGAAAGAATGCTTTTATGGCTTAAGGGGATAACAAAAGAAGTTGAAGAGCAGATTGAAGAGAATGAATTATTAACAAAAGAAGAGTATCAAGTTTGCAAGAGCGGAAATATAAGAGAAATTCCTGGATCAAAAACTATTATTGATATTAATCGTTATAAAGAAAAGATTTGTGCACAATCACGAAATACTATATGGGCTTCGTTTACATTGGAACAAAAACAATCAAAAGTTAGAGAAGTTATTAATGTTGATAATTGGGACAATATTTCTGAACCGAAAGTTAGTGAATTAAAACAAATAGATAGAAAATTTTTCCCCGAAGCAAAATCGGTTACCCCTATTGTTATAAGTCCAGAAGATGGAATTTTGCTCCCCGGATATTTATTGGAAGCAAAGCAACCCACTTCAAAAGTAGTTATCTATACTCACCCAGAAGGTAAAAGCAAAGGTATTAATTTAATAAGAGAATACTTGAAGAATAATATCCATGTATGTGCGGTTGATATAAGAGGAACAGGGGAGACAGCACCTATTCCCAGTAAGAATGATATTACAAATACAGTGGGTGCAGGTTGGGAAGATTATTTCCGTGCCTATTTAATAGGCAAGTCTTATGTAGGGATGAGGGTGCAGGATTATTTATCTGTGATTAAGTATGTAAGAAAAAAATATGGTGATGAAGTGAATATATTGATAGATGCTGAAGGTGTCCTTTGTGTGCCGTCTTTACACACGGCGTTTCTCTTGCTACCACAAAAAATAGAACTCCATCTGAAAGGTTTGATTTCGTGGAGTGATATAATAGAAAATCCCCGTATTGAAGGGCAGATAACCAATGCTGTGCACGGGGTACTGGAATGGTATGATATACCTCAACTTATTTCAGAACTTGATAGTGAAAAAATAAAAATTATACAGGAAGACCCCAAACTTTATAAGAAGTAAAAAGCAGTAATGATGATGAATCTTTTTCTTATATGTGCAGGAATGATGATTCCTTTGTTATCTCAAACCGATTTGCCCGAAAAAAGTAAATTGGGTTTACAAGAAAATTCAAAAAGCATATCATTAGAATCCTACGCAAACGAAAATAGTAAATGGTTCTGGTTTGTTAGTCTTGTAAATCCATATCCAAAAATGGAAAGTGAAAAGCCCGTTAGAGAGTTATTTGACCCTATTATGGGCTTTTTTGCTCCAGATCAAAAACCCGTGAAAACAGTCAGCGATTTTCGTGATAATCACCTAATTTGGGCTCCACACGCAGGAATTGGATACCAGATTAATTCAAAATGGTCTATCACGGCTCAGGGTGGAGGCGAAGGCGGGAAAATTAGGACCAAACAAACTCATCCCTCTATTCTGTTAATGCCTTTACATACAGATTTTGAGATAAAGCGAATGGCTTTTTATTGTGGAACGGGTGTCCATTTTTCCCCGTGGGGTTCTCCCATCCATAAGGACTTTGAAAATTGGAAAGAGCGAATTAAAGCCACACGTCCGTATCTCTCCGCATCGGCTACCTATACCTATGCTACCTATGATGCGAAGGTAAAGGTAAAATTTCTTCCTATTTTACATCTTGTAGATTTAAATCTATCGGATGAATGGCATACGGTTAGTCTGGATACCAATATCGGTTTTGAAATACCCCTTAATAAAAGAGATGAATTTGTAGTTTCCTTTGGTTATTCAAAATTTGCGCGACTGCAAGAGGATTTTGATAGTTTTACTTTCACCATAGAATTTAAAAGGTTTTTGCAAAAGAAAAAATAAAAAATGGACAAATGAGTAAATGTTTCCTAATTTAATAAGAGTTCAGCGATTACTTCCTGTCCAGTAGGTTTCTTTAATGCAAAGCCTAATTTGGTACATACCCGTAGCATGGCTCTATTTTCGGGTAATATTGTTCCATAGAGTCTTTTCACGCCTTCTGTTCTGGCGATTTGAATAAGACGGCGCAACATCTCAGTTCCTAATCCATGTCCCTGATAAAGGTCACTTATCATTAACGCAAATTCGGCATCCTGTGTACCATGTATCTTTACAATCCTACCCACACCTAAAATAGAATTTTCTCCCGTTGCTTTGTTTTTTTCTATTGCCACAAGAGCAATGCTACGGTCATAATCCACAAAGCAAATCTCTGTTAGTCGTTCGTGTTGTGTACGGACATGCAAAGGTTGCAATTGAAAATAGCGAAAGTAAACTGTGTTATCGCTTAAAGTTTCATGAAAACGAATCATAAGATTTTCATCCTCAGGACGAATAGGTCTGAGAATGATTTCATTACCTTTTTTTGATGTCCAACTATATGTATATTCATTTGGATATGGACGGATGGCTAATTTCGGAAATGCCTCCATAGGTGTTTCTAAAGGATAAAGTAAAATAGAAGCATTTAACGCCACAATTCGTTTTGGAGATATTACAATGGGGTTTATTTCCATCCCCTGGATTAATCGTTGCTCACATATCATATAACTTATCTGAACAAGCAAATGTTCCAGTTCCTCAACATGAAATCCTTTGCATATTTTACCCGCTTTAAGTGCTTTATAAATCTCCGTGTCCTCAATCATTCTACGGGCTAATGTCGTATTTAGTGGGGGCAATCCTGTGGCTCTGTCCTCAAAGATGAAAGACATCCTGCCTCCAGACCCAAAATATATATAAGGTCCAAATAAGGGGTCAATATTGCTTCCAATACAAATTTCAATCCCATCACGAGGGACTAACGGCTGAACAGCAATACCCGGAAAAGCACATGCATCGGCTCCTTCTGTGACAAAATCAAGCAAGGCTCGGTATGCTTTCCGAACTGCATTCTCATCATGGAGATTCAATAAAACACCTCCGGGGTCTGCCGAAATTTTCCCACTTAAAAGCACCCTGCGAAGAACGACGGGATAACCGAGATTTTTAGCAATATGTACCGCCTCCGTTTCGTCATGGGCAATATGCGTTTCGATGAGATTAATACCATAAGCCGATAAAACATCTTTTGTAGCAGATGGAGTTAATATTACCTGTCCCTGCCTTACAGCGTATTCAATTGTTGTTTTAGCCAACAACTTTTGGGAATAATACTCACTGGTTTCCTCATGAGCGCTGGGCGTTTCATATAATCCTTTTAGTTGATATGAGTAATGCCACATGGATTGAAATACCCGTGCCGCAATATCGGGATAATCTAAAGTAGGTATTCCCGAATTATTTAACAATTGTTGCCCTTCTTCTACTTTGTGACCTCCCATCCAACTGGCAAGGATAGGTTTCTTGTATGGATTTTTTATTTTTATTAATTCTTCAGCCGTTTCTAAAGGTTTTGTCATTACCTGAGGGGTTAATATTACCAGAAGACCATCAGCCCCTTCGTCCTTCAAAACAACCTCCGCGGATTGAGCATATCTTTTAGGGTCTGCATTTGCCAATAAATCTACGGGATTATCATGGTTCCAGTACGGAGGCAAAATTTCATTGAGTTCATTAATTGTTTTGGAATTAAGAGTTGCAATCGTTCCACCGGCTGCTACAAGTGCATCCGTTGCGAGAATACTGGGTCCTGCGGCATTGCTAATTATTGCAAGACGATTGCCCTTAGGACGCGGTTGTTTCCCTAAAACAATAGCCATATCAAACAATTGCTGAATATTATCAACACGAAGCACACCACAACGCTTCAATGCGGCGGAAAATACTTCATCACTGCATAATTCCCCTCCTACATAATAAGGGGTATTTCGTGCCAATTTTGCTCCTAATTCCGTTCTACCACCCTTTAATAATATAATCGGTTTATGTAACGCTACTTCCCTTGCTGAGGATAGAAAAGAACGCACATCGCCTAAAGCCTGCATATAAATTACAATGCTTTTCGTGTAAGGGTCATCTCCTAAATAATAAATCAAATCCGCCCAATTAACATCTACCATCGTTCCAAAAGAAACAAATTTACTAAAACCAACCTTTACATGAAAACTCCAATCCAAAATAGCCGCTCCAACGGCACCACTTTGAGTAATGAAACCTACAGTCCCTTTTTCGGCGATATGAGGTGCAAATGCTGAATTTAAACCGATAATGGGATTCATAATCCCCAAACTATTAGGTCCAACAACTCGTATTTTATCAGGATAAATAAGTTTCCTAATTTCTTCTTCTAATGCTTTCCCTGCCTCTCCTGTTTCACTGAATCCGGCGGATATGATAATACACCCTTTTACAGAAGATTCAATGCATTCCTGAATAATATAAGGGACTGTCGGAGCGGGAGTTATAATTACTGCTAAGTCAATGGGTTCAGGAATGGATTTGATGTTCGGATAGGCTAACATCCCAAGGACTTGATGGCGATTCGGATTTACCGCATAAACGGTTCCTCCAAAAGGACTGCTCATTAAATTCCATAGCACTGTTCTGCCAACGCTGTCTATTTTATCTGTTGCACCAATAACGGCAACTGCTCGTGGCATAAAGAATGCATCAAGAGGATGGCGAACTTCTTCTTCTGTCGGAACAATTTGTATAGACATAACAATTACCCTGTAGTATCATCAGGAAATTATACATTATTCTATGTTATCAAAAGCATAAATTTAAATATGAAAAATATACCAGTTTGAAATCGAATAAGGATATGTTTTACATTAAAGATAATGAAATTCCGTGAGCATGGGCTTACGGAGAAATCTTAACCTTTATCGAGGGAGGTTATTAGTATGTCCCAAGTAGCCGAATTCTTTAACCAACTATCATCCAAAGTTGACCCCGCTAAAATTAAAGGGATGAATGTAACTTATCAGTTCGTCATCACCGGGGATGATGGGGGAGAATGGGCAGTTGCCGTTGCTAATGAACAACTTTCCGTGACACAAGGAAAAGCAGAGAAAGCCAATATTACATTGACAATTTCTGCCAGCGATTTCCTTGACCTGGTTGCTGGAAAGTTAAACGGCCAGACTGCATTTCTGACAGGCAAACTTAAGATTCAGGGCGATATGACTCTCGCATTGAAATTACAGTCTGTCTTTAATCTGGGTTAATTTTTTTAGCAGGGAATACTTACCGTTAAGTATTCCCTGCTTGCTTTTCTATGGACTTGAAAAAGAAAATAAGTGCTCTTGTTTCTTTTACGCTTTTTTGTGTTATATTTGCATTGTTTCTTTGTCAGTGCAAAAAAAATAATTCTCCCCCTATTTCCGAGCATACCTATTCTATTAATTCAAATACAGTCTTCCTACAAATTGTATCACCCAATTTATCTAATAGAACAGAGAAAAAGGTTGCTATTGTTGTCTTTGCAGAAGAAGGAGAAGATATAGAAAAAATAAAATCCGTTTTGGGTGATTTTATTAGTAACGAATACAAATTGGTATTTCTATTAGCTGATTGGATATCAATATTCAATAGGTATAAAGATTCTTCTGCTACAAACAATAATATAAATTCTATTTGTAATCTTCTAAACAATACTCTTTCCCAGGACAAAAAATTTATTCTGTTAACAGGCAAGTTAGGATGTTTTTCTCTCTATAAGGAAATTCAGTCCGATTGTATTGAAGGACTAATCTTACTCTCTCCCTATTGTGACTTTAACAGTTCAGATGTAATCAATAGTAATGTTCTTAACATCCCAACATTTATTTCTGTTGGAGAAAACGATAAAAACGCATATAATTTTTCATTACAGTTATATCAAAAAAACCGTTCCCTTTGTGAGATGAGGACCTATCCGACAGATGATGCAAGTTTTGTTTTATTAGAATCATTTGCTCATGCAAAGGAACAAATAAAATTATGGATAGAAACTATAATGACAAGGAATAATTAGTTTGTGCTGATTAGAAATAGGGTTAATTCCCATAGATTCATATTCTTTTTTCTTGTTGGAGTTTTACCGAGTTCTATTTGCCTTTCTATAGAGGATAGTCAATTCCAAACATCATTTACTATGCAGCGTGGAGCAATACTTATAAATTCAAATGAGAATTATGCCTTATCGTTCTACCTGTTGGATACGGGGGTGTCTATCCCAATATTTGAAAAAAAGGATGATACAGATAAAGAAAAATATCAAAAATACAATAATGTAATCTTAAAAAATTCTGAACAAAGTATCCCTTTTATCCCCAACTATCAGGGCAAAATAATATTGTCTGATTTATCAGATATATCCCAGAAAGTAGGGCTACCTATTAGAGGAATACTACCTGTTTATTATCCCGGTTTTGAAATATATATAGATTTTGGGAAAGGGAGAATTATATGGCAATTAATATCCATACAAAAGAAAGTCAAGACAAAAGATATTTTTTGCGAAAAAATGTTTTTTTCTTCTGGAAGTGCAATGCCCCAAATTCCAATTACAATCAATAATAAGATTGCAATTGTCGCTAATATTGATTTTGTGAGGAACGAATATATTATTTTCCCTATGAGTTTTGTAAATGATAGGTCTTTGATAGCAGGAGATAGTAAATTTGTTCACTTTCGTAATAAAAAGGTCATTCAGTATTTTCGATTAAAAACATTACGGTTAGGCAACCAAAAGTTTGAAAATCTTCTTTCCGTTTCAGTTCCGGGAGAAAAAGAAGTCTCTTTGGGAACTTCTTTCTGGAAACAGTTTGCACTCAAAATGAACTATGAGGAAGCAGAAATATGTTTCTTAAAAACGAAAATTTCTAATGAGAAAGAGTGGACAGGAACAGGGATATTGCTTGATTATCTCGATGAACAGGGTTGGGTTATTGGTATTATCGAAGATTCTTCTGCTTGGCAAAATAATCTAAGAGGGGGTGAAACCCTTATAAAAATAAACGAATGGGATATGAAGTCCTTAAATGCAGAACAAATTACTCATCTGTTAAATTCTCCAGCGGGTGTAGAGGTAATATGTGTAGTGAAAGATTTATCAAATGAAATTAGGAGTATAAATTTAATATCGCAAAAAATACTTTGAATGAGAAAATTTTTTATCTTCCCTAAAAAAAAATTGAGGTGCCGGTAGGGGGCGACCGGCACCTCTATAAATTTTAACTCCGAAGGGAATCAGAGTTAATGAGAGGTAGCAGAGTTGCGGAGAAGCGGAAGAGAGGATTCCCGGCCGGGGTAAACCGGGATATCAGTTATTCCGGAGAGAGAGATGCACTGCAGTGGTAATGGGAGGACAACCACTGGCAGCTATTTTATGTGCTTCGCTATGTGTTGGATTCAATTGGACCTTGATGTGTAGTAGTAGCATAGGGAACACATTCACAACTCTGCTACCAACAAATATATTATAGCATATATAAAATTTAAATACAAGTGCTTACTATATATATTAATTTAAACAAATATATAGCAGATCTATTTAAATGTCTGTTTTTTAAATACTTATAAATTACAAAAATATGTCGTAAAAAAATTAAATAAATACGATTTGATTTTTGTAATTGAAAACAAAAAATAGACATAAAAATAATTGTTATTTAAATAACAAATAAATAATTGTCTTTAAATTGCAGGAAAATTGTATATATAAAAGATAAAGAGAAACTCTATAAAAATAGAAAATTTTAGATGAAATTAAGTCTTTTTATGTTTGAGAAATTTTTTTATAGACTTAATAACAGTAGCTAAAACTTTGAGCCTTGCAAAGAGTTTATCGTTCCCTTCAACAATAGTCCACGGAGCATAGACTGTTGATGTCCTATCAATCATATCCGATACCGCTTCTTCATAATCTTTCCATTTTGCTCTATTACGCCAATCTTCTTCTGTGATTTTCCATTGTTTGAAAGGATTGGATTGACGCTCTTCAAACCTTTTTAATTGTTCCTCTGGAGATATATGTAGCCAGAATTTAATAATAACGGCTCCCCATTTTGCTAATTGCAATTCAAATTCATTGATTTCGCTATATCCACGCATCCAATCCTTGGGTTGAGCAAAACCTTCTATTCGTTCAACCAACACTCTTCCATACCAGGAACGGTCGTAGATAGTAAAATGCCCCGCTTTAGGTAATGCTCTCCAGAACCTCCATAAATGATGATGTTTTTTCTCTTCACCTTGAGGTGCCCCTATGGGAATTACTTCATAGCCACGGGGGTCTAATTCGTTTACCAATCTTTTTATGGCTCCTCCTTTCCCTGCAGCATCCCAACCTTCAAACATGATTACCACAGGTATTCTTTCCTTAAAACAGATAGACTGTAACCTCCGTAATTCTTTCTGTAATTTAGGAAGTATTTTATCATATTGTTCCCGCGAAACAGATTGAGATAAGTTAACTTCCTTTAATGGGTCTGTTTGTCTCGGTGCTATTGGGTATGTGGGGATATTTAATCCATTTTTTAGTGTATTGTCCCAATTTGAAAGAAGAATATTTCCTGCTTCTGCAATACAGTATCTTTCATCCATAGCAGGAATAATATTCCATGGTGCTATATCTGTATGTGTTTCTTTCAATACAATGTTTATGATTTTATACAAATCTTCATATTCTTTTAGCAATTCTTTGTTTTTTCCCTTGGCTCTCCATTGGAAGTCCGGGTCTTTTTCAAGTTTTTCAAAACGCTTTTTTTGTTCTTTTTTGTTTATATGTAAAAAGAATTTGATAAGCAAATTTCCATCTTCAATAAGATGTCGTTCAAAGGTTAAAATTTCTTCTAATTCAGACCGTATTTTATTTGAACTCCAACCGTCTTTTTGGGCTTCTAATATGAGAGGCCAATACCAACTATGGTTGAAAAAGGCTATATCTCCATACCCCGGTAATTTGTTCCAAAAACGCCAAAGATACGGATGCAATTTCTCTTCTCTTGTAGGTTTGGTTATATTATGTACCCAATAACTTCTTGGGTCAAGATTTAACAATAAGTGATTCAACAAAGTCCCTTTACCGGATGTGTCCCAACCTTCTATCAGTATAATTGTTGGAATATTTTTTTGTCTCAATTCCCGCTGGAATGTCCCTAACGATAATTCCCATTGGTGTGTTATCTGCTTGAACTGTTCCTTCGTCATGCGAGAATTCAAATCTACTTTGTCTAACATAAATGAGTTTTCCTTGTTATTTCAATTTTAAATCTAATATTTGATTATATTCGGAGGCAATGAATTTCCTTTTAAATCTGTTATCCGCAATGTATAGCCCCAGAACCGTTTATTATTTGTGATTTTCATAAGGATATTATAATTCCCTTTTTCAAAGGATACAGGAATTACTGTCTTATCTGGTATTACAGAAGATTCCCCGAAATATTCAAAGATTAAATCTTTTTTCTTTTCGTTTATTAACCACACCTTAACAGCATCATTATAGCCAAATCGTATTTGAGCAGAAACAGGCTGGAGAACCTCAAAAAGACATAGAGCATAAGCACAGGTTTCTTCCTGTTGTCCCAAAATTTTATTAAGGTCTATAGATATTTTGTTGTTCTCTATAGACAATGATTTCCAGTCCATTGCATTTATATCTGTTTCGGGTGGAAATTCTTTTTCATGCGTTTCCTTAAAATTCTCTGTATGGAAAGGTCCTGCTATTTTCCAATGAGTAATTGGGTTGAATAATGTGCGAAAGGATACTTCCTCTCCCTGTAGATATTTTTTCCCTATTTCCCAGAAGTAACCGTGTGCATATTCGTAATTATTAAGTGGAGCCGTTTGAAAACGGGGGTTATCATCGGGACCTACTGGAAACGGCATGTAAGTAAAACCTGTTTTTTGCTGTAATAATTGATAATTTCTTTCGTTCAATAATTCAATTTTTTCTTGAAAAGAATTATCAGAAACAGGTTCTTTTTGTTTCAGTATATTCACATAGTTTTGTAGTGGTTCTTCACCTTCAAACAATTCTGCCTGACGACCTAATAACTGTTCATAACAATTATGACTGTAAATCCAATGGTATTTTTTAGATGCAGATATATGAAGACCGTATAATTGTTTTAACTCTGCTGTTGTAAGTCCCGCCTTATGAGCATTATCATAATCATAACCAAAGGGCCATATTCCCGGTGCTATAGAACATTTTTCCTTCCAATATTTTTTAGCCTTGGGGGATAAATAGGTGAGAAAGATTTGATCTATCCCCCCGATATATGTGAGAACTTCATCAGGATTTTTCATGCGATATGTATGTTCAATACAATAATGAAGTCCTCCTGGAGCATTTTTCTTTGCTAATTCTTCAATCCATGTTAAGTGAATAATAAGTCCAAGGCTTAACCCTTGCTCTGGAAAAGTCAAGAATACCATCTCGGGAAATACATTGTATATAGTATTAATTAAATCCGCACTCCTTTCCTTTACTTTTTTGATAAGGTCCTTTCGAGTATATGTGTCATATTTATATCCCTCCCAATTAAAATGATATTGTTCACCAATATATTCTATGTCTATGGCAAATCCTGTGCAACCTGTTTCTTTGGCAAATATGGCAAATTGTCGAAAGTTATGTAATACATTTTCCCATTGTAAGTCATCAAACCAATTTAAATGATGGTCAAATGCAATTTTGAGAAAGGTTTCTGAACCTATTTTTTTACAAATGTTATTGGCTTCAACTGCTTTCTTAAAATTATCATCATCCTTCCCGATTGTCCACGGCTTTTTGTCATTTGCCCAAATATTATCACTCCACTCACGGGCTATATAGTCGAGGAAAAATGCATTAACACCATTTTCTTTCCATAACTCTGCATCTTTTATAATTTGCTCTGGAGAAGCAGAAAAAACAATTGTTTTTGGAGGTGCAGAATGAACCAAATCATTGTTAGGTGTAGAAAATGAAAAAATCGGGACAGCTAGTAGTAAAAGAAAATAGCCCATACACTACTCCTTAAATTTATATATATTTTACTATTTTTTATAAGGTAAAAAAAATAAAACACAGATATGTTTTAGAGATGTATTCCATTTCAGTATAGATCCTAAATAGAAAAAGCAAGATAGGAAATATAGAATATGTAAACTACGCTTTTGAATAAGTAAGACTTTAAAAGTTATAATTACTACTTATACAAATATGTATTTTTTAGTTTGATTAAATGATTTATTATTTAAAATTAAAGTATTAGAATTACCGTAATGAAAGAAAAAACAGATAGAGCCCTTGAAGAACTAAAACTTCTTCTTGAAATTAGTGAAATATTAGACCGTAGTTATGACCTTCGGGAGGAATTATATCCTGTCTTGCGGGCTATATCAAATCATACAGGGATGTTACGAGGGACGATAACTTTACTTGATAGAGATAGGGGAGAATTGAGAATAGAAGCGGCTTATGGACTTTCAGGCGAAGAATTAGAAAGAGGAGTGTATAAAGTAGGTGAAGGAATTATTGGTAAAGTTGCCCAAATGGGAAGACCTATGGTTATCCCTAAAATATCTGCAGAGCCTATGTTTTTAAATAAAACAGGTTCAAGAAAAAATCTACAAAAAGAAGAAATTTCATATATATGTGTACCTATAAAAATTGAAAATTTGGTTTTAGGAACACTTAGTGCCGATAGAATTTATTCCGATGATATTTCATTAGATGAGGATTTACGCGTTCTTACGATTATTGCATCCATGATTGCTCGTGCCGTTCGGTTGCGATTAAAAAATGAACAAGAAAGGAAGGCACTACTTCTTGAGAATGCTCGACTTCAAGAAGAATTAAAAAAAAGATTTCACCCTTCTAATATGATTGGTAGTTCCGGGGTTATGCAAAAAGTCTACGATTTAATACAGCAGGTATCCATGACGGAAGCGACAGTGTTAATTCGTGGAGAGAGTGGGACCGGTAAAGAATTAGTGGCTTATGCAATACATTTTAACAGCCATCGTGCTTCGGGACCGTTCATTAAGGTAAACTGTTCTGCTTTGCCAGAGTCTGTTGTGGAAAGTGAATTATTTGGCCATGAGAAAGGGGCTTTTACAGGAGCCTATCAGCAACGAAAAGGAAGATTTGAGATGGCACATGGGGGGACTATTTTCTTAGATGAAATTGGGGATATGCCTCTTTCAACCCAGGTGAAGTTGCTACGCGTATTGCAGGATAAAACTTTTGAGCGTGTAGGAGGAAGCGAAACAATCCGAGTGAATGTCCGTATTATTACAGCAACAAATCGTGATTTGGAAAAATTAGTTCAAGAGGGTAAATTTCGCGAAGATTTATACTATCGTTTAAATGTTTTCCCGATTTTTCTCCCGCCGTTGAGAGAAAGAAAAACAGATATTTTGGAATTAGCCAATTACTTTGTTGAAAAATACAGTCGTGAGAATAATAAGTATGTTCGTCGAATATCTACCCCTGCGATTGATATGCTTATGAGTTATCATTGGCCAGGCAATGTTCGTGAATTAGAAAATATTATTGAACGGGCTGTAATTTTAACTACCGATGATGTTATCCATGGACATTATTTGCCTCCTACGCTACAGACAGCCGAAGCTTCCAATACAATAATGAAAGGAAAATTAGAAGAAACATTAGAACGCGTTGAACGAGAAATGATTATTGAAGCATTAAAAAATGCAAAAGGGAATAAAGCAAAAGCGGCGAGGGAATTAGGTATCACGGAAAGAATCATGGGTTTGAGAGTGCAAAAACTTGGAATTGACC
>AWNW01000034.1 GCA_000493945.1 Candidatus Hydrogenedens terephthalaticus JGI OTU-1
AGGCGATGGGGAACCCTCAAAAGTCCAGAATTCATTCTGGGATATTAATGCAACGCAACAATTACAATCCGGGGGAGGTTCCGGGCTATCCACAAATCAAATGCTCTCTTCCGATACTTTCCAGTCAGTCGGTTGGGACTATGGTTCTGTATGGGGTCAAAATATAGGTATTACCAGGCCATATTTACAAATATACCCCCCTAATGCAGAAGAAATTTCTCTGAGTATCAACAGTGAAAATGGAACAGTCAATCCCAATCCTGCTTCGCCCTATTATTTGTGGAGTGTTGTGCAATTAACATCCGTGCCTGATCAAGACTATGCACTGGCGGGATATGAGATTCAATCCGGAAATTTTGACTTTCTCTTCTTCTCTTCTAATCCCAATTTAGTTTTAACAATGTCCTCTTCAACAAACTTATTCGCCAAATTTCTATTAGACCAGCCTATATCCATAGATAATATTGAAGACTTGCAAAAAATCGGAAATAACATAGACTATCCACCCAATTGGACATACCACATAATTTCTGATATTGACGCTACGGATACACAAACATGGAATGCCGGGAAAGGATTTAACCCCTTAGGGAATGCTATTTTCCGTTTTTCTGGAGAATTAAACGGATATAGAAAAACTATCTCAAATTTATATATAAATAGAGATGGAGAAAATCTCGTTGCTCTGTTTAAGTATGCATCTTCTGACGCTGTAATAAAAAATCTAATAATAGAAAATGCCAATATTACAGGGGGCGACTATACAGCGTTAATTGCAGGAGAAAATACAGGTAATATTACTGAAGTTGAAATTCGAAATTCTCATATTGAAGGGAATAATTATGTTAGCGGTATTACCTCCTCGAATACAGGAAAAATATCATATTGTGTGATTGATGAGAATTGTATCATAACCGCTTTCGGTGACTATGCAGGCAATATAACAGCCTCCAATGAGAGTTTAGGTGAAATACATTTCTCTTCAAGTTCAGGTTCTATAATGGGAATCTCCAATGTAGGAGGGATTTCAGGTATTAATTATGGAATTATTAGAAAAAGTTATTCTATCGGGTCTGTTATGGGAGCAGGTAGTTATATTGGAGGATTGGTTGGAGCAAACATGGGGACAATAAACCAAAGTTACTCACATTCCAATATCTTTAATGGTGGATCCGCTTACAATTATGCCGGTGGCTTGGTTGGTCTCAATTATAGTTTGATAATTGAATGTTATTCGAAAGGAAATGTAGCACCGTGCACAAATTGTGGAGGATTAGTGTCCTTAAATTATTCGGGAGTAAATAGTTCTTTCTGGGATACTGAAACCTCAGGGTTAAATACTTCCGATGGAGGTATAGGAAAAACAACTGCCGAAATGCTTGACAAAACTACCTACGAAGCGGAAGGTTGGGATTTTAACTTAGTATGGGCAAATGATAACAATACCGTGTATCCTTATCTACTAATTACCACTATTGTCCCATCAGTATTAAACATCTCTTTGGAAGATGCTCAGAATTTAATTATCTCTTCATCGTTAACCGTTGGTGATATAGAATATCAATGTTCGGATACAGTAATCTTTGGGAATGTTATCGTTTCGGAACCTTTGCCTGGCTGGGAAGTTCCTGTTGGATATACAGTAAATCTGGTTGTATCAGATGGTCCCTGTCCTCCACCGACAAAAGTTTTAACAAGCATAGATGAATTACAACAAATTGGAAATTCTGCAGAATATCCGTTAGATGGTGGATATGAATTAGGTCAGGATATAGATGCAAGCAATACTGCTGGATGGAATAGCGGGCAGGGATTTTCTCCCATAGGAAACCAATACAATCCGTTTACAGGCTATTTCGACAGTAAGGGCTTTAAAGTAAAAAATCTGACAATTAATAGACCCAATACCGATAACATAGGTTTATTTGGAAAGGTTTCGGGAAATGCTATTATAAAAAATTTAATTTTAGAAGATGTTTCTATTTCCGGTAAAAACAATACAGGGGGAGTAGTAGGTGCCTGTGAAGGTGGCGCTATCTATAATGTTTCAGTGAGCGGGACATTGTCAGGTAAGGGGAATCTTGGTGGAATTGTAGGGCTAAATCAAGGTGGGAATATATCAGACTGTTATGCAAATGTTATTTTAAGTAATTCTCAATATAATTCGAATACAGGTGGAATTGTTGGGCAAAATCAAAATATTATTACACGCTGTTATTCAAGGGTTAATATGAATATAACCAATGTGCCATTTGGTGCTGGTGGAATTGTCGGTTCTAATGGTGGAAATGTATCATATAGCACAAGTGTTGGGACGATTAAAGCGAGTGATAATTGTGGCGGCATCGTCGGTAGTAATGCTTGGTCAATAAGTAAATGCTGGGCAAATGTGTATCTCGATGGTCAGAATTATTTGGGAGGACTGGCTGGAAAAAATACCAGCGGTCTGCTTAACAATTCCTTTGCTACAGGAACAGTTAAAGCATCCTTTTATTCAGGAGGTTTGGTCGGCGGACTCGTCGGAGGAACAATTGAAAATTGTTATTCCATCGGGAAGGTAGTAGGAATAAGTGGATATATCGGTGGATTGATTGGTTATCAATTTGGTGGAGAAGTGAACAATTCTTTTTGGAATGTCATAACAAGTCGAATTAATACTTCTTTTGGAGGGACAGGAAAATCTACCACAGAATTATTAAATATAGACACATTTCTAAATGCAGGATGGGACTTCGATAATATATGGTATTTCCCCTCCAAAACACAAAGTTATCCACAGTTAAAAGATACACCACCAATTCAATTTATTAGTATTCCACGACTTATAGATTTAACTCAGACAGAAGCAAATAATGCCTTAACAGAATCAGGACTAAATAGGGGTGCTGTATTAGTTCAATGCAATACGGCATATCCAGCAGGAGTTGTATTTGCTCAAACCCCAGAAGAAAATCATCTTGTTGCAGAGTCATATCCTGTAGATATGTCTGTTTCATCAGGACCTTGTCCTACAAATGTTCCTAATGTAGTTGAGTTTACCATAGAGCAAGCAGAAGTAATACTTGCCAATGCAAATCTGTTAATAGGAAATGTCAATTATCAGTGTTCCAATCTGTATGATGAAGGGATTGTTTTAGCACAAAATCCAATAGCAGGAACTCAAGTCCCTGAAGGGTCTTCTGTGGATATTACAGTTTCTCAGGGACCCTGTATGACCACTGTGCCTTATACTATCGGATTACCACAGGTAGATGCGGAAGTATTAATAAATGCAAGTGAATTAACTGTTACTATTGTGGTTGAATGTAATGATGAGATAGAGGCAGGTATCGTTTTCGGGCAAGAACCATCTGCAGGGACACAAGTGATGACAGGTACTGAGGTTACCATATATGTGTCAAGTGGTCCATGTGTTGAAGGAATAACCGAAGGCGAAGGTGTCCCTGAAGGTATTTTAGAAGGCGAAGGGATTATTGAAGGAGAAGGGATAGAAGAAGGGATTGTGGAAGGCGAAGGTGTTCCCGAAGGTATTTTAGAAGGAGAAGGAATAATCGAAGGAGAAGGGATACATGAAGGAACCATGGAAGGCGAAGGTATTGCAGAAGGGATAGAAGAAGGCGAAGGTATAATTGAAGGTGAAGTTATAACAGAGCATTCAGCAGATATAGATGGCGATGGGAAGATTAATTTGAGCGAACTTCTTCGAGTTATTCAATTCTTCAATATACGAGGTTATCATTGTGAAGAAGGGACTGAAGATGGTTATGCTCCGGGTTTAGATGGAGACCATACCTGTCGTCCACATGCGTCCGATTACAATCCACAAGATTGGCAGATTGACCTTGGAGAATTATTACGATTAATCCAGATATTTAACATTGGACATTATTACATTTGTCCAGGTATGAGTGAAGATGGTTTTTGTTTTTAGTATTTATAAGAAATTTTAATTGAATGTATAAACACCTACATCGGAAATTAATTTTTCTGTTTCTTTCACTTCACCAGGTAAAGGTTTTTGAATGTATTTTATCTTAATTGGCAGTTGGGGTATTTGACTTACGACTTCTACATTTAAATCAGAATGAGTGGCTGTGATATTTAGAACCCAATTTCTATACTTTATATTTTTTACAGTAAGATTGTTAATATGAGATGGTAATTTAGGATTTATTTCAAGTTTATCCGCTTTTAGAATAATCCCCATAAAACCGTAGACAAAAATAGAGGGCAAAAGACTGCTTTCAAAAAATTCGCAATCAATTCCCAGTCCACCCGGTGTATTACAGCCTTGCAAAGTTGTTCCTTGTTTTCCCTCTTCATAGTATTTTCTGTATCCACCGGCACTACGAACTTCTTTTTCCCATTCTACAATTTCTTTGAGCCGTTGCCATGCATTATCGGGACCTAAAACATGCAATCTTGCCCATAAATCGTAGAATGAAAAACCCAATACAGCCCCGCCATCTTGGACCTGTCCGCCCCATGGGATTTTTTCAGGTCCTGTCCAACAAAAGACATACCAATCAATATTTCGTAAGGTAGTTGCACGAGGACCAAAATGCCAGTGATAAATATCCGCACCTTTTGAAGTGTCCGATTCAATAATTCGTTCTCCATTCAACCATTTTAAGATTTCGGATGCTTGTTCATTAGAAGCGGTTCCATACCAGATACAGTCGAGATTTAAGAAAGTAAAACCGTAATCATGTTTATCTCCATTACGGTCAATACATGCAACAAACCGTTTTTTATATGTATCCCAAAACAAGGATTGTGCTTTTTCGCGTACTTTTTGAGCATGTTCTTGAAGTTCTTTGGGATCAATGGCAAGAGCACCACGAGGGATATTCCATTCCGGGTGTTTCAAAATAACCTCTTCTATTTCTGCCATGGCAAGGAGTGATGCATAATACTGGTTGGTAGCATAACAATCATAACCGCCAAAAGGGAGTAAATCCCAGTAATTATTTCCAATCCCGTGCCCAATATTAAATTCTTTCCCCTTTTCAGTGATTTTGTAGCCGGGGATACCGTCATGCCCTACCCATGGGTTGACAATACAAAGGTTCGTATCGCCACCTAATTCTTGCCGTTGATATTGAAGAGCCATTCGCATCTTATTTATTACCTGCCGTAAAAAATCTATGTCGCCTGTCCAATTGAAATAGTATTTACATGCGAGAATGTAAATAGGATTATTTATAGTTTGGCGAGTATCAAACAAAGAGAAAAAAGAATCAATCAAAAAGAAACCCGAACATTTTTCTGGAGCTAAACAAATGCGTATCTGGTCAACAGTTCCGTTCCATAGTGGATGCTTGTAAACAGGTATATGAGAATGAGCCCAATCAGGAGGGGATAGTGCAGTGTTCTGATAATAAAAATAAAATCTTCTTTCAGGAGAAAAATCGCTGTCCCCAACCCTTTTCCATTCTATATAAGGGAGTAAATGACTTTGGGATTGTATTTCCCTTTTCCATCGTAACTGGAAAAAAGGTATGTCTTTAGCACTTAAATTAAGATTAGGAATAGAAGTTATTATTGAAGGACCCTCCCCCGTAGTTTCTAATTTCCACTTATTCTCAACGATACCATGTGAGATTAAATTTTGGAGTTTCCATTGTTTAATGGCATTCTCACCGCAGGTAGAATCATTTTTAGCATGTCGGAGATTATCACCAACCCAACCCGGAACCTGTTCCAGAGGTTGAAAGTGCCAACCTATTCCTTTATCCTTTTGCCCGTAGGTTTGTGTCCATAAGGGAAAGGGCCAACCAGCATCATGTGCATGGGAAAAATGCTGATGTGTGTCAATGTAGCCTTCTTCATCTATTCGGATAGATAAAAGGTCTTCTCTGTGAACCTCCTGTATAGTTTTATTCCTATGAGGTTCTATAAAATCGTTTACCCATGTATCTGCACAGAGTAAGTATTCTTTATTAAAAAGAGTAGGTCCATTTCCAAGTCTCTTAAAAAGGTGATACCATAAATATTCCGTCATTACTGTTCCTACTTCTTTATCGTCTGGAATTTCAAAACGGGTGAAATTTTCAGGCAATAAGTAATCTTCCGAAAATGAATTCAAAAGGATTGAGAGAAAAGCAATAGGTAATAATATATATTGTTTCTTTACCATTATTTATACCCTTTATTTAGTTAAATTTAAGTTGTTGACAAATGCCAATATTTGGTAAATTTTGGGATAATATATGAATGTGATATATTGTATTAATAAAATCGTATTTTGTTTTATTTCGTAACGGGTTAACAATAGCAAATTCTATACAGGATAATAAAATATGAAAATTACAGTAATAGGAACGGGCTATCAAGGCTTGGTTGTAGGTACTTGTTTTGCTGAAAGTGGGCATATAGTAACCTGTGTTGATTGGGATAAAGAAAGGATTTCATTACTAAAACAAGGAGAAATCCCTATATATGAACCGGGATTAAGTGAACTGGTTTCGCGAAATATTGAAGAAGAACGGCTTTTTTTCACAGATTCTTTACAGGAAGCCGTTCAAAACTGTCTTCTTGTATTTTTATGTATGGACCCTGTGCTTTCATATTCGACAGTAGATGATATTATTAAACCTGTTTTAGATGTAGTAAAAATAGTTGCACGGGTTATGACAGGATATAGAATAATTGTAAATAAGATGACCTTACCCCCCGGGACAGCTGATAAAATTAAGGAAACATTAAAGGAGAATACACCGCATCCATTTGATATTGTGGTTAATCCTGACTTTTTAAAACAAGGAACGGCTGTGGATGATTTTCTTCGTCCTGACCGTGTAGTTGTGGGATGTGAGGATGTTCGGGTGCAGGAAATTATGAAAGAAATATACAGTCCTTTCTTGCGAACGGGTAGACCATTGTTATTAATGAGTTTGCGTAGTGCGGAATTGAGTAAATATGCAACCGCAGTGATGCTGGCTGGACGAATATCTATTATTAATCAGATAGCGGATTTATGCGAAGTTTGGGGAGCCAATATCAGTGAAGTCCGAGAAGCCGTTGGGGCGGATAGCCGTATAGGACAAACATTCTTATTCCCCGGTATCGGTTATGGTGGCATTTGGTTACCCCGAGATTTGGACTTATGTATGCTATTTGCCAAAGAAAAAGGAATATCCTACTATCTTTTTGATGCTATCCAGAAGGTAAATAAAGAGCGGTGTGAAAAGTTCTTATCTATGATACTGGAACATTATAAAGGGGATTTAAATGGAAAAACACTTGCAATTTGGGGGGCTTCATTTAAGGCAAGAACTGACGATATTCGGGAAGCCCCTTCGATTTTTATTATAGAGGAATTGCTAAAGAAAAAAGCAATATTGAGGGTTTTTGACCCTCTGGCAGGACCTAAACTACGAGAACGATTTGGTACTCAAATTGAAATCGCACCAAAACAATATCCTCCTTTAGAAGGGGCAGAAGGACTTTTAGTTCTGACAGAATGGAATGAATTTCGTCGTCCAGATTATGAACGCATGGCTCAATTAATGAAAGAAAAGGTGATATTTGATGGAAGAAACCTTTATACACCTAAAACAATGGCTTCTTATGGCTTCCGTTATTACAGTATTGGTAGACCTCCTGTAGGATAAATAAATTATGGCTAATAAATTAAATTCTTTATTTGTAGGGCGAAAGAGTAGGGTTTTTACGGTAGATATATCTCCCCGAGAAGCAATGAAATATGCTGCGGGTATATATGAAACCAATCCGCTTTTTTATGATGACCGTGTTCATCCTTTATTGGTACATCCGATGTATGCGGTAGCGTTAACATGGAAAATTTCATCTCGATTTGACGAATATTGGGATACTGCAGGGTTTCCTCTGGATGTACTGGAAAGACAGGTTCATTATCTTGAAGAACTTCGCTGGTCTCAACCCCTCTATGCAGGTGAAACTTTGCAAATACAGGGGGAAGTAAAAGCCATTGTCCCTCATTTGTCCGGAACTTTGTTCTGGATAGATTACACCGCGAAGAATAGAAAAGATGAGATTGTCTTTGTTGAAGGATTAGGTGCTTTGTTAAGGGATATTCCATGTGAAGATGAAGGTAAAGGGAAAGAATTGTTTTTTAGAAATGTAAAAATTGATAGACAAAATGAAAAAACTTTATGGGAAGAAAATATTGTTATCCAGCCAATGGACCCTCTTATATATGATGCATGTAGTGATATTCATTTTCCCATTCATACTTCGTGGGCTTTCTCTCAAAAAGTCGGATTGTCAGCTCCTGTATATCAAGGAACAGCAACCTTATCCCAATCTGTGCGAAAAATATTTGAACATGGTTTTAATCCAGCTCAATCAAGGATTGAATATTTATATGCTCGCTTTTCGTCCTTTGTTTATGGTGGTGATGTATTAACAATAAGAGTTTTTAAAGATGAAAGTAATATAAATAATAATAAATTGTGTTTTGAAATAAAGACACCGAGGAATGATTATGCCATAAAAAACGGCGTAATTATTTTCGGAGGGTAGTATTTAAAAAAACAAAACAATTATTTTAGGAGGATAAAGATAAATGAACAGTGAGGATAGGAAATTACTCTGGCATAGCGTAGAATACTGGGCAAGTGTAAAGCCAGATAGTGATGCAGTTATCTTTGAAGATGTTCATCTCACATGGAAACAGATGAAAGAAAAGATGGATTTACTTGCTGAGGCTTTCGTATCTCTGGGTGTAGAAAAAGGAGACCGTGTCGCTTTATTATCTATGGCATGTCCAGAATTTATAACATCTTTTATGGCAGCGTCAAAAGTAGGTGCTATATGGCAGGGTATTTCTCCAAAATTTTCAAGAGATGAAATTTATTATTTTCTTTCCGACTCTCAGCCCAAAGTTCTTTTGGCTTTAGACCATTATATGAATATTGATTTACTTGAAATGATACTTGACTTTAAAGAAAAATTCCCATTTTTACATGAAGTCGTTATCATTGGCGACCCCAGAGGAAGTGGACTTATAGAATATAACGAATTTTTATGTAGAGGAAATGAAAAATCAAAAAAACTTTTAGAAAAAAGAATTCCAGAAGTAAATGAAAATGATGAAGTTTTGTTAATGTATACTTCCGGTTCTACGGGTAAGCCCAAGGGTGTATTACATACACATCGAGCAGTAATGTGTAGTGCAAAAGTAGAAAGCCAATATATGTTTTGGGATTCGGATAGCCGTATTTTACTTCATTTCCCTATAAATCATGTAGCTGCAGATGTAGAGATGGGCTATACAGCCATATATAGCGGTGCAACTATTGTGTTAATGGACCGTTTTTTACCAGAGGGTTCTCTTATAGAAATAGAAAAACATCGAATTACTCATCTGGGACAGGTCCCGGCGATGTATTTAATGCAGATGAGTACATCCAAATTCCGTTCGATGGATTGGAGTTCATTGAAGGTTATGGTTTGGGGTGCGTATGCAGCGAATGAACGAATGGTAAGGACACTGTCGGAATTAGCCAAAAAGTATAATTTCTTATTACTGACGGGATATGGTTCAACAGAAGTTTGTGGTTTTACTACCTTTGCCAGTCCTAATGACCCAGTGGAACTTTTATTTAGTTCTACGGGGCGTATTGTTCCTCCTTATGAAGTAAAGATTGTGGATGAAGAACGAAAAGAAGTCCCTAAAGGAAGAATCGGAGAGATTGCTTTTCGGGGTCCCGTAGTTATGAAGGAATATTTAAATAATCCCATCGCAACTTCTGTGGTAAAAGATAACAATGGATGGTTATATACTTCCGATTTAGGTTGGGTAGACGAACAGGGATATTTATTTGTTTGTGGACGCAAGTCTGAAATGTATAAGACAGGAGGCGAGAATGTTTTCCCGAAGGAAATTGAGGATGTTCTGGAAATGCATCCATCTGTATTAATGACGGCTGTGATTGGTGTTCCGGATAGTCTTTACGGGGAGGTGGGACATGCCTTCATTGTTCCAAAACCAGGTGCAGTCATTAAGGAAAATGAACTAAGGGATTATTGTAGAAGACATCTGGCAGGATTTAAAGTACCAAGACGGTTTGATGTTCGTCCCGTTTTACCTATGTTAGCAAATGGCAAGATTGATAAGATGACACTTCGGCAATGGATTGCCTCGTAATCTATTTATTGTTTTCGGATAGATTGAATTTCAATAAACTTATCCCATAAAGGCTGTTCTATATAGAGATAGCGAAAAACACCAGGACGAATTGTGTATATCTCTTTCATGTAAGGTTTGTTCAATCGCTTGTCAAATTCTTGCAGTAATTCTGGTGATACTATTAAAAAAGGGATATTCTCAATATTTGAAGGTATTTTGGACCAGAAACCCTTTTTATCAATTTTCCGTAAATACCATGGGATAGGCCAGTAATCATTTATCGGGTCAATTACAAAGACAATGGGTTCTTGATTTTCTTTAATAAGTATGTCAGACAATTGATATATACGGTCCATCATTTTGACTAAGGATGTGCTTGTATGAGCATATACATAGGGGTTAGAAATATCAGCGAAATAAATAAAGTTTCCCTGATATGTTTGATAAGATAGATGGTATATACCTGACAATAGGATAATAGATAAAATAAAACGAGCCCATATTTTCCTAAATTTTTGCCAAAGTGCCTGAAAACCAATGCCTGCAAATATTATCATACCCAGGAGTGGAAAGAGTATATTCCATGGAGTTTTATAAGGTATGAGGGAAAATATAAGAAAGGTTGTAAAGAAAGAAACGAACAAGAAAATATAAAATGATGATAATGTCTGCTCTCTTACATCGCATTTCTTTTTAATAAGAATTCCAATCGTGAAACATAACGAAATGATGATTCCGACAGAACATAAAAGAATTATAAATCCTTCTGACCATATAGGTCCTACAGTTTTGTTAAAGTAAGTCAAAATTTGTAAATAGTACCACCATGGTTTGTCATGAATCCCGGAAGAACCTTCTCCACTTGCCCTGAAAAGATAAGTCTGATAAGCCCTGAAGAAATCTAATAATCCCTGTTTGTTCGTGAAAAAAGAAGAAAATAATAAAAGCCAGGGGATAAAGAATGCTATAAAGAGTGCAAAGATATGTTTTAATATTTTTGTCCATGTTAACACATGGGGAAAGATAGTAGAATTTGTCTCCATAAATTGAGAAGTTTTAATTAAGTAAACAAAGGTTATTACAGTTGCTAAAGAAGTAGCAAAAAGAACAATTAATGTAGTTTCTTTTGTAGCGAAGGCAAGGGATAGATTAAAACCTGTAAGAATTGCTGAAAGAATATTTGGTTTGCTTATATAACCCCATAATGAAAATATAAAGAGGGAAGAAAATAAAACGAAAAGTGTTTCATGGACATAATAACGACTATAGAAGAAGAATGCATGAGATACCGCAAGAAGTATAGAAGATACGAGAAAAGCAATAAGTCCAACATATTTTTTCATAGGTAAAAGTGATAAAAAGATTAATATACTAAAAAGAACAGGAACTATACGGAACATAGTTTCATTTGTCTCGCGAAACTGATGAACTCCATAAAAATAAAAAATAGGCAATGTAGCATAATATAGTAAAGGACCATGATGTTCGTGAGGGTCATATTTATAAAGTCCTTTTTCTAATAATATCCCTGCTTTATAAGCTTGATTGGCTTCATCACAATGCATAGGGCGAATAGAAATTCCGTAAAAACGGGATACAAGAACAGAAAATAAAAATAAGATGTAGAATAAAAGGAAAAGATATTTTGGGATTTTTTTCTTATACATTTTTATAAAGTTTTTTGTTTTATTATGAGCAACTATAACTTAAAAGGCAAATTTGTTTTTATTAAAGAGAAATGCCACCTTTATTAATTAAAGGTGGCACATAAAAATCATGTAGTCGGGGTATCTATTATTTTCCGTAAACTTCTACTTCGATATAGTGATTCATATCATTGTAAGAATTGCCATTGCTGTATAAACGAACATATTTTCCTTTGACGCCTTCTTCAATGCCAATAAGCCTTCCTTTGTTATTTTCAATAAACTCCTTGTCTTTTCCAATACCTAAGCCTGCAGAATTATCATAGTCGTTATTGTAAACTTGCTTACCACCGTCTTTAAATTCAGGATCGTTTCCAACAGTTACAATAAAGTCTTTATATACGCGTTTACCTTCGTGGAAGTGCCATACAACGATTGCATAAATAGTATATTCTTTATCAAGTTCGATTTGAACCCATTGTAAACCGGAGGGAAGTTCGACAACGCTTTTCTTACCATAATCTTTATCACCATCCGTGATTTGTTTTAGTTGACCACGAGTTGGGGGAACACTACTGGTTACAGGTTTGTCTTTGGAAATAAGTGTAACACCTTCGGGAACATAATAAGGTGGACGGTCTTTATAATCTTCTTCTTCTAAATTGGGACTGTAGTAATCAATGGGCGTTCCACCAAAGAATGGTTCTGGAAGCTCAAGTTTTAATTCAATTTTTCCTGCGGGAGGATTGTCATCTGCATATACAGTAGGTGAAGCCAGAATGAGAAGAACCATTATTCCCATAAAAGAGAGGACATAATACATTTTTTTTGTGTAATCCATAATAAACTCCTTCTAAAATTTTAAGTTGATATTGTTTAATGATTTGACCAAATTTATTTCCGGTCCAAGATGACAAAATATTTTAACATATTTTTAATCATACATTCATCTTGTAATGTAGTTGATATTATATGTATTATAATCTGTTAATAAAAACGAAGGTTTTAAATTTTATATTTACATTTTATGTAAAGAGGTTTTAAAAATAGATATTATTTGAATCCAAGCAGATATTTTTTTCAATAATTAGATAATATAACTTCAATTTTATAAATAAGTTATAATGAAATATTATGATATTGAGTTTAACATATTTCAAAGATTAGTTGATTTCCATTTTGACAATTGTGTATAAATGGTGGTAAATTATTATTTACTTATCATTAAGTATATAAAACAATTGAAAATCTTAACCAAGATGAGGGTAAGACTATGGCTACAAAAGAGGATTTAAAAGCAAAAGATGCAGCAATGGAACTTGCAGAAGAGGCACGTGAAACGGAATGGAAATTCCCAAGTTTCACCGCAGAAATGTTCCGTGGTAATTTCCGCTGGGATTTACTACATCCCTATCCAGCACAGTCCGAAGAGGACAAAAAGATAGGAGATGAATTAATTGCAAAAATTAAAGATTTACTCGACAAGTATGTTGACCCTGTTGAGATTGATAAGACAGGTGTCTATCCCAAGGAAGCATTGGAAAAAATGAAGGAGATGGGTTTGTTTGGAATGAAGATAAAACCCGAATATGGTGGCTTGGGTCTTTCTGTCACCAACTATGCCCGTGTGCTTTCTTTCATTGGTAGTTATTGCCAGAGTACAATTACATGGCTTTCTGCACATCAGAGTATTGGTGTTCCGGAGCCTCTTCGTACCTTTGGGACAGAAGAACAGAAAAAGAAATATTTACCGCGGGTAGCAAAAGGTGAAATTTCTGCATTTGCTTTGACAGAACCTGAAGTGGGTTCAGACCCGGCACAAATGAAGACTACAGCTACTCCTTCCCCTGACGGTTCCTATTATCTGCTGAATGGAGTTAAATTATGGACGACTAATGGTCCGGATGCAGATGTAATTGTTGTGATGGCAAAAACTCCTCCAAAAATAAAGAACGGTCGTGAAATTCCCCAAATCACAGCATTTATTGTTGAAACCAACTGGCCCGGTGTGGAAGTAGTAACCCGTTGTAAATTTATGGGTCTTAAAGGGCTTTCCAATGGTATGTTAAGATTTAATAATGTAAAAGTCCCCACAGAAAATATTATTGGTAAGCCCGGTATGGGATTAAAGATAGCCCTTACCACATTAAATACGGGTCGTTTAGGTGTCCCATCAGCAGGTGTTGGCGCCGCAAAAAGGTTTCTTGAAGATGCGGAATGGTGGGCAAAAAACCGTGTTCAATGGGGAAGACCTATCGGGCAACATCAAGAGATCGCTAAGAAAATTGCCAATTTTACCGCAAATACATTTGCAACTCAGGCTATGGTATTTATTACATGTTCCTTTGCAGACAAGAAAAATGCAGATATTCGGTTAGAAGCCGCCGCAGCAAAGTATTTTGCTACAGAATTTGGCTGGCAGGGTATGGATGATCTACTTCAGACCTTAGGTGGTAGAGGCTATGAAATGGCAGACTCGCTATATAATCGTGGGGAAAGACCTTTCTTCGTTGAACGGTTTATGCGTGATAGCCGTGTAGGTCGTATTTTTGAAGGTTCTTCCGAAATTATGCACCTAATTATGGCTCGTGAAGCATTAGATACCCATTTCAGTTTAGTCATGCCTATCATGAAGCCTCAAAAAGGTCAAAGCATGGTTAAATTAATATGGAATGCCCTGAAATTCTATATAAAGTGGTATCCTAAATTATGGTTGCCTTCTTCCACAAACTTTAATGTGAAGAAATTAAACTCTACAAACAGAGACCATCTGAAATATACAGCAAAGACCTGCAAGAGACTTGCTCGTAGCATTTTCCATACAATGGCTAAGTATGGTCCAAAATTGGAAAATGAACAATTAATTCTGGGTAATTATGTGGATATCGGTGTTGACCTATTTGTGATGGCTTCTTGTTTATCTTATGCTGAGTATCTAATGAATAAGAATCCTAATGACGATTCTCCACAAGATTTGGCGGATTTGTTCTGCAAAAATGCTCGTCAGAGAATCGAAAATAACTTTAAGGCTGTTAAAAAGAATCACAACTATATGTATCGGAAAGTTGGTGATAAGTTGTTAGAAGGGAAATATCGCTGGTTAGAGTTCGATGTTTATGAAGGTTTACCTCCAAAATATCGTGATTATGAAAAGAACCTCCCTATACCTGCAGAAGCACCTGATAATTCTAAAACTGAAGCAAAAGCGTAATTAAATTTTTGTTAGATTGAATAAAACGAGAGGGACCTAAAAAAGTCCCTCTCGTTTCTTATTTATATTTGCCTGTTAAAGCATTCCAACGAATTTTGAGAAGGTCATAAAACATTTTAGATGAGTCTTTGATAGGATGAACCCGTGACTCTGTTCGATTACGCCATCGTGTAGGTACTTCTTTTATTTTTAGTCCGTGCTTTTCTGCTATGAATAATATTTCCGCATCAAAACTGAATCGCTTTAATGTCTGTCTTGGAAAAACAATGCTTATAGATTTTTCATTAAAGCATTTACAACCGCATTGAGTATCCTTAAAATGGGTAAGACAGAAAAATCGGAGTATGAGATTATAAATTTTCCCCATGGTTTGACGATAGAATGGCTGGGGAATTTCAATGATAGATCCAGGTAAAGCCCTTGATGCAATTGCAATATCGTAACCATTATTAATTTCACGGATAAGTTTTTCCACTTCTTCAATAGGGGTAGAGGCATCCGCATCGTAAAAACAACGAATATTACCGCTTGTATGATGTAACATGGCTTCTTTAACTACGCTACCTTTTCCCTGATTTTGAGGGAATGCAATGACTTTAACTACCCCTTTATATTGTTCTGCCCATTTTTGTGCAAGAGGGACGGTATTATCTGTACTCCCATCATCAGCAATAACAATTTCAAAAGAGAAAGACTGCTTTTGAAGATAAGCAAGTGCATATCGTAATGTTGTTTCAATCTCTTCTTCTTCGTTATATGTAGGAATTATCAGAGAAAACAAAATAATACTCCTTATAACCCCTTTCTAATATTTATTTTATACAAACTTATATATTAGTTTGCGGGTTTATACCAAATGTTTCTATAGCGAACGGCATCCCCATGGTCTTGAAGCATTAAAACACCTTTCGGTGCTTCCTGGTCACTTACACCACCCGGTGTCGGTCCTTTTAATTCTACATTATCATGGATTACAATACCATTATGGACAACGGTTATGAAAGCATTCTTGATCTTTTGACCGTTTGCGTCGTATTTCGGACCTGTAAAAGTTATATCATAGGTCTGCCATTGTAATGGGGGAAGAGATGCACACACTTTAGGTGTAGCAGATTTGTAAATACCACCGCAAAGATTATCTGCGGGTAAATCACCAAAACTATCTAATACCTGAACCTCATATCTTCCGAAAACATACACGCCACTGTTTCCTCTTGCTTGACCTGTTTCATTTGGCATGAATGGACACAAAAACTCAATATGATATAGTCCATCTCCATATTCTTCTTTTGTCCAGATATTTGAGGCTATGGTGCGTGCAGAACCATCTTCAACCAGTTGCCAGTGAGGTTTTAAATCCCACATATCCAGATTTTTACCATCCATAAGAACAATAGCACCTTCTGGTGGTTGTTGTCCTAAAGTGGGTGATTGTAAAAACACGCGTTTGAATTCGAAAGTTGCTTTTTCTTTTCCCTGTTCAATAGTACCTTTAAACACTTCATTTTTAATTTGTCCTGTTACTTTTCCTTTACCTCCAAAGTTTCCCTTAAAATCCACTTCGCCGTCAAAATTGATTTCAGCCATTCTTTTGGCTTTTTCTTTATCCTGTTCCATAATTCCTGCAGGTCCCGAAGGTGCTTTCATCCCTTTTATCTCGGCTCTTTGTTCGGGGTTAGAACCTTCAGTGTAAAGTAATACACAACGATACCTACCACCTCCCTGGGCTACCACCTGAGCACGAAGACTTTTACCGTCCCAGTTTTTTCCTGAGATAGTTCCTTGATAATTGCCCATCACTAAATCGTCATCTTCATCTGCTATGACAGATGTGGCAAACATAATAATTGCAGTGAAAAGTAGCAGAAACAAATAATTTTGTTTTAAAAAACGCATAATACATTCCTCCAGAATTTATAGTTTTTTGTTGGAAAGGAGACTTGTAATTCCATCTTCACATTATACTTTAATTGGAGTAATTATGAAAAATGGAATTTGAGTAATGACTTCGGTAGAAAGTAGATAGTTTCATCAAGAATGAGAGCCATTTTTCTTCTGTCCTTTACAAAAATAAACATGAAGAAAAATATAAAAATACAAACAGAGACCCTTAAAGCGAGCAATTCCAAGTTGTATTAATGATTGAAAAAAAACCTTAGAGATAGGCTTATATTCTTTATGTATTGAGTAAACAAAGGAGCGTTTAGCACCCGATAATTTACACAACATAATTTGACGAGGACTTTCAAATAATACTACAAACTGGTCTAATTGTTGAGAACGAATAATTTTTATGATATTTAAAAATGTTTTTATCCCTTTTAATATGGAAATATGCTGTCCCTGCCATGGTAATGGAATGAGAGATACGGGAAGTTTCTCAAAATAATAAGAAGGAAAATCTTTTGGAATAAATAAGACAATATTATCATTGGGATATTTTTCAACAAGAAAATGTACCGCCTTTAAGAAGTGGGGACCGTAACTATAAAACAAGCCAATTTTCATAATTTGTTATTTCTCCTTTGATAATAAATCTTCAATAAGAGGTATATAGTATTTATCAATGATAGTATCCCATGTGTAATTTTGTAAAACGAATTTTCGAGCATTGTCTCCTAAGGTTATTCTGAATTGAGGATTGTCAAGAAGGAAATTTAGTTTTTCTGATAGTTCGAGTGGATTAGCGGGTTCAAATAAGAGACCATTTTGATTATCTGTTATAATTTCTTTCAGTCCGCCAATCCTGCTGGCAATAACTGTTTTTCCTATTGACATCGCTTCTAATGCAGTGATTCCAAAGGGTTCTGCCCAACAACTGGGGACAACACAAATATCCGATTGCCTGTATATGTTAAATAATTCGTCACGAGGTAGCCATCCTAATGGTAAAAACCAATCATTATGGAGATTGAGATTAAATGAAGTTACATATATCTTAAAATCTTTTCTTTTCTGATAAAGGATGTTTCCCGCTTCATATAATGTTTGCATTCCTTTGGATGGGTCGTCACACCTTCCTGCCATAAATATTATTTTTTCTTGAGGGTGATTATTTCTTAAGGGCGGTTGCTCTGTAATATATTCTTTTTCAATCCCACCGGGGATTACGACAGCTTCAACACCTTGCTCTAATAATTCTGTTTGAAGGTCTTTATTGTAAACGATAACTTTTTTCCACTTTTTGATTACATTAAGGTATGATTCCACAAAAGAACAGGAAAAACTTTTGCTCTGGATATAATCTTTCGTCCATGTATTATACATTCCCGATAAAAGTTCTTTTTTTAAGCCATCTAAAGAGCATTGGCGACAATAGTCAGGTGTCTTGAAGATGCTTTTAGGACAATGCTTGTCATCTTTAAATCGTAAAGGACTTCTAAGACAAAATAATTCATGAGCGAAAGCCCTGGAGATGATTGGAATATCGGGAAATGAAGTTATTATGTTTTTGCTAATGGGTATCTTTATTAAGTAACCATGTAGTAAAAAAATTATGGAAGGCTTATGGTCTTGTATTAAGGTACATACTTTTTTTGAAATAATATTGATATTCCAATGTTGCGAAGGTATTGAAATACGAAGGGAAGGGAAAGGTAATTGTTGCGGATCAAAATTTCCTCTATCTGAAGAATATTCTTCCGCAATCCCTATAAACAAAACATCGTATTTTCTCTCCGATAAAAGTTTTAATACATTATAAGTATCTATATCAGCACCTCCATTCGGAGGCCATGAAAAATTGAAGTCAATGAATACGATTTTTTGTTTTCTATTCAACAAATGTATCCCTTTGCGTATTTACAATGGATGTGTTTTGTTTTATCAATTCTTTTTCATAATAATTTGTAATAATACTTTCCCAGTTATAATTTTGGGAAACATACTGCTGTGCCTTATTACCCATATTATTTCTAAGGGTATCATTTGATAGTAGTTGGTCAAGATAATCCATCAGAGTTTCGGTGTCCCCAGGCGGAAACAAAAAACCTGTTTCTCCATGAAGAACTGTTGTCCTTAATCCACCAATATTACTTGCTATGACAGGATTGCCTGTAGCCATGGCTTCTAATGCGACAATTCCAAAAGGTTCATCCCAGATACTTGGGACAACACAAATATCCATTTCAGAGTAAATTTGGGGTAATTCTTCATAATCGAGCCATCCTAAAAATTTTACCCAATCGGGAAATCCATGTTCCCAGCCCCCAGTGCAAAAAAGTTCAAAATCATTTCTTTTCTTTCTTAATTTTTCGCATGCTTTGTATAAGACATTAAAACCTTTTGCAGGGTCTTCAATTCTCCCAGACATAAAAATTTTTTTTATTGTATTATTATTGTTTTTTTCTTTATGAAAAAGTTTTGTATCTATACCCCCAGGGATAATAACCACTTCAGGATGATAACACTTCCATGTATTAGCCATTGTCTCAGAATATACAATAATTTTTTGGACTTTTTGAAGAGCATTCAATAGTGTTTCTAAATAATTAGATTTATAGGCTTTAGTAAGCAAGTATTCCTCTAACCATGCATTTGTCTCCAGATTTGTTAGTTTTTCCTTATGATGATGTAGTCCACATTTACGGCAGATATCCTGTGTGGAAAGGTAATCTAATGGGCAGGGCTTATTATTTAAAAATTTGAGAATATCTTTTTGACAAAGAAGTTCGTATGCATATTGTCGCCAGATGATAGGGATGGATAATTTATCAAAGAATAAAGTAATAACGGGTTTGAGGAAAAAACTATCCCCAATAATAATGTAATCCGGTTGATAATTGGATACAGATGAAAGTAAAAAATCTTTAAGTTGGGTTAAGAAATGAATATCAAAAAAATCTATGGTAATTTTTTTTGCAGGGAATGGTAGGAATTCAGTTTTAAACATTCCTCTGTTTTGTTTAGGTGAAGTAATGGAAAGAAGCAATACTTCGTGGTTGTTTTTTGAGAGTTGTTTCAACACATTAAAAACATCAACATCTGCTCCACCTCGAGGAGGCCAGTTAAATAGCAGGTCTATGAAACAGATTTTCATTTTTTGATGATCCGATGATATTTGTTAGCGATGTTTTTGCGAGCCATACCATTGACTACCACCGTGGTCAAGATGAAGGAGCGGAATGCCCGTTAAACGGTGTTCGGGACCAAATGTTTGCACGACCGACCTTCCAAAAAACCAATCTGCACCTTCAAAATGGTTGAAATCAGGATATGTTATCTTTTGAAAGACCTCTTTTCTACAACACTGGCAGTATCCGATAGGTATTCCATCCGCCTCTCTTCTTCGCCATTCACCGGGACCTTCCAGTAGAGCATCATATTGTTCCCATGGGCGAATAAGCCCTAACAGTATTTGGGCGGTGATTTCTGGTGTTAACATCTTCCTACCATCCGGGGCAACGAAGTGGATATCAGAACCAATTTTATCCATAGTCGAGAGAAAATCGGGATGGAGGATAATATCTGCATCAATTAATATAACCCAATCAGCAGAACATAAGGGCAAGGAAGCATTGATTAAGAAACCTTTTGATTTCCAGTAACTCTGACTGAAAGGTGAACGAATAATTTTAATATTTGGGAAGGCAGATTCAAAACAATCAAGAACATCATCCGTTGCATCTAAATCGGGAACATAAGCCACAACAATTTCTACCTGATTTAAATCGAATTGTCTTTGATGCGCAATACTTAACAAAGAAGCCCGTAAACGATTTGAATATCGGGAGCAGACATATAAAAAGGAAAATTTAGGTTTTGCCGTTGTATCACGGTCATAGATTTTTTCAGGTTTCCATAAGGTAATTCCTTGAGTGACAATTTCTCCGTCAATGTTCCAAATAGATATGCGGGGTTCTAATTTTTGGGGCAATCGAGGAGGGACTAAGGAAGCATTAAAGAATTCTGTAGGATAAATAATTTCCTTATCTCTAATCAGGACATAATGCCCCATTTCATTTATATGTAATGTCACTTTATGGCTTTGGGCTATCATAGGGCAGACAATTTTTATATGAGGTCCGAAACTAAAACCAATCTGTTCTGCAAATCCGCCTCCAAAAGTTACAGAAATTGTCAGAGGTGGTTCTGTCATACAAATAGGGGTGCTTTGTAATTCACCACAATTAAACGAGAACCAACGAACTGCTCCAGGCATATAATGGGTCATTCGATTCTCGATTTCGTAATCCTCAGGAGCGATTTCCTTCCAGGGTTTATGATGTAAAGTAATTTGAATCCCTTCTTCATAGAGTTGTTCTAATTTGGAGAATTTAGAACGCTTTTCTTCATCAATATGCATGGAGTATCGAGGTATGAATGATCGAAAATAAAGAGGATTTCGTATGGGATTTCCTGAAGAAGGATTCAGTTTGAATTGTGATGTTAAGAATGGATTCTGCCCTTTATCACAGATATACCTGAGGAAACAGTTTGAACAAATCCCCCAGTTTTTTTCTTTCTTTTTTTGCTCTCGGATTATTCGCTGTTCTATTTGATTTGTGTTTTCTGGGAGTGCTTCGTAGTTTCTTCGCCATTTTAAGTGTCGTGTGAGTTTATGCCATGCCCAGAGGGGAATGTATAAACCGGGATGATTCAGTATCCATGGGAGAACCATGTTATCAATTCCGCTGTGAAACGATACTTTCTCTCTTAGTTTCATTTCTAATATTTTTCGGATTTTATATGTGCGAAAATTCCACAACATTTGAGCGAATTCAAATGCAGATTGGGTATAAAAGTCAGAATCTGCATAGAATTGAGGAGAATTTACAATACAATGAGTACATGGAGGTTCTAATACACAGAAGGGTATACCAAGAACACTAACAGGAATTTGAGAATTGATAAATTCCAGTATAATTTCTTTTAGTTGTTTTATCTTTTCTTCATGAAGGGTAACTATCTCATTAAATTTATTAGTGAAAGGAAATTTCTCAAATAAGACGAAAGAAGCCACAGATTTGAAGGTTTCTATTGCAGTAGATGGACTTAATTTTAATATGTAAGAAATTGGGGAATATATTCTCAAAGGTATGTCTAATTGTGTGCAGGTCTCTACCCAATCGTCAATTTGCGATTGTGTATGATTGGATATAAATAAAAAAATATCTAAAATACCCAATTCCTTTAATAACTCAATATTTGTGGGAGGCTCAGAAAGGGTTGTTCCCCAGGAGAGTTCACATTGAAATTCCTGTTTTGTAAAATTGATTAGATCGGTCAATGTCTTCAGATTATCATCAATATCGGAGAAAAAATCAATTTTTTCTACTTTAAATTGTTCATATTGAATACGAGCCCATTTTTTTAAATCCTCTAATGGAATTATTTCATCATAATTATTCGTATGGAAAATAAATCCGCGAGTAGGTGGAAAAATTTTTAGTGAATATAATTTTAAGTCGTTCATATCTGTTGATATTTGTTAATGTTTGAAAATGTTTTTCGTTTTTCGGGCTAAATTATATAAAAGTGGAAAGCGGTCTTGCGTTGTCATTTTCGCTAACATCCACTGCCTTTGCCATTTCCATTTACCTTTGGGATACATTGCCTTTTCTCTAAATGCTTCATTCCAGAAATAACAAACGGTACTACATCCTTTACATCCATTTTTGCCAATGGCGTACAAGATCTCCTCCTTTATATTTGGATCTTCTATGATTTCATCTATAGTTCTGTTGTTAATGTTTCGGCTTTCTTTTTTTAACCATGGATAGTGCCAGCAGGGGAGAACCCATCCTTCTTCATCGATACCCAAGTGAGTTGTAGGGATAGGACAATTTTCACCCGGATGCATAATAAGGTTAGGGTAACGAAAACTTAATTCAAACCCTTTTATCATCTCTTGGGATAGTGAAACATGTTTATTCGCTAACGAATCTCTTTGAAGNATTTCATATAGTTGATTTATGGCTTCTGGCAAATTTTCAAGGGGAACCAGTTCCTTTTGATGATAGGATTCCGCAAAAGAAAATCCGTGCCAAATAAGCGGAAAATTTTTGAAATATTCATAAGTTTCAATGGAATGGGTAAAATTACTTTTTTGAATAACCGTATTTATGGCAACCTTAGCACCGTTTTCTATCAAAGATAAAAATACTTTGTTCGTTTTTTCAAAATTTCCTTCCCCTCGTATATAGTCATGAACCTCACCAATACCATCAATAGATATATTTAAAATGACATTTTGATGTTCTGCATAATAACGAATGTTGTCTTCAGAAAATCTTGTTGCATTTGTAAGAATCCAAATTTCTATGAAATTCTTGGATAGAACATCAACTAATTCTTTCAGATAGGGTAGCAGGGTAGGTTCTCCACCTCCGATAACAACTCGTTTAACTTTTTTACGCAGAGCAAAGTCCGCGATATGCAATGCCTGTTTCTGTGTTAGACTTTTTTTATCACGGGTAATAACAGGACACATTCGGCATTGCAAATTACAGCAAGAAGTAGCACAAATCGTAATCTGTTCCCAGTTATAAAAATTTTCTGTCATGGTTATTATATTATTCAATTCTGCAAATTGTGGTGATAATATATTAAAGTATACCATTGAATAATAGTGTAATATAAATTGAAGGACTTTATTCGAATAAAGAAGGGAAAATATGGCATACGAAAAAGAATGTTCCAATTTATTACGATATTGTGTTGAAGGACAATCTCCATTGTATGAAATTGTTTTTTTTCTTACGAATCGGTGTAATCAACGATGTTTGACATGCTGGCAATGGGAAGAAGATTTTAAAACGATTGAAAAAGAACTATCCGATGAAATGTGGATAAAACTATTGCAAGAATCTATTGCCATGGAAGCCAGACATTTGTATATTGTTGGTGGTGGAGAACCTATGGTTCGAGGAAATCTCGTAATGAGATTAGCGGAATTAGCCAAGCAGAATGGGATGTTTTGTGTCCTGCATACCAATGGAACTTTATTTAAAAAAGAACAAATGGATAAATTAATTTCTTTAAAATGGGACCAAATAATTTTTAGTATAGATGGTCCTAATCCAAAAATTAATGATTCTATTCGCGGTGAAGGGACTTTTGGAAAAGCATTTCAAAATTTAATGTATATATGCCAAAACAGGAATTATTTAATTCCAGATTTAGGAATCAATGTTACAATAACGAATAAAAACTACCTGTATTTGAAAGAAATGGTTGATTTGGCAGTAAAAACAGGTTGTGGGGGTGTTCACGCTACATTAGTTCAACCTTTTAATAAACAAGCAGAACAGTTTGTATTAGGGAAAGAAGAAATAGAGAAATGTAAAGAAATACTGGTATCTGCAAAAGCAAAGGCTGAAAATGCAGGACTTTATCATACATTCGATTCTGTCCTTGAAAGTTTTGAACAAATGAATAATAGTCAGAATAAAGGTGGAGATAAAAATCATTTGGATAATGATGAATCTAATGATATCCGTTTTGTAGAAACTTATTGCTTTGAACCTATGCTCTCCATGACTATTTCAGCGGATGGGAAAGTCAGTCCTTGTTGCATGTTCTGGAATAATGACAATCCCTCAGTTCACGATTATTCTTTATCAGAAATCTGGAAGGGACCTTTTTTTAATACAATCAGGGAACAATTACAAAAAAAAGATACTATTCCCAACATTTGTATTAATTGCCCCTCTCAACTTCGTCAACGAAGCGAAAATATTAGAAAAGAATTAAAAACGATGGGAGAGAAGACTACAAGGAATCCAATTCTATTAATAGTTCGTTTTTTAAACCGAATTAAAAAAGAAGGGTTCTCTTCCGCTTTGAAACGAGTAAAAGAGTGGTTGTATATCCGTGCTGGGAAGGTTTGATTATTTTAACATCAGGACGGATTGTCTTTTTGAGTTTGTTTCTTTCCTTCTTTCCAGCCGGAGAGATGAGATAGCCTCTGAAAAAGGGTGAGTAGAAGAATTTCGAAGGTATTTTTATAGGATAATTTTTCTTGCCTGCATTTGTTCCATTGGTATTTCATGTCACGAATGCCACTACGGATACCTGTCATAGGTGGGAGCATAAGATAACCAGGCCAGTAGTTTTCGTAATCCGGCATTTGTTCTGGGTTAGGATAGATTTCATCTAAATTCAAGCAACGATGAATTACTATACTACAACCAAAGCCATAGTTATACCATGTTTTAATAAAAGCACGGAGATTGGTGTCAAAATCATGATATACAATCGCGTCTTCTTGATAAGCGAAACGCCATCCTTTTTTCCATAGATGGATACTCGCAGAAATATCCTCACCGCCAGGATTGCGTATGTCTCCTGCAAAACCGCCAACTTCAAGCAAAGGTGCTTTTAAGAAAGCACAATTGCAGGTAACAAGATAATGAAGTCTTTGCGGTGGTTCTAAAACACGATGGAATAGAAAATGCCTGGCAAACATAGATTTTTCGGATACGGCTTTTACTCTACCTCCCACCCCGACAATTTTTTTTTCTATATTAATTGCGGAGGTAATTTTGCTTAACCAGTGAGGATGAACTCTACAATCGGAATCTGTGAAAGCGACAATATCTCCACGAGCCATTTCTAATCCTGTGTTCCGAGCGATACCAGGACCGCTGTTTTTAGGTAAACGAAAATACCTGAACTCATACGGATGCCACTGTTTAGCCCAATTTTGGCATGTTTCTGGTGTCTCATCTGGAGAAGCATCATCAATGACAATAACTTCATACGGTTTTTCGTATTCTAAAGAATCAAATGAATGAAGGAGATGTGTTAATCTTTCATGGTCATTATAAGCAGGAACAATTACTGAGGTTTTAATTTCATTCATTTATCTAATATCCTGATTCGTATTTTCTGTCGTTTGAAATCGAATACCGCCATCAAACAAGATATGGGTACCTGTTTTTAAGTGAAATACAGATTTTTGTTCCGGAGTTGCAATAGCCTGGATTATTCTGGCACCCAAAGAATATTCGGGATTAATAGGACTCATTCGAAACGCATTCTCTTGATTGGTGAAAAGACAAATTAATGGTAGTTTTTCTCCCTGTGCTTTTATATACAGAGATGGACTGTAATTTTTATTCAGATGACGGTATTCGGTTTGTTGCGGTAAAATTTCAGGGAAAAAACCTTTTTCAAAACTTGTTTCCCATTGACTATATGCGTAAACTAAACCTATTGAAATATTGTATTCTTCTAAATCAATTTCTTCCATAGTTTCACACCATATTTTTGTATTAATGCAATCGGTTTCACTATCAGGGGTTAGTTCCCATTTTAACTTTATGGGGAATCGTTGAGACTCCCCTTCCATTATCCATGAATTGCCTTCTTTATAAGGTGTTTTCCAGAGAAATGTCTGGCTAAGGAACCACATCCCCTGAAGACGGAATTGGGTGTGGAAATGTACCGCCTGTGTAATATGTTTCATCGTATTTTTATCTATAAATTCAATATAACCTTCGCCTAATTGGGCTTCGATATGTCTTAAATGTATTGTCCTTTGTTGTAGCCATAAAGATTTCCATGCTTCATATTGTTCTTTTGTTGCGGTGGAAATTTTAAGATTACCAATAGAGTGAGTCCCTAACTTTTGAAGCTTGCTTGTCTCTGGAATCTGGAGATGGCAATTAACAAATCGCGAGCGTCCTATATAGTCTGTATTGCCTATCGTAATGGATGTTCCAGGTTCACAGGATTCAAACTCGATCTTCAGAAGAGGATATTCCTCATGACTACTTAGTAAAAAGGCAGAGTTTTCGCCTATTTTTGGTGGAACCATAGGAACCCAACCTAAATTTCCAGGTTGAATGGGAGCAAATTTTCCTTCATTCCCCGCATAAAAGAAACGGTCATATACTTCGGGTAGAAAAATGCGGAACTCTAATGCCTGTAATGGGATTTCTTTTAATAACTTATAAGAAGGCGATAAAATGAGCGAGTTATTCTCTATAGATGCTTTCCATTCCCATTGTAGTGGCAAACGATATAAAGTGCCACTACTAACGGATGCTTGTTTTCCTCTTTCCAGAACAGACCAGTCACCCATAGATGAAGTATGAACCTGTTGAAGATGAACAACGATTCCCTCGATACCTAATGGAGATGTAATTTCCTTTTGGAAGTGAAATAAAGATATTTTTCCATGGCTGAATATGGCTTCGAGATTTCCTGTTTCATCTGAAATGGTGTGTATTCCTTCTGCTCTACCAATCTGTCTTAAATAAAAATCAATAGTAGCAGAAACAGAACCACGATCTATCAGTTTCCCATGGTCGAGTAAGAAAACACGGTTGCATAAAGCATTGACAGTGCCAAGGTCATGGGATACAAAAACGATAGTTTTTCCCTGTTCCCGAAGTTCCCCTATCCGATAACGACATTTGCGTTGAAATTCCTCATCCCCAACGGACAATACTTCATCTACAAGGAATATATCCGGATTTACAAAGGAGGCTACTGCAAAACCGATACGAACATACATACCACTACTATAAGTATCAACAGGTTGGTCTATAAATTCACGGATACCCGAAAACTCTATAATTTGGTCAATAACTTCGTTAACCTGTGCTTTTCGCATGCCTAACAAGCCCGCGTTGAGATAAATATTTTCTCTACCTGTAAGTAATGGATGAAATCCGGCTCCTAATTCTAATAATGAAGCCACCCTACCATAAACCCGAACACTTCCTTCTGTGGGTATTGTAACCCCTGCAATGATTTTTAACAGGGTGCTTTTCCCGGAACCATTTTTACCTATTATTCCAACCGTTTCGCTACGATAAATATCAAAGGTTATGTTGTCGAGGGCACGAAAGTTTTCTGTTTTTTTACCTCGAACCCAGTCAAACAATCCTCCTTGACCTCGAAGGTCGCGAAAACCCCTTCGTATAGGATATTCTTTAGTAATGTTTTTTAGTTCTATAATAGGTTCATTCGTCATTTACAAATAATCCGAAAAGGTTGCAGATTGTTTTCTAAAAATATACATCCCGATGGAAAAACAAATTAGGCTAATTATTGCGGAGTATATCAAAAAAGAGAACTGAGGTGTTTGTCCATAAAGTATACTTTCTCGAAGGTTCGTCAATATCCCTGCCATGGGATTTAATATATACAGATAATAAAACCATTGAGGAAGGGATTGATTCTCATACGCATGACGAACCCATTCCAACGGGTAGAAAACAGGAGATGCATAAAATCCGAATGTTAAACCTACATTTACCATGTTTCCTATATCTCTGAAATGTATGTGTCCTGCAGAAAGGATAAGCCCCAACCCTGCAGAAAACATGAATAATATAGGGAAGATAATAACTAACCAAAAAATTTGTAAAGATATACTTTTTTGCAATAGGAAATGGATTAGTATTAATGTGAGAAAACCAATAGATAAATTTACAATAGGGTAAATAACAGACGAGAGAGGGACTACTTCGCGTGGGAAAAAAACTTTTTTGACCAGATTTTGGTGATTAATTAGAGACAAAGTAGCACCTGAAACGGAAGAGGAAAAATATTGCCAGAAAATTAATCCGCACAAAATTTGCGTTGCCATTGGGACTTCAGAATTGGTTGAAGAAGGAATGCGTTGCTTAAAAACAAAAGAAAATACGAAAAGAAGTAATAACATTAAGGTAACAGGCTCAATAATAGCCCATAAAAAACCTAATACCGCATAACGATAGCGGGCTTTTATTTCACGCCATACAAGTCCCCAGAGTATTTCTCTGGCTCGAATTAAGTCGAAAGGGACTTGAAGGACAGATTTTTGTTTTTCACTGTCATAATACACTGTTTTTGTTAAAGGATTTGTTGCCATATTGCCAACCTATGGATTTGGGAAAGGGGGTAAAGATTTCATAGGGTCAAAACCACCGCTTTCCATACCCCCACCCTGTGGAGCAGGTATTCCCGCAGGTGGAGATATGGGTGCTTGTTCTAAGGGAATCCCCCCGGGTGTTAACATAGGGGCTACAAATTTTTCTAAATTAAATTCTTGTTGTTTTTCTTCGGTTATTAGGGGTTTGAATTCCTCCGATGTTATTTGTAATTCGTTGTCAACAATTTTAACCGTCCAGACTTTGCGGTTTCTTAATTTTTGTGATGACGGTTTTTCTATAGGCCAGGAACGACGAAATTCGTTGTAATAGCATCCGATTTTATCAATAGGTATTTGTTGAAATTTTAGGTTTTTTAATGCAAGTGACCCCACATTAATCCAGTAATCATCCTTTTCAGGACTTAAAAATAGAGGGTTTGCTATGATGCTTGAGTTGTCGAAATTTCGTTCTTGCCATTTTGCAAAAGGAATTTTTTCATAATCATCTTTCTTATAACTTTGCCAATGGACTCGAACCTCTTTCCCGTAATGGAATATTAAGTTGAACTCGAATTTGTTTGTTTCGGGATCGAAAGGGGACAGATGATATACTGCGGCACTTTCCTTTTCAGATTTCATATTAGAAATACCGCAGAAGTCATCTCTTTCATAAGATACAATGTTCCGTATGAATTGATTATTAGCAGGTTTACGACGGTCATCTTGATAGAGAGAGAGTAGTTCAGGATAACGAATGCTATAAGGCGGTTCTTTGGGTTTCATGGCTTCCAATCGTTCATCCATAACATCCCAACAATAAGCATCCCAACGGGCATCAATGTGGATAGCAGGAATACAATCAACAAAAATATTATTTTCTACCAAATTATCTCTTCCTCCACCAATCATTACGCCACAAAGAGGTATACGATATATAATGTTTCCATATACCGTAACACCACTGGTGCAGTCATCTAAATATATACCCCAAGCCCATAGAGGAGTTTCATATTGATAATTGAAGTCCTCATTATTTAATGAATCCTCATGCCCAAGTCCAAAACCATAAACATCATGGAAGATATTATTTCGCAGGATATTTCCTCGGTTTGTCCAGTCTCTTCCCATATAAAAGGCACCTGCGTCGCCCGTTTCCTGACATACACGATATATTCTATTATATTCGATAATATGGTCATTACCACCTAATATAATTGCAGAATGTGGGGAATCGTGAATCTCGTTGTTAGCAATACGATTAGCCACACCATTGATAGAAATCCCAGGATGGTATGTTTTATGAATTTTTGCAAAATTAAAAATGTGATTGTTAATAATTTGATGTCCTCCCGGTTCTAATGTTTTTTTGTTTCCACCATTGACAGAAATACCCGAACCTCCTAATTCAAAAAGGTCACACCCTTCAATTCGGTTATTTTTACCGCCATTTATTACCCCTGCGGTTTTATAAATACCAGAAAATGAACATTTGGCGACCAGACATTGTTCCGAGTTTTCCATGATAATACCTGTATCATTAGAACAAAGGAAATTTAACCCTATAAAGTTTAAATATTTGGCATTTTTAATATGCATCAAGTTATTTAATGTAGCGAGTATAGGTTTATCTTTTGTCGTTTGTTCTCTTATGGGGATGTAAAAATAAAGTTCCTGAGAATCTTTATCGAAATACCACTCATTTTCAGTATCAAGTAATGCGATATGATTTTGTAAAAAGAACCTTCTCCCTTTTTTGGCTTCATAGTTAAATTCGCCATCTATATCTATAATTCCACCTTCCTTTATGGATTTTACTTTCGCTATTTGAAATGCCCAGTTGTAATTTGAGAAAGTGGCAACTTCAAGATTCTCTATTTCGATATTTAATAAATTATCAGGCAGGAGAGAACATTGGAAAGCATGCTTGGCTGTTTCAGGAGATACATTTGTGATAAACGCCCATATTCCTCCCGGAATTTGTTCTTCACTTTTATCAGGCCAGCGGGCTAATGTTTGGAGTTTCCCATTATATATTAAAATTCGTGGTTCCGATGCAATGTTTTCTACTTTTGCTTTATAAATATTTCCTTGAAAAGTTTCAAAATTCTGAATTTCTTTACCTCCTATGAGATATACCTCTTCTCCTTTATAACTTTGCCATACGACAGGAAATTCACTACTTCCCGAGTCCGATTCATTAAATTCTAATGGCGATGTGAGTTCATATCTGCCTTTACGAAGAAGAACAACGCCACCTTTCTTTCCAGCGGAAGCCATTAGTTCTCGAAGTTTATCACGGCCTTTTTCTAATGTTTTAAATGGACCATCACTTTTATCCTCTGTGGGGTCGGGAATTGTTCCAGACCAACTGTCATTTCCCTGTGGGGAAACATAAAGAATAGGATATTGGGCTGAAAAGACACGAATAGGTATTAGAGAAGTAAACAAGAAGCAAAAGATTATAATCAGGGATTTCTTTAACATTACTTTTATTCCTTTATTTTATTTTTTATGGGAACTTTTATACCTGTTGCCATAGTAATTTTTGTTGTAGATAATTTTTTTAATGATTTTATGTATTCCTGATGTATAACAGGATAGCGAATTAATTTATCTTCCTGTTCCCAGAGGTTTTTAAACCATATTATAGTTTTCTCCTCGCCCAATACATTGTAAAAAGCATTCAAAAAATCAGCGGGTTCATCTGGCATCAATGAAAATTTGTTATTTCCCCAACGCCATGATGTTGTCATAATTTTAGATATTAATTCAGGAGGGGAAATCGGTTTTATAATTTTTCTACAGGCAATAAGTTTAATTCGATGTTGACCCGAAGGGCTTCTTTTGATAACAAAATCACCAGAAGCAATTTCAGGAAGGGCAATACTGACTCTTTTTTTATCATCATAAAGATGTATTATTGTTTCAATAATCTTTGTTTTTATCCAGTTAGTTTCTTCTATAGAAAAAGTATGGGGATTTGAAACATTTACAAAAAACTGCAAATTTTTATTTACCCCCAACTCATCAAATCCATTCAGCCATTGTGTTAGATATGCGTATATCTTCCGATGGAATTCTTTACGATTGTGTCTATCCGGGAAAAATAAGTAATCACCAGAATAGGGTTTAACTACGAGTTCTGGACATTTCTTGTTAAGGACGAGTAGATATTGATGTTCAGATTTCGCTACTTTTGAAAATTCGTCTCCGTCTTTTGCAACCACCAGGGCAAAATGGGCTTGTTTTAGTTTTTGGTTTTCTGCTTTTAAGTGAAATATGAACTGATATTTTCCCTCTTGAAATAGATGTATTTTTAAACTGGTTATAGGAGCATTCCCTAAAACTTTTTGAATGGAGGGAATAATAAATTTGTCTTTACCGCAAAGATAAGTGTTGAACGAGTTCACTAATGTGTCAAATTGGTAAAATCTTTTGAGTTCGTTGCCCCAATAATCGAAAAGGGGTCTGAATCCAGACCATAAGACTTTTATTGATG
>AWNW01000035.1 GCA_000493945.1 Candidatus Hydrogenedens terephthalaticus JGI OTU-1
GGAGAGTTGAAATATTCAAAGCAGACTGCGTTTTGACGCCACAAAGATTTCAGATTTGTTATAATAGAAGAGATTTAATTGTTAAATATTTTGATGTTTTGACGCCACAAAGATTTCAGATTTGTTATAATAGGATTTAAAAACCTATAATAGTTAAAGATTTACAATTGAATATTAAAAATTTTCTTTGTGGCGTCTTAACAAAAGAGAGGAGTATCGGACCTCTGCATGCACGTCTCGGTATATCCTCTCCTTAACAGATTACCAGAATTGTAATTGTTCGCCGATATGGGGTTGGTTGTCAATTCGTCGTTTTGATGGGCGTGTTTTATCACATATAAATATCATTTGTTTCCATTGAATATCCGTTATAAAGAAACAACGGATGTCGCCTGTTGATGGATTTATTTTTCGGAGATACGAAATACATCTTTCCTTTGTATCTAATGTTACCGCAGGACGAGCGTAAACAGAATATTGAATCATAAGGTATCCATCTCTTAATAAATCTGCACGGAAACGGCTCGCGCTTCGCCTTTCTTCTGCGGTATCGGTGGGCAAATCGAACATAACGAGTAACCATCCCATACGATATTTACTTGCCTCCTTTTTTTTATGTCTCTTGTTTTTTTTTAGCATTGTAAATCTTGAATTTCAGGTATGGTTAATAATTTGATATAGCCGGTATTAAAACATTGGGCTACTGAGGAAATATATTGGTCAATGGCATGAATGAATTTTATGTTTTTACCGTGAACCCTGATTTTAATATTGGCTAAATTTTTTGCTATCTCTTTAGCGAAGTTTGACATAGTAATATCTATATCTTTTTGGAAGGCTAAAAAGAGTATTAAATCACAAAAAGGACGGAGGGGTTCCATCAAGTCATATAGTAAAGGTTCAGACTTAAAACGATATTTATGATGGATACCTAAACAGGGGTTTAAGCCGTGAGCAAGTATAGAACGATGACATAAAGCACCTAATACGGCATAAGCATAATTTAACATTTGATTTATCGGATGTTCTGCTCCGAAGTGTTCCCTGCCCGCAGGTGCTAATTTTCCAAATTGCATAAAATAATATTTCCAGTAATGTCGAGCGGCATTACCTTCATCCCAGTTTTTCTCATTAATATATTCCCACAATTTATGATAAGCACCGATAATATCCAGGGTTTCTGCCTGATTTATAATTTTTGCTTGAATGATTTTTAACCACACTTTATTGTTGAATGTATTATCTCTTTCCACCTGCCGTTTGAAAACCTGTGAGTGGATTACAGAAGGCAAACCGATTGTTTTCCCAATGGGTTTATAATGTTCATCACAATGTAGAATTACGCCTCCATTTTTAATAATTTCAGACAAAGCATTTCCAGAAAAACTTACTCCTTTTGCTGCTACAACGACAATCAGGATTTCCGATAATAATGCTCGCCGCTCTTGTTCTTTGGTTTTTAACACTAAGAAACCATGGTCAACTGATAAATAACTATTATGCTGGAGTATATGAATAATATGATAGGACATCTTTATAATATGTTTTGTGCAGGTCGCATTTTACCTAAATCCATCAGAGTATCTAATTGAAGTGTAATTTCTTTACCATCAATTTGTGTTATTTTACATTGTTTTGTTTCGTTGATTGTATTCAAATAATATTTTCCTTTATCTACAATAATTGTAGAATCTTTTTTATCTGTGTTATTTTTTATTCTTTTTTGATATTTAAAACTTTCTTTGATTTCAACAATCATTCCTGATTTGAAGAAATAAATTTCTTTATCTTTATATCTTATTAAAATTTCTTTTTTCTTTTTATAGGGGGATTCGAATACATAGATAGGTATGCGTTCCCACTTTCCTTTATTATTTTTAACAACGAAATAGCCATGTGATTCCTTTTTTTGTTTCAAATATTGTCCTGGCATTTTTCCTTTAATGAATTCGCCCAAATTATTTATTTCACCTTTCAAGAACTTTTCTACATCTTCAGATTTAATTTTTTCGCCTTCAATAAGTAATAGTTTTTTGGGTTTTCCACCAGCACGGTAGTTGTGTAAAAATATCTCCCATTCTTCTTTCGTAGGATTATTTTTTAATTTGTTTTCAAAGTCTTTTCTTATTTTAGAGCTGTAAATTGATTTGATGTAATTTCTATATTTTTTTCTTTCCTCTGCTTTCTTGCTGAAAATTTTTAAATAATCTCTAATATCAGTTCCGGTTCCAAATCTTGTTACGAAGACATAATCATCTGTTATCTTTCCATTATCATCTATGTATTTTCTTAATCCGTAGATAGTTTCGGCAAGTTTTGGTTTAACGAAACGAATTTTAAGGGGCAAACATTTTTCTAATTTTTCTATGCAAAAGTCTTTATTGAACCAGGTGGGATATTCATCTTTACCCTTTTCAGGGTTAAATTTAATTTCGGGTGTGATTGATATTATAAGAGCATCTAAAGCATGGTGTCTTGGATTATCACGATTTTTCTTTTTCTTGTTTTGTTTTGAATCGGTGCTTTCGTCTTGATCATTAGTTTCGCTATTTGAATCCTCTTCGTTTGTTTCTTCTCCCTCTAAAATCTGATTTAATTCAAAAATATTTCGAATTCGGGAGGTAAAATTTCCCGTGACTACGAATACTTTTCGTTCGGAACCTTTTGTTAATTGTTCCCATCCAAAAAATAGATGACATATTTTTTGGGCGAGTCTGGAAATATAAGCGGTTTCTGCCAAATGAGTATATTTTTCTAATAGCTCTTCAGGATTATCAGAAATGAGTAATCTTATTTTCTTCTTTGGTAAACCAAATTTGTCTGTTTTTTTGTCTCCTTTGTTTTTTTCTGACTTGTTAAAACTACTTATATAATCAATAAATTTATTCCATTGTGTAATGTCTTTTCCTAACCATTCGTAGGGTGTTTGTTTCCCTTTTGCCTGATTATTGGCTCTTGATGTTAACACAAGGTTGTAGTAAGCATCGGGTCCTCCTTTTTCTCGTGGAACGATATGGTCAATCTCGCAATTGTTTATTTCTGTGGCGGGAATATTAGTTTCAGAGTAGGGGTCTCTTGCATGCTGATATATATCTTTACCCCCTTGATCCATCCATAATTTTAATTTAAGGAATGCCTTTTTACCTTCAATTTGGACACCATGTTCTTTTAGGTCATTTAGTTTATCTCTTACTTGTTTATTTATTTTTTCATTTTCTTTTTGTTGTTTCATTATTTGTTCTTTTTTCTTTTTACCAGCGATAGTATTTTCAGGGTCTCTTGCAAACTCCAGCACAATTTTGTCGGGTTCGTCGAACTTTTCTTTGATTTTTTGTAATTTTTGGTAGAAAAGTAAAAGACGGTGTCTTACTACGGGATTAGAAATTTTGGAGAAAATTTCATGGATCTTTTTTATTCTTTCTTCCTCGTCAAGTTGGGCTTCTTCTTCTCGGGTGTCAGGGATATGGAATTTGTCCCATGAATCAGGCATTGCTAATAAGAATTTATAATCTTCGTTGATAAGTCCCTTTTTAGGGTCTGTGTTTTGGTTGTTTGAAATATATTCTTGATATGACTCATGTGGTGATTTGCCGGATAGAATAATATCTTTAATAATTTTCATAGCGGGTCTACAAAAACTGGCTCTTCCCTTTTCTTTTGGGGCTTCGATGGTTTTGAAGGAAGGATGAACAATACCATTTAATTTTTTTTGAAGATAATTTTTTAATTTAGATTCCGCAATATGAAAATTATTTTTATGCGTTTCGAAAAGTTCTGAAATTTCTTTTGGTGTGAGAGATTTTTCTACGCCGGTTTCTGCTTCTACATATCGGAAGTTTTTTAGTTTCATCAGGAATGTTATTTCTTTACATAATGGATCTTTTCGTTTGCATACATTAAGTCTGGGTATTAGTCGGCATTTATACACGATGCGGTTATCAAAACGGGGTGTCTTTTGGGATAGTAATCCTTGCCATTCTACATCCCTACCCATATATTTACGGTAATCCTTTAAAAGATAGGCGCCATATTTACAGCCGGTAGGTCCATAGAGGATATAATTTAAATTTTTTTCAATATAGGGGTATTGTTTCCCTGCCTGAACGAGAAGTTGTTTTAGTTCTTTATCCACCATTTCTGCGGGAGCAATAGTTGAAATTTCTCCATACTTGTTTCGGATGGGTTTTGCATTTTCATCAATTGTTTTTGAGTAGTTTTCGGAATCATCGGGGTCCCATATTCCTAATCTAAAAGCATCAAAAAATGAGGGATAATAAAATTCTTGTTTTTCTCCAAAGCATTTCTTCATTTCCTCTTTATATTTTTGGACTGCTTCTTCAACCTGCTTTTCATCATTTTCTTCGTTGTTTGCCTTCTTTTCTTTTTTCTTTCTTTTTTTGTCGGATTGTTGCTCTTCGTTATCTTCTTCTTTAGCCTCTTTTATTTTTGATTTCCAGGGAAGGTTGATGTCGTATCCTCTTCGTTGAATGGCAGACCAGATGGCTTTATAGATTTGCCATCCCTCTAATTTTTTGCCATGAAGAAGAGCGATGCGAAGTAAAAGGGAGTTATAAATAGTTGGGTCTCCTTTTTTTTGAAATTCTCGAGTTAATCGAGTATCGGGTTTAATATATTCTCCCTTTTCATTCAGATGACCTGTTTCTAACACTTCAATACCTGCTTTTTGTGCGTGTTCTTTCCACCATTCTTCTCTTTTCTTATGTGCAATTCGTGTTCGGATTTGTCTTCTTCGTTCGCGTGCTTCTTTTACTGTGGCAAAATCACTGGGGAGGGTTTCTACATCTAATAATTCAATTTCACTTCCTTTACGAATGCAGGTGCCTAAACTACCTGTGCCAATGTCGAAACTAAAAATTTTTTCATTTTCCATAGGAGCCATCCTTTTTTTGGTATTCTTTTGTAAAGTAATATTTTATCCGTTTTTATAGGTGATTTAAAGTTTTAAATGAGGGGGGCGATGAGGAGGCTTAAGTTTTCGAGGTGGGCTTGTAAGGAATTGGCGGGGAGCTCGGCGATGAATCGGGAGTTGTTCATGAGTTGGTATATCCAGCCGGCAATGGCATCAATTTCGTTGGGGGAATAGTGGAATAGGGCAATTTCAAAGTTCAGGTACATGCTGCGTATATCGAGGTTGGGCGAGCCTGTTACGGCAAGGAAACGGTCGAATATGAGAAGTTTGGAGTGAACCATTCCTTTTTCGTAAAACCAGATATGTGCTCCGCTATTTATTAGTTCGCGTAGGGCGGGACCGCGTGCGAAATCAGCCAATCTGTGGTTTGAATGTTCGGGTAGGATGATAGAGACATCTACACCTGCGCGTGCCTGGAGATTAAGTAGTTTCAGGATAGGGTCGTCAGGCACGAAGTAAGGTGTTACAATCCAGATGCGTTCTCGGGCTTCCATGCAAGCGGTTAGTATAGCGTCGTGTAGTGTGTCTTCAGGGACATCGGGACCGCTGGCTACTACCTGGACAAGACTGGGGAGAGGTTTCGTTTCTGATGTGAATGAGGAAATTTTGGGTTCAGGCAGCTCTTTTTCTGTGGTGAAATACCAATCGCTACGAAATATCTGCTCTATATCGTATAGGGCTTCTCCCTGGAGGAAAACGGCATTGTCCAAAAAACGATTGGAGGAAGGGGTCGGTCCCATGAAATTGTCGGATAGGTTCATTCCACCTACCATGGCTATATTTCCATCTACGATGACAATTTTTCTGTGATTGCGAAGGTTTGCAGACCATTTTCTGCGTAAGGGGAGAACAGGTAGGAAGAAACTTACTTCGCCTCCGGCTTGTATAAGTGGTTCCAGTATTTTTTTTGTAATGGTTAGGCAACCGAGACTGTCTAATAGCAAATGGACACGAACGCCTTGTTTTCCTTTTTCCGCTAATGTGTTTATGATACTTAATCCCGTTTTATCTTTCCCTAAAATGAAAGTAGTGCAGTAGATGTATTCTTTGGCTTCTTTTATGATTTCAATTAGTTTGTTATAGGCTTCAATACCATCGAATGAGAAGGAGACTGAATGGATACGGCGTATGGGTGGCATACCTGAGGATAAAAGGATGCGTTCAATGGGATTTTTTATAGGTTGTTCTGGTTTTGCTGTGCTTGTAGAGTAAAGGGGTTCTTTCCTGTTTATCTTTTTTGCTATTTTTCTGCTTCCGAGTATGAAATAAAGAGGAACGCCGATATAAGGGGCAAAAATAATAGCGATGACCCAGGATATAGCGCCTCCGGGTCGGCGATGTTCACTGATGATTTTGAGAATGAGGAAAACGGCAAATAAAAAACCGATTATTGTAAAGAAGTGCTCTATTAGTAGTTGGTAAAAGATAGCCTTCATAGATTAATTTTGTTTAGGTTTCAATATTATAAAAGTAGGTAGCCCTAAAACTTCAAAATGGTCGAGGACTTTTCGGGTTTCTGTTTCGTTTGGATTTTCAGCCTGATATTTAATTCGGATGAAATGATTGAGTTTCTGTTGGACGGTTTCGTCGGGCAAAACTGTTTTATTCATAACAAGACAATTTTTACACCATGTTGCCCAGAAGTCAATGATAACAGGTTTATTGTTTGTTTTTGCTTCGTTTAATCCTTCTGCTAATGAGGTATGCCAGCCTTCTGTGATTTGCGCTGTTGAGATGTCTCTGGCATTTAATAATGTGTAGGTGGTATATCCGTAATATGCTGCGAGACAAAGTAAGAACACACCGAAGGCGTATTTTACATATTCCATCCATTTGCCGGGTTTGGGCAGAAGGGTCATCCCAGCACCTAATATAGGCCAGGGCAAAGCCATTCCTACGCCTAATAACAAAGGTAGGAAGAGAGCGGAAGAATAACCCTGACTATATAAATCCTGTGCCTGCAATATTGTGGATATGACCACAGGAGCCACACAAGCCCCTGCTAATAGGGCAGATACTCCACCCATGAATAAAGCGACAAAAAAACTTCCTTTTGTATTTCTGCGAACACCGACATAAGATTGGAATCGAGAAAAATCAATATTAATAAAGTCAAACATAGCTAATGCTAATATAAGGAATAGTAAGGTTATTAATCCATTGAACCAATAGGTTGAATTGATGGCTCCAAATGTTTTGGAAATACCCAAAACGACCGCAATCCCCAATCCACCATAGACAAGGGAGATGCCCAATCCATAGGCTAAACCTAATAAGAAACCGCGTATGCGTGAACCCGCCCGTGCCCCGGCGCCAATAATTGCCAGATTTAATGGAATGACAGGAAGAACGCAGGGTGTAAGATTTAATGCAAGCCCACCTATGAGAATAATAAAAAGCAGAGAGATAATACTGCGGTTAATTTTTTTTGAGACTGAAGGTATACCTTCTTGCTCAGCAGATTCTATAAATCGGATAAATTCATCTCGATTCGCATAGCCATCTAATCGGGATACTACACGAAAATCTTTTATAAGTTCTTCCCAATTTTTATTTGAAATAACCGAGGTATTTATTTGTGATGGCGATGTTGTATCAGAGACTTTTTCTTGTTGGACTGCTTTTGTTTCAAGAAGGGATTCGGCTTTGTCCCACTGTATCATTTTTATTTTTTGTTGTGTTTCATCATTCGCAAGAATAGGGTTATCGCTGATATTCAAAGATATTTTGACCTGGATAGACGAAGGAGGGAGGCATTGTCGGTCATTACAGGGTTGGTATTTCAAAGACCCCGTTAATTCTACTAAAGTTTTATTTTCGGTATTAGATAAAACAATAAGTTCAATACCCACAAAGAAATTATTTTCAAAAACCGATAAAGGTTCTTCAGAAAAGGATAATTTTACTTCCTTAGAAGGAGGATAAATAATTTTCTTTACCTGGACAAAAGGATTTTCTTCAAATATAAGTTCGGTAGGAATCAGAAATTCGTCCAGAGGTTTATTACTGTTGATATGCCATTCCGATTCTAACTGAAATTGTAAGGCTATCTTTACTGGGAGTTCTGGCTTTATACTTTCATATTCAGAAAAGACTTTATAATTTATTTCAGGTCCTTGAGTTGGCTTCTGCCATTGGGCTATTGTGTTTGTTGTAATAGAAAAAAGAAAGATAGATAGGAAAAGAGAAGCAAGGAAAATATTCTTTTTCGTCATAATATATCCTTTTGTTAAGAATTTTATATAATTATGATATTCTATTTTCCAGAAAATAAAAAATTAAAACGAAATAGTATTCAGATAAGTCAAACATCTAACTATAATTTTAACGAAAGTATAACTCAAACTATTTCAACATAATAGAAGGAGTATTTTTATGGGAAACAAGGTTTTGTTTATTTTGTCTTTTATTACATGTTTTGCGGTTACTGTTTCAGTTTTTGCCCAGGACAAACCAAAAAAGATTCCTCTGGTGGAACGGTTGGGATTTCCGCCGAATACTAAAGTTTTGATTATTAATGCGGATGACTTTGGGATGAATCATGCAACCAATATGGCAACTATTCGAGCTTTGAGGGTAGGTGGCGTTACATCAGCCACAGTAATGGTTCCTTGCCCATGGTTTCCCGAAGCCGTAAGTTTAATAAAAGAAAATCCAAAAGCAAGTATAGGTATTCATACGACATTAACCAGTGAATGGGGCAAATATAAATGGGGTCCTGTATTAGGAAGAACGGCTGTTCCCAGTTTATGCGATGAGATGGGTTATTTCTATGCCGATGTGCCTTTCGTATATTTGAATGCGAAGCCTGAAGAAGCCGAAAAAGAAGTTCGTGCACAAATAGATAAAGCATTGGCAGCAGGAATTGATGTAACACATATAGACTCACACATGGGAACAATGCAATATGCACCGGGATACCATGAGATATATATCAAGATAGCAAAAGATTACAATCTCCCTTGTCGTATGGCAGGTCGTGAATTAATGAAAAAATACGGTGGCGAATATTTGATAGACAAAGCAGATGAGTTAGGAGTTTTACATCCTGACGAACTGTTTATGGATGACCCACCGACTATCGAAGCAACGGAAAGTTGGTGGAAAGAGCGATTGGCACAAATCCCCGCAGGAAAGGTGTCCGAAATTTATATCCATTGTGGTGAATTAACGCCAGAAATGAAGGCTACCACAGGTTCGGCTGCTCGTAGAACTGCGGATACGGATTTCTTCTGCAAGCCAGAGACGCGAGAATACATCAAATCACTGGGAATAGAACTAATAAGTTATAAAGAATTGCGTCATCTGCAAAGAGAAGGCAAGCCTATGCCGCGTGTTGAATATGGTTGGGAAAAAGAATAACAAAAATCGCAATAGAAAAATTTAATAGGCTCTATAATTTTTATAGAGCCTATTTTTTTGAAAGGGAATTTAAAGGTTTAATTTCATTATTATAAAATTGCTAAAAGTTGATTGATATAAATCAATAAAACTAAAAATAGAAGGTATTTCTTGGGATAGGGAAAAAAATTTGCAATTTTGATTTGCAGATAGTATTATAAATGTTGTATAACGAACGGTAAGTATACATTGTCCGTAAAATTAAAACATTAAACCCAGTGATAGGAGTAAAAAATCCATGAGGGAAATTCGAAAAGCAGCGGTTTTAGGCTCTGGCGTTATGGGTGCGGCTATCGCAGCACACCTTGCCAACTGTGGAGTTCCCAGCATTATGCTGGATATAGTAACTCCGAACCTCTCTGAGGATGAAAAGAAGAATCCTAAAAAAAGAAATGCGCTGGTCGAGGGTAACAAAGCAAATCTGCTGAAAGCGAAGCCGGCTCCTCTGTACAGCAAAAGTTATCTCAATATGATAGAGACAGGTAACTTTGAGGATGATATGCATAAGATAGCAGATTGCGACTTGATTATTGAAGTAGTGATGGAAAACCTGGACATTAAAAAGCAGGTATATGCCCAGGTTGCTCAACACCGTAAGCCGGGAAGCATTGTTACATCCAATACAAGTGGTATTCCGATTCGTGCTATGGCGAAGGATATGCCCAAAGAGATGAGTCAGCATTTTATGGGAACTCACTTTTTCAATCCTCCGCGATATTTGAGATTGTTAGAACTTATTCCGGGACCGGATACCCTTCCTGAAGTGGTTGAAACTATGGCGTGGTTTGGTGAGAATGTTTTAGGCAAAGGGATTGTTTACGCAAAGGATACTCCGAACTTTATCGCCAATCGTATTTTGACCTTTACTATGTCTTATATATTGCATGAGATGACGAAGGAAGGTTTAACGGTTGAGGAGATTGACGCTTTGACAGGACCGGCTATTGGACATGCCAGTTCGGCAACCTTCCGCACAGCCGATTTGGTCGGTTTAGATACCTTTGTGAAGGTTGTGAAGAATGTATACGATGGTTGCCCGGATGATGAATGCAGAGATTACTTTAAGATGCCTGATTGGGTCGAGAAGATGGTGGAGAAAAAATTATGGGGTAATAAGACGGGCAGTGGTTTCTATAAGAAGACCGATAAAAAAGATGAAAAAGGAAAAGCGATTGTTCAGGCAATTGACCCTGATACCGTCGAATATCGCGATCCCGTTAAAGCGAAGTTTGAATGCACAGGTGCGGTTCGCAGTATTGAAGACCTCGCTGAAAAATTGAAGATCATGCATTTTAGTGAGGATAAAGGCTCCAAATTTGTATTTAAGTTATTTGCTAATGTAGCCAAATATGCAGCGAACCGTATCCCTGAAATTTCCGATGATATTGTAAACATTGATAATGCGGTGAAGTGGGGATTTGCGTGGGAAGCAGGAATCTTTGAAACCTGGGATTTATTAGGTTTTGAAGAAGTTTGCAAACGAATGGAAGCCGAAGGGTTTGAATTACCGGCAATTGCTAAAGCAGTGAAAGAAGCAGGCGGAAATTCCTTCTATAAGACAGAGAATGGTGTGGATTATTACTTTGATGTGGCTACGGAGTCTTATAAGCCGGTACCCAAGAACCCGAAAGAGATTCGTTTAGCAGCGGTCAAAGCACAGCCCAATAAAGAGATTGATAGAAACGATAGTGCCAGTTTGATTGACATTGGTGACGGGATTATCTGCTGTGAGTTCCATTGCAAGATGAATGCAGTGGATGCGGATATTGTTACTATGTTGAGCAAAGGAGTAGACCTTTTAGAAGATGGCAAGTATGAGGGTATGGTCGTTGCGAACCAGGGACCGCATTTCAGTGCCGGTGCCAATCTGTTCCTTATTTTGGGACAAATTATGCAACAGGATTGGGGTGCTATTGAAGCGATGGTGCGTGGTTTGCAGGGAGCCAACATGCGGATGAAATATTGTTCCAAGCCGGTGGTTATAGCACCGCATCATTACACCTTCGGTGGTGGTCTTGAAATCTGTATGCATGCTGCAAAATGTGTGATTGCGGGTGAAACTTATGCGGGTCTGGTAGAAGCTGGCGTCGGAGTTATTCCCGCGGGTGGCGGAACGAAGGAAATGACAGTTCGTGCTCTGGAATTGGTGCCGGAAGGAGTAAATGCAGACCCATTCCCATTTATTCGTCGTTCATTTGAAGATATTGCTATGGCGAAGGTCGGTACCAGCGGTGCAGAGGTTGTTGAATTGGGATACTTAAGACCCACGGATATAATCGAGCCGAATTTTGAACTTCAAGTAGGTAGAGCGAAGAATGTATGCTTAAGTCTAATACAGGCTGGTTATCGTCCTCCACGTCCGCCAAGATTATGGGCATTGGGTGAGACACCTCGTGCGGCATTCGAAGCGGCGGTATGGGGTATGAAAGAAGCCGGATTTGCATCAGAACACGATATGCTTATCGCAACCAAGGTGGCTTATATCCTGACCGGTGGTGACCGTGCAGAAGGAACACCGATAACGGAACAAGACCTGCTTGATTTAGAATGCGAAGCCTTCTGCAGTCTTTGTGGAACAGAAAAAACACAACAAAGAATTCAACACATGTTAACCACAGGTAAACCATTGCGGAATTAACCTTAAAGTTGTAAGGAGGATTATATATGGAAAAATCATATATTGTAGCAGCATGTAGAACTGCCGTGGGCAAGTCCAAAAAAGGAAGTGCCATTGCACATGTTCGCCCGGATGATTTATTAGCGGCAGTATTACGAGAAGTTGTAAAACGGTCCGGTATTCCCGCCGAGCGGTTTCAGGATTGCATAATCGGTTGTGCGTTCCCTGAAGCCGAAGCAGGGATGAATGTCGGTCGTATCGGTTTATTAATTGCCGATTTGCCGGACACCATTTCTGGCGAGACCGTAAATCGTTTTTGCTCTTCGGGATTGGACACTATGGCAATTCTTTCTTCAAAGATTGAATGCGATATGTTGGATGTAGGTATTGCGGGTGGTGTGGAATCCATGAGTGTGATTCCAATGGGTGGAAATAAGACATGCCCGAACCCCAGTTTAATCCGTAAAAATCCGCGTGCCTACACATCTATGGGACAATGTGCCGATAATGTCGCTAATGATTTTGGTATTACACGCGAAGAATGCGACCAGTGGGCTTTGCGTAGCAATCAATTAGCAGTGAAAGCAATTAAAGAAGGTAAGTTCAAAGAAGAAATCGTTCCGATAGAAGTAAAAGGTTTGGATGGTAAGACCTTTATTTTTGATACAGATGAAGGTCCGCGAGCGGATACGACACTTGAAGGATTAGCCAAGCTGAAGTTGGCATTTCAGGGTCCTGCAGGAAAAGGTGTTACAACAGCAGGAAATGCAAGTCAAACCAGTTGTGGTGCGGCTGCAACTGTTATTGTGAGTGAGGATATTGTAAAAGAGTTCAACTTAAAACCGTTGGCACGGTTAAGGGGATACGCCGTTGGCGCTGGGGACCCGGGATACTTAGGACCTGCTCAGATTCCTGCCATTCAAGAAGCATGTCGTCAAGCCGGAATTAAAGTGGAAGATATCGGATTGGTAGAGTGCAATGAAGCGTTTGCTTCTCAGACACTCTATGTTATTAAAACCCTCGGCTTAAATCCGGATATAGTAAATGTCAATGGAGGTGCTATTGCTCTTGGACATCCATTAGGTTGCACCGGCACTAAACTTGCATGCACATTGATGTATGAAATGCGCCGTCGTGGCGTGAAATGGGGGCTGGAGACTATGTGTATTGGTGGAGGTATGGGTGCCGCTGGAATTTTTGAATTGTGTGAATAGTTGATACTTAAAAGTCTTTGATTGCCTTCAACCTTTGCCTCGTAATATGGGGCAAAGGTTGATTTTTAATTGATAGGTCGGGCAAATCAGGCAAAAAAATTAATCGTCATAAGGTCTCAATGGTCTTGCCCAGCGTTCCATACGCCAATCTGCATTTTGCATTTTCCAGCGTAAAAGTAATGATAGATAATGGGGTATGAGATGTTGGTATTTTTCATCCGCTGCTAAATTATTTAATTCTCCATGAGGGTGAGAAATGTCAAAAAGTCGGGGTGGTAATATGTCCTCTCCAAAAAAGACACATTTATATTTTGTATTGCGAACCGCACAAATCAAACACTTTTCCGCTTCTGTTTTTTCCTGTTCTTCCGGAGTAAGATGGGAGTAATAGTAATACTCATAAAATACGGCTTTGCGGTTGATAGCAAGCATATCATTATGGATACGAGGCAATAAATTTATTCCCTGAAAAAGGGAATAAGAGGGGATATTAAGGTAATTGCAAATTGTAGGTGCTATGTCAATTAGTTCCACTAAATCATCTATTACCTGTCCCCGAGTAGCGTTAGCTTGTTCTGATGGGTCATGGATAATTAATGGGACATGATAGGCACTATCGAAATAATGACATTTACCTGTTAGGAAATGGTCTCCAAGATGTTCCCCATGGTCAGAAGTAAAGATGAGTAAAGTGTTATTCCACAAATTGTGGGTCTTTAAGTAATCAAATAATATTCCTAAATTGAAATCCAATTCGGTTATCATGCCATAATAAGCAGAACGAAAATCTTGTAAATGTGTTGGGTTAATAAGGGAATTGCAAGCATCTTTCCCCAATCTTTTGAAGTAAGGGTCGTTTTGGTAGTAATCCAATTCGGCTCGTATAGGAGGAGGAAATACGGTATTCTGATAGAGTTTATGGTATGGGTCAGAGCATAAATTGGGGCTGTGAGGCTTTATATAATTTAGACTTAAGAACCAGGGGGTATCTTTTTGACTGTCAATATATTCAATCGCTTTTTCTGTAATGAACCTACATTCGCTATGTTCCGATTTATAGCGAGCGGGATAATATTCCGCGAGATGTTCTCCGTGTCCCTCCGATGGGACATCGGGTTGGCACATATATTCGCGATTACATAGTTCTTGCGGATACCCTTTTTCTTTCAGGTAGGCATACCATTCGGGTGAATCATATTCATGTTGGAATAAGTGATTGAACCCGGGTAAAGCATATTCATAACTTAATGAAGAGCGATGAGGATGATTGGGAGGAAGAATATCCGGGTCCTTGGCATAGTCATTGTAGCCAATTAAAGTAGGAGTATAGCCATAGTTTTTTAGGTAAAAAGCGATGTTTTCTTCAGCACACCGTAAAGGGGTTTTGTTCCAGACACACCCGTGAGAAAACATGTATCGCCCTGTAAACATACACATGCGACTGGGTGCACAGGGAGCTGCCTGAGCGAAGCAGTTGGAGAAAACAGCACTTTCTTTGCATAAGTTGTCTAAATTAGGTGTTTTTATGATGGAGTTTCCTAAATAACCGATGCAATCTGCCCTGAATTCATCACTGATTATCCAAAGAACATTAAATGAGGACATATACTTCCTTAATAGATTATCTCCCAAAGATGTTTCATAATTCCCTTGTTTTGAATTTGGTTATATTCATAAATTTTTTGCGAAGTTCCTTCTTCATCTCCTATCACTTTACAGGTTTCTATGAGGAGGTTCCATGCAGGGAGATAATAAGGGAAACTTTTTACGGCTTCTTCAAGCCTATTATTTGCTTCTTCCACTTTCCCATTATCAAACAATTGTTCTGCTTCTAATGTAAGTAGTCGTGAGAGTTCGTAATAGTTACTAACTTCTTTGACTGAAATAGAAATGGCTTGTCGAGTCATTTCTATTGCTCGGGAGATCTCTCCTTCGTCTTCATAAATGAAAGCGAGGAAGTTGTAGGGGAAGGGTGATGTTGGTTTGTCATTTACAATCTCGATAAGCATTTTTTTATATTCATCAACTTTCCCCAATTTTTTGGCAGCCTGGTAAACAAAATCAAAACTATCCCAGGACCATTGAGATTTCTGTAATATGGATTTCCATTGCTGAAATTTTGCATCCGAAGATAAAGTGTGATTTTTTTCTATAAGAAAACATTGAAACAGTGCCTTTTTCGTGCTGGAGTTAAATGGATTCGAAATAATTTTATTGCTTAATGTTATTGCTTCGTTCCAATCCTCTTTAAGAATTGCATATTTGAGTCTATATTCTGAAATATCGTGAAAAGCATAATTCTGTTGAAATTTCTGGAGCAAGGTATCTAATTGAGAATAATTTTTGCTATTTAAATAAAAATCAATGGCAAGGTAATAATAATTTATATCGTTTCCTTTATCTTTTAATAACTTTTCTATTATTTCTGTTCCTTGTCGAAAAGCACCTAACATCTTTAAAGCTTCTAAGTATTTGATAATGAGACCATAAGGTTTTTGTTTATCAAAGAAGTCAAAATGGTATACCAAGAACTCCATAACAGAAAAATCATAAGTCCCGGATAAAGGAGAATCTTTTTTTAAAGAGTTGGGTAAGAATCTTTGATGCATGAGAGTTAAAAAATTTCTCATATCTTTTGCTTGGCTAATAGTTGGATAATTGATTACAGCATCGAGATTAGAATTAATCATAAATTTTCCAACGAATTCATTTTCATTTGCTGGGATACCTAAAAGTAGTTTTGCTTCATCATAGGTGGTAATAGGGATGTTATGGGGGTTTGAAATATTAAGTGAGAAAGTAGGAATGCAATGGGCTATAATATATCTTAAGTAGGCACAAGCGGTTAGATATGCTCCGTTGAAGTTAAAATGACATGAATCAGTAAACATATCATTTCCTGGAGTACCTGCAAACGCATAAGAAGCAAGTTCTTGTTCCACAGGCACAAGAAATACCCTATTTGATTCTCCATACTCTTTTGTTACTTTTTCTATAGTCTCGTTTATAAATTGTTTAGAGCGCACAAAGCCAAATCCGTCTTTCTCCCTTGCCTCGATAAAGTTTTTGCGAGCTTCTTCATAATTTTTTTCTGCAATAAAACACCAGCCCAATAGGAAATAAGGTAGTGCTGGTGAATTGTCAATTTCAAACGATTTTTTCAAATTCTTTTTTGCCTCTTCAACATTATCGTTAATAAGGTTTTCTATTCCACTGTCAATTAGTTTTTCCCACAAGGATATCACTTCCTGGCTGATGTTCTCCTTGAAATAGGAATCTTTGGGAGGCCAGTCGCGAAGATTAGAAGCCATCGTCCCTACGAATACCGGTATTTTTCGGCTTATAAATGTGTCTATGATAGCCTTAAGATTGTTTTCAAAATAATTATTCACTTTGGTCAAGTTGGGATTGTCAAAGCGAATTTGAGAATGAGAAACAGATTTCTTTCGAAATAATGGGATTCTTTTTAGATTTTGTGTGAGATATAGATCTTGGATTTGAATTTGTAGTTGAACAAGCCAGGGAGGTTGGGGAATGGAGTTTTTAAAATCATGAAGCAGCCCAAAAGTACCATGGACTTCATTATTGCCCATGTAAATTAATACTATATCGGGCTGTAAAAAAAGGCTGTTTTGGGCAACATAGCGTAATACATGGGAGTTAATTCCAGCAAAACATAAACTAAAAATTTCCCAATGGTATTGGGGATACATTTGATTTAACATGGCTTCTAAAAATTTACCGAATCCATACTTCGCATCAGGCCAGCCCAATGCCGCAGACTCACCAAAAACGAAGATGCGGATAGTGCCTTGAGGTTTAGGAAGTTTAATTGCTGTGATATAGGGTTCAAATTCGCCCGGATCAACGGGATGTTCGAAGAACTGTTGATAGAAATCAAGATTTTTGGTATATACCTTTCCTTGTTCCGTTGTATGTTCGATCCATGGGGAAAGATTTTTTCCCCACCCTTCATAGCGTAAAAATAATTCTATGCCTGAAAGTAAAAGTAGAGGGATAACAACATAGAAAAGAAAAGATTTTAAAAGGAGCCTTATTAAGTTCATATAAGTGTTTTAATTACTTACTTGTATCCGCTTTTGTTTTTTCTATGAAACACAATTTTATTTTGGAATGGATGTCTTTTAGTTCTGGAATATTACCATCAGGCAACCATAAGCCAATAATTCGATTTTTATATAAGGTTGTGATAGCGATTTCAGAAGTGGGAGCCGTGATTTGGATTTCTTCCTGTTCCGTTTGATATTCAGCACCAATTTCATCCAGATAATTTTTATAATCTTCCCAACCCTTTTTTGCTTTCTCATTGTTTTCGAACATGACTATAAATGCAGTGGCATTGCCCTTGCTTGTTTTGAACAAAGCAGTTATACCGCGTGGAAAGAAGTTTTGTGCCAGAACATCTTTGGCTAAATAGCATTCGCTCCTCTCGACTTTTTCGGGCATGTTGATGCATTCTAATTCGGGTGAATTGAGTTTTTCTGAGGGTAAAAGTTGAGATATAGCCTTTCCAAAAAGTTCAAGGGAGGATGATGAATTTTGTAATTGTTTGCCCGATAACTTAATAAAGTATTGTGATTGATAGAAAATCGCTTGATTTTGTCCTATTGTCCCATCATTTCCATAAGGAAAAATTTCTTTATCTCGGTTCCGATGCACGGAATAAATACCAAAAGCATCTAATGGAGTTTTCATCTGGTAAATTTGTATTTCCAATTCCTCTTCGGGTTGGTTCTTATTTTTATAGAACACAACAGTTAGTTTTTGAAAATTATAGGGGAGATAACGGTCGGCATCGCCGTTGATATAATCAAACAAATTTTCAGGACCAAACTCTAATATTTTGAGGTCCTTATTCCAATTTTCGATTGTCTCGGGTAGCTTCTCTTGAATAAGTAATATTGAAGTGCTACCCAAACAAAAACTTAAGGACAGTGTGAGAAAAATATTAACCATGAAAGTAAATCCTATAATTAAAAATCATGTACATTATTGTTTATAATATAAATATATGATGTTTTATTTCACCTTTTAATGGTGGAATTTCCCCTTGTTAGATACGCTAAAACGATAGGAGTATTTTTATGCTTTATACAGAATATGGCAAAACGGGTTTAAAAGTGTCGCGATTAGGTATGGGGGGTATGCGGTTTGAGGAACCTCATAAAACAGAGAAGATGGCGGAGGTCCTTATCCGTGCGTATGAATTGGGGATTAACTTTTTTGATACGGCTCCTTCTTATTGTGAAGACCAGAGCGAGATAATCTATGGATATGCTTTTAAGCAGATGAAAAAGCCGCGAAATAGTTTTGTTGTATGCTCCAAAACAATGGCGGATAATCCGAAGGATATCCGCGAAGCCTGTATGCGTAGTTTAGACCGGTTAGGGCTGGACTATATTGATATTTATTATGTATGGTGTTTGNTTCACCCGGAAGATTTGCCCGAACGGAAGAAAAAAGGTGTTTTAAAGGGATTTCAACAGTTAAAAGAAGAGGGTTTAATCAAGCATATTTGCGTTTCTACCCATCTGGAGCATGGGAAGATAGCGGAGATGTTGGACCAGGGAGAGGGTTTGTTTGAGGGTATTTTAATTGGGTTGAATGCTGTTAATTTTTCACTCCGTTATCCGGGTGCAGTAGAAGCATATAAGCGGGGCATGGGAGTGGTTACTATGAATAGCCTTGGTGGTGGAATAATAACGCAATATCCGGAACGGTTTTCTTTCCTGATTCGTGAGGGAGACAAAACTATTCTGGATGCCGCCATCCGATTTAATTTGTCTTTGCCTGAAATTACAGTGGCTTTAGTTGGTTTTCGAAATGTGCAAGATGTGGACAGTGCTGTGGAAAGTGTAAATCGGTTCCAGCAAATGAAAATGGAAGAGATAGAGTCGTTGCAAAAACACATAGCAGAGGTTCAGCACGATTTCTGTACTCAATGTGGCTATTGTGAAGAAGGCTGCCCTGCGGAAATACCTATTGTGCGGTTGATGGATAGTTATAACTATCGGTTACTTTTTGGACCGGAGAAAGCAATGGACCACTTAAAATGGCATTGGTGGACTGAAGATATTCGTGAAATTGTGAGTAAATGTACTCAATGTCGTCAATGTGAAGAAGAATGCACTCAAAGCCTTCCTATCCTCGACCGCTTTAAACAACTCTGTGAAGATTATGAAAAAATGAAGAAATAATACCAATTTATTTTCCATGGTTACGATTTTCTGTGATTGGAGAAGGTAATGGAAATTTTTCTTCATTTCTTTTTTCACTAACAGGATGGTGGAACAAAATATATAATCTTTTTTTAATTGGTATGTTTATATTTTTCAATAAGTGGTATCTGAAAGAGCAAGGGTTATTTATGATGTTGTGGGGAAATACACATGTAAATATAAATAATTTTTTCAAAAAAAGTGAATAGTTAAGATTCTTTTTTGCAACAGGAGCATAATTCGTAGTAATATTATATAGACTGAATTTATTGTTTTATGCGGCGTTGTATATAGTATTGGTTTCTTTTACTATCTCAGTTCCGTTTTTTAAAATAAAGGTTTTTTACTTTTGAGACGATTGTTATCGGGAATAATTATTTATTTTAGTGTTGTCACCCTATCTATTTCTGTATATGGGGAGGCATTAAAACCTGTAACCATCCGTTTTCCTGCAATGGGAACGGAGTTTGTCTTTATTATCTATCCTCCATCCGAAGGCATGCTTGAGGAAGATGTTCGTAATTTATGTGAGCCTGCTATTAACGCTATTTATAGTCTCGAGAAACATATCAGCCATTACTTGCCTGACAATGACCTTGCACGATTAAATCAATCGGCTGGTTCAGGTATTCTTAAAGTAAACAATGACCTTTTTGAGGTTATCCATTGGTCAAAACGGTTTTGGGAACGCACGAATGGTGCTTTCGACCCGAGTGTAGGTCCTTTATTAGACCTATGGGGTTTTTATAGAAAAAATAGAGATGATCTTCCTTCGGATAATGAAATTTCAGAAGCATTGAAGAAAGTAGGCATGGATAAAGTAATCATAAATGGAGATGAACAATCCATTGGACTAACCGTTCCTGGGATGCGTCTTGATTTTGGAGGAATAGGGAAAGGATTGGCTTTAGACCGTGCAAAAACGATACTAAAAGAACAGGGAATAAAATCGGGTATATTGCATTCAGGGACAAGTTCTATTGTTGCAATTGGCACACCCCCTAACCAAGCAGGTTGGAAAATAGGTATCCGTTCGCCTTATAATAAAAACGAAACGATTGAAGAATTTTTAATTAATGACGAATCCCTTTCTACCTCTTCCGTTTCCGAACAATTTTTGGAACGAAAAGGCAAAAAGTATGGTCATATATTTAATCCGAAAACAGGTCGTCCTGTAGATAATAATATTGTGAGTGCAACAGTTATTTGTAAAACTGCAATAGAAAGTGATGCATTAAGCACATCGTTTTTTGTGCTTGGTGTTGATAAAACACAAGAGTATTGTAAAAAATTCCCAGATGTGAAAGTTTTTTTAGTGTCTGAAAGTAATAATAAATTAGACAAACAATACATTAACCTTAAACAAAGCGAGGAATAGCCATGAAATCCAATGTCTCTCGTAGAAATTTTATCAAAACAGCAAGCACTGCCACAGGACTTATGGTAATGGCAGGAAAAGCCCCGTTCTCCTATGCCCTCAACGACAAGGTAAAGGTCGGTTGCGTGGGTTGTGGTGGACAGGGAAGTTATCATATTAAAGACGGTCTGATGGGTGCGTCCGATATTGTCATCACTGCGGTGTGCGACGCGTACGGTCCCCATCAACGGTTAGCCGTGCAATTAGCCCAGATTTCAAATGCAGGCATAGCACTTGAACCCGGGCAAGGTCTAACTGAGGAACAACGGCAAAAGGCACTGGCTGCTTTTAAGCCGAAGAGTTATTATGATTATCGGGAAATGTTAGAAAAAGAAGAACTGGATGCAGTTGTTATTGCAACACCACTTCATACGCACTATCAAATAACTATGGATAGTCTGAGTGCCGGCAAATATGTATTTTGTGAAAAGACGATGTGTTATGAAATTGAACAAGCACGAGATATCGTAAAGAAATGCCACGAAACGGGTAAGTGGGTTCAGGTAGGACATCAGCGAAGATATAATCCATTGTATAACAAAGCCGTAATGATGATTTGGGAAGAAGGGACTATCGGACGAATTGTTCATATAGATGCCCAATGGCACCGTAATAACGATTGGCGCCGTCCGATTAACAAGGACCATAAACTCAACTCGCAAGAAGCACGCTTTATTAAAGATTTAGAACGCTATATGAACTGGCGTTTGTATAAAGAATCCTCTCGAGGCTTATTAACGGAGTTGGCAACTCACCAATTAGATATCGTTGCATGGTTTTTAGATGCTATGCCCAGACGGGTTTATGGATGCGGTAGTTTAGATTACTGGAGAGATGGTCGCGAAATTCATGATAGTATCAATATGATTTATGAATTTGATATTACGCCCGAAAATCGTGGCTATCGTGCTATTAATGCTCGTAGTAGTTATCAAGATAAAATGGCAATCAATCAACCTTATACAGTCCAATTGGCATATTCCAGTATTACTGCCAATGCGAAGAAGGGATGTAATGAATTAATACAAGGAGATGAAGGGACTATTGAATTGAGCGAAGAAGGTGGTAGTTTCTATCCCGAAGCAACCGCTAAAGTTTCCTGGGGTGAATCGGGTAGTGCAGAACAAACAGCAACTGTGATCACTTCCGGTGGAACTTTGAAGTTGAGCAATAAAGCCCTGCAAGAAGGCAAACCGATTGTTGTAGATAATACGCGTTCCGTTGACCAACTACAATTTATCCGTTTTGCAAAAGATATTAAAGAAGGAGGCGTTCCGAAGGCGAATCAGATGGTCGGGTTACGGGCTACCATTATGGCTCTTGCGGGCTATCAGGCAATAGAGGAAAGACGGATGGTTGAGATAGACCCGGCTCTCTATACATTCGATTTTCCAACTCCCGACCCATCAACGGTTAGTTAATGTTATAAATTTTTATAGAACAGATTAAAGCAATAAAATTATAAACATATAAAAAGAGAAAGTGATGCCATGAGCAAATCGTGGAGAAGATGTATTTTATTATTAGTATTCACTTTGGGTTTTCTACCCGTCCTTTCTATTTCTGCAAAGGATTCAACGGAACCTTTACAAAATATCATAGAAAACTATGATAAATATATAGGCAGAGACCTTGTTATTAATAATCNTGCTCCCAACGCAAAAGTTATTCGCACGCTCCCTCTTTCCTGCCCTCCTTTCCATTTAAGGGATAAAAACGGAGATGTTATAGACCCTACAAAAAATGCAGATGGGACACCGGTTGACCCAAATCTACCGGTTCAACAACAAGGAATTCCCAGAGCAGTAAGCACGAAACAGACCTGTGGAGCATGCCATCCTTATGACCGTATTACTCATGGTTATCATTTTCAAATGGGAAGAGATGAACTTTATCCGCCAACAGACCCTAATAGTGGAGTTCCTAAGGATAAAAGTCCGGGCTTTTTTGGTAAATGGCTCTCACTATATCAACGGGAATTAGTTGGAAAACATTTTGAAAACCCCGAACAGGTAGATATGACTCCTTTTGACTGGATAGTGGATTGTGGAGTTTGCCATCCGGGTGGTGGACCTGCTGAATATGACCGTTCAGGAAAAAATTATGAAACAGTGAAAAAAACGAGTCCTTTAACAGGCTCCTTTGGAGATGGAGATTACTATGAATCTCCCTGGGAAAAGACAGGTGTTATTGAAGCGGATTGCTTTATTTGCCACCTTGAAGATTATGAATATTCCGTCCGTGCTCAACAGATTAAAAAGTGGAATTTTGAATATGCAGCGACTGCGGCAGCAGGTTTTGGCTTTGTTTGGGGTTCAACCATTGATGGACAACAGCCCAAAGTTTACTATAACAAGAGCCTTTTCCGTGCTGATGGAACGGTGCACTTACATATTCGCCGTCCGACAGACCGTCAATGTATGTTCTGCCATGATATGTCCAGTGTCCAGAAACGCGGGATTTCATGGCACTCTCCCTATATGCAGGATGTTCATACAGAACAAGGTTTGAAATGTATTGATTGCCACCACGGAGATATTCGCCATAATTTTGCAAAAGGAAGTTCTTCCATACAAACGGTTCGCGATGATTTAGACAATACAACTTTATCCTGTAAAAAATGTCATGACAATCAGGAGAAAGGGGCTCCGTATCCTGAACATAAAGGACTACCACCACTTCATCTGGAACGGATAGCTTGTACCGCGTGTCATATAACGCATCGTCCCTTCTTACCCGTGTCTATTATTGACCCATTAACAGGTAAAGCGATGACCTTACCGGAAATTCAAGATATGACTTATTGGGGAGCCTTTGAATTTGGTGCTTTCTGGGGCTGGTCGCGTAGTAGAGACGATGCGAACCTTATCTTTCCCTATACAGGAGAACAATTACAGCAAGCCAAAGAATATATCATTTCCAATGAAGATAATATCCGTAAACTGTATAAAGATGCATTTTTAACAGAATTACCCGAAGGAAATATTAAAGTTGCCGATTTTGTCCAGCAAAAACAGGGACTTGAAAACTCAGAAGCCCGTGGATTAATGCTAATTACATTGTCCCAATTAATTCGTCCTGCAAAAGAAGCCTTTCCTGTTGTCGTTTTCCGTAATCAAGCATACTCCTACGATGCTGGACAAATACGGGAGTTAAAAGCAACTCCACAACCAAAACGACCTGGGGCAACCATTATAGAATCTTCATTTGATTTAGGCAGAAGCAAACCTGACGGAAAAATCTATGCTCAAAATACGCAGGTTTCCGCATATTGGGTTTATCTCGATAAAGAGGAAGTTCGTCCTGTATTACTTAAAGATATGAAAAAGGCTTATGATTGGTTAACATCACAGGAATACAGTTTCCGTCTTTATCCTGCACAACCCCAAAGTGGACAGGTTTCCCCGTCACTTCCGGAAAATCCTTTCAAACAGGCACAGCAAACATCTACATCGGAAAATACAGGGGCATTACAGGCACAAGTACCTGCTCCAGCAGATACAGCAGACCGTAAAAAAACAGCCGAAGAAGTTCGGCAATTAGCAGAGATGGAAGCAAACCTGAAAACTGCTATTCAGGAGAAAGTAAAAGTATATGCCGTCTCAGATACTCGACCCTTAAAAATCTATGATGATAACAATGATACCTTCCCAGAAGTAAATTCTCAGGAGGAAATTGGATTGTTCGCATGGGCGATTAAACAGACCGTTCCATCATTACGCGACAAGGATTTGTATTATCTGAGAGGGACAACTGTTTTCCGTGTTAGTGTCAAAGGTGGAGACAATCCCTATGACCGTGAATTTTTAGATATGGATCGTATTGGTGAAAACAAACCTTTTATTGCAATTACAAGATACGAACAAAAAGAAGAACCCGGTGAATTTAGTTGGGATAAACCTAAACAAGTTTGGAAACCTGTGGAGATGCGACTTTGCTCGCCGTATGAGGCAGAAATTGTCCAGGTTGACCCCAAAGCATATCCATCTATCATGGCTATGGCAAAACCATTAGAATGGACTGTCTCTCACGGTGTAGAACCAGCGACCCGTGCGTATGGTGCCAAAGGCTGTACAGATTGCCACTCTGAAAATTCTTCGTTCTTTATGGGTAGTATGCTTGTAGACCCATTCTCAGAAGATGGTACCCCAAAATATGTTCCACTGTGGAGTGTTTTGGGCTATGATATTTCCAACTTGAAATTAGGAGCATGGCGTGAAGGCGTATTGAAAAAATATGCTCCATGGATTGTGCTTATACAATTATTGCTAATCCTTGTCCATTATGTCCTTATCGGTAGAAAAGAAGGTACTCCTGTTGGAAAACCGAATGTCCTCCGTTTCCGTGGCTATGAACGGATAGCCCATGCGGTTGTTATGATTAGTGTTACATTCCTGGCGATTACAGGTTTCTTCTTCCTTTTGGGGCAACACGACCCCTTAGGACCATGGGCAAGGGTATGGCATACATGGTTCGGCTATGTAGCCTGTGTCGGTGTTGTATGTATCTTCTTATCCTGGGTAGCCTTCATGTTCCCTGCCAAAGGAGATTTCAGTTGGTTGCTGAAAGCCGGCGGTTATTTAGGTGGTGTTAAAGGACATGTTCCAGCGGGCAAGTTCAATGCAGGACAGAAAATCCTGTTCTGGTTAGCAATACTTGCATCAGGAACTTGTGGAGTAACAGGAGTTGTTATGGCTTTAAATCGTGGTGCTCACTTTGCGAATCAAGAGGTATACTATACCATTCACGATGTATCGGCACTTGTTATGATACTGGTACTTATTGCTCATATTTATTTAGCCGCTTTTGTTGTTCCTCATAGTCTGCGGGCTATTTTTGGTGGAAAAGTAAGCGATGTCTGGGCAAAAGAACATCATTCACTCTGGGCTTTTACAGTAATTGATGATAAACATAATTCATCGGAGCATTAGTTTTCCCCATAGTTAAACCGTATATATTCTTTTCTAAAATAACATTAGGAGTATGATATGAAAATCCTGTCTTTATTGGGAAGCCCTAAAAAAAATGGAAATACCGCACATGCGTTAAACTACCTCGAAGAACAACTGAAACAACAAAATCACGAGGTAAAACATATCCATGTTTCTTCCTTATCTATTGAAGGATGTAGAGAATGTTATTGGTGCAAACAGGAAGGGAATTTTTTATGCTGTAATAATGATGACGCAATACCTATCTTAAAAGAAATGGTTGATGCGGACGCAATCCTCTTTTCAGCCCCGACTTTTTGTTGGGGTTTTCCTGCTCAAATGAAAGCCCTTCTCGACCGTATGTTCTGCCTACTTTCATGGAAAGAAGGGGATACAGAAAGTAAATCCCTGCTGGAAGGGAAAACTATGGCACTTATTGTAACCGCAGGTGGTGAAGTAGAAAATAATGCAGAACTCTTGGGAATTGCTTTTAACAATATGGTTGAATTTATGAATTGTAAATCTGCAGGAATTGTTTATATTGCTCCCTGTGAAGGTATCCAATCTATCAATGATTCAATTAAGCAACAATTAGACAAGTTATCTAAAAATTTTTAATTCCTTTAATGTAAATCAATATGAAGGATATTTAAAACTTATTTTCCTTATTATGTTATTGTAATCATTGCCCTTCTATTTTATCTATCCTAATGTGTTTAAGTGTTACTGTTCTTTTATTTTTTTATATACAACAAAAAGAGCAGAGGGTTTTTCAGGGAGTGTTAGTGGAACTCCATAATCCATTAGTTCTTTTCCCGTGAGTTCTAAGGGTTGTGTCTCTTTATGAAGTTGGGTAATGCGATATTTTGCTTCTAATTCTAAACCGTGTAGGGGTAATCGCATACTTTCTGTGTCAGATTCTTCACGGCGGAATGCCTGTATCATACCCGTTCCTTTGCTTGGTAAATTGAATTGCCATGCTATCCAGGCATTTTTTTCGAGCGAGTAAGGGGTTAGTGGATAATAATCGCCGTAATAACTCTCGGCATAAAGTTTTCGTTGTTCGATAATATTCATTAGCCTTTGCCAATCAATATCATCCTGTCTCTGGTCAAAGCAGGCAGTAAAACTGGGGCACAATACACTCATGACTTCATAGTCCGATGTTTTAGAGGTGCCTGTGCCAAAAAATGGGAACCACTCGGATAATGCCCATGTATGGCATTGATTCCCGATAGGTTCCATAATGTAATCACTTCGTAATAAAGGTACAGCCCGTCGTAAAGTTTCTAAATCATTGCGTCTACCACCACTGGCACAGGAATCTATCAACATATTGGGATGACGCCGCAATAATTCATCCCAGTATGCAAAATAACCTTCTATATGTCGTATCTCTGTAATTCCCTGTCTGTCCGGGGTATCGTTTTTTCGCCAGAAGTCCAATGGGTCCATATTAAAATCCTGGCGGTATAAATCAATGCCTTCTTTCGTTAGGATATTATCTATATGGTTTATTAGCCATTCTCTTGCCTGAGTATTTCCGAGGTTTAGCAATCCTCCTTCTTTTCCACCAAGAATCCATTCCGGATGGTTTTCTGTAAGCCATGTCCCTGCATGCACACGCTCTGGCTCAAACCATACAAGTATTTTGACCCCTTTGTTGTGTGCAAAATCGGAGATAGGCTTGAAACCACCGGGAAATCTCGTCTCATCCACGACCCATGTTCCTGTTTTAGGCCATTGACCATCGCAGGGATACCAACCCGCATCCATCCACCAGTAATCAAGGGAGAAACCTCGTTGAAGGTATTTTTCAATAAACATTAATTGTGTATCGGTGTTTGCATTAACCATTTCGCCGTATTGATGAGAACTGCATGCGAAAAGCATAGGCACTTTGGGAGGGTTTCCGTAAGGATGGGGTAAATTATGAGCAATCATCCATTGCCTCCATAAGTTTTGCCCGCGTTGTTTGTCCCCAAGATAAAATAAAAGAACTACCATAGGTCCGCGGACTTCTTCTCCGGGATATAAAGTAAAATGGGTAAGTTCCTGCCCTCCTTGAATGGATAAAGTGCCTTCCTTATCTCGATAAAACCGACAGGACCATTGTCCCGCCCAACTGATAGCGAAAATGAGTCCTGCATCTTCTCTTTGAAAATTAAAATAAGGGAATGTTGTCTGTGTCGGGCGTCCCCCTGTATTGGCAAGTTTAATTTCATAATCCGTATTCATCGGTTCGATTATAGGTTCATAACTGTCTGCAGTGCAGTTATCCCCTTTATTCCGATGAAGGACAGTGCGTTGCTTACTAAAATCAGGAAATATTGTATCTATTGTTTTTAAGTCTTGTAATATGGGCGTATTTTTACCTCCAACATTCTTATAATAAGCAGTCCATTCAATTACAGGGAAATGCAGATATTGAATGGCTTTATATCGAACAATCAAACCTGTTTTAGTATGTGTCAACTTCAAAGTGCTGGTTACTTTATCGTTAGATTTTTCTTTTTTTATTTCTCGTGTCCATTCTTCTGTATTCTGATTTGCGGGAGTATCACCGATAAGTAATGAACCGGGAAATAGGTCTTCAGGGCGGGATACTTTTTCGCCGAACCAGCGTTCAAAAGATGTGCTGGCTGAAGATAGTTCTTCTGGTAAAGATGTTGTTTGTGCATGTAAGCCAAAACTTATACTAATCAGAAAAATAGTTATCAAGAATGTTTGTTTCATAAAAAGCCCTTTTAACAAGTAATGGTAAGATCGCATGTAATTTTTAAATTTAATTATCAAATTGAATATCGTTGGTGATTTCGATGAGAAATTCTACATCCTGTTTTAGGATTTGTTTTTTTTGAGTAATGTCCTCAAAATGCCCCAGGGACTCATCCTCAATACATAGAACACCATCATAATTGGATTTTTTTAGTTCTGGTAATATCCCCTCTATATTTACATCCCCTTTGAATATAGGACAAAGATATGTAGCGTATTCCCAGCCCGTTTCTCGGTAAATTTCTTGTGCTGTTTTGGGGTAAGCAATATTTTTGATATGTGTATGTTTTGCGTATGGAGCAAGTAGTTTTAATATGGCTTCTGTTTCAGATAGGGGATAGCCTCGCCAATAGAAGTTACCGAAATCTAATGTTAATCCAAATCGAGGGTCATCAATCGTATGAACGACAGATAAAAGAAAAATGGGATTGTTTCCCTCTTTTCCATGGTTTTCAATACCAAAATTAATGGGAGTATCCTGTATTTCAGCGAACAATTCTGAAAAAATATTAGTGAATAATTCGATTTTTCCCCCGAAGGTATATAAATGCTCTTGCTGGAGGAGTGAATCTATACGAATAACCTTAGCGCCTAATGTGGAAGCAATGTTTACTGCATTTTTAAACCAATCTATGGATTGTTCTTCTGTGTGCATACTTATATCAAAATCTGTAAGTAATGCTGCTACAAAAATATTTTGTTCTTGTAATTCTTTTTTAAATGAAAGTAATGTCTCTTCCGATTTTAATGAAATTTTATGGTTTGAATTTAAAGGATAAGATTGAAACTCGTTATTTAGATGCAATTCGAGATGATTAAGATTAAGGAACTTAAGTCCTTCTGTAATAGATGAAAAAGATTCCAACAAGATTTCATCACGAATGGCAATATTCATCCGCTATTTCCTCCCGGTGTTTTTGATGCTACTGTTAAAAATCTTTTGATAAGAAAGACCCTATATTCTTCTTGTGATAGAGGTCCTACATGATACCTATTGATATGGACAAAACCATCTTCACTTAAAGGGAAAAAGTCTGTGGAATCTGTTTCGATAGGTGATAGGACACGAATAAGGAATGAGGAATTATTTAAAAGACTTGCTAATGAAGAAGGAGTAAAAAAGTGAAATCTGGTTTTATCTTCTTCAAGGGTTTCGTCCCATGTCCCTTGAAGCAATTTTAATACATGTCGGTAATATTGCACATTAGGTTCTGCAGTTATAAGGATACCATCATTTTTTAACACACGATGGAGTTCATTAATCGTTTGTGCCAGACTAAAACAGTCTGAAAGGATGTTTTCTCCGATAATAAGCGTGAATGACTTATCCTCAAAAGGAAGTCCTTCTTTCCCCAATGTTGTATAGTGCAGTGAGTCGAAGTTGTCTTTATAAGGGACATTCTGAATGTCATCGGTCACTATTCCTTGAAGAGAAGATTCCTTTTTCTGTTTTACTTGTGTAATAAAATTTTCGTCAAAAAAATTAATTGTTAAGACTTTGGAAAAGATATTGGGAAACTGATTAACAATTTCATCTTTTAAGACATTTTTTATCATTGTGTTTTAGGGTCTTTCCGGGATTTCTTCCCAATTCATTTTAAATGCTTCCGCAACTGCTTTATAAGTAATTTTACCTTTATATAAGTTTACACCTTTGCGTAGTGCTTTGTCATGTGCAATTGCTTTGTCAATACCTAAATCTGCAATCATCAAACCATAACCTAATGTCACATTTGTTAATGCATAAGTAGAGGTTCGGGGAACAGCGCCGGGCATGTTGGTTACACAGTAGTGTATTACATCATTGACGCGATAAGTAGGATTGTCATGAGTAGTGGGCTTTGATGTTTCAATACATCCTCCCTGGTCAATGGCAATATCAACGATAGCGGAGTTGGGTTTCATATTCTTTATCATATCTTTTGTAACCAATCGTGGTGCTTTTGCACCCGGAACCAGCACGGAGCCAATCAATAAATCCGCCTGAGACACTTCTTCCGCAATATTAGCACGATTGGACATTAAAGTAGTTAATCGCCCCTGCATGATGTCTTGCATATATCTTAATCGTGCTGGATTAATATCAATAACTGTTACATGAGCACCCATGCCTACCGCAATAGTGCATGCATTGGAACCTGCTACCCCGGCTCCCAGTATAACAACCTTTGCAGGTTTTACCCCGGAAACACCTCCTAATAAAACTCCCATACCTCCCTGAGTGGTTTCTAAACAGCGGGCACCGATTTGAACCGATAAACGACCTGCAACTTCACTCATAGGTGTCAATAGTGGTAGAGAACCATCATCCAATTGAATAGTTTCGTAGGCTACACCAATTATCTGTTGTTTCAGTAATCCACGCGTTAATGCTTCGTTTGATGCTAAATGAAGATAGGTATACAAAATTTGTCCGGGGCGGCATAGTTTTATTTCATTTTCCAGAGGTTCTTTTACTTTGATTATCATGTCCGCCTGTTCCCAGATTTGTTTAGCAGATGAAATAATTTTTGCTCCTGCACTACGATAATTATCATCAGAAATTCCACTGCCTAATCCTGCTCCTTTTTCAACGAGAACAGTATGTCCATGTGCTACAAAGGCAGAGACACCCGAAGGAACAATACCCACTCTTTTTTCACCCGGTTTAATTTCTTTTGGTACTCCAATAATCATAAAACTACTCCTTTAATTTTTTTGTTTAGCAAAGAATTATAAAAATTATATTATATATTTATTTGTTATTCATATTATTGGTTTTTATCATGAAATTCAAGTTTAAAGGTATATTTTTTATCTAATCTTCGACTAAAAGAGGAGTAATATCGCGGATTTCTTTTCGGCTCAGGTCTTGTTGGTGAAGTGGAAAAGGGCAAATAATCAAGTCTATATATCCTCGTAAGCCTAACCAGATAGACTTCCGTTTGTAGTGAAAAGGCAAGGAAGGATGAAGAAATATAAATCGGGAAAGAAAAGTTCCGTAACTGCCGTTCCATTCTTTCTGGATTTTTTTATAGTCTTCCATGTCCTGATATTTCCAGAGGATATAATCTTCAAAATAATAATTAAACACTTCGCCCAATAAAGAGTTACGCGAAAAAGCAAGTTTCCGATACATCCCCTGCATATTTCCCATACTCCATGGGACAAACTGTTCTGAATGTATCAGTTTCGTTTTTAGAATTAAATCGTATAGGTCAATAGTTATGTTTTGTGTTTCTTTATTATTTGTGGACATGCTTTAATCAATAGGGTTTCTTTGTTTTTATTCTGATG
>AWNW01000036.1 GCA_000493945.1 Candidatus Hydrogenedens terephthalaticus JGI OTU-1
AAAACGGGGACATCAACTGTTACCATTAATACAGATGAAGATGCTGTGGTTCAGAATATACAGAACTTCATGACGGCTTTTAACGATGCGATAAGGCAGGTTCGAGAATCCACAGCATCGGGTGCGGTTTTAAGTCGGGAATCCTCTATCCGTGAAATAGCTTCTTACTTACAACAAACCTTTTTCAATACAGTTAGCGGAATTTCGGGACCGTATCAGAGTTTAGCGGATATTGGTTTTTCTACAGGAAGTGATTTTGATTCCTCTGCTATTCCCAGTATTAGTCTGGATGCCGATAAATTTAAGGAGGCGTTGAGGAACAACAAGACGAATGTGATGGAACTGTTTTCTAATTCATCCTCGACGGGTTTGGTGAATACACTATTCCCCTATTTAGATGAAATTACAGGGTACAATGGATTTTTAAACGAACGGATAAAAACAAACGGTTCTATTGATTCGCAAATAAACTCGATAAACGACCAAATTTCAAAAATAGAATATCGTGTAAGCCAGAAAGAAACAAGGCTTCGTCGCCAGTTTACTTTAATGGAACAGATGATGCAGAGTTTACAGGGACAAAATACTTCATTAGCACGACTAAATAGCACCTTAACATAAACATACTAAATAGGAGAAGGGAACATGACACCTCAAACAGCAACTGTAAATGCTTATAAAGCAGTAAATATCAATACCGCATCACAGGGGAAATTAATACTTATGCTTTTTGATGGTGCTATAAAAAGGGCGGAGGAAGCCATACGGCAGATAGAAAAGAACAATATTGAATCGGTGCATCGCAATTTAATCCGTGCCCAAGAAATTATTTCCGAACTTCGCAGTTCCCTGAAGATAGATGTCGGAGGAGAAATCGCACGGAACATTGACCGCATTTATGAATATATTTATTATCTTTTGGTGCAGGGGAATCTTAAAAAAGAGGTAGAACCCATCCGTGAAAGTATTGAACACATGAAAAGTATGCGTCAAACATGGAAAGAAGCCTTCGATATATATCAGAAAGAAGAAGGGGCAACAATATCCGGTGATACAGAAACACAAGAAGTAACCCAACCTTCAGGAACATCCACTTTTAATTTGAGTATATAAGCAGTTTTTAAATTAAGGGTGTGAAACAAAATAATTGAGGGGGTAGTCTACATAGTAATTCTATAATAGAGGAGATTTTTAAATGCGATATTTTTTAAACCTTCAGAAACAGTTTTTGTTGTTTTTTGTTTGTTTGTTGTGGGTTGTTGTTCCTGTTTTTGCACAGGATGCAGAGGCAACGAAGGAGGACGCACAATGGTATCAGCCGGAAATCATTGATAATCCGGAAGTGAAGTTATTGGCAGAAGAGGGAGCCGGGAAATTGTACCAAGTAGGTGAACATTTGTTGTGTGTGATGGAGGGGACTTATAAGGAAATGGGATTCCAGCATGGGAAATTATTGGCGGATAAGATAGAACATATAATGAAGGTTGGATATTTTGTTAAGGCACTCTGGAACAGGGGATATACACGAGAATATGCCTTTGAACAGTCGAAACGAATGGCGAAATATATCCCGTCGGAATATTTAGAAGAGGTTCAGGGGATTTATGAAGGTGTCCAGGCTGCAGGTAAGAAGGACATTACTTATGATGAAGTGCTATTAGGTGCAACGGTTCCAGAGATTTTGCATTTTCCTCCCAATCAACCCCCATCTATGCCAGCGACTATGCCTCAAAGTTGTTCCAATTTTGCTTGCTGGGGCAAGTGGACACCGGATGGGCGTTTGATTCATGGTAGGAATTTAGATTGGACAGTAAGTGCGGATGCTCAAGATGACTCTGTATTACTTGTTTGGCGCCCAAAAGGGAAAAAGCCGTATATGATGTTAAGTTGGGCAGGAGCCATTGGTAGCGTTAGTGGTATGAGTGCCAGTGGAATAACCATTGGAGAAATGACTCTGCCCAGTCCCAATGCGACATTTGATGGGATACCGTTATTGGTGATTATGCGTCGAGTTCTGGAACAGGAGACATTGGAACAGGCGGTAGATGTGCTGGTAAAAGGACCGCAAACATCGGGTTGGAATTTTGTTGTTGGTGATGGGAAAATTCCTTCCGGGCGTGCTTTTGAATCCGATGCGAAACGGGTTGTTGTGTATACGGATAATGACCCGAAGGAGTCCGAAGAAACAGCTCATTGGAGTATTCCGGATGCAGTGCGTAGAACCAATCACCCGATTAATAAAGAGGGGTTGTTAGACTTAGCACAGCATTATGGTCCCAAGTTTAATATTAATGTGAAAACATGGGAAGAATTAAAACTTATTCTTCCGTTATTAAAGTCACAGGATTCTTTTCAGCGTTATGATTGGTTAGGCAAGCAGATAACAAAGGCAGAGAAATCCGTAGATATACGCCGTGCTATTGATTTGCTTGCCAATGGACCTGTATTTGGCGATGATACTTTGCATTCCTTTGTGTTTGACCCGAAGGAACAGGTAGCGTATGTCTCCGTCGCAGGGAATAATCCACCTGTAACTGCAACCCGCAGACCTTTTACGAAAGTAGACTTAAAACAGTGGTTTAAATAAAGGCGGTTTTTTTCTATCGGATTTTAAATAAGTTCGGTTTCACCAGGAATTGCCACGGGTGGAATGGGCATAGGACCGAAGTCTAATTTTTCAGGGAAAAGGTTCAATTTTGATTCATTAAGTACCCAATCCCAGGTTACTTCTTCGCCTGTGTAAGCCGACATGCGTCCCATAATCGCTGTTAAGGTGCTTTCTGCGATGGCTCGTGTTTCGTTGATATATGTACCGTTTCGGATGGCAGAGATAAGGTCGGCGTGTTCTTGCTCATACGGATTATTTTGCTCACCTGTATACGGGTATTCTTTATCTGTGAAGATATATTTTCCGGGTTCTGCCTTACCGTGTGTGCCAACGACATATTCTCCAACGCGTTTGAAGGTATCTTTATTCTGCCTGCAAGCACTGGTTACGCGGATGCCGCCGGGATATTCAAATTCGACAAAGAAATGGTCGTAAATATGACCGAATTCAGGACCGGTTCTCTGTTGTCTTCCGCCCATACCAATGGCGCGTATGGGATGAGCATTTAACACCCAATTAATCACATCAATATTATGCACATGTTGCTCGACAATGTGGTCGCCCGAGATCCATGTATAGTAGTTCCAGTTGCGGAGTTGGTATTCCATATCAGACCAGGAGGGGTCGCGTGGAACAGGGGTATAGTAGTCATAATCACCAATCCAATAGCAGGAAGCGGAAACGATGTTACCTATGGCTCCTTCATGGATTTTCTTTATCAAAGAGAGATAGGGCTTTTGATGACGGCGTTGTGTGCCTGCAACAACATTTAATTTCTTTTCCGTGGCTTTCTCGCCCGTGGCTAAGATGGAGCGAATTCCAACAGGGTCAACCGCAACAGGTTTTTCCATAAAAACATGTTTATTCCTTTCAATAGCATATTGAAAATGTTGAGGACGAAACGCCGGTGGTGCTGCGAGGATTGCAATATCTATATCTGTTTCCAGAACACCTTTGTAATTGTCCCAACCCGTGAAGCAATTCTTATCCCCTACCTGAAAAGCATCGCCTAATTGTGCTAACTTTTCTTTGCATTTCTGAATAGCATCCGGGAAAAGGTCGCCGATAGCCGTTATTTTAATGTTTGGGGAAGAACGAACACAGTCCAATCCTGCACCTATCCCGCGCCTACCACAGCCGATTATTCCAACTTTCAATGGAACTGTTTCGGAGAAGGCATGACGGGCTATAAAGAAAGAGGCACCCGTAATAGCACTGGTCTTAATGAAATCTCTACGGGAAGGGGTTGAACGACTGGCATTATTGAATGATTGTTTTTCCATGTATGAATCTCCTTTTGATTTTTAATTGGTAATAATGTTCTTATTAGTATATTATCAAAAATGATTACTACCAAATAAACCTATTTATAGCAAAGGAAATTAAAATGTCTTTTCCTCAACATTATTCTTTTGTGTATTGGAATTACACTCGGAACATTTTATTTGTGATAGGACTACTACTTTTCATAAATGTTTGCATCTTAAATTCACTTTCTGCGGAGGAAGTAGTTATCCTTGAAACGGACAGTTTTTCTTTGGGTATTGAGAACACGGGGAGTATTGTGCATTTTATAGATAAAGCAACGGGTAAAGATTATATAGATGCGAAGCAGAAAACTACATTCGCTGTGTTACGGGGGGATAAACAGAGTTTCCCGTCGAAGACGGTAAAATATGAGGGAGGATTATTAACGGTAGGCTTTGGTGAAGTTGCAGGACAGGTGGTCTTTCGGGTCACTCCCAGCCCCAAGCGGATTGTATTTGAAGTGCAGTCTGTGTCGTGGGATAAAGCGGAAGAACTTTCGTATGCGGAGATACCGCTTACTTTGAAAGGTACATTTGAAGATACCTTTGCGGTTACACCTCTGGCACTGGACCTGAAAACGAATTGCAATCAAATACCGGGCTTATGTTCTAAAGTAACGGGTTTTATTGTGTATAAACGGTTCGGTTTTGAAGGGGCAAAAGGAGCATTGGTAGCCTCTGCTATGGGACACATACGAGATGCCCTCAAAGATGCTATAAAATCATCGTCGGATTTACCTCAATCGGATATAGGCGGACCCTGGGCTCTGGATGCGAAGGTGAACCAGGGTTCCTATTTAATTTCAACAGGGGAGTATGTTACGGAAGAGACCGTGTCGCAATGGATAGAAGTAGCGAAGAGTATGGGAGCAACCCAGATTGACCTGCATGGCGGGTATCCTTTCCGTTGGGGCGATTTTGAAGTAAATCCTGAATTATATCCGCGGGGTAGAGATAGTCTGAAGGCACTTATTGATAGGATACATCAGGCGGGTTTATATGCGGGTTTGCATACCTATTCCTTTTTTATAGACAAAAAGACGCCCTGGGTAACACCTGTTCCTGATGCACGATTGGCTTCTGATGCCATTTTTACTTTGTCGGAGGATTTGGACGCAGAAAAGAATCAGGTTATTGTTGATGAAAGCACAGAAATGATGTCGGCAGTTACGGGTTTTTTCATTCGTAACAGTGCAACTTTAAGGATTGATGATGAATTGATTATATACAAAGATGTGCAGAAAAACCCGCCGTATGCATTTACAGAATGTATCCGCGGTGCATACGGCACAAAGGTTTCTGCTCACAAAAAGGGATCTAAGGTTTATCACTTGAAAGAATGTTTCGGTTTGTTTGTGCCCGATGTTAATTCGCCCCTTTTTATGGAAGTCATTCAGCGGACAGCGGATTTATATAACTATTGTGGGTTTGACATGGTGTATCTGGATGCTCTGGATGGTTCGGATGTATTAGGAGGTTGGGAGAATGCATGGCATTATTCTGCAAAATTCGTATATGAATTAGTTCGTCGGCTCAATAAGCCTCCTATTATGGAGATGAGCACCTTTTCGCATCATCTCTGGTGTGTCCGTTCGCGTATGGGAGCCTGGGATTGTCCCATGCGGGGTAAGAAAGAGTTTGTAGATTATCATATTATCAGCAATCGTCAGTGGAAGTATTCCTTTTTACCAACAAATTTGGGCTGGTGGGGGATTTTTGACTGGGATGGAGTTCAACCGGAGCGGAGTATGCCTGATGAATTGGAATATATCTGTGCAAAGGCATTAGCAACGAATAGTAGTTTGTCGTATGTTGCAGGCTTTACACCGAAGAATTTGAACAGCGACAAGTTTCAACGATTTGCAAAAATAGCAAAAAAATATGAAGACCTTCGCCTTAAAGGTATTGTCCCTGAATCAATAAAGGAACGACTTGCAGAGCTGGGTGCAGAGTTTACTCTGGATATTGATGAAAACGGAGCGTTTCAGTTTCGACCCGTTACTTACTCTAAGCACACCGTAACGGATAATGAGACATCGAACAAGTTTACTGTAAATAACCCTTATGCCCCTCAACCGTTAAAAATGCGTATAGAAGCCCTTCTTGCCATGGATATGGAGGATAGTTCTGACGCGAAACCCCTTGCGGATTTCAGCCAAGTAGATGAATTTAGCAAGGCAGAAACGCAAAAGGGTGTGTCCGCAATGCTCCAGTATCCAGTAACAGGGGCAGGAGAAGAAAAATTAAAGGCGATATTGCATGTAGAGAATGCAGAAGCAGAACAAAAACGGTCCTGGGCTGTGTTTCGTAAGGAATTCAAAGACATGATTGATTTCTCTAATAAAGGGATTGGTGTATGGATAAAGGGAGATGGGCAAGGAGAAGTGCTTAATTTTCAGGTTGCTTCACCCAAACATTTAATAGGTGGTTTTGCAGACCATTATATAACAGTGGATTTCCATGGTTGGCGTTATTTTGAACTCGTTGAGCCCGAATCGTATCAATTGACCCGCTATGAATGGCAACATACTCGCATGCGTGAGGATTTTTTAGCGGGAAAATCGGAAATCATGTCTTTTGCCTATCCTATGTATCATTACTGGGTTAATTTTAAGAACATAGCGACATTAACTATTGGCGTTAACAATATTCCAATGGGTAAATCGGTTGAGATAGGTATTGGTCCTATCAAGACAATTCCACTCAAATCAATGAAAATAAAAAATCCAACTATTCAGGTAGGGGATGTAAAAGTGACTTTCCCTGTAGAGATAGAGAGTGGCTATTATATCGAATTTTTGTCCAGAGACCATTGTAAACTTTACAACGCAAAAGGAGAGTTTGTTAGCGATATTGTTCCACAGGGAGGAGAACCCATCCTTCAACAGGGAGAAAATACAGTGGTGTTTAGTGGAGATAAGTTAAACAAATATAGTCCTCGTTTGGGTATAACAGTTATTGCAGAAGGAATACCTTTATCAATGTGATTTTTATTGTAAACATTTAATAAGGGAGTGTCGTTTTTTTAGATAACTGTGTTTTTAGGGCAGGGAAACTGCGGTTATATTCAGGATTTAAGATGAATGGAAGTTTGAAGAGATGGAAAGAAATGTGATATTTTTTATCATCAATTATTATAGAGTGCTACTAAAAAATGTTTTGTTATTATTAAGGAACCTTTATTTTTCGGGGATGAGTGTTGATAGGAAGGTTCCTTTTAGTAAGTTTTTTAGTTTATTTTTTTATCTATCCCAAAACCTAAATGACGGGAGTATCAAGGTATGATACAAGTTACAGACTTAACAATGCACTACGGTCCTGTCGTGGCGTTAGACCGTATTTCCTTTGAGGTTCGCAAGGGCGAGGTTGTCGGTCTACTGGGACCTAATGGTGCGGGCAAATCAACCACAATGAAGATTTTAACCACATATCTATACCCAACAGCGGGTAGAGCCGTTGTTGCGGGTTATGATGTAACCCAGGAGCCATTAAAAGTTCGACAGGTTATTGGCTATCTTCCCGAAGTATTGCCTCTTTATATGGATATGGAAGTCAGTTCCTATTTGAAATTTGTGGGGCAAGCACGGGGATTGAGTGGTACTCGATTAAATCATCGGATGGAATTAGTCGTGGAAACCTGTGGGCTGAAGCCGATGTTTCGCAAGATAATTCGTGAGTTATCCAAAGGATATCGTCAGCGAACTGCTCTGGCTCAGGCATTAATCCACGACCCGGAGGTAGTTATACTTGACGAACCTACCTCAGGTTTAGACCCGCATCAGATTTTAGAAATACGGCACCTTATTGATGAACTTGCTAAGGATAAAACTGTTATTCTTTCTACACATATCTTGCAGGAGGTAGAAGCCACTGCAGACCGTATCGTGATTATTAATCGGGGTAAAATTGTGGGTGATGGCACGATTGAGGAACTTCGGAGTAGAGCCAAAGATTCGGAACGGTATCTGTTTTCCGTATCAGGTGAAAAGAATGAAGTCCAGAAGTATATTTCCGATATAAGTGGTGTGAAGAAAGTTCAGTTTTTAAGTAGTCAGGATGGATTTTCTTCATTCGTTGTTATTAGCAAGTTGGGTATGCCGGTATGGCGTGAATTGAATGAATTAGCAAAAAATCAGCGTTGGACAATTAAAGAATTATCGGAAAAACCCCTGAGTTTGGAAGAAACCTTCCTTACTTTAACGGAAAAGGAGAAACCCGAAATGGAACTTACAGAAAGAAGGAGGGCAACCCATGCGTAATATTTTATGTATATATCGTAGAGATTTAGCCTCTTATTTTACTTCACCAATTGGATATATCTTTATAATTGTATTTATTACCATCAGTGTCGGACTGTATATCACATCGTTTTTCAGTTTCCCGATAGCGGATATGCGTCCTTACTTTGAAAATCTTCCATTAATTCTGTGTGTCTTTATTCCTGCAATAACGATGCGTCTATGGGCAGAAGAACGCAAGGAAAATACATGGGAGATGCTGTTAACTTTTCCTATGAAAGCCAGCGAACTGGTTTTGGGGAAGTTCCTATCTGCATTAACCGTGTTTGCGATTTCGCTTGCAATGACTTTTACAGTTCCTGTTATGTTGAAGAGCCTTGGCAATCCGGACATGGGTGCTATTATAGGTGGTTATTTCGGAACTTTGCTGTTAGCGAGTTGTTTCCTTGCTTTAGGTATTTTCTTCTCAGGTTTTTGTAAGGACCAGATTGTCGCCTTTGTTGTAACCCTGCTGACCTGTTTGCTTCTCTTCTTGTTGGGGACTTCTTTTATAGCCTCCTATATAGATGACAAACTTCCCGGTTTGGGTTCGTTGTTTTCCAATCTTTTAGGTGTTTTTAAGCATTTTGGGTCCTTCACCAAAGGGGTTATTGACCTTGCCGATGTAATATTTTTCCTTGTTTGGACGGTGCTGTTTCTTGTGTTGAATATTATGTATATTGACCAGAGAAACCGTCCCGGTGCCAAAATGATGTTTACAGTGGCGGTGGCGGTTTGTGTGGCTATTGGGTTAATGTTTAACTTTTTGATGGTAGGCACAAGTTTAAAACGCTTTGACCTGACAGAGGATAAAATTTATACCGTATCTGAATCATCCGCAAAGATATTAAGACAGGTAGAGGTACCTGTCCAGGTGAATGTTTATATCAGTCCTCAGGAAAGCATGCCTACCGCCATGAAAGATTTGGAACAGAATATTAAAGATAAACTTGAAGAGTTGAAGATTTCCGCGGGCGGAAAACTGAACTATAAAACGATTTATCTGGATGTGTCCAATCTGTTTTCGGATCAGGAAGAAATGTTTGCTCAGGAGAAGAAGAAAAATGAAACGGAAGAAGAAACGGTAGAACGCAGACTTCTGGATAAAGGTGTAAAGCCGTTCAATGTTCGTGCTATCAGTCAGGATGAAGTAACGAACAAATTAGTATATTCTTCAATTGGTGTGGCATATAAAGACAAACCGGAAGAGATAATCCCTCAGATTGTTCCGGAGAATATTCAGGAATTGGAATATCGCATAGTAAGTACTGTGTATAAACTTACACGCACAAAAGCACCGATTGTGGCTTTAGTAGCTCCGAAAGAGGCGATTAATATAGATCCACAGATGAGGCAGATGTTGCAACAGATGGGGCAACAAATTCCGCAGAGTGAAGACCCGTATGTGTATCTTGAAGAAATTTTACGGCAGGAGAAATATGATGTTCGTCGTGTGGACATGACAAAAGAAAGTCCTTTACCAGAAGAATACGACACATTAGTTGTAGTAAATCCGCGTAGTTTTAATGACCGTCAACGCTGGGAGATAAATCGAGCATTGCGTTCGGGTAAATCTGTAGTGCTTGCGGTTCAAACCTATGAATGGGATTATCGAGCAACCCCGCGTGGAAATACCATATCCAAGCGCGAGGAGAAGCCCGAAATTAATCCATTACTGGAAAATTACGGATTGAAAGTAAGTGAAGATATTCTGATGGATGAGAATAGCGTTACTTTGAATGTGCAGGGAGGCGGGGATCTAATGTCTCAATTGGTTGGACAGCCCTTCCGTTTGCCCATGCATATTTTAGTAACTCATGAATCTATGGACCAGGAGACTTCAATAACCAATCGGCTTTCCGCTGTGTTTTATTTATGGGGAACGCATCTGGAATTGAACGAACAAAAATTGAAGGAGTTAGGTCTAAACTATAAACCTTTAATGTTTACCAGTGAAAAAGCTTGGACAGTTCCGGGAAGTGAAAAACTTTCGGCAAAGTCCTTTGAACCGCCCTCTTTAACAGCACGGAAGAAGTATCCGTTGATGGTAATGATAGAGGGGCAATTCCCGGATGCCTTTGCCGGGAAAGAAAGACCTGCCTGGCCTAAACCGCAACCGCGTCCAGGTGAACCCGCCCCACCGGATGATTCAGAACCCGAACCCCCTGCGGGAAATGTTGAGCCGAAACCATCCAAAATGATTTTATTGGGTTGTTCTGAAATGTTCCGTAAGAACTTTTTGCAGGCGGGTAATCTTGATTTGTTCCTAAACTGTGTTGATGCGGTTTCTCTAACCGAAGATCTTGTGAATGTTAGAGGTCGCAAACCAATTGACCGCACTATTGAAAAACCTACCGATAGTCAAAAGATGCTATGGCGAACAGTGAATTATACCTTATCCAATGCAATTGTAATTGCTGTGGGATTGGCAGTTTATTTTATACGCCGTCGTTCACGCCTTGCCTATACAATGGCTCAAATTGCATCCGCGGAGTCAAATCGTTAATAAACAATATTTTGATAATCAGTTTCAGGAGGTTGAATTATGAATATTAAGAAGATGATGGTAATCCTTATAGTTGTGCTTGTAGTTCTTGTGGCACTTGTTCTTATGAAGCAAGCAAAAAAGGCAGAAAGGCCTTCAATTATTGAGCAAGCAAAATTTGAAAAACTAATACCGGAAAGTTTGAAAGTAGATAATATTGTTCGTGTAGAACTATATACCGGTGCGAAGACAGATGAAAAAGTTATTCTTAAAAAAGATGGAGATAAGTGGCGTGTAAGCAGTCATTTTAATTCGCCGGCGAAAAAGGAGACTGTAGAAGAATATCTGGAGAAAGTAGTGAAACTTCAGGGTGAAATGCGTGCGGAAGTGCCAACCGATGATGCACTGGCAGATTACAATTTGAAGGATGACCAGGCATTTCATCTGGATATTTTTACCTCAGCAGAAGGGGAACCTGCTTTGAAGTTGTTAGTAGGCAAATCCCCTAACTATCAATTGACATTTGTTCGTAAAGCGGGTGAACGAAAGATTTATGATGGAGGTGTTAACTTCCGTCAGGAGGCGGGTATTTATGGAGATGATACAAGTAAAGCACCTGGTCCTGACCGCTGGTTGGATAAAGATATATTGAAAGTTGAAAAAGATAAGATTACACGGCTTGCTTATGAAATGCCGGACAAAAAATTGATTTTTGAGCGAAAAGAAAAAGAAATTCCACAGGAACAAACTTCGGAAAATACCAATGAAGGGGCAAAGGAAGGGGAACAGCCGCCGAAGAAGAAGGAATATGAATGGGTTCTTGCTCAGGGAGGAACGGGTGAGAAACATAAAGAAACAGGTTTGCAAAATTTGTTAGGACGATTTGCTAATTTAACAGCATCCTCTATTGTTGACCCTGCAAAGAAGGCAGACTGGGGACTTGAATCACCTGCGTTTAAATTGACAATTTCAAGAGAAGGGGAATCCGATGTTGTTTTAGAAGCCGGTAGGCCCAATCCTGCTCAAAACGGTTATATTCGGGTAGCCAGCAACTCCGAAGATATTGTATATGAGATTAGCAAATATACATTTGAACAAATTTTCCCGAAAGGACAGGATTTATTCGACCTACCTACTTTAAATCTTGATAAGGATAAAATCCAGCAGATTACTATCGAACAACCGGAAGGGAAAGTCGTTGTTCAGAAGGATGGAAATGATTGGAAAGTTGTAGAACCTGTAATAGATTTAAATGTCCAGATGACTACATTAAACACATTGGCTTCCGCTTTAGCATCGTGGAAAGCAGCGGATTATGCAGATAATGATGTAGATGTAGGTGAGTTTAATAAAACAATTACATTTAAGGCAGGTGAAGAAACACATACTTTCAAATTAGCAGGGGCAGCCCGTTCCATTGATGGTGTATATGCAATGCTTGACGATAAGCCTATGCGATTGGTGATGAATCGGATTGATGCAAACAAGATGCTATTGAAACCCCGTGATGTATATGAACTAAAAGTTTTGGATTTTGCAACAGATAAAGTTACATCCTTAGAAATAAAAGAAGGGGATGTTGCTCAGACCTTGAAGAAAGGTGAAGGTAGCGATTGGGTATTGGTAGATAAAGATGGAAAAGAGACAAAATTAGTAAATGCAAATGTTGAGGATTTATTGAACACGCTTAGCGGACTTCAAGCAGAAGATATTCGCCCTGAACTGAACTGGAAATCCTTCACCCCGACATATACTATGCGAATAAATATAACGGATACGGAACCTCTGGACTTTTCTATAGGGCAAGGTCCGGGAGATAAAATAGTTACGACTGTTCCTCGTCGGAAAGCCATTGTCCAGATTGATCAGGATCGTTGGGAACAAATTAAGAATGCAATAAATAAGGCACGCGAGCCCAAACCAGAGGAAACAAAGACAGAACAACCGTCTGCACAACAACCGCAAGAAGGAACGGCATCCCCGACAGGGACAGAAACAGAAGCATCTTCTACAAGTCAACCTGCGGAACAACCGTCATCAGATAATACAACACAATCAGTAGAAGTGCCAATAGGAACATCTAATTAATTCGTTATATTAAATAATCACCTATATGACATAGGTAACAGATTTATATTTTTCCCCTATCGCAGGGGCAGGGCATGCCGTGCCCCTACTTCGTTGTCAGGTCTTTGTGGTAAAAAGAATTAACTGCAGAGGACACGAAGGAAATTTAAACAAAGGACACAGCGGAAGGCGAAACATGTTTTGTCCCTACAGATTTTGTGGTAAAAAGAATTCACCACTAAAAAATCCCAGAAGCGGAGACGCTTCAACTACATTGTTTGAAAACAATAATGAAAGATAGATTTTTCTAATAGATTTATGCTTTTAACTCAATCTCGTTATTTGTGACGCGCCAGCATGTTGTAGAATGGAGAGGTTCTATTTCGGTACTTATAAGAGGTTGAACATAGCATTTCTCTACAGCGTAAGGACAACGCTCAGCAAAAGGACAGCGTTCTATAAGAGTTTTTAAATCGGGTGGTTTTCCGGGTAAACTTTGTAATCTTTTTCGGGAACCGATATTCCTTTTTAACGAAAGTAAAGCATGGGTATAGGGATGAAGTGGATTTCGGAAAAGTCGGTCTACGGGTGCGGTTTCTAAAATATTACCGGCATACATAATCCAGACACGATGGCAAAGCCCGGCAACAAGGCTTAAGTCATGTGTGATAATTATCATTGTAAAGGGCTTTTCTTCATGGAGTTTTTTGAACAAATCTAATATCTGTGCTTGTAAGGTAGCATCCAGAGCGGTAGTTGGTTCATCTGCAATTAAAAGTTTTGGTTTTGAAATAAGAGCCATGGCTATTGCGATACGCTGACGCATACCGCCAGATAAATGATGCGGGTAGCGTTTCATCTGCAATTCCGGGTCGGGAATCTGGACTGCTTTTAGATATTCTATCGCAATTTGTTTTAATTTTTCTGAAGAGTATTTATAGTGGATTTGCAGGGGTTCTGTTAACTGATAACCTACTGTGAGGTGAGGATTAAGTGCAACCAATGAGTCCTGGAAGACATAACTTATCATGGCTCCTCGAATTTTTTGCCATTCTCTTTTAGAAAGATTCTTTAAATCATAATTTGAAAATTTTATTTCGTCTGCCTCAATGTGAGCCATCTCTTCAGGTAAAAGATGAGCAAGGGATAGGGCGAAGACACTTTTCCCTGAACCAGATTCACCTACAATTCCAATTATTTCATGTTCTTCAATTCCACAGGAAATATTCTGGACAGGAAAAATATCTCCATGTCTTGTGTGAAGACATATCGTCAGATTTTTAATAGATAGCAATTTTTTTTGCTTTTGGATAATTGTACTCATTTATATTTTAGATATTTAGGATAGGTTTGTATAATCATTTTACAACATTTTTAAGTTTTTCCATTATAATAATTCTAAAACTGCTCCTATTTTGTCAAAAATTTTTTGAAATTTCTTTCTTATAGGATAGATAATAATAAAGTATAAAATAAATGTCGAAAATAAAATAACTTTGTGTTAACTATAAAAGGGTATGATGTATGAGTAAGTTTCTTCTTTCCCGTTTTAATGTTCTATGCCTTTGTTTGATAACTGTATTGATAAGTTCGGTCTCGTATGCAGATTTGATAGGACTGAATACAATCAACCAATTTACAAAGACACAGGTTCTGTATGAATCAATCTTGATAGATACCGTGGCGAAATTTAAAATGATAGGGAAAGAAGTATATTTTCCGCTGAATGGAAGTTATAAACTTGAGGCGGATTTGGATTTGAGTGGAAGTGAGACATGGAATGAAGGACAGGGCTACGAACCTATTGGAAATGATATATCGCCTTTTACAGGCAAGTTTGATGGCAATGGACATAAAATAAGAGGGGTGTATATTAATCGCCCAAATGAAAACAATATAGGTATATTTGGCGTGGTTGGAACTTCTGGCGTAATAGAAAATTTAGGTATTGAAGATTGTGTAATAATTGGAAATGAGCAGGTAGGTGGAATTGCAGGTAGAAATTTAGGGAAGGTAGAGAAATGTTATTCAAAAGGTATTATAGAAGCGATTAACAATGTCGGTGGGCTTGTCGGATTAAATCAGGGAAGGATAAAGAATAGTTTTTCGATGGGTTACATTAAAGGCGATACATGGGTTGGAGGTTTAATTGGACGAAATGAAGGGGGTACTATTGAAAATACTTATGCTGTGGGTAAGGTAGCGGGGACTATTCGTTACGGTGGTTTGATAGGAGCCAATAATAGCGGGACGGTTATATCGAGTTATTGGGACAAAGATAAGTCAGGTTTAAGTACATCATCTGGGGGAAGTGGGAGAACGACAGCACAAATGGGTAATGAAGCAACTTATGTGGATTGGAATTTTGAGGATATCTGGGAATTGGCGAAAGCCGGTAATTATCCCTATTTAAAAGTATTGGGTTCAGTGACATTTCCAGAGCCGGAAGAAATTTCTATTTCTACTATTGAAGGATTACAGCAGATTGGTAAGAGTTTGGATTATCCATGGTTTGGTAATTATGTAATTACAACAGATATTGATGCAAGTTCTACGAAATTATGGTATTCGGGTAGAGGTTTTGAACCTATTTCCGAATTTTGCGGCAAGATAAACGGTAATGGACATAAGATTACGGGTCTGTATATCAATCGTCCTGATAGGGATAATGTCGGACTTATAAGTCGTTTGGTATCGGGTGGTGTGATTACATTACTTCAGTTGGAAAATTGTCAAATAACTGGGGATTGGAAAGTCGGCAGTATTGTTGGACGAAACGAAGGTGGAACAGTTGAAAATTGTAAGGTGATTAATGGAAAGGTTGGAGGTAATGGATATGTTGGTGGTTTGATTGGAAGAAGTGATAGTGGCTCTATCTCTCTTTGCAGTTTTGCCGGAACGATAGAAGGTTATGACACAGTCGGTGGATTGCTTGGGCAGAATGCAGGGGGTGTGATAATTGCATGTAATACCAATGCTCAAATTGTTGGTGATTTTAATATTGGTGGATTAGTTGGAAGACAGAGTAAAGGTTCTATTTCGGAATCTTACACTGAAGGCACTATAAACTCCGGAGGTTCCCAATTCGTAGGTGGTTTTGTCGGCGATAATGCAGGGACAATCACAAATTGTTATGCGATTACCAATGTTACTGCATACGCCTTTGTTGGAGGATTTTCGGCTATAAATTCGGGAACCATTTCAAAATGTTACTCGGCAGGTGTTGTAAAGGCGACATCTACAGGAACGGAATTGCAAACAGTAGGTGGATTTAATGGTTACAATATGAAAGGGACATACAATAATGTTTATTGGGACATGGATGTTTCAACGCAGAAGAATTCTGATGGAGGATATGGGCTAACAACGAAAGAAATGAAATGCAGTACTTCCTATATGAATTGGGACTTTGTTGGTATATGGTATATGCGTCGTGGGCTGGAATATCCAGTGTTAAGATGGCAGGGGGATTATGAAGGCGAGTTAGAAGGTGAAGATAATTGTGAAGGTGAAGGGATTGTTGAAGGTGAAGAGGGCGAAGAAGGAGAGGAAGAGGGAAGTTTAGAAGGAGAAGGGGCTGTTGAAGGGGCACAAGAAGGCATTGCAGAAGGAGAAGGAACTGTTGAAGGTACGCATGAAGGAACTGTTGAAGGCACGCATGAAGGGAAGCCGGAAGGCGGAAATGAAGGCAGTATCGAAGGTGAAGGCGAAGGGTCTCCCGGTCCCGATAAAAAGTGCGGTTGTGACGGGTCGAATGGGAATTTCTTCGAAGATTTGTGGCAGCGCATTTTAGACTTTATCTTAGTCGGATTGCTTCTATCTTTGATGAGTGGTATGTATCTTAAAAAGAAATAGAATGGTTTTTTGATTATAAGTCGCTATCGGGAAAATCACGCAAGAGTTATGTTCATATAGCATTATTAATATTCCTGATGAAGGAGCAAGTTTATGATTACAAGTATTGTAGTAGCACAAATAGCAAGTTTTATCCTTTTCCATAGTATAGAATTTCCCATAGGATTTCGCCCTCCTGCAGTTCCTCTGGTGGTGCATGACCCTTATACGAGTATATGGTCATTTTCAGACTCTTTGACAGAACAATGGTGTTCGCACTGGACGGGAAGACAAAGGACTATGTCGGGTTTGTTATATCTCGATGGGAAAGTGTTTCGGTTTATCGGTCCATCAGGATTAGGTGGAGAAACCATGAAACAGGTAGCATGTAAGATTTATCCGACACGGACGATTTATGAATTTGAAGGAGGCGGAGTGAAATTATACTTAAAATTTGCGACTCCAATGTTAACGGAGGATTTTCGTTGGTTAAGTACCCCCTGTACCTATGTAGAGTTTGAACTGGCATCTATAGATGGGAAGGAACATACCGCAACAGTATATTTTGATATAGGCACGGATTGGTGTGTGAATGTTGAGAAACAGGTTGTGCAGTGGGAACGATTGAACAGCCCTGCAGGACTGACATTGTTGAAAGCCGGTACAGTAGAACAGCCTATTCTTGAAAAGGCGGGGGATAATATAAGAATTGATTGGGGGTATGTGTATTTAGCATGTCAGGCAGCTCAGGCAGTCCTTGCCGAGCGTAAGACAACTGTGGGCAATTTTACTCAGAGTGGTTCTCTTCCCGACAAAGATGATACAGGCTCTCCTCGTGCTGTGGAAGATAAACCAGTAGCCCTTGCGGTAACTATTCCTTTCAACATTCCACCTCAGGGGAGTGATAGTAAGTATGTAGTAGTTGCGTATGATGATATTTATTCTATTGAGTTTATGCATGAAAAATTGAAGCCATGGTATTGGAAAGAGTATGGAGATAATTTTGCGTCGCTGCTGGATACGGTCTATAAAGAATATTCAGGACTGAAACAAAAATGTGAAGCGTGGGACACTTTTTTAATGAATGAAGCAACACAAAAGTTCGGTCTGGAATATTCTGCCTTAGTAGGTTTGACCTATCGCCATGTTTTTGGAAGTGGAAAAATAGTAGTGGGTAAGGATGATACGCCGTGGTTCTTTCACAAGGAATGTTTTTCTAATGGGTGCATTGCTACGGTGGATGTGACCTATCCTGCTTCGCCTTTTTTTGCCTTGTTTGCACCGTCATTATTGCGTGGAATGCTTGAACCTGTGTATCTCTATGCAAAGATGCCCGAATGGATTTTTGAGTTCTCCCCGCATGATGTTGGGACATATCCGAAGGCGAATGGGCAGGTTTATGGTAAAGACAAGAATGGATTTAAATTAGAAAGTCAGATGCCTGTGGAAGAATGTGGAAATATGATTTTAGCAACGGCTTTGTATTCGGAGATTACGGGGAAGATAGACTATGTTCGTGAACACTGGGAATTGATTGAACAATGGGCAAATTATTTGAAACTGCATGGGAGGGACCCGGAAAATCAATTATGCACGGATGACTTTGCGGGACATTTAGCACATAATACGAATTTGTCATTAAAAGCGATAGTGGCTCTGGGTGCATTTGCGAAAATGTGTCAACAGAGACATCTTGCAAATGCATACGAATGGGAAAATCTGGCACGCGATATGGCAAAAGATTGGATTGAACGGGCAAAGGATGGAGACCATTTTCGACTTACTTTTGATAAGCCGAATACATGGAGTATGAAATATAATCTTGTATGGGATAGTATTTTGGATTTGAACCTGTTTCCATCGGAAGTTGCCAAAATGGAAGTAGAATATTACAAGAGACAACAAAACCAATATGGTTTGCCTTTAGATATTCGGAAGGATTATACCAAAACGGATTGGCTTATCTGGTGTGCAACATTGACAAATAATAAAGGGGATTTTGATGTGTTGTTTCAACCATTTTATCGCTTTATGAATGAAACACCGGACCGTATTCCGCTAACGGATTGGTATGATACGAAGACGGGGAAATGTATAGGTTTTCGAGCACGTCCTGTTATCGGAGGTGTTTATATCCCATTTTTGTATCATAGGGATTTGTGGCGGACTATCGCTTCTAAGGAAGATAAAAGTTTGTAAAAGAAGACAAATAAATTATTTTGAAAAGCAATATGTCTTTGACAAATTTTAATGTGCTTCTATTCAAACATAAGACTTTTAAAGGAAAAAAGTAAGAACCTATGCAAAAGTTCCTTTACTGGACACCGCGAATATTATCCATTCTTTTTATTCTATTTTTGATGTTGTTTTCGTTAGATGTGTTTTCTGAGGAATTAGGTTTCTGGCAAACACTGGTAGGTTTGATGATGCACAATATTCTATCATTTGTCCTTTTGATTGTGCTAATAGTTTCATGGAAGTATGAAATTGTAGGGTGTGTTTCTTTTATACTTGCAGGTCTTTTGTATGTGTTGTTAATTTTGCGAAGTTCCTTACTGGGAGGATTTCAATGGTATTACATTACCTGGATACTAATTATATCAGGACCTGCTTTTCTTGTCGGTATTCTCTTTCTCCTTTCCTGGTTATATAGAAAGAAAAACACCGATGCGAACGCTTGTTAGATAAACTTTTGTGTTTTCTTTCCAGTTTCATAAATAAAACGGATAACCATCAGTTTCTGTTTTATTTGTGTGTCTGATATAGTATTTAGGTAAAAGTTTGATGAATATAATATCTTTTAACAGAGGAAAGGATTATATGATGAAGAAAAATATGTCTGTGATTTTTGCTTTTGTGCTGGTTACGGCTTCATTTTTATCTGTTGTTTCTTATGGATTAGAAGCAACGATTGCGAAAGATAGGATGCTTGTTATTAATGGGCAAAGAACTTTTATTTTGGGATTGTATAGCCCGAAAACAGATAACCCTGATGAGTTGCAAACATTAGCTGATGCTGGTTTCAATTTGATTTCAATCAGTCCTAATGAGGAACAACTTAACATTGCTAAAAGACATAATTTAATGGCATGGACAAATATTTATTCTGCAATTGCTTCTCCAAATGCAGAAACACGAAAACAGGAACTTTTGAAAATGATTGAAATTTGTGCAGGACATCCTTCTTTTCTTATCTGGGAACAACCCGATGAAGCCTTATGGAATATATTCCTTCGCAATAATGAAGCAAAACGGTATAAGGAACCACAAGTGATACGGGAGAAGTTGGCACAGTTTGCAGATGAAAAATTGAAGGAAGAATTAACTGCGGAATTGCAAAAGGCAGTAAAATTATATAGTAAAGGTTTATGGGCAGAAGGAGAAGAGATTGTAAGTCAAATCTGGCAAAAAATGGGTGAGAGTTCGCCTTTTGCAAATTATTCCATGGCAAATATAGAGAAGTTTAAAGCAGAGGAATGGGAAAAACTACATCAAGCCTATCAAATCATAAAAGAAAAGGACCCGAAGCATCCCGTATGGGCAAATCATGCACCGCGGAACTCTATGGAAAGTTTGCGTAAGTTCAGTGAGTGCGCGGATATTATCGGTTGTGATATTTATCCGGTTCCAATGCATCCTAAATTGCGGCACTCTGACCTGATGGACCAAACGATGGCGTCCGTTGGTGCTTATACCCGTCGTATGCAGGCGATTGACCCGCAAAAACCTGTATGGATGGTTATTCAGGGATTTGACTGGGGGATGTTGCAGGGTGATGTATATGAACGCAGTGGTAGTGAACAGAAAGGTTTCAGACCGCCGACGCTTAATGAAATTCGTTTTATGGGTTTTGATTGTATTGTGAATGGGGCGAGAGGCATTTTGTTCTGGGGGACGCATTATGTTCCGCGGGATATGCAACTGTGGACTGATTTAATAACCTTTGCAAAAGAAATCAAATCTCTTCAATCGGTGCTTTCCGCCGAAGATACTACTCAACCTGTGAATATAACACAAGATGAAATATTCGGCTCCGGAGACCGTGGTGTGCTTGCCCTGGTGAAAGTTTATCAACAGAAGCCGTGGATTTTCCTTGTTAATGAATGGCATGAATGTGGTATTCGTTATCATGTAAATTCTCCCTGCTTATCCACGGGTCAAAAATATCGTGAATATTACACGCAAACGGAAGTGGAAGTGAAAGACAATACCCTGACCTATGGCATCGAACCTCACGGTGTTCAGGTCTGGCAACCTATGGAATAGGATAGAGCAGACGAGGTAGATAAGGGAGAATTCTATTTCTGGGTGATTTTCCCGTCGGGGGTTTGGTATTTGTGTCCTTGCTGGAGGCAAGAAATTCGGGCACGGTAAAAGGTATCCTGAATAGCGGATAGGGATTTGGGTGGATAATTGTTGGCTTTAATAATGCCTTCGTAAAGAGCCCAGCGATCGCTGTTTTCCCCCATTACGACCAGTGCGTTTTTATCACGCTGTTGACGGTTTGTGCTCCTTTTATATGCACTATTTCGCTGGATTGCAATCAGACCGCCATTTTGTTCATAAACGAACCCTTTATCAAGAAGGTCTTTTATTAATTCATGACGGACTGCACGGGTGCGGATGGCTTGTTTTATTTGGGGTGTATCTAAATTTATTCCAAGGTTTGACAAATTCGGCTCGCGTTCGCCTGCCCAGATTTTTTCTTCGATGTATTGTGCCGTTTTTAAGAGTTCCTCTTGAGGAAGTGCAGAATAGTCCGGTGCAATACGGATAAATGAATGAAGTGTGCCACAGGAACTCAGTATTACGGCAGATATGCATAGGACAATAGTGATTGAGAGAGTATTTTTAGAGAGCATTTTACCTTCCTCCTTCTTTTAGGATAGATTGATTTGTTTTGAAGCAATAATCATATTTTTACCTTTTCGTTTTGCCTGGTAAAGGCATTGGTCTGCAATACGAAGTAAATCCTCTACAGTCAAGGTTTCATTCTGCACAACTTCTGCAACGCCACCACTAATTGTAATCTTAACACTTTTACCCATGTATTCAAAAGGTCGGTCTTCGATGGCTTTTCGTATTCGTTCTGCCTGAATGTAGGCTCCTTCAATGGAGGTTTGCGGCATGATGATGATAAATTCTTCACCTCCATACCTTGCAACAATATCGGTGCGTCGGATTGTCTGTAACATTCGTGTTGCGATTTCTTTTAATACTGCATCGCCGAATAGGTGTCCATAGGTATCATTACATTTTTTAAAGTCATCTATATCAAACAGGGCGCAGGATAGGGGAACATTATACCTTAAACTTCGGAGTATTTCTTCATCCAATCGTTCACGGAAATAGCGGTGGTTATAGATACCTGTCAAACCATCTGTTACTGCAAGTTTTTGCAGTGTTTTATTTGCCTGCTGCACGGACTCAAATAATTGGGCACGCTCTAAGGCACTGCCTGCTGCATTAGTTACGATTTCGAAGAAATTTATCTCGCGTAGTGTAAATCCTGTTTCTTTACGCACGGCACGGAGTAACAATGAACCTACCTCCGGGTCATTTAAAACGATAGGTATAACTAATATGGAATTAATTCCTTTTTGAATGAGAGAATCCAGACAGGGTTTCATCAAGGGGTCATTCTGAACATTATTAATAATTACTTTATCGCCGATGGATAAGGCTTTTTTAATCTCCGGGTATTTACTCAAAGGCACTGTCATATCGTAGAGATTCGCATCATCGTGGGAAGCCAATACATGCACCATGTCTTCCTGACCCCAGATACGCACTATAGAACAGCGGTCGGATTGAACTACTTTGGATATTTGTTCAACGAAAACATAAAGAACATCATGGGCGCGTTTTTTGGAAGAAATTACCTTCAGTATTTCCAGCACAGTTGCCAGTTCACTCTTATCCATCTCTACCAACGATTCATGTCCAGAGAGCAATTCTGTTTGGACAGACATGATACGGGTGGTTATTTCTGTAATTTTATCTAAGTCTTCTTTATAAGAACGAAACTGTTCGAGGAGGGATGGAGCAAAAAGATGAAGTAAGTGCTGGATATAAACGCGGTGATAGGACCACCCTCCATCCAGATTGCCGTTACCATTCGTATCCATTCTTTTTATGATAGTACCGACGAAAGAAATAGCAATGGTGGAAGAAACGATTATAAACAGTCGGTCTGCATTCTGAAAATAGGGTGGTGGATTATGTGTTTCAACAGGAATGTCCCAATGAGAAGGGGATAAGCCTAAAACAATCATTTTGCTAATATTCGGTAGAAAATTGTCAATTTCCTTTAACTGCTGTATGGTTTCCGCATCACTGACAACAACGAGGTCATTCCCTCCGAAACGACCAATCTTACTTAATGCCTCATCACAAAGGGTGTAAAAAAGGGATGCGTTGTTAATAGGAATAAGGGCATGGTGAGGGGGTAATGATTGGAATTCGGAAGAAAAGATCCTTTCTTTTAGGGTTGTATTTTCTATATTATTATTCATTTCCCTTCTTATCCTATTGCTCCATTATGTAATCGTTTTCGTTTTATTTTTTGACCTCTGAAGATGGATTTGCAGTTGCTTCACTATTTGCAGGAATATTATCTACCTGAGCCAGAGGATAAACATCTTCAAATTTTACTTCTTCTTTGATAATAACAGGGGTAGAGCGAACAATCAAATCGTATATCTCTTCTACCTCTTCTGGATAAAACCTTACACAGCCGTTTGAAGAGTAGGTGCCGATGGTCTCTGGTGCAATAGTCCCGTGAAGTCCTAAATCTGTAGGTAGTCCCGGTTCAGAGGGAACTAAAGGCATCCATCGTGTTCCTAATTCATTTCTCGGGTCTCCTGCGGGGATAGGACCTTCCCCGGGTTTGAACCATGTAGGATTTTTTTGTTTGTTTCCGATTTTGTAAGATCCTAAGGCGGTTTCATGTCCGGGTTTTCCAAGACCAACCTTATATCTTTTAAATATTCCCTGTTCGTCTACTAAAAATGCACGGCATTTCGACCGTTCAACAAGTAAGCGAAAATCTTTGGGTGTGTATTTTAATGTCTGATTTAAACGGAGTTTTGTATTCTCATCTAATTGATTGGCACGAGAGAGCATACCGACAGGTGTGTTTAATTTTGCACCGATACCGATTAGAGAATCCCCCTGTTGAATGGTGTAAGTTTTACTTTCCGGTGTAGGAATGCTGGAAAAGATAAGTTCAACATTTAATTTTCCTAATAAATCTAATGATTCATTCCAGATTTCTGAATCCCATTCTGCATCCATTACAGCCTTTTGGGCAAGGTCGCGTGCCTTAATTTTTTCATTCCCTTGTTCCTCTATTCGGGCTAACCCTAAATATCCATAAGCACGATTTCCTCGAGAAGCACGGTCAATTATGTCTTGGTAGGTAGAACGAGCCACATCTTTTTTACCTGTTGCCTCTGCAAGTTGAGCATAACGATATTTTAAATAAGGTGTCCGTATAGAATTTTCGCATTTCTTTAATGCTTCCTCGGCTATGGTGAAGGCATCGTTTGGTTTTTCATTTTTGAGTTCCAGTTCTATCCATAGTAGATATGCTTCTACCAGGTTTTCTACTTGTTTTTCTTTCTTTACATAATTCTTTAACTCGGAACGCAAATCATCGAAACGATTTTCATCGAACATTTTTTTGAATTGTTCAAGGGTATTTTCTGGCGTTTCTGTAGATGAAGTGGGAAGAAGTTTCTCTACAATTTTTTCTTTGGAAATGAGGTTGGAAGAAGTGTATAAAAACCGATAGACAATATATCCCGCTACGAGGAGTAGCATAACTCCGATAAAAATATGGAGTAATGTTCTGTCAGCGTTCTTTTTTGATGAAAAGTATTGTTTTGGCATAGTGTCTTAAATTCTCGATTCGGTTGCTCGTTTTAAGTCTAACAATAATTCTGTCATGGATTGATAACGATGTTCTATTTTGCGGCGAAGTGATTTTAAGATAATACGGTCCAGGGCGGGAGTAAGTTGAGGATTATAAGTTGAAGGAGGAACAAATTTGTAATTAGGGTCTACCAACTGACGGGTTATAATTTTTGTGTCATTTCCTTCACAGGGATGCTTACCGGAAAAGAGTTCATACATCGTTAGACCGAAAGAAAAAATATCAGAACGGGGGTCTAAATTTTTCTTTAATATCTGTTCCGGTGACATGTAAAGGCGTGTTCCACCAGTTTCTTTCATGAGCCAGCCTTTCCATGTTGCATTTGTTTTGGACAGTCCAAAATCCACGATTTTAACCTGTTTACCATCTTTAGAAAACAAAAAGTTAGCAGGCTTAACATCCCGATGGACTATCCCGTGTTGATGAAGATAATCCAGTCCGTGGCATAGTTTAATACATATATCTATCATCTGGCGGATACTTAAATCTCGCTCTGTAATGTGTTTTTTTAGATTGTAACCATCAATAAACTCCATTATAATGCAACGGCGTGTCCTACCTAAGACATCCAGGGCTTCGTGTATGTTCTTATCCATGCGGATAATATTCGGATGATTTAGTGATGCGGCTATCATTACTTCTCTACCTAAGAAATCTTGTTTCCGTCGTTTGGGATCCTCATCGAAACGAGGGTCGAGCACTTTAACCGCTACTGTTAAATCTTTGCTTCGGTCTATAGCTTTATACACAGTTCCCATGCCCCCGCTTCCGATAGGTGCAATGATTTCATACGGACCTACCTGACGGATTTCGAGTTCCGACCGATTGGGGTCGTCAAACTCCGAAGCAACTGACTGTGATGATACATCATTTTTCTTTTTCTTAAAAATCCAGAACATTACCCCTCTAAACTCTTAATATATTCATATATTTGATATTTTCATATTAATCATACCACAAATCCCCTGTTAAAGTTAAGTCAATTTTATGCTGTTTTCCATTGATGAACTCCCGTAGCAGGCACAGGGACTTCGTTGAGAATTTCTTTTAATACGGAAGAAACGGTTACTTTTCTTAATCTACTTTCGGGATTTAAAATGAGACGATGTTCTAAAACAGGAAATACAAGGGATTTAACATCATCTGGGATGACATATCCTCTTCCCAATACCGCTGCATATCCTTGACAACAGCGAAATAACATCAGAGAGGCACGGGGACTTGCCCCCAACATAAGATGCGTATGGTCTCGTGTTCGTGCAATGATGCGCAACATATATTCTCTAACTTTGGGGTGAATGAAAATATCACGCACCTTTGCCTGCATTTGAATAATAGTTTGTGGGTCTGTCACAGGTTTTAAATTTTCGATAGGATGGGCTAATCGTAATCGCTCTAACATATCCAGTTCCGCAATCATACCCGGATATCCCATGGATATTTTTATCATAAATCGGTCTAACTGGGCTTCGGGTAAGGGAAAGGTGCCTTCATGTTCTACAGGATTTTGAGTGGCAAATACAATAAAAGGTTTGTTTAGGATGTATGTTTTTCCATCTACAGATACCTGCCCTTCTGCCATTGCTTCTAATAAGGCGGATTGGGTTCGGGGGGTTGCCCGATTGATTTCATCTGCAACAACTACTTGATTAAAGATAGGTCCCGGACGAAATTCAAAGTTTTGCGTGGATTGATTGAATATAGATACCCCTGTTACATCTGTCGGTAATAAGTCGGGTGTGCATTGGATTCGTGTATAGGAACAGCCACTTGAAATGGCTAAAGAGCGAGCCAGCATAGTCTTTGCAACACCGGGGACATCTTCTAATAAAATATGACCCCCGGCTAAAAAAGCGCCCAGTGCCGTTCGAATAACATGGCTTTTATCCAATACGACTGTCTCGATATTCTGGACTAAATCTTTGACTACATCCCGAAATTGTCCCGCCATAAAAATCCTACCATTAAAATTTTATTGACGAAAATAATCTTGAGTGATATTATATATAATATGNCGATAAAATAAAAAGATAGGAATAAATATTATGAATAGTGTTGTGAAACAAAATATTTACATTATCAGTTTGTTGTGCTATACCTCATTTTGTTTTCTTGCGATAGCAGATACTTTGGTTGCCCGAGGGAGAACCTATCAAGATGTGTATATTATGGAAGGGCTTCATTCGTATTATATACTTCTGCCAGAAACAGGAACGATCGAAAGTGTTTTGAAGAAAGATATTGATGATAATGCGGTGATTTTTGATGAGCCTGATAAGAGGATGGCTTTGAAAAAGCAATGGGATGAAAAACAGGCGGTTTCCTTGAAATTATCAAGGGAAGAAAAAGAAATATCGAGGGATAAAGGGAATGAAGATACTTATATAAAACCTACATCGAAACCGACAACCTTTGTTTTGAAACGGAAGGGCAATGCGTCACAAAATTATGTTTCGAATAACGATTATTCTTTCCCCAAAGGCGATATGACCAATGCTATGCCCGGAACTCCGTATCATTCAAATATTTCCCCTCGCAGGATAAATAGCAAGGCATACGGACTTTATAATACACAGGGCACAGATAGTCTTCCCAAAGTAGTGTTACGGAATCCACCTGTTTCAGGTATGGGTTATTTATCAGGGAGAAATATGATGAATTATGGGGCGAATGCTTTTGCGGGTGGAGGTATGGGAAGGATGCCTATGGGGTATGCTGGTGGAATGGGTATGTTTAACGATGTGACGGTTATTAGTAATATATCTGACTTATTTTCGACTATTGATGACCGTCTTGTCGGAGAGTTTGGACCAATCCAAATAATTCCTTCGTCTGGGAATTCGTTGGGTGATCGTAGATAAAGAATGAGACGGATGGGACATAGGGGACAGATGGGACGGATGTGATGAAGGGGACGAATGGGACGGGTGATGCGAATGGGAGAAATAGGACAGATGGGACAAATAGAATGAATGGGATAGATGAAACAGATGGGATGAATAGGACGGGAAGGATATATGGGGCAAATAAACTCTTTTAACTTTGTCTCATTTGTCTCATTCGTTTCATCGGTCTCATCTCATTAGTGAGTGTGAACAAAGACCGTTTGCATTCGTTTCATCGGTCTCATTCGTCTTATCTGTCTCATCTGTCTCATCCGTCCCATGTGTCCCATTCGTCCCATTCCATTAGTGATGACGGATAAAGCATTTTTGTTCTAAACAACTCTTTTCAGGGATTTCGGTTATTATTTGGGTCTTGAACTAAATAGTCTGTTCAGGATGAAAGGTTCTTTTGGTGCAAGACGGGTTTTCATCTGAAGTTGGCTAACGGCAAACCCTAATTGTCGGGTATCTTTTGAATTAGGATCATAATCTTTAGGTGTCCATGTATGGGAACGAATGCCAATCATTATAAAATTCTGTTGTTGTGGAGGTATCTTTACGGAAATTTTTTGAAAACCTTCTTTATCACCTATTGAAAGCAAAGGTTCATCGTTTATTAAGATAGTATTGTCAGCGTGTTTTGCTTGTGGAGGTATATATACATCTAAAGTAAGCGTATATTCCTTACCTACCAGGATAGGAACTCTTATTAACGACTGTTGTTTTGTCCAGCGTTTGGATGTCCCCGGTTTTTTCCATTCAGGTGCGGATTCTGTCCCGTGCCAATTTTTAAGGAAATTACGATCTCCAACACTTCCTATGTTCAGGATATAGTTTTTAAGGGCATCTTTTTTAGGCAAATCAGGTGGCATTTCGTTCAAAGCCATTTGTGTATTTTTGCCAGCATAATTTATCACATGAAGCCCCCCTTCGGCTTGGTTTCCGGTGATGATAGCGGAAGTAACATCTCTGCTAATTACCGAATGAAGTAAACCCAAGGAGAATGTGTTCCCTTGTAATATCATTTTTCCACGGTCAATTTGCACAGCGGGATGTCCTTTGCTATTAATATCCCATTCCCAGAAATTAGTGCCGATGACGGTTAATTGTGTTTGATTACTCCGATGCCAGATGCAACGGTCTAAGGGTCCCCAGAAAGCACAATTGTTTAAACTGATTTTTCCATGCCCTGCGTCCGGGAGTATTTCTATACCAGCGGAATCTGTGCTTTCCCAGCGTCCGACAAATTCACCGTTGGTTATTAATAAACCGAAAGGTTGTAAATCCTCGACCAATACCGCACGACGACAACAGTCTGCACCAATTCCTAAAAAACTGCCGTTACAGGCACCGTTTTTTGTTCGGGAGAATTTATAACCGACACCATAACCGAAGCAGAAGGTATGTGTTACATATTGCCAGTCGGTTCGGGCAAATTCAAAGGCAACGCCATTCTCATTTATCCAAAGGCAGTAGGGGTCATTGGGGATGTAAGTAACGCCAAAGGGCCAGAAATGACAATTTTCTACGCGGGAAATATCATAGCAGGCGTCAATATATAATCCCCGAAAAGAAGGGTAGCCGAATACATTTCGAATCATCATTCGAGCAGAGTCTTGAAAATGTAATGCTTCGTAAGGATTAATGATACAGCAGTCATATACGGCGACATCTGTTGTCCCTTTTGAATAAACGGTGGGAGGATAGGGTATGGGAGGAACAATGTCCTTTGACCATTCCGGGTAGGATATGATAAACCCTGCTAATGTGGCATTATTACCAGCGAGGGTAATAAAAGGTTCTGTTTCTGGTTGGTTTTTCCCTGCGTAGGCATGAAGAACAGACCCTACAAGATTCGGTTTGTTGGGGTAATGGGAAGTAGGAGGAGTTCGAAAAGTCCCCTGTAATGTTACACCAGCGGGGATTTTTAAATTGCCTAAAATTTTATATGTTCCTGCGGGAACAAGGACAAGTGCACCGCCTATTTCACCGGCTTTATCTAACGCTTGTTGAAAAGATTGTGTTGCATCGGCAGAGCCATCATTTTTTGCTCCAAAATCAGTTACATTAATAGCATAGGGATGTTGGGTATCTGCTATTATGTTCCCTGACAAAAGGAGAGATATACATATTAAAAGAAATCGCATAAGTATTATCCTTATAAATTTTAGATTTATGTTTTTACGCTTTATAAATTACATATTCTATAAGATGCATTTCAAATTTTTTGGTAAATATACATAGAAAAACAGAATATAAAAAACTACGCCCTGCTTAAAAAGCAGAGCGTAGTCGTTCACTTAAAAACTTAAATACCTTATTTGACAGGAATGGGTATGTTTTGCGAATTGTATGCTGTTACTATAGTTTGTGCATTGACTATGAATTTACCATTACCACCTCTTACCAATGGGACAGGAAATTCTTGCAAATAACAACGAGAAATTGTCAAAGTGAAAAATGCGGGTTGAGTAATAGAACCTACAGGCAATTGTTGTAGTAATTCTTGGGGAATTACATGAGACCCATCATCGGTAAGGGTGCAATTAATGACAACCGTATTAACAATCTCTTGCTGGTCATCGAAAGTATAACTTGTTCCTGAAAGAGTTACTTCGATAAAACTTCCTGGAACAGGTATTGCCGGAGCGTTCCATATTAAGTTCATATCTTGATTAGGATTGAAATCAAATGTTGAACCATATAATGTTTGTGTTATTTCCGGAGAAGTAACTTCTAACAGAGGTGGAATTTGTCCATTAACGGAAAATGCTCCGATATCAAAGCCACCGGGCCAGGAAGCAGTAAAATTAGGTTGTTCGTTTGTAGTATAAATTAGGTTATTGTAATCCAAAACGAAAATGGAATACATCCATGGTTGAACCGTTCCTATTTCTTGAAAATATGTATCGGACATTCTAATCAAATCAACGGCTTTGTCTACAGACTGGAACAAACCGGGAGCGCCGGGGTCAAGTCCTGTCCAATTAACTTCGGGAAGATTATCATTCCCATGTTGTTCTTGTGAAAGGTTATATTGGTAGGTATGAACAGAGCAAGTGTCGTTGGCTACAGGTATAGGATTGTCTGAAAATGATGCAAAGATGGCTGAGGAAGAAATCAAGTATTGGGTTACTTCCGTTAAGTAGGATCGTTTATTTAAAATTACATTCATCAATCCGACATAGGAACCATCTTTGGGATATTCTACTTTTATATCAGCAACTGCACAATCACCTTCAGAACAGGAGGTATTTGCTTGACTGAGAACTGTTACCGATGGACGACCAATCACAAATACAGTAATTGGGACGCCACCAACAGCCTTCAAGCAATAATATCCCGACCTATCCGTAACGGCTTCTGTCCCAGCGGAGGAACGAACGGTTACATTTCCTATAGGATTTCCGTTACTATCGGTGACTGTTCCTCGAATGCAACTATTAAAGGCTGCAGTAATATTGCCAATATTAATGCAGTTACCTGTCTCACATGAATTTCCGACCGTGTTCGCATTAAAATTCTGTTGGTATACAGGAATTTGCGAACCGGGCAAATATACTTCAATCGTAACTGTGGAATTTCCCTTTACATTGACGCAGAAGAAGCCTGTAATATCGGAGTATACAACGGTAACTCCGTTATAGGAGACACCGATTGCCTTGATTACTGCACCCGCTACAGGTTTCCCTTCTTCGTCTTTGATATAACCCTGAATACATGTTTTATCCGTAATAGGTGCGTCACAATTCCACCATGTTAGATGCTGAACAGGTGCCTTATAATATTTATTACCTCCGTCATTGTAAACGGTTCCCTTGCCTGACTCTATCCAGACACCTTTCTCTTCATCAAAATACCATAAAGGAACTTCTTCACCGGCATTCAGGGGCGAATCATCCGGAAGGTCAAGGGTTATTTCACCCGGGTTATCTGCTTTTGCGGAGGTATCTAATAAAACTTCTTTTCCATCTTTTTTAATAGTGAAGTCAGCAAGAGCAAACGATTCTAAATCAACGCGTTCTCCCTGTTTTGGATTACAATAACCTAATTTATACTACAAACGAACAACCTAATTTTACTGCTTCCTGGCCCGGTGGCTTTGATATCGGAGCATTTTCCGT
>AWNW01000037.1 GCA_000493945.1 Candidatus Hydrogenedens terephthalaticus JGI OTU-1
TGGGAACTCATTCATATTGATGATAAGAGAGTTGCGAATGTGAAAGGAGAAGACCCGAAGCAGAAACGATATTCGTTCAAAGCGATAGATGACTGTACCCGGTTTAAGTTTACCAAAGAGTATCCGGATAAAACCGCCCAGTCCGCCTGTGATTTCTTGCACTATGTCGTTCAGAAGATAAAAAAGATTGACCCCGAAGCTCAAATATCTGCGGTTCTTACCGACAACGGAAAAGCCTATACCTGCAAAACTCAAAAGGGTAGNAAAAATCATCCCTTCGAAAAAACTTGTAAACAACTCGGTATAAAACACAAACGAACCCAAATCAGAAGACCCCAAACCAACGGAAAAGTCGAATATGCTCATTACCTCTATGATAAAGAGTTCTATCGGAAAACCAAATTTCTTTCTTTCGCAGACCGAGAAGAAAAGACTAAGAGGGCGATTAGCCAATCGCCCCTACAGGGCTTAACTCCCTATGAAAAATGGCTATCGAAGACAGCAAAAACAGATTTGACTATAGAACAACATCCTGCTATAAAATATATCTAACAGAACTATATAAAGGAGGTGATTGATGAAAAACTCGCCAGCTGATTATATATACCTGTTACCTATGTCCTAAAAGTGATCAATTAATGTTAAGTTTACCTTTTTACCGCTTTTACGATGAATCCTTTTAATCTCATCGTCCCCTCCCATACCAGAGAGGTCATTTAAATTATAACATAAATTTTTAATTTTTGCACACAATTTTAAAATTTTTTATAGAAAAGGGAAAATGTAATAGGCTTTTTCCAAATAACACAATACCCCTCAATATTGCTATATAAAACTTATTATTTATGCTATTTCTAATAAAAGAATAGTTTTTAAGGAGAAAATTAAATTGTTAATTAAAATTAAATATGTAGTATTAAAAATGGAAATATCTAATAAGAAAAAAATGGATAGTAAGTTAGTTATAAGTATTTTTCTCTTTTATGTGATGGAGAATCTATTTTTTGATAGGGATTTTATATTCTTTCATTTTTCGCCATAGTGTAGAACGAGAGATACCTAATATTCTTGCCGCTTCGGTTTGGTTGTGATTCACTTTTTCCAATACTTTCTGAATATGGTTTGCCTCTACCTCTGCTAAAGGTAAGAGACCATAATCTTGTTCATTTGGAAGTGCAAGTATCTTAAACCTTCCCTGTTGTATATTCTCAGGTAGATCATATATATGGATAATCGGTCCTTCCGCCATAATTACCGCATGGGCAATAATACTTTCCAGTTCACGGACATTTCCCGGAAATGGGTAAGTTCTTAACATAGCAAGGGCAGAATTGTCAATTCCCTGAACATTTTTTCCAAATTTTTGATTGTATCTTGAAATAAAATGCTGAATTAATGTAGGTAACGCGTCTATTCTTTCGCGTAGTGGTGGAATTCGGATTTGAATTACATTGAGCCGATAGAATAAATCATCCCGAAATCTTCGTTTTTCAACCTCTTCCTGCAAATTTTTATTTGTAGCGGAAAGGATACGGACATTCACTTTTTGTATTATATTAGAACCTACAGGGCGAATTTCTCCGTTTTGCAGAACGCGGAGTAATTTTGCCTGAGTAGATAAAGCCATATCGCCGATTTCATCTAAGAAGACCGTTCCGCCATCTGCTTCTGCAAATAAACCTCGTTTATCTTTTTCGGCACCTGTGAAAGCCCCTTGAACATGCCCGAAAAGTTCACTTTCTAATAAATTTTCAGGTAATGCCGCACAATTGATAGCGATAAAAGGTTTATCTCTACGAGAACTAAGCCGATGAAGTATCTGAGCGACAACTTCTTTCCCAACACCGCTTTCACCTAAAATTAGAACGGTACTATCTGTGGGAGCAACCTTGCGGATAATTTCTACAACACGGCGCATCTGGGTATTGTTACCCGATAATTCTTCAAATAAAATTTGTTCAAATCCTGCTTCTTGCAATTGTTCTCTACGATGTTCCAATATAGCCCGATGAACCATCACCGCTACATCTGTGGGGTCACACTTTTTAGGGATATAAAAATACGCCCCCATGCGTATTCCTTCAAGGGCTTGTTCTATTTGTTCCATATTGTAAAAAAGGATTAATTTTACAGAAGGAAACTTTTGTCGAAGAAAAGAAACAAGATTTATATTGCCTTTGTATTCTATGGATAAGTCCAACAGAATTACATCGCATACTGTTCTACGGGAACATGTCAAAATCTGTTCTATGGAATTACATAAAATTACAGAATGTCCTGTTCCTTCGATAAATCGGGAAACAGTAGTTAGATAATCCATATCAGAGCCAATAATAAATACAGTCCCCTGTTCTCGGGCAAGAGGAGGCTCATTTTGTCCAAGAAGTTTTAAGTTAATAATTTCTTTTTTTGTTTTTTTATCTACCATGATTCTCGCATCTGTTATTCTTGAAATTAATTGTATCAAAAATTAAATAATAGATAAAGAATTGTTTTTTATATATACGAAGAGTATATTTATGAATAGGACTAAGTAAGGACAAAAAGATGTTTTGTTCTTGCCCATTTGAGTTATAATAAAGTGTAGAAAAGCAAGTGTGGTGTTTTATAATAAAAATCGTATATGCTTTTATATATGAACAATAGTAACCATTAAAAATGGAGATTGATTATGAGAGGGCGAGTATTTACGACGGGTGAAGTGGCTACCATTTGTGGTGTATCCTCTGATACTGTTTCTCGTTGGTTTGATATGGGACAAATAGAAGGCTACCGATTGGGTCCAGGTGGTGACCGTCGTATTCCGTACGAAAGTTTACGGAAATTTATGCTGGCACATGGTATCCCATTGGAACGATTGGAAACAAATGAAACAAAAATATTGATAGTAGATGATGACCCGTTTTATCTGGATATTATTCCGGATGCTATTGCCCGTAAAACAGATAAGAATAAAGAGATGGTTGTTCTTACTGCGTCTACAGGTTTTGATGCCGGTGCCCTTATTGTAGAGCATAATCCGAACCTTGTTATTATGGATATACATTTATCCGATATTGATGGGAGGAAGGTATGTGAACGATTAAAAAGCCGTCATGAAACGCGACACGCCCGTGTGTTAGGTATTTCAGGATTATTGGAAGAAGATGAAATTGGGAAATTGAAAGAATATGGTTTTGATGATTTCTTAAGAAAACCATTTTCTTTAGATGTTTTAGTTGAAAAGGTTTTTCGTTTGCTTGTTTTACCTCCGGGTAGTGTAAATCGTCCCAAAAATATAGGATTCTAATATAACTATCTTTCGAAACATGTTTTTATAGGGTTTTTGTTGTATGTTGTAAAGGCTATTTAAAATGAAACTGTCAACATACAGGATTGTTATTATCTATCTTTTTTTTGCTGGGTTGTGGATCGCTTTATCCGATGAAATTCTACATCGGTTCATTACAGATAGTAATTTATTGACACTGGCACAATCCGTAAAAGGATTTGCTTTTGTTTTTGTCACCGGATTATTGCTTTATTTTCTCGTATCCCGTTATGTTTACGCCTTAAAAAAATCCTACCAGCAGGAGCAAAAAGAACGAGAGGCACGGGAAGCAGTCTGGCGATGCTCTTCGGATGGAATACTTGGCTTATCTACAGATGGAACGATATTTTCTGCAAATGAACAAGCCAAAAATTGGTTAGATATATCACTTCCTATGGAGAAAAAATTCTGGGATGTGTTTCAAGACCCTTATTGTGAACAAATAAAAAATGGAATTAAAGAACTTATATCTATAGATAGACCAGATTATGTCTTTTCTATTTATGGAAGACTACAGAAGAGAGAGACGGATTATTGGTTCGAAATAAGGTTAAATAAATCCAGTTATGATACACGCGATTTTATAATAGTAACCCTTCATGACATTACAGAAAAGATACAGCATGAAAAAGAAGTGGAGTTATTAAAGGCAAGTTTCGAACAAATGGATGTAGGGATTGCTTTAGCAAGAAGGATGGGTAATGTTATTTTTGTAAATGAGAAATTACAGAAGTTATTAAACAAACAAAAAGAAGATTTGGTAACCTACAAAGACTGTTTATGTGTTCCTTGTGAAAAGTCAGATTCTTGTTTTCAAAATCTTGAAGAAACATTAGACAAAGAAAAAGTATGGCGAAAAATTTGTGAGGTGAAGGGTGATGATCACAGTTCTATTTATCGCTCACTGGATGTTTGTCCTGTATCCTACAAAGATGAGCATTTTGTTATAGTGATAATGAAAGATATAACACAACAGATATTATCCGAAAAACGATTATCTCAACAATACCGTATGGAGTCATTGGGCTATTTAGCCAGTGGTATAGCCCATGATTTTAATAACATATTAGGTGCTATTTTGGGACATGTGGACTTGATATTAGGCGAATATCACGACCACAAAAATCTGGTAGAAGAGGTAGAGATAATTCGTCGTGCCGTTTTAAGAGGCAGGGATATGACCAGTCAGGTTGTATCTATCTCACGGGAGAATGGAGGAGACCAGATACCTGTTGATATTAACAATGTAATTAATGAGGTATTGACCCTTATAAAACCAAAAATAAGCACCCGTATAAAAGTGGATCTGGATGTTGATAAAGAACTCCCTAAAGTTTTAGCATCCCCTGGTAAAATAAATCAGATTCTACTAAATTTGTGTTTGAACGCGTGTCAGACTATGGTTCAGGGAGGAACATTAGTCATAAAAGTGGAGGTTATCAATGCAGATGAAACATTGTTAGCAAGGCATCCGGAATTAGTGCCCGGGAAGTATATCCGTATGATTGTAAGTGATTCAGGTGCGGGAATTGACCCGGAAATAATGGAACATATCTTTGAACCTTTTTTTACAACCCGAAGAGGAAAAGGAGGTTCTGGAATCGGTCTTTATGTGGTTCGGAGTCTGGTCACCAGTTTAGGTGGGGGTATATCTGTATATAGTGATTTAGGGAAAGGCACACGATTTTGTGTATATTTGCCTGTTTATTCAGCAGATATTGAGTCAAAGCCCTTACATATTCCCCATGAAGAAGAGATTCCCAGAGGAAAAGAAAAAATACTCATTGTAGATGATGAACCTATGTTAGCGGGAATTATTGGTCGTTTATTGATAAAGTTGGGCTATCAGGTGCGTATAGTAAATAATCCAAGAGTTGCTAAAGAATTGATAGAACAAGGTCTTGTTTCGGATTATGATTTAGCCATTATTGATAACATTATGCCCGAAATTACCGGTGAAGATATTATCCGCTGCTTGCAAGAAAAAGGATTTAAAATACCTGTTGTTCTTACCAGTGGAATGGTAAATGACGAAATTATTGAAAAAGGGAATAAATTGAAGGTTTCTGCTATTCTTGAAAAGCCCTGTACTTTTTCTTCTTTAGGAAAGTTAGTAAGAAAAGTCCTTGATGAAAATTTTATGAAAGAGGATATTTAAAAAGTGAAAGAAAAGGTGATTTTTCTTGTTCAACATGGGGAAGCGGTAGATAAAAAAGTGAATATTGAACGACCTCTTACAGATTTAGGACGAAAAACTATCTCTCAAATGGGTAATTTTTTATTTTCACAAAATATTATAGTAGATGTAATATGGCATAGTCCCAAATTGCGTGCCAAAGAAACCGCAGAAATTCTGGCTTCCTGCTTACAGTTAGAGAAATTACTTTCTGAATACAAGGAATTAGAACCAGAAGAACCTATTAAGAAAACAGTAAGATTAATACAACAAGCAGAAGAACAAAATATTATGTTAGTGGGACATTTGCCGCATTTATCACAATTGGCAGGATTTTTATTAACTGGTGATGAGAAAAAAGAAGTGATAGCCTTTGAAAAAGGATGTGTTGTTTGCTTAAACTATCAAGATATAGGTATAACTGTGGTTCGTTGGTTTTTAGTTCCCTCTTTACTTATGCATTAAATTTAAGACCTTTGGTTCAAATTTATAGCAACAGCAATTATTATAATTTCCATTTTAATAGTATTTTGTATTTGATTTTAACAAAAATATTTGTTATACTTCTTAATTCTTATTTTTAAAATTTTAATAAAAAACCAACAAAGAAAGGGTACACCGATGAAAAAGAAAATAACTTTTTTCAGTATTTTATTTGCTTTATCCGCAGTTATGTTATCATCCGAAGTAATTGCGGAATTGCAGAATGTAGAGGTTGGTGGTTCTATTCGTATCCGTGGGAATTATATCAATAACCTTTTCAACGATTTTGCGGGACCTATGCCTTCGGTTCAATCGCGGTGGTCCCCTATATCAGTAATTAGACGCCCTATAGGGAATCTTTTAGGACCTGGTGTAAATAGTATTTTTTCATGGGATAATGACCAAAGTGATTTATCCTTTGTAGAACAAAGGACACGGTTGCATGTAAAAGCCGATTTTACGGATGAGGTAAGTGCCTTTATTGAATTGGATTCGTATGATATCTGGGGAGAAGATTTCCGTTCTCAGAACTACATTACGGGTGTAGATGCTCGTCAAAATTCAATTGATGATGTGGAAATTTTTCAGGCATATATTGAAGCGGATGAAATGTGGGGAACACCCTTACAACTTCGTGTAGGACGGCAGGAATTATCTTTCGGGAGTCAATTTTTAGTGGGTCCTCGTGATTTTGCCTTTTTCTGGACAGGTATTTCGTTCGATGCAGTACGATTAACCTACAAAGCAGATGTTTTCACCATAGATGCATGGGCTTCGAAATTATTTGAGGCTATGTCCGACTTTGCAGAGGACGACATTAACTTTTATGGAATATATGCTTCATGCACAGCAGTAGAAAATGTTACTTTTGATGTTTACTGGATGTTGTTAGAAGATGACCGTCCTATAGCCAATGATTTCCCGGCTATTTGGGGTAGAGGGGATTATGATAATACAATACTTCATACAGTTGGTATTCGTTCTGCAGGAAAATATGAAGCGTTTGATTTTGATGCGGAAGTTGCCTATCAATTTGGTGAAGCAGATGCTATTGGAAAATTGTTCCGCGTGGGACCCTGGGGTGACAATGATGCAGAATTTGATAATTGGGCTGTGAAATTGGATTTGGGGTATACTTTCGATTTCTGGCGTCAACCGCGAGTATTCGCTGGGTTCCGTTATTTTAGTGGTGAAGATAACCGCGATATTTCTTTCTGGGATTTCATTAATCCTTTTTATGAGCCAACTGCAAGTATAAGTTTCAATCGTTTATTCTCCAATGAAATTGCCGGTGGATTTGTGGATTTGAACAATGAGTTATCCAATGCATGGTGGGTGCGTGTCGGAACGAATACAAGTTTTACTGACAAAATCAGAGGAATTTTCTGCGTGACATATTATGAAACAGCCAATGAATTTGAAAGACCTGTTTTATCGCCACTGTTCCCATGGTGGACGACCAAAAATGATTCTTATTTAGGGACGGAAGCGTTATTATTCCTCGAATATCAATATTCGCAGGATTTGGTATTTGAGGCTGGTTGGTCTCACATGTTTGTTGGCGAAGGTATGACGGATGGACAGTTTGTCCGCTGGAATGGTTTGGTGTATAGTGGTGGTTCTGATGACGACGATGTTGATTATGTATATGCTGGCTGCAAGATATACTTTTAATTTATAAGTAAGAGATAGAAAATTTTTGTATATCGCACAGGGAAGACAAGTTAAGTCTTCCCTGTGTTTTTTATGCGAGGGCTTTATGTTATTTTGGTATAATACTCCCGTCTTTTGAACAATAATCATCAACCTTATTTGAGAAGTCTTACTAAAGTTATGAAAAGAATTGGTATTTTTGCAGGTTCCAGTGATTTATCGATCCCTTTTTTTAAGAAAGAAGTGGAACAGTTAGCAGACTTATTGGCAGAAAAGAAATATCAAATTGTATATGGTGCTGGAAAAGTAGGTTTAATGGGAGTTTTATCACAGAAATATTACGAGCATAGAGGCATATTAATTGGTGTAGTTCCACATTACTTAAATCGTTCTGAACTTGTTTTTGAACATTGTAATGAGTTGATAGTTACGAAAGACCTTCATGAACGGAAAGAAACGATGGAAAATCTTTCAGATGCTTTTATTGTTCTGCCGGGTGGAATAGGGACAATGGATGAATTTTTGAATGTCCTTGCTTCGAAACAGTTAAAATACCATAATAAACCTTTGTTTTTGCTCAATATAGATAACTTTTTTGGATTTGTCCGGGATATGATGGAAACTATGTTTAGCCATCGGTTTATTCATGATGGGCATAAACAACTTTATCAATGTATAGACACACCGGAAGAACTGGTAGAAAAGTTAGAGCAAAGTCTCTAATTGTTTTAAGGACACGGAATGAATAACAGCAAATATGCTACTTATGTATTTCTTTTGTTGCTGTATGTAAGTTTCTTTTTATCCGGTAGTTGTGCCTTGATTTATCAAATTGTGTGGACAAGGCAAAGTATGCTTTTATTAGGTTCAACGGCGTATGCGGTTAGCACAGTTTTGAGCATTTTCTTTTTAGGTTTAGGTCTGGGGAGTTTTTGGGGAGGTAAAATTGCGGAACGGACATCAAATCCGATGCGATGGTATGCATGGGTTGAATTGTTTATAGGTTTATGGGCTTTGATTATCGTTGATTTTGTAAGCAATAAAGGACAGATTGTTTTCTTATTAATCCGTCTTTTCCCTGAAAATACATGGCTCTTGTTTTTCATAAGAATTCTAATATCTATGTTCTGGTTTGCTCTTCCTTCGTTGTGTATGGGAATGACTTTCCCCTTACTTGTCCGATACGAACAAAATATAAAGGGAAAGAGTAGTCGGTATATCTCATTGCTATATTCGATAAATACAATAGGGGCTGTTTTAGGAGCCTTTGGTGCGGGTTTTCTGTTTGTCCCAAAGATTGGATATGGAATGACATTTTATATTGCCATTGGGATAAGTATATGTGTAAGTCTAATAGCGGGATTCCTTTCGCTATTCCGTGATGCATTAGTAAATACAGGGAAAAAGTCTGAAGCGGAGCCTGTGGAAATAGAGGAAAATGAGGAAGGGAGTGAACTTAAGAAACGGGTTATTTTTTTGGGAGTATTTATATCGGGTTTTGTTTGTCTTGCTTTGGAGGTGCTGTGGACACGCCTTTTGATTATGATTTTTTTAGGAACAAATTACGCATACACTTCTGTATTGATTTCAGTCCTTGCGGGAATTAGTCTCGGAGCCTTATGTCTCTCCATAGTAATTAATAAATCCCCGATACGGATGTGGATATTGGGCTGGGGATATAGCCTTACAGGTTTTGGCGTGCTTCTAACTCTAATTTCCTATAATTCCGATGTTTTTCCTCTTCAATATTCACAATCTCTATAGGAACATATAGGGAATATTTAGATACCCAATTTTCTTTATGGATTATAAGAATAGAACCTTTTAATTCAAGGCATACTTTACCTGGCTGATTTACTCTTGTTAAATTTACAGAATATAAAGAAGGTTCCATTTGTTATCTCTCTAATAAAACTGTTTATTCTAATTACTGTATATATTATACTTTTTTTATAACATTGATTGGGAACGATATATTCAAAAAAGGACAAAAGGCAATGATCGAAAAGAAAAAACGATTGCTTATTATTTACGGAAGCACATTATCTCTTTTCTCGATATTGATTATTTTTTTGTTTACCTCTTGTTATGCAGGTTATTCAAAAATAATGGTGGATGGGGAAACACGCTATTACCGTTTGCACATTCCTCCAAATCTGGATCCTACAACACCTGTCCCTTTACTCCTTGCTCTACACCAATTTAGTGATACCGCACGAGGAATGGAAAAATTAACACGATTCAACCAACTCGCCGATACAGAAAAATTTATTGTAGTTTACCCTCAGGGTAAATGGAGAATATGGAAAACAGCCCCATTACCTAATGAAGACACACGATTTTTAGAGGTGCTTATTGATAATTTGTTGTCCAGATACCCTATTCGAACAAACCAAATATTCGCAACAGGTGCTTCTGCAGGAGGAATGATGATACAGGCATTTGCATGCTACTCTAATCGTTTTGCCGCTATTGCTCCCGTAATGGGCAGTATAACAAGAAACTATGCGGAAGAACGAAAACCTCAAAAAAATATTCCCGTTTTAATTATCCACGGAACAGCCGACCCTGTAGTCCCCTTTAATGGTGGGGAAACCAATGCAGGACCCGGTAGAAGACCAGTATTTTTATCGGCAGAAGAAAATGCAGAATGGTGGGCAAAGCAATATGGATACTCCGGAGAAACTACTGTTACACAGCTGCCTGATAATAATACAGAAGATATATTTTCCACAGAAGTTGTTAATTACAACTGCTTTCCTTCGGTTTTTCTATATAAAATCATCGGGGGTGGACATACCTGGCCCGGTACAAAAAACTTTTATCCCCAATTTATTGTAGGACCCACAGCACCAGAGCCGGATGCTTCACAAATTATCTGGGATTTTTTCAAAAATACTACGCAATAGATACAAATTGAAACTATAGAAAGTTTTACCTTATTTTAAAAGTATTGCATTTCTTATACATACAAAAGAAAGACTTACAATGATTTCTGCAATTATCCTTGCTGGTGGTCGTGGAGAAGGGATTTTTCCTTTCTCTATAGTTAGAAATAAAGTAATACTTCCTATATTAAATACGCCCATAATTCGAAGGCTTGCTCTACAACTCAAAGAAGTAGGAATTGAAAATATTACTGTAGCAACAGGATACTTCGAACAAAGTGTTCGACATGCTTTACAAGATATTAGCGGATTATCATTCCTGAGAAGTAAAGAAGGTGCTACTCCTGCTGATACGATATGCTCCATTTTAGATACATCTTCTTCATCAGAGACTATAATACTTTATGGGGATATTGTTACTATACAGGAGAACCTATCTAATTTTATAAAAACACATCAGGAACAACATAATGAGTTTTCGATTTTAGTTTCTAATCAGAAACCTTTTCCCCTGCATACAATATTTATAGAAAAAGGAACAGATAATAAACTAAAACACTTACTTTTTGACAGACAGAACTCTGAGTTCTGGTTCTGCGGTGTCCTTCTTGGAAAAACAAAATCATTAAAAGAAATATTTAATTATGAACCCGGGATTATTCGTTCTGCTCCTCTTGGAGCAATGCCTGTTCCCGAAGGAAATCTTATCTCCGCCATTGATTTAATGTTAGAGAGGAAGTGTGAAATATCCTGTATCCCTGCAAACAGTTTTGTAGTTGATATTGATCATCCCTGGGATTTAATCGAGGCAAATCAACAGGCATTGTCAAATGTATTTGAAAAAATGGAATGTTCCATTATAAACAAATCCGCATTCATAAGCGATGGTGCAGATATTTCGCCAAATGCAAAGTTATGGATACATGAGGGAGGAAGAATTGAGAAAGGAACTGTTATAAAAGGAAACCTTGTACTTGGGATGAATAGTCATATTGGCACTGGTGCTCTTTTTGAAGAAAATATTTATGTAAACAGCAATACAAATATTTCTGAATTTGCAAAAATTCATAAGAATTCAATCATAGGTGAGAATAACAAGATACTTCACAATGCAGAATTTGATGGTATTACATTAGATACTGTATTTATGGTCCATACCTGCTGTGTATCTGGCGTAATAGGTTCGCATGTTGATATTGGAGCAGGAACCATTAGTGCTACATGGAGGTTTGATGATAAAATAAAAGAAGTTCGATGTAAACAACGCAAAGAAATTCCTCCCTATCATGGGAATTTAACATATCTTGGCGATTATTGCCGAACGGGAATAAATACCATGTTCATGCCGGGAGTGCGCATAGGAGCGTATTCATGCATTGGTCCCGGTGTTATTGTGAATAATGATATTGACCCTTATTCTCTTGTTATCTTGAAACAACAATTAGAAATTAAACCGTGGGGACCGAATAGGTATCCTTGAAAAAACATATATATTGACTAATAAAGGAAAAGACAATGGAACAAAAAAACATACGCGGTATTATTTGTGCTAATCTAACTCCTTTCACTAAGGGGGGCAAAGAAATTGACCATCCAAAATTACATAAACTTATCCGATTTTTACAAGAAAAGGGAGTTCATGGATTGTTCGTAGGAGGGACAACAGGGGAAGGGCTTGTCATGTCAATTGAGGAAAGAAAAGAACTTTTAGAAAGTGTCCTGAAATGTGTCAACAAAAAAATAATGGTAATTCCCCACACAGGGACATTTGATTTACGCTCAACTATGGAACTCACGGCTCATGCAGTTGAAAAGAAAGTCTATGCAGTGGGCATTGTTACACCAGGATATTATTATTACGATGAAGATGCTTTGTATAAATATTTTTCCACTATTGCTTCTGAGTTCCCTGATATTCCTGTCCTGCTTTACAATATCCCCTCCTGTGCAAGAAACTTCCTGCCTAACTCGCTCATTATTAAGTTAGCACAAAAACATAAAAATATTGTCGGAATTAAAGACAGCACAGGGAATATGGTAAACCTCTCTGAATTACTACTCCAGAAACCGACATCTTTCACGGTGATAAATGGAGTAGATGAATATGGTTATCAGGCTTTTCTGGCAGGCGCCCAGGCGGCTGTTTCCGGAACTTCAAATGTTGCACCCGAAATCTATTTAGGGGTCTACGAAAATGTTATAAAACGGAAGTTGCCCGAAGCATGGATATACCAATCTCAATTAACAAAACTCTGCCAGGTATTGCAATATGGTAAAAATTTAGGGATATTTAAACAAGCACTTAAATTGCGCGGGATTGATGCAGGTTTTGTTCGTCCTCCACATCGGGAATCTACGAAACAGGAAATTTCATTACTTGAAAAAACATTTAAAAACTTAAACCTATTTTGATATTACTAAGAAATCCATTGAACGGACAAGAAACAACTTTATAGTTGCTCTTCATTCTTTCTCGAAATCCCTTCTATAAAATGGAGAAGAATAATACCCATCCCAACTAACATAAGTACCAGGATAAGGACCAAAAATGTATATTTAGATGGAATAAGTGAAGTTATAAATGCAAGGAAACCCATACATATTGAAAAATAATAGAGAGAAAAAACTACCTGCCTTTGGGATAATCCCAATTTCAGCAACCGATGATGGAGATGGTCGCGATCTGGCACGAAAAATTCTCCCCTACTTGCTCGTTGCACCCTCCGCAAAAAACTTAAAAAGGTATCCAAAAAGGGGACTGCCAGCACTACAATTGGAATTGTTAAAGCAACAATAGTAACCCCTTTTTTCTTTTCAACAAGTGTGGCACATCCCAATACAAAACCCAAAAACAATGCCCCGGTATCACCCATAAAAACAGAAGCGGGATGTGAATTATAAACCAAAAAGGCAAGGGTACATCCTAAAAGGATGCTCATAACTAAACAACTAAATATCTGCCCATTGTAATAAGAAATTGCGAATATCGTCGCCGAACAAATAGCCACCTGACCGCTGGCAAGACCATCAAGACCGTCGGAAAAATTAATAGCATTCATTACTCCAACAATCCACAAAGGAGTTATTATCATTGCAAGCCAACCCACTTCCAAAACACCACCCAAAGGATGTGCTATTGTAACCGTTTTGAATCCCCAATAATAAAGAAGAATTCCTAAAAATAGTTCAAATATTAATTTCTTACTTGCAGGAATAGATATTAAATCATCCAGCAATCCCATCAATACAATGAATGTTCCTACAACGGCAATAACCACCAAATTATCATCAAAATATTGTGGATAAAACCACTCTATAAAACAGCAAACCACTAAAAAGGAAATATAAAAAGCGAGACCTCCTAAATAAGGTATAGGCTTTTTGTGAACTTTCCTTTTTTGGTCTGGCATATCTACTACATTCAATTTTAGGGCTAACCATCGGAAAATCGGAACAAATAATAAAGTTGCAATAAATGAAACTGCCCCAATTGATATATATACCCAATCCTGATTTTTCATCATTTATCCCTCCCATGTAAAACACAACAAATCGCAATCGGTATTCTATTTTGTGATGGGTTATACTCAGCCCAATTTTGGAGAGCCGTACCTTCATTGGCACCCTTTACCCCTATTCCAGCAAAAGCATATCCATATCCAAATATTCTTTTCTCTCCTTTAATATAAGTTTTTTTCGAAAATCCAAAAGATAATAGATTTTGTTCCAACTTATCTGTCATGTTTTCCGAAGCATCATCTGCTACTGCAAATACACCAATATACCCTTCGGGAACTTCCTCTAAAAACTGCTCCATCTTTAAAGCATCATTTCGGCTTTCCCATATATCAAATCGGTCTGCTCTAAAAACCTTACATGGCGGGGGTGTCAAAATTAACACATAAAAACCCCTTCGATTTCCTGCATAATTATTACCCTGAAACCATATCTGTGCACCACTGCCCTCGGCACTCCCTTCACTGACAACAAGTATATCGTTGTCAATTGCAAATCCTGTATTTCCTATATTGGAGTTAATATAAAAAACTCCTCCCGAATAATATAAAAAGTTAAATATTTGGCTCACTGATAGATTTGTATCTTGCATACATCTCAATGTTCTTCGAGTTAATAATTTCCAAAGGGAAAGGACTGAAGATTGGGTGGTTTTCGACAAAAGGGGAAAAGAAAATTCAGATGCATCTAATATTTTCGTATCAAATTGTAAATTTTCGGAATAATTACATTTTTCAAGCAACATACTTACCTGATATTTTTTTTCCAATTCTTTATATCCATTTTCATCCATATTGTCTTTTTTAATTTTCATTAGAAAAGCCAACACTTCAGAACTTACAGGTTTAAATGTATTCACCCCCCATTCTATTTCCTGTAAAGCCTTTTCTTTTTGTCCTTCTTGTAGATAATGTTTTGCCCGCACTAAATAGTTCTGTGGAGCAACAAAAGTCTGATAATTGGAAATATAAACATGACAAATCCAAAAAACAATGAAACTACAAAGGACTATCCCCCATAAAATCAAAACTTTTATTTTCGGATTATCAACTTTCATAGATGATATATAGAAAAATTTTTCTCGTGTCTCTATGTTAAAATATCTTGTAATAATTAAACAACTCGATTTTATTTTATCATAATAAAAGTCTATCGTTTTGAAAGTGGTGTCTTTCTTTATTACACTGATAGAAATCTATTAATGATATTCTAACATATCTTTTATTTTTATAAGACAAACAGTTTATAATCTTTGTAAATAAGCAAGAGGAAATATTTATGACAAAAAGAAAAAGTTATTTGTTGTTTTCTAAAGTTTACATTTATTCTTTTCCACTTATTTTTTCCCTTTTACTAATACATCCTGCTTTTCCACAAAATACAGAGGAAACACAAGCAGTCGTTATATCAAATTCAATTACCGAACAAAACGCCACTGATGACACATCTATAGAAAATACCGAACTAAATTTAAAAAAAGAAATATCTGTAGACTTAATTGATTTAGACGCACTCCGTAAGGTAACAGAGGAACGACGGGGACCTAATGCGGTATTACGCATGTCTCTACAAGAGTGTATCGAAATGGCATTGAAACAAAACCCGGACATTATCGTCAGTGGATTAGAACCACGAAAAGCCCAGGCAGATCAATTAACTGCCAGCGGAATGTTCGACCCATTTTTACAAACATCCCTTCAACATAGTTATGCGTCCATCCTTGCAAGTCAACAAATTCGTGCATACGCTGGAATAAGCAGTTTCGATACAAAACAAACTACTTTTGAATCGAGTTTAGGAGGAAAACTTAAATTAGGAACTCAATATGCCGTTACCTTTAACACCAATATTGAAGAAACCTCCTTTTCTAACTTCGTGAAAGATTATAGCGGACAACTTTTATTTACATTAACCCAACCCCTACTGCGGGGATTTGGTATCAAAGTAAACACGGCACGATTGGAAATGGCGAAGAAGTCAGAAAAAATCGGTGAAGGTCAATTAAAAATGACCGTCATGAATACCGTCAATGAAATTATAAAAGCCTATTGGGATTTAGTCGGTGCAATGGAAAATGTAAAAGTGCGTGAGGAAGCATTGGCAAACGCAGAACGACTTCTATCTATTAGTGAAAAACGAAGGGAAATAGGAACGGCTGCAGATATTGAAGTATTACAGGCAAAGGCAGGGGTTGCAACACGACAAAGTGAGCTGGTCGCCGCACAGGCACAATTGGAAAGTGCCTCAGATATGTTAAAAAACTTACTTATGTTAAGAGAAGAAAATATGTTTTCAAAAGTTCTCATCGTTCCAACAGACCGACCTCATAGTTTTGAAAATGAAAATTTCGATCTTTCCAAACTGGCTCCTGACCTTGACCAGTCTGTTGAAAAAGCACTTAAAAATAGACCGGAAATCGCAATGGCTGATTTACAAATAGATATTGCAGATCTCCAGATGTTACAGGCAAGAAATGATATGCTCCCACAATTAGACCTAATCGGAAGTTATGGTCAGGGCGGACGGGACCGTTCCATTACAAAAATGTTTTACGGTATCCGTGATGATGATGAAACATATTATACTTATGGCATCAAAGCCACTATTCCTATTGGAAATCGTGCAGGTAGAGGGGCATTTCAGAGAGCCCGACTTACCAAACGGGAAATGGAAGAACGCAAAAAGAAAATAGAACAAGCCATAATGATGGGTGTCCATCTTGCTATTCGAAATGTTGAAACCAATCGCATTCTTGTGGAAAGTAACCGTCAGGCAAGAAAATTACAGGAAGCTAATGTTATCGCAGAAGAGAAACGACTTCGTCTGGGAGTAAGCACAAGTTGGCGTGTATTACAAGTGCAAACAGATTATACCATGGCAAAGACGATGGAATTGCAAGCACAAATTTCTTATGAAAAGGCTTTGATAGACCTTTATTTGGCGGAAGGTTCGTTATTGGAAAATATGGAAATCGAGGTAAAATTGCCTGAAGTAGAAGCCCCCGTTTCCTACGGCGAAAGTATCACCCCTCGTTGGGAATAGTACCATTTAATTAAACATTCATACCCTAATACTGCTAAATATCTTACCTCTTCTCTTCTTCATCATCGTGGGCAATTATATTTTTACTGGTCAGAACCCTATAAAAACAGTAGATATTCAAACCTATAATAATTGCCCATACTGAAAACATATATAAATAGGAATACCAGGTCATCATGATATTGAACCCTCAATATCTTTCAAGTTTTTAGAATTCTGCGAATTATCTTCCTCATCATCTTCAAAGAATTTTGGATGTGTTTGCCATGCATACCAGACACCCCACATAAGGAAAGAAGCCATCAAGAGTATCATAATACGAGCCAGCCATATATAGGGGACATCCTCCATGGGGACATTTTTCATTGTAATCTTTTCCAGTAATCCATCATAGCAAAACCATACTACAAGACCTACAGCAAAAACAGGTGTAACATACTTCATAATATAGTAATATATCCTTGGAATTTTTAATTCTGCTCCCAAATGTAATTCTTCCCAACCTTTATCAACACCAAATATCCAGGAAAATACAACCGTTTCAATTGCGACAAACAATACCAGACCAAAAGTGCCCATCCAATAATCCAGTTCATCAAGAACCTTATGATGATTAAATAGAATAACAGGTTGCATCATTATAAACGCAAAAAATCCCACAAGAAGTACACCAACTCTTCGGTCTATTTGTAACTCATCTTCCAGAAAGACAAGCAACGGGGTAAACATTGCCATACTGGATGTAAGCCCCGCAAGGAAAAGCAAGAAAAACCACATTACACCAAAAACTTCACCATAAGGAATTTGTTCAAATATAAGTGGCAGAGCATAAAAACCAATAGCAAATGTTCCATCTGTAGCTACAATTTCTCGGGCTCTTTCAACACCGAAAAAAACCACTGCCGCAGGAATTACTATCGAGCCACCCAATACCACTTCAACAAATTCATTGGTCACACATGCTGTAAGTCCATTTAAGGTCAGGTCATGCTTCTTTTTGAGATAACTGGCGTAAGTATGAACCATTCCCAGACCTACGCTAAGGGTGAAGAATATTTGACCTGTTGCCGCAATCCATACATGGGGTCGCATCAAAGTTTGAAAATCCTGCGGGCTTAATCTCCAGATTTGGGCTAATCCATGGCTAACTGTCTGACTTTCTCCGCGTGGTGGCAAAGTCAAAACACGAACTGCCAGTATCATTCCCAATACTATCAAAACAGGCATACAATACTTCGCAACAATCTCTATCCCCTTTGCAATGCCTCGCCCCAAAACAAAAATGTTTATTAAAAACGCAATTAAGAAAAAGGTATACGAAACACTACTAAAACTTATCATTCCTGCATTGGCAGTTCCGACATACAATCCAAAAGATACTTTCATTTCTTCGTATGTGTGCTTGCCCCGAAGCATCCCGGTCGCCATCTGCCATGNATAGCCCAACGCCCACGACTCTATATAAATATAATAAATACCGACCATTGCCGGGAGAAGTATTCCAAAAATACCCAGATATTTTGATATAGGATGTTTCCAGAGACGATAAAACATCCCCGGAGTAGTCCCATGCTTATAGGCACCCCCTCTTCTCCCAATACTCCACTCTATCCATGCCAACGGAATGCCTATCAAAAGAAGTACCAAAAAATAAGGAACCATAAAAGCACCACCATACGGCGCTGCCTGACCAGGAAAACGAAGAAAGTTTCCCAATCCAACTGCATTCCCCGCCATCGCCATAATGAGACCAAAACGACTACCCCAACCTAATTCTTTTAAGGGACCACGACGCATTTTCAGTTTCCCTCTTATGTTGTGTAATATAAATAATGAATTATACACCAATAAACAAATATTTTTGCAAAACCGCTATAAATAACAGGGTAATATGAATAAGAAACATTCTTTGGGTTTATTTATTTTCCGTAGGGATTTAAGAATAGAAGACAATTCCTCATTTATATATGCAGCAAGGATATGCCAACAAATTCTTCCCTGTTTCATCTTTGACCCTCGTCAGATAGAAAACAACCCTTATCGTGGAGATTTTGCAGTTCAATTTATGATTGAGAGTATACTGGACTTACAAGCAGAATTGGTTAAAAACGGGGGAAAACTATATCTATTCTACGGTAAACCTGAGGAAATATTGTTAAAAATTTTTGAACAAACACATTTTGACGCATTATTTACAAACAGGGATTATACTCCCTTCTCAAAAAAACGCGATGATGACATAAACAATTTCTGTAAACAACAGAACATTCCATTTTACTCTCTTGACGATGCTTTATTGACCCAACCAGAAGATACTCTTAACGACAATAAAACCCCGATAACTGTTTTTTCACGATTCTACAAAAAAGCCTTGACTATACCTGTTGTTAAACCACAAACAGTGATGCATATTCAATACTACCGAGAACACATCACGGATGAAATTCCAGAACTTAAATCCTTGCCATTTTTGCCCAATAAAAACGAAAAAGCACGATTAAAAGGTGGACGAAGAGAAGGCTTCAAAATACTAAAAAGAGCTTGCAACATACAGGATTACAAAAACCAAAGAGATATATTAGAAAAGGAAGCAAATACTTTCTTATCCCCCTATCTGAAATTTGGATGTTTGTCTCCAAGAGAGGTCTACCATACGATAAAGAACAACAATCCTGACCCCGAACCTATTCTCCGCCAACTATACTGGAGAGATTTTTTTACCATCATTGCATTTTATTTCCCCCATGTATTCGGAAATGCCTTTAACAAGTCTTTTCAGAATGTGTGGTGGAGTAAAGATGAAAACACCTTCACTTTATGGACTGAGGGCATAACAGGGTTTCCTATTGTAGATGCGGGAATGCGAGAATTAAAAACAACAGGATGGATGCACAATCGTGCACGACTGATTGTAGGTTCTTTCCTGACAAAAGATTTGCATATTAATTGGTTATGGGGAGAAAAATATTTTGCAACAAAATTAATAGACTACGACCCTCCTGTTAATAACGGAAACTGGCAATGGGTAGCAGGAACAGGTTGCGATGCACAACCCTATTTTCGAATTTTTAATCCATGGTTACAATCAAGAAAATTTGACCCTGACGCAGGATATATAAAAAAATGGATACCGGAATTAAAAAATGTACCTTCTGCCCATATACATCAATGGGACATATTTTACAAAGACTATCCACAGATTGACTACCCTGCTCCCATAGTAAACCATCACGAAGAAGCAGAACAGTCCAAAATTTTATTCAAAAATGCCCGATTAAACCCTTAAAACACCTAATTACCCCATGATTTTAACTTATTTCCAGTTGAGGTAGGTTATTGTCAATTGTAAAACGGTTGCGAAACTTACCCATAATAGATAGGGGATTTGAAGGAATGCAATCCACTTGTTATAGGGATATATAAGAATGATTGTAGCAACGATAGTCATCCATACAAACAGAATATCTACACTTGCAAGAAAATTGTTTCGTAATCCGAATTGAATTGGTGTGAATAGAAAGTTGAATATTAGATTTAAAACAAAAGGAAGCAACACATAGGCAGGCACTTTTTTAGTAATTACCATCCAGAATGTTATCCCATAAGAAATAAAAATAATCAGATACAACACAGTCCATACAGGTCCAAATACCCATGCAGGTGGCGACCACGAAGGCTTAATCAATTGCTGATAATATTCATTCATAAAATTACCTCAATTGAAAAGGAAACAAGGTTCAAATGACAAAAATTCCGAATAAAATTTACCGTTCCTTTTCTCATAGATTCTTGATTAAATAAATTACTTTTTCATTTTAATCTTTGTAAAAAACGATTCTTGATTTTTTTATTCTGGGATAGGTTGACCGGTGCTGGCAAGGACCGTTTGCCATAAGGAGCCGTTGGGGTCTATTTTTTTACGCCCTGAAATGACCATTTCGATGGGGATATGGACAAATTGATTGTGGATATAACCAATAGTAATACCCGTTCTCCCTGTCATTCCTGCATGCACGGCATTCCTTGCAAGTGCATCACAAAAAGCGGCATCTTCCGCATTTGCGGGAACACTCCGAATAAGATAACTTGGGTCAAAGTATTTCATCTGGATAGGAATCTGTTTGTTATGAAAATATTCAACAATCTTATCCCGCAAAAATTTCCCCACATCCGCATGGAGTACATTTCCAGAAGCATCTTTCTTCTTAATATCTTCTTTTATCCATTCGGAACCTGCACCTTCTGCTATGGCAATAAGGGCATGTTCTCTTGTTAGAATTCTCTGCTCAAGCCATGATAAAAAGCCATTGGCACCATGAAGCGATACTGGCACTTCTGGAATAATTGCATAATTAACCAACTGGCTTGCCAGAGCAGAATAAGCCGTAACAAACCCTGAATCCCTCCCCATTAACTTGACAAGACCTATTCCATATCTGACAGATTTTGCTTCTGTATGGGCACAAATAAGGACTTTTCTTGCTTCCTCAATAGCGGTATTAAAACCGAAAGTCCGCGAGGTGTATAAAATATCGTTATCTATAGTTTTAGGAATTCCAATGATTGAAATGGGATATGATCTTTCTTGCAATACACGGAATAGTTGATAGGCTCCTCTATGCGTTCCATCTCCACCAACACAAAATAATAGATTAACTCCCGTAGAACGCAAACAGGACATCATTTTTTCGGGTTCCTGCGGTCCTCGTGATGTGCCTAATAGGGTTCCTCCTTCGTCATGTATCTCATCCACTATTTCAGGGTCCAGTTGGAGTGGAGGCAAATTCTTTTCTGGATTTAACCCTTCATATCCATATCGAAAACCTAATATTTCCCGAACCCCATAATGAAACCATAATTCCACCACTAAAGAACGAATTACATTATTTAATCCCGGACAGATACCCCCACAAGTTACTATCCCCGCAACGGTATTTTCAGGTTGAAAAAAAATTTTTTCACGCGGTCCTGCTTTCTCAAAATATTTCTGTTCTTTTTCTAAATACTCTCCGTGATCATTTATCTCTATTGAGTTGGAGATATAAGTATTATCATCTATAAACAGCAAACTTTTTTTGCTTTGTTCAGATTGTAAATTTTTTAAAGGTGAAACAATTTTACATTCTCCGAGCGATGGAATTTTAACAACCATATTTAATCCTTTTTATTTATCCGATTATCACGCAAAGAAACTATAAAATATTGTATTATTTTTATGTAATTCTTGCTATAATATTATAGATAAATAGGAATTATAATTAAATAGAAATTATAACACATATATTTAATTTTGGAGAATTATTATGAAAGGGCGTGTGGAAGTATTTTTATTCTTTTTACTTATTCTTTTGTCTTCATACCTTCACGCAGATTTATATCGCATTTATGAAGGTGCTCCCAATGGTGCGACAGGAAATCCTAACGAATGGGGATTTGAGCAATTATCTGATGCATGGACACATGCTACCGTTACGAATCCCGGCAATCATACGATTCGGATAGAATGGCAAGGACCCGGTCAGAGTGATGGTGTCTATTTTGAGGTGCCAGAATTGGTGCTGGCGGATAGTGGAGATATAGAAGTAATTGCGGATACGGGTATTCGTCCGGAAATTCGACCGAATGGTGACCATCCGATATTCAGTAATAACTCAACAACGGGTAAAGTATTAAAAATAATCGGCTACGACGAAGGAGTATATAATAGGATAGCGTTATACTCTGCATATTCTTCTCCGCTGATAGCCACTTCGATGAATGGAAATGGTGTGCTCATCACAGAGAAGGTAAATTTTATTAAGAAGGAGCGTGTTTGGGAACCAACTGAAGAGCCCGGCGCACCCAACGGAAACTATATATATTTGCAAAATGTTCCAGTAAGTAAGCATCAGTTTTATATGGTTCGCTTTTTAGGGGGTGATGAGGTAGAGCAGACCTCACCTTTGATGGTGTTGGGACCGATGAATGGGACAGGAATAATGGAAGCACAGTTACGATATGTAGACTTCAGTTATGCCAAAGGTAGGGGCACTCGATTATCGCTCAAAAATATAGTCAGAGTGACTTTAGAACAATGCATATTTGCTCCTCAAGAAGGGAGTACCTATTCCGAAAGTGCAATAGCCATGCGAGCAGATAGCCCAACCGCAAGTGATGGCGGGTCTCAAGTCATTTTTTATAATTGTTCATTTCGCAGTGGCAACGCAAATTTATTTGATAAATTAGGTGAGGACACTCATACTACGCCAAATGTATATCGGTTATACAAGCCCGTATTTACGGGTCCCTGTGGGGAGCGGGCATTTAATCTTCAACAGAGTGGTGCTCGTGTAGAAATATTAGGGTTAGAGCCTGGTAATGATTGGTTTGATACTTCGGATGATATAGTCCCTTCACCTATACAATGGGTAGATATGGACGGGTTAACAAGTAATACAGGAACTTATGCCCGTATTTTGCGTGGTTCTATAAAATTTTATCGTGCAAAGGGAATTATCCGACCGTATGTAGGTTATGCTATTACATGCTTAGGCGGAGAATTAACAGGTCCTGTTGAAGTTGAGATGGATTCCTGCTGGTGGGGCTTTGGTGCAGGGACATTCCGTTCAGGAGCCACAAGTGGAAATTATGCACCCTTGTTAACAATCACCAATACCATTTTCTATGGAGGTGGCGTCCCGTCATATATTGATACACGCGGGTTTAGTGATACGCTATTTCCTTCTGCTTTTGCTACAGTCCGATTGCGGCATGTTACACTCACTTCGCCTGAAAGTAATCCCGTTACTAACTGGCTCATCCATGGCAGAACAGGAGATACCTTGTATTCCGCAGCCACTATCTTCGATTCCCCGAACGCATCGAACATTACACCCGTTTGGGAAGCTGGGTTTGAATGGAAAAATTTGGCGTGGAACCGTAACTCACAAGATGGTAAAGGAGGATTTGAGACTGCACCGAATGAGCAAATTATGATTTATGCGGACCCGAAATTAGATGATGTAGGCAAATTACAAACAGGTAGTGGCGCCTTAGGTCGTTCAGGGACAACAGATACTACCAATATAGATTTTGAAGGGCAAAACAGACCTTTACCTCCGTTTTATGCATCGCCCGATATCGGTGCAGACGAGGGGTTCTTCCGTCCCACAGATATAGTCTCCAATCCTGTGGATATGGAGGTAATGGACAATGTTGAAGAAGGGACTATTGTTGGAGAATTTACGGTTGTTGACCCTGACCCGGAAGAACCTCATACATTATCTCTGGTTCAAAATGGAAATGGAGCCTTTCGTCTCGATGGAAATCAATTAGTCGTTGACTTACCAGGTGCCTTAAACGGAAGCGAAAATCCGTATGTAACTGTTCAGGTCTGGGCTACGGATTTGATGGGCTTACATTATGATAAAACATTTTTAGTGCATGTTATTGATGCCACCCCGGCTTATGTTGTTTCTGTAACTGTAACGCAACCTTTGGAAGTTGAGGTAGAATTTTCTGAACCTATGAGCCTTACAGGTCTTGACACTCCTGAAAACTATACCCTTTCGGGCGATGGCAAAGGGACACTCACAGAAAACCCATCTCAGGTAACTGTGCTTGATAATAAGCATGTTCGATTAAACTGGAACTCCGGTGAAATGAAAAATGGTGGAGATGTAACTATTACAGTAACCAATGTATTTGATGCGCAGGGAAATCCTATTGGCAGTCCTAACAGTGCAACACACGCGGGTAGTGGTTTAGGAGGTTTTCCCCCACAATTAGTTTCGATTGAAATTAAAGGACCTCGTTTAATACATGTTGTTTTTTCAGAAGCAATGAGAGAACTTGGAGATGAAAGTGCCCTTAATCCTGCTAATTATCATTGGTGGTTAGATACTCCGCCGGGAAATTCTCCCACAAATGTGGAGAAAGTGTCCGTATTTCCCCCAACTTATGCTATCTCGTGGACAACGGGTGCAGCTATATCCGAGGGACAGGAAGTTACTGTCAGGGTGGATAATGTTCAGGATTTAGCAGGGAATCCAATAGACCCGCTTCATAATACGGCATCAGACACTTTTGAAGTAACATTACCCCGTGCTTTATCCCTGTCTGCGGTAAACGAACGAACATTAAAAATAAAATATAGCAAAGAAATGGGTTCATCCGTATTCTTCATAGGCAATTACACACTGAGCAATCCGCCCGGTGCTTCAGGAAAAGGGACTCTTTCAATTCGCCCATCAAGAGTTGTTCAAGACACCGACCCCATGACTTATATTCTTGAATGGGATTCGGGTGAGATGAAAGGTGGGTCGCTTGTGCAAATAGAAGTAGAAAATGTCCGCGATACTTTTGGTAATTTGATAGACCCTCTATTTAACAAAGTTATCTGTCCCAGTATAGGTGTTTCTCCGTTCGTTACCGATGTGCGAATTGTAGACTCGCGAAATATTCGTGTCTTCTTTTCTGAACCGATGGAGGCTTTTATGACTATAACTTCGAGATATAGTCTCTCCGGTCCCGGGAAAGGAACCCTGAATACAGCCCCTGATACTGTGCAGAAAATTGAAGATGGACATTATTTATTAAAATGGAATGCGGGTAATCTGACCGATGGAGAAGATATTACAATAACTGTAAACACAGGGGCAGACCTTGCCGGCAATAGTTTGGTAGAACCTAAAAGCAAAACAGTAACTAACCGAATAAAAATACTTTCTTATGTTGTAGGCGGCAATTATTATATAGGCGACACAGTTACCCTCTCTTTCAATGTAAGTGGTGGTATTGGCGGATTAAATTTCCAATGGCTCAAAAATGGAGGGACTCCCGTAGGACACAATTCCAACGAATGGACTATTACAAATATTGATACCACATATACAGGATCTTACCGTTGTCAGGTAGGTGATTCAAGAGAAGAAGTTGTTTTTACGAACTATGCAAATTTAGGGATATATCCTCACATGCAGTTTTTACTCCAACCTGGACCTGCAACCGTCATGGATGGGGACACTTATATATTACGAGTGGAAGTAACAGGTGGCATCCCGACACTTTCATATCAATGGAAAAAAGATGGGGAAAATATTGGTGAAGATTATCCTGAATTTACAATCATCGAAATGTCTCCGGAAGATGAAGGAACTTATTGGGTAGAAGTCTCTGACGCAAAGGAAACCATTATAAGTACCCCCGTAGAAATAAAATACAATAAAGGACTTCCTATTTCAAATCCCACAGGTATTATTACTCTCATAGTTTTAATATTCCTGTCTACTTTTATTGTATTAAAAACATCAGGATTAAACAATAAACCTGAAAAAATCAAAACGGATACCCATAAATATTCGTTAAAAAAATAGTATACATTTTTTCTAATTACTGAATAGTGCAATAGAATTTTATTTTGCATGTCATAATTGTAGTTGGCTTTTCCATACCTGCCATTGAGGGTCATTTTCGAGGTAAGGTGTAACTTCCTGCAAAATTTGCTTTGCCTTGTCTTTCTCGTCCCAACGGATATATTGTTCTATTTGGGTTTTAGAGATAGTCCTCAAGTAATATTGAGCCTGTTTGTTGTTCCCATCTATTTTCAATGAATCAATAAAACTTTTTCTCACATCATCACCTACCAGCAAACCTTCATAATATAACATTAATCCATCTAAGTCCTTCCGTCGAGAATTATGTCTTTTTATAATACTATTTTTCATTTCTTCTCCAGTCGTAGTTAAAATCATATTTTCTACACTTGAGGTGCATTCTTTTAACCGTTTAAGATTTTGCGGAACACTTTTACGGTTATAAACATACTGTGGAGATACAAACTCTACCCATGGAAAACTGTCTGTAATTACCTTTCCTTGTTCTGAAAAACTTTCCAGCCCTTCTCGGTTCATGACAAAACAAGCCATTATCTCTTCTACATCCGAAAAACCAGCTTGAATAAGGGCTTCTTTTAATACAGAATTCCCTTCTAATTTTTGGGATAATCCTTCGGGATTGAATAGAAGAGGTTTGTTAGAACCTACCAGGAACAAATCGGCATTAACAAATAAACCGACCGTGTAAGGAAATACCTTTATGAATGTATAAACTGCAGACTGAACAATTTCTTCGCTGGAACTATGAAATGGCACCCATTGTGAAATCATACCCCCCTCATTCAATCGCTGTAAACAAAACTGGTAAAACTCCTGTGTGTAAAACATGGACACTCCTGCCATTGCCAGAGGCATCGGCTCCGTAGTAATAAAATCGTATTTTTTCGTAGAACGAATTAAAAAGTTTCTTGCATCATCGACATAAATTTCTATGTTACTCATTGTTAGCACATCAAAGTTTAAATCTTTAAAGTAATGTCCNGCTTTCAGAACCTCAGGAGAGATTTCCACGGCATCTACATGATCAAAATCACCAATACCCAATGTCCCGCAGGTAATCCCTGAACCAAAGCACATAAATAAAACCTGACGGGGATTACGATTAAACATTTGCGGGATAACCCCCTGAAAACGGTTCATACGAACTCCGCGTTCTACCGCCGTTGTTGCTTGCACCCGATTAATCCATAAGACTCGCTCATCCTCCGGACTTACCTTCTCTGGGGAACTTACAGCAACCGTTCCCTCGGTTCCTTCTGCAAAAAATAAAAGATGATGCTTCTCAGGCAGATAATAGCGATTTATCTTTTCCATCACATTATCTACGAAAAATATTGGTAAAAAAACGAGGATAAAACCCAAATTTGCCCAATGATATTTTTTATCCACTATCGCAAAGATAAAACCGGATAAAATTAATAGACTACCCATTAGGATAATTCCTTTTTCACAGCCAAAAATCGGGATTAAAACAAAACCACCCGCCAGAGAACCGATAATACTTCCTATGGTGTTTAATCCATAAGCAGTTCCTATAGATGAAAAAACATACTCCCTTTTAATATATCGCAATAAAGTTAATGCATAAGGGAAAGTAAAACCGAATCCTATCATAGGAGCAAGCAGAGTTAGAAAGGCAAGTATAAATTTTCCAAAAACTCCATAATAAAACCTATCTGTTCCCTCCAAATAAAAATAGTTCACCCATTCAGGGAGGTGTGAAATGAAAATTAGAGTTAGAAGCACGCCAAAACCTGTAAGGCTATATCCCCAGCCCAATATCCACATCCGTATCGGGGATTTATTAATTACTATGGAGAGA
>AWNW01000038.1 GCA_000493945.1 Candidatus Hydrogenedens terephthalaticus JGI OTU-1
TTTTTTCCTGAGTGGCTTCATCGCGAGACAATTCCCCGACAAGGTGTCCTTCATGCATAACGAGGATACGGTCGCACATACCTAAAACTTCAGGCAATTCACTGGAAATCATGAGTATGGCTACCCCTTCTTCTAAAAGTCGGTTCATGAGTTTAAATATCTCCGATTTAGCACCTACATCAATCCCGCGTGTAGGTTCATCGAAAATTAAGATGCGGGATTGTGTAAAAAGCCATTTGGCAAGAACCACTTTTTGCTGATTTCCACCACTTAAATTCTGGGCAATTTGTTCAATAGATGGAGTGCGGATTTGCAAGTCATGCACATAATTTTCTGCTACCTGCCGTTCTTTAGTAAGGTTGAGAAAAATTCCTTTTGTAATTTCTTTCAAGTTGGCAAGGGTTGTATTTTCACGGATTGTCATACCTAAAACCAAGCCCTGATTTTTTCGGTCTTCCGTGAGTAGTCCGATACCATTTTTTATGGCTTCCTGCGGAGAGCCGATTTTAACTTCCTGTCCATCAACATAAATCCTGCCTGCATCAATGGGGTCAGCACCAAATATGGCACGTGCTACTTCTGTCCTACCTGCCCCGACCAGACCCGTAAGACCTACGATTTCTCCGCAATGCACCGAGAAGTTAATATCATAAAAGGCACCCTTACGGGTAAGACCTTCTACTCTTAATCGTTCATTCCCGCGAGGAAGAAATACTTTGGGATACTCATCTGTAAGTTCACGACCGACCATCATTTTAATGACATCTTCACGACTTACATCACAAACATTATGAGTTCCAACATACTGACCGTCCCGCATCACCGTAACACGGTTTCCAATCTCATAAAGTTCTTCCAGCCGATGTGAAATATAGATAATTCCTATATCTTGCCGTCTTAACACTTTTATAAGTTCAAACAAAGTTTTTAATTCATGGTCTGTCAAAGTTGCTGACGGTTCATCCATTACAATTATTTTTGCCTGCACGCTTAAAGCCTTAGCAATTTCCACCATCTGTTGTTGAGCAATACTCAATTCCGCTACGGGAAGTCGCACATCCAATTTTAACCCAACACGCTCTAATACCTCCTGTGCTTCCGCATACATTTGTTTCCAATTTATAAAAGGTGTTTTGGGAATACGCGGCTCTCTCCCAAGAAAAATATTTTCCGCAACGCTTAAATAGGGGATAAGGTTAAATTCCTGGTATATCATGCTAATACCCAATTGCTGGGCATGATAGGGAGAGGTAATTTGTATCGGTTGTCCTTCGAGTAAAATCTGACCCGAATCCATAGGAACCGCACCTGCTAATATTTTCATGAGTGTAGATTTGCCGGCTCCATTTTCCCCTACAAGGCAATGAACCTCCCCATAACGGACTTCCAATTTTACCTTGTCCAATGCTAAAACACCCGGAAAGCGTTTGGTTATATCTCGCATCTCAAGTAATAAATCGCTCATTTGTTTTGCCCTTCTAATAAGGTTTCGCGTGTAATCAATTTTACTGGAATATATTTTACAGGGGGAATATTTTTCCCCTGAAAGAATTCAGCAATCGTTTCACTTGCCGTTTTTCCAATTTCCTTTGGGAACTGGGCAATGTCTGCAATCAGTGCTTTCCCTTCACGGATGGCTTCACATGCTTCCGGTGTGGCATCAAATCCAACAATCTTTATTTTTTCCTGCAATCCTGCAGATTCTACCGCAGCCAGAGCACCCAAAGCGGAATCATCGTTAATCCCGAAGATGGCATCTAAATCCGAGCGGGAAGCAATTAAGTCCTGAGCAGAACGCATGGCTTTGTCCCGTTGTCCCTCACCCGGCACTTTTTGGACTATACTAATCCCAGGATATTTTTTAAGGGCATCTTCAAAGCCCTTAACCCGTTCCTGAACGGATGTTACCATAGGATGATCAATAATAGCGACTTTCCCCTGTCCTTTTAACTGCTCCGCCAGAAACTCACCCAACAAATTTCCACCCTGATAATTGTCTGAGGCTATATGGCAAATAACCTCTGTATCCTTAACAGCGATATCCACCGTGAACACAGGGATTTTTTTATCCATGGCTTGCTTTATAACAGGAGCCATTCCGCTGGAATCTGTAGGGGCGACTACTAGTGCTTGAACCCCCTGTAATACAAACATTTCTATCTGGTCGTTTTGTTTTCGCGGATCAAATTCTGCATATTGTATTTTCATCTGGATATTTTTTTGTTCCGCAGTCTCTTTCATTGCCCCTGCCAAATCTTGATAAAAAACATGTGTCTGCGTCAGTAAAGAAGCCCCCACCACTATCCGCTTTGTTGTTTCCTGTCCTGTTACTTCTTTTTTTTCTGAACAAGAAAAAATTAAAAAAGTTATCGAGATTGCTACTAAAACCGAACCGTAATAATTTAATTTTAAAATACGCATACCTATTAAAAATTCCTTGTTTTACATATCTCCATTTTAATATACATGGAAACAATTAATCCAATTAGAGGCAATTAAATCTTATTTATCGTATCCGATAGTATACCAACGATTATAGGGGAAAGGTTGCGAAAACATTTTATTATTTATGGATAAATTATCAATAATGGAAGGTTCTTCGCTATTCCAGTCTACTTTTATACCGTCAAACCATGCCCCACTAAACGAGCCTTCTTCATTTCCACACCAAACTCCCAACATGACAAGCATTGTGTTTGCAGATAAAGATTGAAAGGTAACATCTGGCGATAGGGAATGGATAAGTTCAGAGATATTAAGAGTTATATGATGAGAACGATAGCCGTAATCGGGCAATCTCATGGAAACAAATTTTCCTTCTTCCCTGCATTTGTCTAAAAATTGGGGATTTGCAGGCACTCCGTCATGATAAGCCCAGATTTTTGGGATATGTTTAACTCGCTCTTCGCGGGCTCCCCAATAACCTGCCCACATCCAGCGGAAATCTTTATCCTTAAACAAAGCAATGCGTATAAAACCACCTCCATAAAAACTTTTTTCATTATTCGGAATGTAATATCGTATTTTAACAACCGGTTTTACATCGCTATCCGGTATTTGTAAAACCTGATAGGTGTCTATACTTTCATCGTATTGCCACGCATGCCCTTTGTATCGCACGAATAAGTGCAGGGATTGTTCACCGGGAAGTTTCTCGCATTTTTGTATTTCATGGATAAACCCCGATTCCTGTTCTGCTTGATACCGTATAGGGAACAACCAATCGGTTAAACCTTGCTCAAAATCACCATTTTTAATTTCTTTGTATGATGGCATCTGGCACCAATGCATGAAGGCACGGGGGTCCATATCTTTCGTAAACACGGGGAAGTTTGCTGGAAACTCATGCTTTGCTTCCGTTTCTAATTGCCGACCTATTAGTTTTATATTCGAACCGTTAATAATTGCTTCGGTAAAATATCCACGGTCTTTCGAGGTATTAAATTCGGGATACTCTTCACCAAAGGCTCTTCCAGGAACCAATGTAGGTAAAACGACAAACTTTGTCCCCTGATATTCCCATGCTGTTCGAACAGATGCTTTAATACCGTTATGAACATGCCCCATAAAAACATATTGAACATTGCCGTATCGAACTATGGTATCCAATAATTTGTTTTTCTTATCCTTAGGGTAAGTGTAATATTCTAATTGGGATAGTCCTACGGGTAATAAATGATAATGCAAAAATAGCATTACAGGGCGTCGCCATGCTTCATGAAGTTCATTATCTAACCATGCTATTTGCCCTTCAAAATCATTATTCTCTAATAAATCGGGGGTGCATAAAACTGCCACTCTCCATGACCCACAATCAAAAGCGTAATTAGGCAAACGGAAACCACATAAGCGTTCTTGCATAGATAAGAACAATCCATCTTCATATTTCCCATCATGATTTCCATGCACTAATGCCATAGGCATTTTTAGAGGCTGGACTGCCTTTTCAAATGCAGAAAAATAATCTGGGCGAGGAAAAGCCACAAGGTCCCCATTGAAAACAATCAAATCCACCTGTTCCTGATTTGCTGTATTCACCATCTTATTAAGCGTTTGTTCCAATTCTTGTTCAAATCCAACAGGGCTATCCGCAGGACCTATTTGCGGGTCTGCTACGAGAAATATATGCAGATTCTCTGTTTTCCCCGCAAGAGAAGCATAGTAATCCGTTACGGATTTGTTTGTTCCACCCTGAGCAAATAGGATAAAACACAAAACAATAGAAAACATAAAACCTCCTGATATATATACTTTTCATGATTATACGAATTTATTTTTAATTGAACAACCTGAATGTTTGATTGACCTCCTATACCTGAAATGTTTTCCATAGAGTTGATACGATATAATTTGTAGACATACGAATTGGATTTCAAGAAAGGAGATGTGTGATATGGAAAAAGTTTTGATATTGTTGGCTCAAGGGTGCGAAGAGGTCGAAGCGGTAACCGTAATTGATTTACTTAATCGTGCAGGCCTTGAAGTAACTACCGCCTGTTTAGATAACGAAAAGGTGATACACGCCAGCCATGGTGCCTTGCTAATGGCACAAAAAACTTTAAATGAAGTATTAAACGAAGAATTTGATATGGTTGTTTTACCCGGAGGGCTCCCCGGCGCAGACCATTTAGCAAACGATACAAGGGTAATCCGCCTAATAAAAGATATGGCAAATGCGGGTAAATATGTCTCTGCAATATGTGCTGCACCACATATATTGGCTCAAAACGGTTTACTCAACGGGAAAAAAGCCACTGCTTATCCGGGGTTCTTAAAGAAATCCGATTTTCCACAAATAGATATTTGTGACGAAAAGGTTGTTGTAAGTGGAAACATCATCACAGGTAGAGGTCCGGGAGTTGCCATGGATTTTGCCCTGACACTCATCGAAGTTCTATGCGGAGAGGAACTACGAGATAAAGTAGAAAAAACCCTTGTCCGCTATTAAACATATTTAAGGTAATTACATATTTACATCCATCGAAAGGTTAGAGTTAAAATATGTATACATAATTGACAACAATAGTACATAGGTAACACCGGTATTAGAGATTGACGGATTTTTTTAGAATATACTAAACCCCTAACATCCTAAGGAGGTGCTACCTATGAACCGATACCTACAAGAACAATTTATTCAACAGAAACTGAATATGATTATGGAATATCGGAAGATAAAAATCAAGAAATTAAATAGTTTAAGACGGTTAAAGATTTGTGTTATTCCTACGGTATATCTCGCAAGACCTTTTATAAATACTTGAAGCGATTTAAGAATAGCCGTCAGAACCCGGAAAGTTTATTACCTCAGTCCAGAAAACCTAAAATGAACCGAAATAAGCCCTCTAAAGAGATGGAACGGCTGATTGTGAAGCTGCGAAAGAAGTTAGGCTATTCCGCCCTTGTCATCAGCATAACCCTTCGGAAAAGAGGAATAAGTCGGATTAGTGAATTTGAGGTATATCAGATATTTAAGAGATATCGCATCGGCTCTATGTATGAAAAGAAATATAAAAAGAAAATTTTCCAAACGGTATGAGAAGGAACAGCCCTAGGAATTGATTCATATTGATGATAAGAGGGTCCCGAATGTGAAAGGAGAAGACCCGAAGCAGAAACGATATTCGTTCAAAGCGGTAGATGACTGCACCCGGTTTAAGTTTACTCAAGAGTATACGGATAAAACCGCTCAGTCCGCCTGTGATCTCTTGCAGCATGTCGTTCTGGAGATAAAAAAGATCGACCCCGAAGCCCAAATATCTGCAGTTCTCATAGACAATGGGAAAGCCTATACCTGCAAAACTCAAAAGGGTAGAAAAAATCATCCGTTTGAAAAAACCTGTAAACAACTTGGTATAAAACACAAACGAACCAAAATTATGGTTGCTGAGCCTGTCGAAGCAAGAAGATCCCAGACCAATGGAAAAGTCGAATACGCTCATTACCTCTATGATAAAGAGTTCTATCGGAAAACAAAATTTCTTTCTTTCGCAGACCGAGAAGAGAAGCTAAAGGCTTTTACTAACCAATTAAACTACCTAAGACCCAGCATGGCTCTCAAGGGCTTAACTCCCTATGAAAAATGGCTATTGAAAATAACAAAAACAGATTTATCCGTAGAATAACATCCTGCTACAAAATATATCCAACAGAATCATCGAAAGAATGTGATTAATGAAAAACTCGCTGGCTAATTATATACACCTGTTACTTATGTTCTATCTGTGATCACATCAAGAAATGAAGGAAAGTGTTATATCGGAAGGAGAAATGTAGCGGCGAAAAAATTTTTGCCCTACCATATTTTTCATATAAATGTCCTCTGTGGTTTATTTTTTACCACAAAGGGTACAAAGACCTTACACAGAGTTCACAATGTAGAAAAACCGAAGCCGGGAGGCTTCAGCTACGATTTTCTTGCTTATAGATCTATAAGAACACGGCATCTTATATCCCTACAATTGGGAAGAAAGTGTAAATCTGTTACTTATGTCCTATTGGCTATAATCTAATTTTAAAAAAATAAAAAACCCCTTGAAAAATCTTAGGTGTTCGATTTTTCAAGGGGGATTATTTATACTAAAATGTCTAATGAGTGATTGTCTTTTCCCACCACTGTCGGGGTTTCTATTTTTACATCTTGTTCTGCTACGGGTGCTTGTTCCGATTTCTTTTCTCCATCTGTTTTCTCTACCTTTTGCGGTAGAAGTGCCTGATTATCCGAAAAAATTACCTCAACCTCTAACGGCTTTTCTTCTTTGGGTATAACCAATTCGCGAGGTATAAAAATAGACCCGGTTGGTATAATGGGGACAACGCCTAACCCGATGGGAATTTCTCCCTCTTCGTAGCGGTCAGCGGCTGTGCCCTCATTCTTACGGACTGCAGGTTCTTCTAATTTCTGCTCTTTTCCTGTCAGCCCGTTTATCGGCTTAACAATCCCTGTTATTATATTTTCCATCATAATGTTCATAAGCCTCATCCTTGAGTTTTCTACATATCCTTCATCTATTTTATCGGCAAAATTTAAATAAACTTTAGTAAAATTTTTATAATTTATTATAATAATTGTTTTTAGTAAAACTTTTTTCTTCCAAATCGTTTATAATAGGTAAAGAACTATATATTTTCTGGTATTTGATTATGTCTGTAGATTTAACAAAATATGTAAAACCGAATACTGTTTGTGTATATCGAGAATCTCTTTCAAAACATTTTATAATTGAGAAGATAGCGGAAATTGCTTCTGCCAGTAGTGAAAATTCTGAATCATTAAAACATTTTATCGCCGGATCTCTACAAGCACGTGAGATGTTAGGTCCAACCGCTTTGACCCGTGGGCTCGCTCTTCCTCATTGCAGAGTAGAGGGTATTAAAGATTTTGTTTTAGGTATACTTGTTTCACCCGAAGGCGTTGCCTACGGTTCTCTTGACGGAAAATTGACGCGTGTGTTTTTTTTCATCATTGCTCCAAAAGAAAGTGTAGAGGAACACCTAAGTATTATGTCAGAGATTGGTGCTTTTTTTAACAGTGAGGAAAATATAATATCGTTAGCAGAATGTAAAGATAACAAAACCCTATATCAAAGATTCTTAAAACTCTGGGAGGAATATACTGGGAAAACACATTGAAAATGACTATGGATTGTGAATCAAATTCCTGTAGCGTCCAAAAAGATGAGGGTATAATTTCGGGTATCAAATCCCTGATTACCCATCCCAATTCGAAATGTCCTACATGGAATGCTTTTCTGATTGCACTTATTATATCTGTTTTTGGACAGGCAGTATATTTTGATTTTATTTACTATGATGATTATCTATACACTGTCGCCAAAGCGGAAAAAGGAAGCGTATGGACATACTCTTTTTTGTCGTGGGCTATGACTTCTACCGATGATGGTTTCTGGGCACCTATAACAAAAATATCTCATAGGATAGATACACATCTGTTCGGAAATAAAGCGGGTGGGCATCATGTTGTAAACATCTTGTTTCATATCATTAATTCATTGCTTCTATGGAGATTCCTCTGTAAAATTACCGGTGATGGTCTGGTACAATTTTTGTCTGTATGTCTGTTTGCAATACATCCGCTGCGTGTAGAGCCTGTGTCATGGATAGCCAGCAGAAAAGATTTGCTTTGCACCTTCTTTCTTATTCTCATGTTATTAGAATATATCAACTGGATAGAAACAAAGAGAAAAAAAGATTACCTTCTTTCGTTCCTTTTCTTCCTTTGTTCTGCTATGTCAAAGCCTGTGAGTGTTGTTTTCCCTTTATTACTTCCTGTTATGGATTCATTGTTATTAAAGAAAGAAAATATCTCTTTTTTAAAGAGACTTTTATCTTATGTACCCTTTTTTGTTTCTTCTTTATTCCTTACAATTATAACAATTCATTCGGAACAGGAAGCAATTATACCTATATCTCTAACCATAGGAGAGAGGTTATCTCGAATAATTGTTTCTTTATCCCTTTATTTTATTCTTACCCTTGTCCCAACAGCCTTACACATTCCTTATGGAGCAGAGTATTATCCCTTCTTCGGCTGGACAAAAGGTATCCCTGTGTATGATAGGGTTGATATTCTTATAGTCTCTACTATCACAATTTTATTTTTCATTTCGACCTGGATTTTGATAAGAAAACAATACAAGAAGAATATGTTATCTCTCGCTATTTTCTTAATACCTTTGCTACCTGTGATTGGATTTATCCCGTTTGGTGACCATCTTATAGCAGACCGCTTTACATACATACCGCATGTAGGCTTGTGTCTTCTCATCTGCACATCTCTATCTGGAGTTAGAACGATAACATATAAAATATCTAATATCATGCTGTCCTTAATTATTATTACACTTTCATTGGTTTCAATATCCTATACCTCCCTATGGGAGAAGAATGAAAAACTATTTAGGAACACATTAAGTTATGAACCAAACAATTATATAGCACTTTGTAATTTAGGTAGTTCGTTAGTTAAGCAGGGACGATATGCAGAATCTATACCACATCTACAAAAAGCAATAGAAGTTTATCCTTTGAGAGCAGGACCGTATAATGACCTTGCGTTTTCTTATCTTTGTTTGGGAAGGTATAGTGCATCTCTTTCTCTATATGAAAAGTCACTGCGAATTTCAGGGGAAGACCCGGAAATACTTAGTAATATCGCTTTTCTATTCTACAAAATGGGCAACTATGATATGTCAAAGGAATACGCAGAAAGAGCCTTAAAAATTAACGCGAAACTGGTAAATGCAAAGAAGATACTTGAATTAATAAAAAGCGAGTGAGATTACTAATTTACTTTATTTTTCTTATTCTTCTACACATTTATCGGTGGAAATTCGGGCTTTATAATTTCCTGTCCTAATACCATTTCTATCATGCCAAACTTTTCGTAGCGGAACTGTTCTGCGTGCTTATATCCGGGAACTTTCCCCTTCTCTGCGGTATAATCTTTTACTGCATTTGCAATTATTTGATTTCTTGTATCCCTATCTACATTCGCCAAACCTGATAAATCAATGCCTAATGTCTCCGCTTCTAATTTTAGGGAATCAAATGTAAGTTCCATTTGCGTTTCATGCTTTAATAAAGCCTCTATTTTTTTATCAATACTTTCTGTAATATCTACAAATGTAAATGCATTCTCTGGCTTTTTTGCAAACCAATACGCTTCCGAAACGAAATGAGGTGGATAAAGTCCCGGTGTCCCAAAGTTTGGATTACTACTAAAAGATATAGCCTCGTATGTTGCCATTGCAGTAACTCTATGGTCAGGATGGTCTTCCCCGGCAGCAAACGGGTCCCAACTCAAAACTATATTCGCTTTTACTTCCCTTATCATATCTATAACAATATTTCTTATATGTTTTTTAGGTATATCTTCTAATTCCCCATCTATAAAGTTTCCAAATCTAACTTCTTTTAGCCCAAGCACTTTACCTGCTTCAATCGCCTCTTCTTTAGACTTACCAATAATTTCACTTTCCTTTAATGTATATGTCCCCTTCCTATTGTCTGTCAATATAAGTTCATAAGCAGGAAAATTATATTCTTTTACCCATCTATATACTGTCCCTGCACACATAAACTCCATATCATCTCCATGAGCAACAACAACAAGAACCGTTTTCATCTTCCTTTTTCCCTCTTCTTATTTAGATTATCAACAACTTTTCCACAAGGATTGTTAATAAATCAAACAATGGTTATAATTATATTTACATCATACACAAATAAAGACTTGTAAATAAAAAACTTAAAATGGCTAAACGATAATTACGAGAAAGTAATAAATAAAACTAACTTTATTCACAAGTTTTCCACAAATACTATAATTTCACAGGCATTATAATATTTATATACCTCTCATCTCCTTCTGCTTCAGGAGTTAGCGGCTTTATAACACAGGGACTGCTTCCATCCTTTAAAGACAACACTAATTTATCTGTTGTCACATGGTCAACAATATCCACTAAATACTCGATATTAAACCCTGTCTTAACCTCATCTCCGTCGTATTCAACTTCCAATGTATCCGTAAATTCTCCAACTTCTGGGTTTTTAACCTCTATATCCATACGACCTTTCTGAACATAAACATTAACAGACATAGACTTCATCGCCTCCGCCCTCTTCAAAACATATTTCCACTCATCCGTCTTTATTATGACATGCTTACTGTAATCTCTCGGTATCACAACTTCATAATTTGGAAATGTCCCTTCTATCAAACTACTTGTTAGTCTTGTTTTATTAAACACAAAAGAAACCCTTGATTCACCATCAAAAACCTTTATATCTCCTGTCCCATCCATCTGATTCATCAGTTCTTTCACTGTCCGCTCTGGTATTGTTATTCGAACATTTCTTTTTACAGGAACACATTCCTTCTCTCTCCTAAGACTCATCCTCTTTCCATCTGTTGCAACAACAGTAAGATTTCCATCATTTATCTCAAACAAAACCCCAGTCAGTGCATACCTTGATTCCTCCGTGCACACCGCAAACGCTACCTTACGGAACATATCTAACAATAACGATTCCGAAATAATTATTGGTTCTACATCATCCACAAACATCACAGGTGGAAATTCATCCGGAGGCATTGTTACATACTTCACTTCTGTCCGACCACTCTTTACCACTACAGAAGTTTCGCCCACAGACCTCATAATCACATCACCCTTGGGTAAATTAGAAAGCAAATTTGAGAACAAATGAGCCCTTAATGTAACTCTTCCTTCTTCTTCTATTTCACATTCTTCTAACTCCTGTTCAATAGTCATCCGAAGGTCTGTGCTTGTTAACTTTAACAAACCGTCTTCTGCGGTTATTAAAATAGAAGAGAGAATCGGTAATGATGATTTTGCAGGAACTGCATTTCTCACCTTTGATAATGCCTCATTCAACTTTTCCTGACTTACTTTTATTTTCATATTTTTCCTCCAACAGTTACTTTCTTCTTCTTTCTTCTTAATATATTTAAAAATACTGTAGTAGTAATAGTAGTATATGTTTATTTGTGGATAACTATAAAAGATTATCCTTTTTTCATATTCAAAAGCAACTTTTTATTGTTGATATGTCCTTAATTTTTTTGTTGATAAATTTATCTTTTCCACAATACGAAAACTTTTTATATTTTTTATGTTAGTATTTTGTTAATAAAAATTTAAAAATCCACAAGAAAACAACAACTTTTCCTTATCAAATTATAACCGCACAACCCTTAAGAATTCTTCAGGTGTAACAATACCTTCTTTTATTTTTTCTCTACAATGGTCTGCCATTGTTTTCATTTTTGCTGCTTGTGCAATAACTTCCGGCGTAGCACCTTCTGCAATTAACTTCCTGATTTGTGGTGTAATTTCTAATATCTCAAAAATTCCTGTTCTTCCTTTGTATCCCGTATGGTAACAGTTATTACAACCCTTGCCACGATACAGTGTTTTAATCGTTGTTGGTAAGCCTACCTCTTTGAGTATAGATGTACTTGGTTTGTAGGGAACTTTACATTCTTCGCAGACTTTTCTAACTAACCTTTGTGCAACAACCGCAGTTATTGCACTGGAAATAAGGTAGGAAGGTATTCCCATATTCCGTAATGTATTAATAGCGTCAGGTGCATCATTGGTATGAAGCGTGCTAAATACGAGATGACCCGTCATTGCGGCTCTTATCGCTATGTGCGCCGTTTCTGTATCGCGTATCTCACCTACGAGGATAACATCCACATCCTGCCTTAAAGCGGCTCTCAATGTATTTGCAAATGTAACATTAATATCCGGATCTATTTGAACCTGATTAATACCAGATAACTGATATTCTACAGGGTCTTCGAGTGTAACAATACTTTCTGTCATTACATTTTTCTGGTTTAGCGCAGCATAGAGGGTTGTTGTTTTACCACTCCCCGTAGGTCCTGTGACAAGTATCATACCGTAAGGTTGTGCAATAAGTTTTATAAGACGGTTCTGTTCTTTCTCCGATATACCCAGGTCACCAATCCCTGATAAAACAGCAGACTGGTCTAACAATCGTAACACAACACGCTCACCTAAAAATGTAGGTAATGTAGCGACCCTTATATCCAGTTCCCTTCCTTCAACTTCAAGGTTCATGTGTCCGTCCTGCGGATGCCTTGTTTCTGTTATATCAAGGTCAGAGAGTATTTTCACACGGGACACGACCGCATTCTGCATAGAAGGAGGAATACTCATAACATCGTGTAATATACCATCAATGCGATAACGGACACGCATTTCGGGTTCCTGTGGATCAAGATGAATATCCGTCGCCCCCGCTTTGACAGCACCTTCAAGGATTGTTTTCACTGTATTAATAGCAGAAGTACCGGATGCTTCCTTTGCTATTTGCTCAAATCTTTTATCTATTTCATTGCCCTTTACTTCAACTTTCTTTATCTTTGCCTCAGCATCCATAACTTTATCCTTTTTATTCTGTTCTTCAACTTTTTCTACTCTTTTTACTTCTTTCACTACAGGCTTTACATCTACATTGTTTTCATTGACTGATGCAATTCCTCGATACCACTTTTCTATGACAGCCGTCATGTCATCAACAGCCGTTAACATAGGATAAATTCGTTTCCCTGTGAGAACGGACAAATCCTTTGTCTTTTGAACATTCTGCGGTGTAGAAATAAGAACACTCACCTTGTCCCCTTCTACATATATGGGAAGTACCTGATAGCGACGGGCTAAAGCCTCTGAAATTGCATTCAAGGCAGTTGGGTCTGGTTTTACAGTTCGAATATCCACATATTCAAGATTATGTTGTTTTGCAAGCGTTTTGCTTATATCTTCCCTTGTAACATAGCCAAGTTCGAGAAGAATATTTCCCAATAAACGGTTCGTTCGCTTTTGTACACGGAGTGCTTCCTCCAATTGCCCTTTTGTAATCACACCATCATCAAGAAGAGCCATACCTAAGGACTTATGCTTTTCTTGAGTATCTCTTGAATGCCATTCATAGCGAAGGACATCTTCAATGACTGAGAAGGTAACTTTGCCCATCTGGATGAGTTGCTTATGCCAGGGAACGCCACTGGTTTTTTCTCGTTCGCGGACCCTGTCCAACTCCTCCTGAGTGATATACTCGCCTTTTACAAGACCTTCTGCTATCCTATTTTCGTTGTTTCTTTCATCGGACATATTTCCTGCTCCCACATGATTAAAAAGACAAATTAATCGGATCAATGATTATGTTAAAAGAGAATATATATGCAATATACAAATTACAGAGGAAAAAAGTCAAGAATTTTTTTGTTATTATATTATGTTATTGCAAAACGACATAAATAATCTGTAATATTCTTACAGAATTTTTATAAGGACTGGTAATGAAGATACTCGGAATTTCTGCCTTTTATCATGACAGTGCCGCAGCGTTACTTATTGATGGTGAAATTATCGCCGCGGCACAAGAGGAGCGGTTTACACGAAAGAAACACGACCCGCGCTTCCCCAAAAATGCTATTGAATATTGCTTAAAGGAAGGTAATATTGGAATATCCGACATTGATTGTATTGCCTTTTACGATAAGCCTTTCTTGAAATTTGAACGGTTGCTAATGACCTATCTTGGCACTGTTCCTGCGGGTATATCATCTTTCTTTGTTCAAATGCCTTCGTGGCTCTCTGAAAAATTAAACATGCGGGGAACCATACGAAAAGAATTGAATTATGAAGGTGAAATACTGTTCTCAACACATCACCTATCCCATGCGGCGTCTGCATTTTATCCAAGTCCCTTTGAAGAAAGTGCAATTATCACTTTAGATGGCGTTGGAGAATGGGCGACATCTGCTTATGGTATCGGTAAGGGAAATAAGATAAAGTTATTAAAGGAAATTCGTTTTCCACATTCTTTAGGACTGCTTTATTCCGCCTTTACCTATTTCACAGGTTTTAAAGTGAATAGTGGTGAATATAAACTGATGGGACTGGCTCCTTATGGAGAGCCAAAGTATGTAGATGTAATAAAGAAAGAACTTGTGGATATACATGAAGATGGCTCGTTCCGCCTCAACCTGAAATATTTTGATTATTGTGCCGGCTTGAAAATGACCAACAATCGGTTTGCGAAACTTTTTGGTGGTCCTCCACGAAAACCCGAATCAAAGATTACACAGAGGGAAATGGATTTAGCAAAATCCATACAAATCGTTACCGAAGAGATTGTCCTGAAAATCGCAAGACATGTGCATAAAGAAACAGGCTTGAAAAAGTTAGCCATGTCCGGTGGTGTAACACTTAACTGCGTCGCTAATGGTAGATTATTACGAGAAGGACCTTTTGATGAAATCTGGATACAGCCCTGTGCCAGTGATGGAGGCAATGCTTTGGGTTGTGCTTTACTGGCATGGCATCAAGTCTATGGCAAAGAACGCATACCCCATTCACGCAGACAAAAAGCCAGTTATTTAGGTCCTTCGTTTTCAGATGAGGAGATAGAAAAATTCCTGAAAGAGGAAAACATTCCTTACGAAAAATTGTCAGAAAGAGAGATTGCAACACGCGTCGCACAACTGATAGACGAAGGAAAGGTAGTAGGCTGGTTTCAGGGACGAATGGAATTTGGTCCGCGTGCATTGGGAGCACGAAGTATTTTGGGTGATGCCCGTTCTCGGGAAATGCAATCTGTGCTAAATCTCAAAATCAAATTCCGCGAATCGTTTCGTCCGTTTGCTCCTACCGTATTATATGAACATGCCGATGAGTATTTTGAACTTAATGGTGCAGAAAGCCCGTATATGTTATTGGTTGCGAATGTTCGAAAAGAACACCTGCGCGAAATTACAGAAGAAGAGAAGAAAGCCGCAGGGTTTGATAAGTTGAAAGTAATTCGTTCGGACATTCCTGCGGTTACACATGTGGACAATTCCGCTCGTATACAGACCATCCGTCGAGAAGACCACCCGCGATATTATGACATGATTAAAGCCTTTTATGAAAGAACAGGTTGTCCTGTTATTATCAATACCTCTTTTAATGTTCGGGGTGAACCCATCGTATGCACACCGAAGGAAGCATATACCTGCTTTATGAGAACCAATATGGATTACCTTTGTATGGGTTCATTCCTTCTGGATAAGACAAAACAAAAACCGTGGAAAGATGAAGTAGACTGGAAAAAAGAATTTGAATTGGATTAAACAATATGGCTTTAAAGATAGACTATACAGACAAAAAAGAACAGCGTAAATTTGGTTTACTTGTCGGTGCCGTTTTTATCATAATTGGTGCGATACGCTGGGCAATTCATGGCTTTGTTGGGATACCTTATATATGGTGGGGTATTGGAGGAACCTTAATTCTTTTAGGTATCCTCTTCCCGAAAATCCTGCAACCGGTTTTCTTCCTATGGATGAAATTAGCAGAAGCGTTAAATTGGGTAATGACACGGCTTTTTTTGTTTGTTGCTTTCTATCTTGTCATTACTCCCACAGGTATCCTTTATCGTTTGTTTAAAGAAGACCCCTTAAACCGTCAATGGCTTTCTAAAGATGTTACATATTGGAATGATGTGGAAATGCAACCTGAAAACATAGATGAATTTCGCAGGCAATTTTAATTAAACATAATAATTAAACATAAAACATAACAGGATAGGAGGTAATATTATGGAACATATTGTTATTACAACAGGTGTTCGCACGGCAATCGGTTCGTTCGGTGGAAGTCTTAAAGATTATCCAGCACCTGACCTTGCAGGTCTCGTTGTAAAGGAAGCCCTACAACGGAGTAAAGTAGAACCGGATGCTGTCGGCGATGTAATTATCGGGCAGTGCATGCAACGGACCGATGAATTACCGACAGGCAGACTTGTCGCCTTGAAAGCAGGCTTACCAATACAGGTGCCCGGTGTAACCATCCAGCGGAACTGTGCCTCAGGAATGCAAGCCATTGTTTACGCGGCACAACAAATTATGCTCGGCGATATGGACATTGCTGTAGCAGGCGGTGTAGAAATTATGAGCCGTGTCCCTTATACTGTGGATAAAGCACGCTGGGGTATCCGCCTGCAGCATGCAACACTTGCAGATGGTGTCTGGGATGGACTTACGGATTCATGGAGCGGTCTTATCATGGGTCTTACCGCAGAAAATCTTGCAGAGAAGTATCATATTACCCGTGAGGAACAGGACACTATAGCGTTAAAGTCCCACAATTGCGCAGAAAAAGCCATAAAAGAAGGAAAATTCAAAGAGGAAATTATCCCCGTAGAGATTAAAGGTAAAAAAGGAAGTGTTACCCTTTTCGAGCAGGATGAACATGTGCGTATGGGCTTAACAATGGAACAATTAGCCTCTCTCAAGCCTTCTTTTAAGAAAGACGGCACCGTTACAGCAGGAAATGCCTCCGGTATCAATGATGCCGCGTGTGCTGTTGTTCTAATGAGTGAAAAAGAAGCCAATCGCAGGGGATTGGAACCGTTAGGTCGTCTCGTTTCGTATGCCGTAGCCGGTGTTGAGCCGGAACTTATGGGATATGGTCCTGTGCCCGCGACAAAGAAGGCTTTGGAAAAAGCGAATATGAAATTGGATGATATTGAATTGATAGAGCTAAACGAAGCCTTTGCGGCTCAATATCTCGCATGTGAAAAATTATTAGGGCTAAATCGCGATATTACCAATGTAAATGGTTCAGGTATCGCTTTAGGTCATCCCGTCGGTTGCACCGGTGCCCGTATTGTGTTGTCCTTACTTAACGAAATGAAACGAAGAAACCTCAAATACGGTCTCGCTACACTATGCGTCGGCGGTGGCATGGGAATGACAACGATTTGGGCACGCGACTAAGTTAGAGTAAATGAAATATATCCAAAATTCTTGTTAGATAGTAAAAGAACCACTTCTGCCTATGGTCTCCTTTTAAATCGGCGTAATTTGTAGAAGTTTAATTAAATTTATTTTTACTTTCAATATAGGGTATTATTCAAAATATAAAAAATTTTGGAACGAAATTAGAAAATTTTCCATAAAATATTATAAGCACATAATAATTAAACAATGGATTTAGCCTTATGAAAAACCTGCGTATTGTGGTGGCTTTGTTCCTTTTTGCATGTATCCTATCTTCATTTATCGGATGCACGCGAACACGAATACCCCTTACAAAAATAGAAGTCCCAATGGTGGCTGTCCCTTTGCCCGAATTGCCCTTACCCTTACCCAAAATACCCTTACTTATGAGTGGTGAAGGGGATTATCGGCTTTTACCATGGAAAAAGGCATTTAATAGACTGTGCGATCAGATAGAACGCGAGTATCCATATACGGAGTGGAAAAATATAAATTGGGATGATTTGCGGGCTAAATATTCTGAAAGGATAGCACAAGCAAAAGAGAAAAAGAACCGCGACGACTATTATCTTGCCCTCCGTGAGTTTATGTATTCCATCCCTGATGCCAATGTCCGTATAGAAACAAACGAATCTGTTCGTGCCTCAGCTATAGGTGGTGGTTATGGCTTTGCAATGACCCGAACCGATGAAGGTGAATATATTGTTTTCTATGTTCACGCGGATAGTTCCGCGGACAAAGCAGGTATGAAAATCGGTGCAAAACTTTTGCTATGGAATAATATACCGATAGAACAAGCCATTATGGAAACACCAGTCCTCTGGGCAGATACTCCGCCTGCAACGAATGAAGGGAAATTACGCGAGCAATGTAAACTTATAGGTAGGGCACCGATAGACACAGAAATAGAAGTATCATTTTTAAACCCTTCACAAACAGAACCTGTGGTTGCAAAGTTAAAAGCACAAAAAGACGACTACGCGACCTTGCTAATTCCTGTGTGGGATAAAGTTAGTGTTGGTCCTATGGATAGTCCTTTACAAAAGAAAAAACTGGATGAGGCTTATGGCTATGTTCGTATCCTTTTCTTCTCTCCCAGTATCAATACCCCCTTTCCTGCACAGGCATTCCAGAAAATCGTTAGTGATTTTGTCCGTGATGGTGTGCCCGGTGTTATCATAGACCTACGCGGAAATACAGGTGGTGACCCGGAATTAATTCCACGATTTGCAGGATACTTTGTTGAAGAGGAAACCTTCTTACACGACCTCGCTTTTTATAGCAAAAAAGAAAAAGGTTTTAAAATAAGTCCGGGCGATAGGATTGTTGTTAAACCATTTCCTATACGCTATCGGGGGAAGGTTGTTATCCTTATAGACTATGGCACTGCAGGCTGTGCCGAAGGATTTATTTCTGTTTTGAGTAAGCAAAAGAATGTCCAGATAATGGGAATGTGCAATACAAGAGGCGCCATGGGTGTTCCCGGCGGTGATGTGCGTATGCCGGATGGTATCACGGTTTCATATCCAGTTGCTCGCTCGTTAGATAAAGATGGAAATGTGCAGATTGAAGCCAACGCAAAGGGTGAAGGTGGAATTGCACCAACAATAAAAATCCCTATCAATGCGGACAATTTACAGAAAATCTTTGTAGATAAAAAAGACATTGTTTTAGAACAGGCAGTAGAATATTTGAAGAACAATAAATAAAAAAATTTTTCCTAAAAAACTCCAATCTGTCCGAAAGGTCTGACTTATCTATCACCCCTCAAAAAATTTGACATTAGCCATATCTATGTGCATTATAATAAAAAAAGACCAAAGGACCTGATATGGAAAAAGTTCAGACCAAAGTTTATATCTGTTTAATTCTGATTATCTCAATTTCTCTTCTTCCCACAAAGGCTTTTTCAGATGAAGCAAAATCCCAAACCGATGAAAAAACAAAAGAATACTATCAAACCCTTTTGCAGGCAATAAATCTCATCAATTTTTCACTTAATCGAATCTGTTCTGCTTCCAACAGTTCCATGATAAAAGCAGAATACTTCTATATCCTTAATAATATTGATTTAGATAAAGTTAATTTTCCTGAAGAAATAAAAAATACTTATCAGGAGATTATCAACTCCCTTTCCGAATTGAAAACCGCGAAAGGAAAACTATCAGAAGGAATAGAACTTTTAGAAAAGAAATGCTATTTACGACTATATAAACCGTATTCTGAATTAGCGCCTTCTATGATTAATCTTCAAGAAATGAATAGGGATACCCGTCATTCTTTAATGAATTGTAGCAAAATACTATATTATCGCTGTTTGTTTGATAACCGTTTTTATAATTACGATTCGCTTAATTACCCATCTAATGAACTGAATGAAGAGTTTAGAAGAGCTATTTCAAGTGTAAAAAAAGAATGGATGGAGGTAATAAAACCTTATTTTTATAATCAAATTTTACCAAAACTACCCGATGCCTTGTTGATGGAAGATAGAATTGTTCAGATACTTTTAAGGAATTTCTATGCAAAGGATTTTGGTTTATGTATGCAATCGTTTAATGACATGCAAAAGACAGAAAAGGGAATAGTTCAAACACCCATTTATTGGTTGTTATATGCCTTTTCAGCCAGCAGAGGGACAAATAATGAAGTGACTGAAATGTGTATGAATAAGTTTTTAGAATGCTACAAAAGCGTATTGAAAAAAGATATTTTTCTTGAGGTTATTTATATTCGCAAGTTGGAACATCTCCTCCAAAAAAATCCGGAATTAAAAGATGAAAACATCAATCAACAAATACTGGCTATTGCGGAAGCCGCAGATAAATATGTTAATGACAAAAACATACTTTATAAAATCTACTTAGCCGCAATATTTCATAGACTAAATAAGATAGAAAAAACTCAAGAAATACTATTAGGAATCAACCCAGAGTTTGTAGATAAGGAAAATGGAACTGAGTATGGATTTTATAAACTTGCCATGTATGATTTAAACCATGGTTATGATATTTTTGACCATATAAGATTACTGGCAAAAACCCTGAAGTGGGAATCTGTAGATATTAAGCAATTAGAAGAGATAAAGGAGGCTAAAATTCCAGAAGTCCTTTTTTATTTAGGGCGTGAATATATTTTTGCAAAGGAAAACAGAGATGTGGATAAAGGATTGTCATATATAGAAGAAGCCAGTGAGTTGGGAAGTGAAGAAGCAACCTATTACCTCGCGTATAGATATATGTATGGTTATCTACCGGGAATGAAAAAAGACGAAAAGAAAGGACTGGCATACTTTCAAAAGTTGGCAGAAAAAGGATACGAGACAGCCTTATGCGAAATTGGTATATGTTATTATATGGGGAAAGTTGTTCCACAGGATTTTAATAAAGCGAAAGAATACTTTGAGAAAGCCGGAAAAGATGGCAAATATTGGTTAGGAATGATGTATAGCAAAGGTGACGGTGTTCCACGAGATTATCAAAAAGCATACGAATGTTTTTATGATGTAATACGAGATGATTTTTCTTATGGTGGATATCGGAATTCTTATAGTTCTTATAGCAGTGAAGCAAATATCGCTATTGGAGATTTGTATTTTACCGGGAAAATTGATGTTGTAAATTACATAAAGGCTATGGAATATTATCAGAGAGCAAGTTCTCTCCCCGAAGCACAGGTAAAAATGGGTTACATTTACGAAAACGGCTATGAAATACAGAAGAGTTATACAAAAGCCAAAGAATGTTATGAAAAAGCAGGAAGTCAAGGAAATTTAGAAGCAATACTTCGTTTAGGCGATTTTTATCTTTATGGATTGGCAGGAAAAAAAGATTATGTATTATCTTATGCACATTATACACTGGTAATACGATTAGTAAATGAAGGAAGTGACCATCCACAAGCCAAAGAATTAGCCCAACAAGCAGAACAGACACGCAAAAAACTCCTACCCAATATCTGGAATTTCTGGTCAGGACTAACTCCCGAGGAAATCAAAGAAGCCGAAGAACTCGCCAACTCCTGGAAGCCCTACTCCATCCTCACAAGAAAAAAAATTAAGTGAGTATAAAATATCATTCACAAATAAGATAGAAAAATAAGGAAGTGAGAGCGTAAAATCTTTCGCCCCATTCCCCCCATTCGTCCCATAGTCCCCTATGTCCCATGTGTCTCATAGTCCCATTCGTCCCACAGTCCCATCAGTCCCATTCGTCCCATGGTCCCATTCGTCCCACAGTCCCATAGTCCCATTCGTCCCATGGTCCCATTCGTCCCATAGTCCCCTATGTCTCATGTGTCTCATAGTCCCATTCGTCCCACAGTCCCATCAGTCCCATTCGTCCCATAGTCCCATGTGTCCCATGTGTCTCATGTGTCCCATAAGTCCCATATATACCAATGATCGAATATCTGTGGCTATTTTATTTTCGCCCACATTTGAGCAATAGCATTCAGGATAAGTTCCTCAATCTCTTCCTTCCATTTAGCAGGCATTTCATATTCCAATTGTGAAGTATCTCCTTCGTAGCCTCCTTCACGAATCACTCGCACAGAAGGGATATAACTCATCAGATCGTTAGAATAACCCAATACCATTGCATTCGGTTCTATCCGCTGTTTAACAGCAATAGCATAATCAACAACTACCTCTCCACCTAAGGCAATCACAGGAAAACCACCCATATTCCACACCTGTATCGGATATGGATACGAAGTTCTTAAAGGAATTCCCCGTTCCAATTTCTTCAACAAATAACGGGCAGAACGACGAATATATTCTGCTTTTTTTGTATCATCAGATATTTGTTGAAGTTCTTCTTTCGTCAAAGGCGTTTCTAACGGGAGAGTAACGGTTTCATAACTTGTTTTCAATGAAGGCGGTAATTCTTGAAGGTTATCTTCTATAGCACGAGTAACCGCTGCTGCAAGTTCCTTCCCATATTGTTGGGCTAAGGCGATTGTTCTTCGGGGTAATGGATTTATATCCGCACCACAACCCGCAACAAAAAGAGCCTTCGCTGTGGGATATGTTTGTTCTAAATATATCTGTGCAAACCCCGGATAATCACCACACCACTGATAACCAGACAGAACAGTCGAATGACATGCGTAACCAAATACCATAGAGCGGATAGTATCATCAATAACATTCTTAACCACAAGTATAGGCACAGAATGGTCTACAGGACCTTTATAATCATAAGTAGTTTCAATTTCCGCCTCTTTATTATTCCGCCGATTAACAGCAAACCGAACTACACCACGCCCCATAAATAGTTTTGCAGGTTCTAAATGCTCCATGGCATTAACAATAGTATCCACAACTTTTCGTTCAAGTTCTTCTGTATATCGTTGAATTTTATCCAGATGCTCCGTGTCTTCGGAGATAATATACATAGCAATAAGCGAATCACCAACAATAGGACCGGAATGCGTATGCGAACTGTTCAAAAGTATATCCCCGGTGTCAAGACCTGTTTTTTCTTTTACTTGTTGCTTTATCCTCTGAGACATTTCTGCGGTAAAACCAAGTATATCACTGCTAACAATTACTGCCGTTTTTCCCTGTGCATCCTGTAAAGCCAGAGCCTTTACCCACAATGGATGTATCGCCCCTTCCGCAGGATGGTCACGCATTGCATAACCTGCCAGCCAAAGACCCGTAGGCGGTGTTATATCACATACAGCAACACCCGCTTTCCATACCTCATCAGCCGAACCGTTAAACAAACCCCACAAAACAAACAGAAAAACCAGACAAAAAACTTTTCTCATAACGCAATCCTTATTAAAAATGATCTTAAAAACATACTTGAAATCTCTGAACAATCATAAACCACATAAGAATGATAATCAAAAATCTTTCATTATGTAAAAATAAAAAAGCAAAAAATTTTTCGCCGCTACATTTCTCCTTCCGATATGGCACTTTCCTCCATTCGTTAATGATTAGAACCTTCTGCCATACCTTCTCCTTCGGGACAGGGTCCTGTGGATATTACGAGGGTTATTGGAGTTCCTGGTAAAACCTGTTGTCCAGCGGTTGGCGTCTGATTGACTACATTACCTTCGGGAACTGTATCACTACACTGTTGAATTAACATTTCTAAAATTAATCCAATTCCAACTAATCTGTATTCCGCTTCATTGTAATTTTTACCAACCACATTAGGGATAGAAATCATCTCTGAAAGGGGCCCACCTTGCCACCGCAAATAAGGATAACTTACTCCTTCAACTATCCCCCATACTTTGTCAAAATCCCAGCCTTTGTATGTTGCTTGCTGTTTCATCTCCATAGTAGTCTTGCCCATTTCACCACCGCCGATATGACTTTGCCCAGATGTCTCTATATCCCAATAAGACTGCGTAACTGTTCCTATATTGCGACCTATCACACCGCCAAAAAGCGATCCATTTAAAAAGCGACCCTTAGAGAAACACTGTTGAACTATAAAATGATTGAACCCAACCACTCCACCAAAGTCCATTACAATCTCACCTTTACGGCAAAGCATAGACACATTACACGCAGAATAACTTTGTGTAACTGTGCCTATATTATGCCCAACCAACCCACCAACTTCTTTATACCCTGATACAACACCTGTAGAATAGCATTGTGCCACTATACCACAATTCCAACCCGCTACTGTACCGACACTATTATCCCCTTTCACCCAAGCACTCTCCAATCCTAATTCTTGCACCTTTCCACATGGGATTTTTTCATGAAAATCCTATAATCACCTTTTTTGCTCCTTTTTTGAAACAATCTTATGTTGAATATCGGATATATTTATATAAGGAATTATCAAAATTTGCCTTTGCAACGGGTCATGACTATTGGGGCTGGCGGTTTATGGGCTGGGGATTGCACTATTTAGGGGATTTATCCATGCCTTATCATACAACGGCTTTACCGGGCTACTCTGCGTTAAGAATGTTATGGATATATCTGCTGGATATATTAGGCTTGCCAACTCCTAAAAATAATGCTGTCCAGTTATCCTCAAATCGCCATTTAGCCATTGAAACATTTATGGGCACGCTTTACTTAAATGCAGTTCGTGATGGAGAAGACCCTTTCTTTCTACTTGAAAGATATAATAATACTAATAATAGTAATAATAGCAATGAATTTGGATTCGTGTTTGGCTGCCCCCTTTATGAGGGGAAAATACCTGAGTATAGCGATGATTTGCCGCGGAAATGTCTTGCTTTAAGGTCACACAATTGGTCACGACAGTTAGATAAACTTATCAGCAAGATATTACCCTATCGTTTTGTGAATGACCCATCTGTAGAATTGAATGATTTAGAAGAACGGAATAACATTGTAAGCCTTACATTGGCAGAACATAATTTTGAAGAAGTCCGTGGGCTTGTGGATATGGCAAATGCGTCTCTGTTCCTTTTCAACTATTATGGGAAAAGTTATATTTTGAATATCATAAAGTAACTTTTTAACGGGATATACATAAAAATAGGGGCGTATATTTCCATACGCCCCAAATTTTTTATTTTCTTATTTTTATACTATACCAATTCTTTGCGATGAGCCCAAACTTTCTGGAATGCCTTTACATACTGTTCAACCAGTTCGGGCACTTCTGTAGTAAAGTAGGGCAGGGCTATATTTGTATCATTTGCTTGTTTTGAGCCGGGCAGTTCGGGAATAACAGGTTTGTGATGCCACCATTCATCTTCTGCATATACAGGTAATTCATGTTGTAGCGTATAATGAACTCCATCGGCACGGACACCTTCTGCCCTCAAAGCCTCTACAAGGCGATTTCTTGGAACACCTGTTTTCTTTTCATCAACAAATAACATGTTCCATTGGTAATGCAGGCGTTTTATATCTTTTCTTCCACTGGTCTGTTCCGAAATTCCTTCCAATTCCAGAAGTTGGTCATTCAATTTACGAACCTGACGGACACCGGCTTCATTTCGTTCTTCTAATCCGACTAATTGACAACGAGCAAGTGCGGCTGCCATCGGATGCATTCTGAACTTTACACCCAAACCGGAACCTGAATACTTTGCGTAGGGATTATCTTTGGGTAGATTTGTTACTTTATAGTCACCGAAGGCAACGGCTCTGCCCCAATCCTCCGCATTTTGATAAATGCCCATACCTCCTTCAATTGCAGGTAAGGGCTTGCTCATTTGATAACTGAAAATAGCCATTCGGCTCCATGTGCCCATAAGTTTTCCTTTTAATCTCGCCCCGTGGGCATGAGCACAATCTTCTAAAACAATAAGACCTTTTTCTTTTGCCCAGTCATTAATTTCATCCATATCGGCAGGTAAGCCAATCCAATGAACCGGTAGGACAGCCTTGGTATTTGGCGTTAGCCGTTTTTTTGCATCGTTCAGGTCAAAATTGAGCGTTTGTGGATTGATGTCAACAAAAACAGGGACTAATCCGAATAATCGCATCGGAAGTATTGTAGCAAAGAAGGTATACGATGGAACCATAATTTCACTGCCGGGCGGTAAATTAAGGGCAAAAAACATCGCTGTTAATGCACTTGTTCCGTTAAAATGTGCCTTTACATACGGCACCTGCATATAGTTCTTCCAATCTTCCTCCAATTTATCTATTGGATTGTAAGATGGATTTCGAACCAATTCTACTACGGCGTCTTCTTCCGCCTTACCATAACGAGGCCAGCGAGCCGCATCGTCCTGTGAAACTGTTACCGCTGGTTTGCCACCAAACAACGCTAATGTTTCATTGGCGCCCCATGCCTTATTTACGGTTGAGGAACCAGCAACAGCCGTCATAATTCCCGCAGACTTTAAAAATTCTCTGCGTGTTGAAAAACCCTTTTCTTCTTTCTTGTTTTTTTTCATAACCCAACTCCTGTTTTTATTTTATTTGACATTACATTATTTTATTCCATGAGTATGTAATAAAAACAAATCTTAATCATTGATATACACATTTTTTCACGACAAGTATTTTCAATATTTTCCCTTCTATTCTTTTTTTATTTGCTTTTATTTGTACCATTAGTGTTTCAAGAATTAACCACAGAGGACACAAAAGAAATTTTATACAAAGGACACAGAGGATGTATATAATAAAAGGGGACGGTCTCTACTTTTTGGACTTTGTGCAGGGACTTTTTGTTCTTTGTGGTAAAAAGATTTAACTACCTAAAAATACCAGAAGCCAGGACGCTTCAGCTACATACGGGGAAAGACAAAAAATGTAGAGGCGTAAACTTTTTCGCCTCTACTATCTTTGAAAAATAATGCTTTGATTTTAATAATATCCCGCAAAAACTTGATTTTAGAATATTATTATGGTATACCAAAAATAAGTATGTATGAAAATTTCGGGTCAGTAAATGTATGTAAAAAAGGAAGGTAAAAAATATATGAGATAATTAGGACTTAAAAGAAGTGCGAATCTTATTATTTGTTTAATCTTTTTGTATGATTTATACCCTTGAAAACATCCGAGGGTATCAAGTGAAGGCTGAATAAGAAAGGAGGCACTCTGAGGTGTAAATAAAATGATGGATAGTAATCATTCTTTTTTATACAGATTAAGTAGACTTTTTAACATAATGTTCTTATCTGGTTTAATTCTATTATTACATTCCTTATGCTTGGGAGCAATACAGATAAGTAATATTTATGAGCTACAGAACATAGGCAATGACCCGTCATATCCGTTGGATGAAGAGTATGAATTGATACAGGACATAGATGCAAGTGAGACTATAAACTGGAATGATGGTGCAGGCTTTGTACCTATAGGTACTTTCCCGTATGGATTTTCGGGAAAATTTAATGGTAATGGGTGTGAAATACGGAATTTGTATATAAATTGCCATGAAGGGTGTGCTGGTTTATTTGCTGTATCTTCTGGAGAGATTTGCAATTTAATTTTAGAAAATACTTGGGTATTTGGGGATAATTCTGCTGGTGGTCTGATAGGGTATAATTTTGGGAAAGTTACACAATGCTATTTCTCTGGCAGTGTGGTAGGTTTTATTTATGTTGGGGGCTTGATAGGGAAGAATGATTGTACTTTTTATGGTGAAGTTAAGCAATGTTATTCTACAGGAATTGTTGCCGGGGTATCCTATGTTGGTGGTCTTGTGGGGAATAATTATGGAGTTATGGTTATACAAAGTTATTCTACAAGTAATGTATCGGGATCTGCAAAAGTTGGGGGGTTGATAGGAGAAAATTTTGGAGTTGTAAAAGAATGTTATTCTGCAGGTAATGCATTTGCTAATAATGATGTTGGGGGGTTGATAGGAGGTGACAAAATTTCTTTGGCTCAAAAGAGTTATTGGGATATTGTGACATCGAGACAGAAAATCTCTTCCGGTGGTGAAGGAAAAACAACAGTAGAGATGAAAAAACAGGCTACTTATATAGACTGGGACTTCAAGAATGTATG
>AWNW01000039.1 GCA_000493945.1 Candidatus Hydrogenedens terephthalaticus JGI OTU-1
AATGTTAATTGCAGCACCTCACATTTTGCCGATGGCGTTTCATACAAAGCACGCTTGTTTATATCGAACCGTGCACGCGAAGTCGCTGGCGTCCCTTCATCAGACATTACAAAGTAAAACGGTTTATTCTCTACATTCCGTTCTAACACAGGCACAGATTCGGCAGTAGATGTATAAGAATCAGCCCGCAGCTGCAATGCCCATGCCTCCAAATTGGAGATGGTTTGTCCCTTCTCACGAAGGTTTATCAATGCATTCCGTTGTTCATCACTCAATTGAATTACATCCGATATTTTTTCCGGCACAAGCCCATAGATATAGACTTTTCCACCAAGATTTGCATATTGCGACAATTTTTCTACAGAGGTGGAACGCAAAAATTGACTGGATGAAAGAATAAAAACTTTGAAATTAAGTTCATGTATCTTTACACCTTCCGTAGACACTTCTGTCTTTGCTAAAGAATCTTCATCCATAATAATGTAATCAATATGATGCTTCCTCAAAAAATTCTGGACATTCCAGTAGGCATTGGCTACTTGCTTGGCTGTGGGTAAATCCAATTGATAACCAATATAGGCATGGGTTGTCGTCGCAGGATGAATAATAGCGACTTCTACTTTATGATTACCTCGAGAAAGAAGCCAGCACAGACGCGAAGTATAATCTGCCAATGTCTTGTAATGCACAAAATAAGGCTGTCTCCAGCCTGTATCCGGCGGAGCCCATTCCCAATAAGAACCATGGATGGAATAATAAATGGCATGAGGGTCGAATAGAGTAGCACCATCCAAAACCCACGGATGCAACAGAACCGCAATCTCTTCAATGGTCTGTCCCCAGCCACTGGAATGGAAAACCTCCGCCCAAACTCGAGGCCTTTTATAAAGGTCAGCCATAGATTGATGTGGTTTGCAATCACCATCCATGTCATTACCAGGAACGGAATAATATCGCATCGTTTTAAAGTAATCTACATAATAAGACTCCCCACGAAATGGGTCTGCATTTCTAACTGTCTGGTCATAACCGCAAAGCATGCCGTATTTCTCATGCCATTGATATAGCGGAATAAAAAACGCTTCTTCTGCTAATGACGCAGCAACATTGGCAGCATCACATCGAACTTTTACAGTGCTCGGCGCTGTTTCACTACCAAAACGGTCTGTCACATCCTCAAACAAAGCGGGCAAATAATCCAGAATATCATAGCCCTTCCGTTTCTTAAATTCCTCCATAAACAAATACGAGAAACGCGGTGTCGGTGGAAATTCATCCTGAAACGAACCCGCTATCGTTTTGCCTAATTCTTCCGGAAAACGGCGTTCAATTTCACCATGAAGTTTATCCAGTAAAGCATGGCATGCCGCAGGATTGTGATAATCAAAACCTGCAGGCACTGTATAGAAAAGTTCCAGCTGATAATTTCCCTCTGGCACATCTACTGTAAAATTGCGTTCGGATATATTTATCGGAATACGACTGACACGAACCACAGGTGTTCCGAGTGCATGTAAAGCCTTCCCTCCATCCATATTGTTTACTCTATCCCACGGCGAACAACCCAACGGACCTATAACAACGGCGGGCTTCCAGCTTTCATCATTAAAATCTATATTTAACCAGTTTGGCACTTCCTCTAACGCAATACGCCATTGGTTATCACTTAAAAGAACTTTATCATCCATCCGTAATGAGAAAATCAATCCACCCGGTCCCCCTAAATTTGTCCCATGAATAGCAATTACATTTTTTCCTGCCTGTAAATATGGAAGCACATCAAACACCTCCGCAGTTTCCCATCCATCGGTATCATAGACTAACTCGTTTCCAATCCGTTTCCCGTTAATATAAAGTTCATAACCATTATCGCAAGAAATTGTCACAACGGCTTTCGGAGGGAGTTCCGTTAGCTCAAATACTCTTCGGAAATACACATTCGAAGTGTTCTCTGCGTTCTTACTTCCCCAAATCCATTCGGGTGGGGTATCTGAAGGAGTAGTATTTTCAACCAACTTTTCCGAACGGAAAAGAGCCAAAGGATTTCCTTCCGCAGGTGTTTCTATGGTTATCGCACCGGGACCTGTTACCTCCTTTACAAATCGTTTGAGGGCTATCCCCCGATATTCCGGGTTATCACGAACAACGCGTGCCTGTAAACCTGCTCCCGAAAAACCCAACTGGTCATAAAACCAAATCCGTACCCCAACCTGTTTCGCTACTTGAAGTGTATATGCAAACAAATCCCACCACTCATCCGTCAAAAATAACGGGTCATCGGGAGCACTACCGTATAACGGTCCTGATGGAGCCAAATTCAGAATAATGGCGTTGTGAATGCCTCCCTTAACCAATTCCTGTAATTGCCATGTGATTCCCTCTTTCGTAACCTTGCCCCCACTCCACCACCATATAGGTACCGGCGAAAAATCAGGCTTTGCTTCAACAAATTCCTTATATATCCATTCCTGCCCATCTGAAAAAACAGAACCGTTTAATAGAATTATGAACAAGAAAATGGATAAAGAAAATATCGAAAAAAATCGCTTCATACCTTATTTCCTTATTTTAAAGTTTTGAATTATTACGAATGTTTATAATAACAAAGCAAGGTCTTCTTATCAAGAAAAGAGTTATGGAGGAAATTTCACAACATATACGATTTGTTAATTAGAATTTTATCGAAAATAAATAAGACTATTAGTAGATTATGGGATAGGAAGGTGCCATGTAGCCGAATACACTTCCTCCGCAGGACCTTCTTGATAGACATAATCGTCTTCTGCCCATTCAATAGTAAGCAACCCATGAACAAGATGCACATTCACCTTTCGGTCGGTGCGATTTGTTATCATTGAAGCGAGGGCTGAGGCACAAGAACCACTACCACTTGCCATAGTAATTCCACTACCCCGCTCCCAGATACGCATGACAATATTGGAACGGTCAATGATGGAAACAAATTCAACATTGGTCCTTTGAGGAAACAGATAGTGATTTTCAATCTTCGGTCCTAACTCCGCCACAGGTGCTTCGGTTGCGTCCGGAACAAATATAACCGCATGCGGATTGCCAATATTAACCGCCGTAATGTAAATGACTTCCCCTTCTACATCAATCGGCTCTTCAATAACCTGTCCTGAAGGACCTACCATAGGAATTCGGGAACGCTCAAAACTCGGTTTACCCATACACGAACGGACAGATTTTACCTTGCCATTTTCTATATTCAAAACAACACGATTTGGACCGGCTAAAGTCTCTATAACAAAATCCGTCTTATGTGTCAGTCCTCGTTCATAAACATACTTTGCAAAACAACGAATACCATTCCCGCAGGTCTCCGCTTCACTACCATCTGCATTAAAAATACGCATCTTAAAATCGGCTGTTTCAGAAGCAAGGATTAGAATAATCCCGTCCGCACCTGCCCCTAAATGACGATGGCTCATTCGCCGCGATAATTCCGGGATATTCTCTGTAGGCAAACCACCCCGTGCATCAATATACAAATAATCATTACCCAACCCATGCATCTTCGTAAAAACAAGCTGATTCATTTCTATCTATCCTTTTACACCTTTTCATTCATTCAAGTAGAACCACCAAATAAAACAACGCAAATATTATAGAACTTTCTACAATTGTTAGCAACAATGAAAAGACAAAGTGTTATCTATATCATATATTTGTTCAGAAAATTTAAGACACTCGACTTGTCATACCCCAAAAACATATATTCTTCATTACCGGTTTCTTTCAACAGGGTTACATATCAAATCTATTTTGAACAATATCCTATTTAAATTCTCTTCTTGATCGCATATTCAACAAATTTCTGAACCATCTGTTCGTAACTGATACCTGCACATTTTGCTTCCTGCGGGTATAAAGATGTAGGTGTTAACCCCGGAATAGGGTTTATCTCGATCCAGACGGGTCCTTCTTCATCAATAATAAAATCGCTCCGACTCCATGTGGAACAGCCTATTGCCTGATGTGCCTGCAGAGCCATTTCTTGAACCTTTCGGGTTTGTTCCGGGTCAATGGGTGCCGGTGTAATTTCCTCAGTAGCACCCGGCGTATACTTCGCTGTATAGTCAAAGAACGAACTCGTTTTAGGGCAAATCTCCGTAACAGGCAAAGCACGCGGAGGGACTCCTTCTTCACAATCCCACACCCCACATGTAACCTCACGCCCCTTTATAAACTTTTCCGCCAGCACCTCATTGTCCCACTCCAAAGCCTGCTCAACCCCTTCGAGAAAAGTCTTTGCATCACCGGCTATTGTAACCCCTACACTGGAACCTTGAGATGACGGTTTTACAACCGCAGGGAATCCCAATTCATTCTCCACACGAAAAACAGAATCGGAACGGTCCCATATCCAGGTATCCTGACGAAAAACAATATGCTCAGCCACACGGATACCCGCCATCTTAGCGACCGCTTTAGAACGCACCTTATTCATCGCAAGAGCACATGCAGCACAGTTAGAGCCTGTATACGGGATATGTAGCCAATCGAGCAATCCCTGAATGCGTCCATCCTCACCAAAAGCACCATGAAGTGCATTAAAAGCCACCTGTATTCCCATCCTTTTCAGTTCAACAAGGGCTTCTTCCGTTTTCAATATCTTTTTCTCTGGAAATTCCCAATTGAAATTGCGATGAATAATAATAGGTATAGGCTCATACTCCGTTGTGCTTAATGCACGCACCACACCTTCCCCCGATAAAAGCGATATTTCATGCTCCGAACTAATCCCTCCCATCAACACAGCTACCCGTATCGGATTAAAGGAATTTTCATTTTTCATAATATATTTTCCTAAGACAAAAGAAAGGATAAATTTTTAATAAGGGGTACAATTATGGGATAGATTTTATCATTTGCTTCGCTAACATCTCAATATTGTCCAATTCTGGATATGGTGCCCTATAAAAAAATTTTTTCATAAAATCATGAAGTATATTTGAAATTAAATTGATATAATGTTATGAGTAGAAGAAAAGGAGAGTAGAAATGGAAAAATTAATGAGAACGCTTGGGAGTGTACTAATTCTAATCATTCTTATACAGGGGTATTCTGAAGCGGAAGGAATACCCATTTTTACTGTCGAACAATTACAGAAGATTGGAAGAGACCCTGATTATCCAATAAATGGCAGCTACTACCTGGCTAATGATATTGATGCTACAGAAACTCAATATTGGAATAATAGGGAAGGTTTTCGCCCTATCGGTCGTCGGGATAAGCAATTATTTGAGGGTATCACAGGTTGGGTTCGGAAACAGTTTCAGTTCTATTGCCAGGAATTTGAAGGGACTTTCGATGGAAAAGGACATAAGATTTCGGGGTTACATATTGTTCCTAAAAAAGAAGAAGCAGAGTTTATAGGTCTTTTTGCGTTGATAGGGGAAAAGGGTTGCGTTAGGAATTTGATTATTGAAAATGTCTATATAGAAGATAACGACCCATTGGGTATAAGTTTGTTAGGGACGGTTGCCGGAGAAAATAAAGGAATAATAGAGAATGTCCATACATCCGGAAATCTTTACGGCTTAAGTTATATTGGAGGCATTGTAGGGGGTAATTATAACGAGATAAAGGAATGCTCTTCCTCTTGTAATATAAAAGGAGAATGGGCAATTGGAGGAATATCAGGGAAAAATACGAGTTCTATAAGCCATTGTTCCTTTTCAGGTACTATAACCCCAAATCATATTATTAGTCGTGCATACGAGGGAATATATATGGGGGGAATCATAGGTTCAAATTATCTTGAAGTAGGTAAAATATCTTACTGTTATTCTACAGGGTCCATTGAAGGGAAGGAATATATAGGCGGATTAGTCGGTGTAAATTCAGGTGAAGTATTTAATTGCTATGCTACGGGGTCCGTAAAAGGTGTTGAGTTTGTTGGAGGATTTGTAGGAAAAAATTTAGGAAAAATAAACAACTGTTACAGTAAAGGAAATGTCCAAGGAGATAATAGTGTTGGGGGTTTTGTAGGTCAAAATGTTTTTGATGATAGATATCAACAATGGATAGGGATAATACCTTATGGCACTATTATAAACTGCTATTCTACAGGTAAGGTAGAAGGCAAAAAGGATTTCGGTGGTTTCGTCGGACTTAATAAACCTGCATGCACAATATTGTCATGCTTTTGGGACAAAGAAACCTCCACTTTGGATCTATCTGCGGGCGGTGTTGGAAAAACAACTATAGAGATGATGCAACAAAAGACATACGAAGATGAAGTTTGGTGTTTTGAATCCATCTGGAAGATAGACGAAAACAACTCCTACCCATATCTTATATGGGAAAAAGAAAACAGCAAAAAGCAGTAAATCCCCTTGGCGCAAATTAACATAACAGTAGAAACCTATAATTTTTCACCCCAACAGACACCATATATTCTTTTACACCTCTTCCTTGCAATTAATCCTGCTATTATTAACATCCTCCGTGTCCTATATAGTTCATTTCTCATAACAAAAAATCCTTGCTCTACCTGTAGAAGAATCCTCACCGATTCGGAGGATTTGGGATCTGTGGAGAGAATGGGACCTATGGGACAGATGGGACGCCAGCGACTTCGCGTGCACGGTTCGATATAAACAAGCGTGCTTTGTATGAAACGCCATCGGCAAAATGTGAGGTGCTGCAATTAACATTAAATCGGGAAGGTATTCCGGAGTTCTGGAATGCCGTTACGGGAAAAGTAGAAACACTCTGGAATTATTCTATTGAAAACGGTAAAACAAAAGTTGCTGTGGATTTATCTCAGACAGCGGCACCGCTTGTTAGCGTTCGTAATAAGTCCGAGCAGGATATAGATGAAATAAAATCGGACTTGAAGGTTCTTGCCTGCACAGAGGAACAGGGACAAATTCAATTGAGTGCCATGCCTTTCTTTAATCAACTCAATAATCAATCGGTGACCCAAACTGTTTATGTCCGCAAAGGAACGCAGGAATGGAATACCACAGTTGAAGTGCCACCCACTTTGGAAAAGGTATATGAAGGACCTTTTGCCTTTCAGTTAATTCCTACATGTGATAACAAAGATGGTAGTTTTGCTTATCCTCCATACGCGGGACCTATCCCTGTGGAGACACGGGCGTTTAAGGGACAGGAAGAACGGGATACTAATATAGACTGGTTAAATCCAGAATATGATGATTCCGCATGGGAGATGATGTTGGCTTCGTTCGGTCCACGGGCACGATGGAAAGGACCTTTATCTTTGCCTGAAAATACAAATGTAGATTCTCTGCAACAAGTATTAGACCTCGAAGGAGAATGGAAAAATAGTGAATATTCCCTTAAATTGGGCATCAATGAAGACCCTGTATTTTCCAGTGCTTTGGGTGGGAAAGGACGAATTCCGGAGGAATTTATTGATTTAGGAAGAGTTGGTAAAGGGAATATTTTCCATATTCAATGTTTTGTAGAATTACCCCCGGAAGGTGTTCCTGCAGACCAGCGGTTGAATGCAATCTTGCGTGTCGGCGCTACCGCTAAAAAGAAAGTATTTCTTAACAAAATTCCTGTTGCAGGTGAAGGTAGTGGAGATGAACGAGTATTCAAAGGGAAAGTCCAATTGTCCTATGGTGTTAATGTCGTAGATGTTTTTGTTGAGAGTATTGTAGATGGTCGGTTAAGGTTATATGTTCATTTTATGCCTGAAAGTGAGGATATTCCGACGCCAGAGTGGATATGGAGTCATACACCCAGCCCGACTGGCAGAACAAAATTTGTGCGGGTCTTTGACATTCCAGCAGAGCTTGCTTCTGCTAAAATGGTTGTGGCTTTAGGTGATATACACCAAATCTATATAAATGGGCAAAAGATTTCAGACCAGGGAAATTTTGACCCGTATTTTACAAGTCGTGCGGAACAATATGACATCAAACCCTATTTAAAAGTAGGTGAAAATTGCATAGAGATAATCGCTCGTGATGTTGATGACCAAACAGGACTATTGTTAGATTCGGATATTCAATTGGTAGATGGAAAAGAAGTTGTTATTGTTTCCGATGCTAATTTCAAATGTATGCCGGAACCTGTACTGGATGGGCAGGCGGTTCCTGTAAAATTATTACCTCAACCGGCACATGGGTATATGGGAGACCCTGCATTGCTATTAATCAAACAACGTCCACATCCCTTGCCTTTAGCAGGTTGGTTGCAAAACCAGCCTGAACCGCCGAAACCTTTCAACGAATTGACTTTTTTCCCATCTACAGATTTGCCTGTTCCGTATCGGTTCCGTTTTCTGCTTCCACCGGGAGCAAAAGCGATGAATTTGAAATGCGTTGGCAAATTAGAAGGCTGGGTAAACGGGACACCCCTATCCGTGGAAGGGAGTGGACCTATTTACAAAATAATTTTGCCAGAACCTGAATCTCCACGCAGGGTTGCCTGCTTGCGTATAGAGACAAAACGAGGTTTTGAGAAAGGCGCGGCTATTTTAGAGCCGATTACCTACGAAATGGGTGAAGGAAATATCCCGTTAGGTTCGTGGGATGAATTGGGATTTTTGCATTATTGTGGTGGTATGGAATATCGGTTAACTGTTGAAGCATCCGCAGAGCCTAATCGGAAAGTATATCTCAGTTTGGGGCGTGTTCGTGGGACGGCGGAAGTATTTGTTAACGGAGTATCCTGCGGAACATGTATCTGGCATCCTTATCTGTTTGATATTACCTCTGCCTTAACTCAACCCACCAACGATGTCCGAATTCGTGTATTCAACACATTAGGACCGCATTTTGCAATTGGTCATCCCAGTGCACATGTATTTGAAGGACATACAAAATCCGGCATTTTTGGTCCGATTAAAACACTACAAATCCCCGTTGTTAATGTCACCTTACAATAAGAAATATTTCATAACATAAAAATAATTTTCTAAGGTATCGAAAGATACTTTATAATATTTTGAATAGATATTATTTTACGATTAAAATGGAATAAGTATGAAACAATTAGAGTCATCTGACTATAAAGATAGAAGTTATTTGTCTGCCATAGAATCAGCAAAATATTTGGGAATTTCTGTTCAGGATCTGCATAGCCTTGTTAAGAAAGGGGTAATATCTGTTCAAGTTTCTGCAAGTGGGCAGATGCGATTCAATTTACTTGAATTGATAAATACAGAAAGGAAATTGAACATTACTTCTTGTAAAAAAAATGAAGAAGTTCCACAAAAAAATTTTTTTGAAGTAAATGGTACTACACAAAAAATATTTGTTAAAAACTCTGAGAAAATGGAGGATTTGGATAACGATAGTATCCATCTGATGATTACCTCGCCCCCATACTTTAATACAAAGATGTATTCCAAAGAACCTATTGATGGGGATTTAGGGAATGTACATGATGTTGATGAATGGTTTGAAAAAATAAGTAAAGTTTGGAGTGAAGTATTTCGTGTTTTACAACCAGGCAGAAAAGCGTTTATAAATATTATGAATGTCCCTGTGCGACTTAATAATGGGAGTTTTCGAACAATAAATTTAGCAGGAAGGACCATAGATATTTGCGAAAAGATTGGGTTTATATTTAAGAGGGATATTATCTGGCATAAAACGAATGGGGTAAAAGCACATTTCGGCACATATCCATATCCCGGGGGGATTTTGATTAATAATATGCATGAATTTATCCTGGAATTCGAGAAACCTGAAAGAAAAGGTTTTAATAAGTATGCCCATTTGACGAAAGAGATAAAAGAAAAATCCAAGTTGGACAAAGAATTCTGGGTATCTATAAAAAAGAGTGATGTATGGGTTATGAAACCACAGGGAAGTGGGGATAAAAGAAATCATGTAGCACCTTTCCCTTTAGAATTACCTTATCGTTTAATTCGGGCTTATAGTTTCATCGGTGAAACTGTTTTAGACCCATTTGTAGGTTCAGGGACGACACTATTAGCATCTGCCGAATTAAAAAGAAATGGAGTAGGTTATGAAATCAATCCCAATATTGCACAAGAGGCAATAAATATGTTTAATAAGAATTTAGTTGATTTTTCGAAAACATATAGTTTTGTAAAAAGTGTTTGTTAATATTTTTGATAAGGGGCAATATATATGCGGGTGGTTTTGAGTGATAAAGAGTGGTATTACGGAAGGTATGTTTTTGTAGGGATTGTTGCTTTGATTGCGGTATGTGGCGGGGCAGGTATTTATTATCATGAAAATAGAACAAAGGATACATCTCAAGCGGATAATGTAGTTATTCAAACCAAAGCAGTTCCGCCTGCAAGCAAGATGAACATACCCAATGAAGAAAAGAAGGAAACGGAGAAGAAAGAGAAAGGAATTCCTGTTAATGTCCGATTGGAAGATAGTTTGAAAGATGTAACACCGGAGACAAATACGGCATCCCCTCAAACACAGGATAAGCCTCACATGATTGCTGTGGGTATTCAAGGGGCGATACAAAAGCCAGGTTTGTATTGGCTTGAAGAAGGGACCCGATTACAGGAATTGATAGATAAAGCCGGTGGACCTTTAAATAATGCGGAACTACGATATATGAATATTGCAGCGGTATTGATGGATGGTACAACAGTTGTTATACCGGAAAAGCAAAAAGTTGAATTTAATGGACAACGACTTTCTGCTCGTGGCTCATCTCAACCAACGCCTTCTATCCTGTCTGCAGGTAATGCTTATACAGCAAATCCCAGCAACACAAATACGACGCAAACTGCTTCTGCTTCGTCTATGCCACTTCCTAATTCGAACCGTAAAGAAAATTCGATTTCGACAAATACAGGTGGTTTGATTGACATCAATCATGCAAGCCAGAAAGAATTAGAAACATTGCCGGGTATCGGTCCTGTTCTGGCGCAATCCATTATTTCCTATCGCGAAAAACAACCTTTTCAGAGTGTTGACGAATTAATGCAGGTATCCGGGATAGGACCCAAACGATTCGAAAAAATTCGTGACCTTGTTACTGTAACACCTCCATAGATAGATGGGTTGCAAGGACAATTAGAGAAATATAACATTATTTATTTAGTGTTACGAAACCCATGTCTATATGAACATATCCTTAAAAGTGTGTTAAAGTATAAATAAATATTTAAGACCCTCTAAATGGTATAGAAACGATTTCCATGCAAATGATGCAAAGTATATCTGTAGTTGTTCCCACATACAAAGAACGCGATAATCTACCGGAACTTATTAACCGTATTCAGAAAGTTAGAGAGGACCATCACTTAAACCTTGAATTAATTATTGTTGATGATAATAGTAAGGACGGTAGTGAGGAGTATGTTCAATCGTTGGGACTTCCCTGGTGTCGTATTCTTGTGCGTCGTGATGAAAAGGGACTTAGTTCGGCTGTGCTAAAAGGTTTTACCGAAGCACAAGGGGATATTTTTGTGGTAATGGATGCTGATTTAAGCCATCCCCCGGAGAAGATACCGGAGTTAATCGAGCAAATTCAGACAGGTGCCGATATGGTTATGGGGTCGCGGTATGTTCCCGGCGGGAAAACAGATGAGGAATGGGGTATCTTTCGATGGTTGAACAGTAAAATAGCCACATTATTAGCACGACCGTTAACCTCTGTAAAAGACCCGATGAGCGGTTTTTTTGCTCTACCCAGAAGGATATATGAAAAATCGGCTCCCTTAAATCCCACAGGATATAAAATTGCATTAGAATTATTGGTGAAATGTCCTGTGGAGAAAGTAGTGGAGATACCTATTTATTTTTCACAACGAGCCAAAGGAAAAAGTAAACTTTCGATTAAGGAGCAGTTCAAATATCTGGTACACCTACGAAGGTTGTATTCTTTTAAGTATGAAAATCTAACTTATTTCTTACATTTTTCTATTATAGGTTTTTCGGGGACAATAGTAAACCTGCTGGCATTGACTATACTTGTCTTTTTTGGAATTCCGGTTCGTCTTTCTGTGGCAATATCTATCATCATTGCGATGCTTTCCAATTTTGTATTAAATCGCAGGTTTACATTTCCCCATGCGGTAGAAAGTCATTGGTTTCCTCAATTAATAGGTTTTATGAGTGCTTGTTCTATCGGCGCTGTGATAAACTACATAACGGTTCTTATACTTTTATATATCTTCCCTCTATTAGAAAACATACCCCAAATACCGGCTCTTGTGGGTATCCTTGCCGGTTTGATTTTCAATTTTATCCTCAGTAAGAATTTTGTTTTTCGTAAGAAGTAAGGCGGGAAATAAGTCGGACACATCAGACCTATCCAACGCATCCGATACTCATTATTTCTGTTTTACCGGGGGATTGATATTCATCTGTCGTTCAATGCGGTTGATAGCATGTTGTGCTTGACGAACCTGTGATGGGTCTTTGCTGTTTTGCGCAATATATTGATACATTTGTAAAGCACTGTTTACATCACCTTGTCTATGATAAGTTTGAGCAAGTAATAACTGGGCAGTAGTATTATTGGGTTGGAGTTGAAGAACTTGTTGATACTGTGCCTCTGCTTCGGAAAACATTCCCATACGGCTATATAAACTACCTAAAGCCACATAAGAACTAACATTCCCCGGTGCCAATTGTATTGCGGTTTGATACTGATTGATAGCGGAATTATAGTCATTACTCCGCCGATAATAATCAGCAAGGGCTAATCGAGCGTCCGGCGAATTTGGGTCGGTATTTACCCAACTTGTCAATGCCTGCCCTTCTTCTTCTTTCATTCCCATCTGGCGATATATACCGGAAGCCATTGCATAGGTGGAGGGTTTTTCTCCATTCATCTGTGTAAATTGTTGCAATTCACGGTATGCAAGGTCGTAATTCCCTTGCCTGCGATAAGTATCCGCAAGGAAATAGTGCGGTGTCGGGTCATTAGGATTGTTGCTCATCCACCGCTTATATACATCTACTTCACCTTGGTAGTCTCCTGTTTTCTTATACAAATTTGCCATAGACCGTAGGACATCTCTTGAATTAGGGTCTAACTCTAAACTTTTTTGCAAAAGTTCCGAAGCCTTATTATAATCCCCCTGGTCTAATGCTTGTTTTGCTTCATTTAGTAGCGATTTTACTTGAGCCTGAATTTGTTGATTTTCATTATCCGTGTCTTTTCTTCGTGCTTTGTCCGATTTGTCTTTATTCTTCCCTTTCCCAAAGGCAATATCATCATTCTCATTAGAATTGCTTTGAGAAGAACCTGCTCCACCGGTCTTGTTTCCATCTTTTAGGTTGCTACCTTTGGCATTATTTTTCCCATCAACTGTATTGTCTGTATTTTTTGATACAGACTTCATCATATCTTCTAAAGCATTTTCTACCGATTTTTCCCGTAGATTTTCAGAGATCTTGTCGTAGTCCAAGGTGGGGTCATTTCCCTCATCGGGATTATTAGTTCTGGCTGCATCAAAATTTTTACTTTCAGAGGAGGCAGAAAAAGAGTCCGATGGTAAATTATTTTTATTGTTTTCGGGGAAGGTTCCCTTTATCGGTTTTACATTTGCTATTTCATCCGGGGAAACAGTCCCGTTCCATCTCAATAATAATACGGCAGAGATGACGCAGACAGGTATCAATACCAACAAAAGGATATTTTGTATCTTCATCATGTTTACCTGAAATTCATTTGTATATTTTTAACAATCACCATCCAGTTTATTACGGTATTGGAATGGGACCAAACACAGGCACTGCCATGTTGGCTTCATCCACGATATTACAATACGGGTCGAAGCCCCGTCCATACCATAAGAACGCTTGTTCGGGCATTTTTGTTATCCATAATATGACGGCATTGGGTTCGTTTTCGGGGAATGTAATCTTATAAATACAGGGCAAAATCGGGGCATCTTCTGCCGTGCTGATGGAGAAACCGAAAGGACGACCAGCAGACTTAAGTTTTCCATTAACACCGGAGAATGTAACCTTTACCTGAGGTCCGTAAGGGGAAGATAATCTTTCTACTTTTTCAACACGCGGTCCTGCTGAGATCTTTCCACCAAACATGTCGCGTTCAACAAGATTTGCTAACCGATACCCTAAAATTTTTAATCCTTCTGTCCCCGCGTGAATAAGGTCATCCAGGGCTAAATCTATTGCAGGAACCATTCCGCCGGGAGCCAATTCCTTTTCCAATTCCAATTGATCATTTTGCAGTTTGTTCCAATAGGTAGCGTCAGGATTCTCAAGAACAAATCTACCGATTTGCACATAATAGAATGGAAGCTGCGGATTAGCAAAATCTTTGCGGAAAGATTCTACTAATTTCCGCATCCGTTCTTTATATAATGGCTGTGGGTCTTTGCTGGCATCCGATTCTCCCTGATACCACAAAACGCCACGGACTTTCCCACCAGCAGATTGAACTTGTTTATACATTGACCCATACAACGATTCTCCCCCCTGGTCTTTAAGAGAAGGGTCCCACTGTGTCATAGATGTTCCACCATGAGCGGACGCAATTAAACCTACAGGTCTGCCTGTCCTTTTTACCATTTCGACAGCAAAGGGCAATCCCAATCCGGCACCTTTATTTGCATTCATCCCTTCCTTTATTTTCTGGGCTCTTTCCTCTTCTGATTTTAACACTCTACTATAATGAACAGGGTCAGGGGATTCTTGCAATAAATGAATGGGCTCTTTAGCAATACGCCATTGGTAACTCATCGAATACAAATGCACTAATGGATGGGGTTCAGTCACATTTTCCATATTGCCTACCCCATACATATTTGACTGCCCTGCTAAAATCCATACATCACCAACCAGAACATCATGGATAGAAACACCTTCTCTCACTTCACCGGAGGTATCTTTTATTTGAAATTCAATTGTGTATGGACCCCCTAAGGGGATATCCGTTAGCGTTGCTTTCCATTGGCTATTCTGAGCAGAGCCGACCTCTTTCCACGGGGCTATTTCGTATGCCAACCCTACGACACGCATTTCTACTTTTCCATCGTTGGAACAGGTGCCACTCACCTCCAAAGGAAAGTTCTTATCCTCCGCATTTGCCTGTAATACCTGATAATTCACCAGGCCATTGTTTACCGTTAACGAAAATGAGGAGAAACATAGCATAGCAAAGAGAATGACAAACATTGAAATACTTGCAACATATCTTTTTTGATTAAAGAAAAAAATATTCATAGGACATAGCTCCTGAGTAAATTTATTGATTATTTGTTTAAACACCGAAACGCACAAAAAGTTCGTCTGCTATTTATAGCATATATTATGTGTAAATACAAATAGAAAAATACATTATGCAAAGAGAAGCAGGAATTTGGTATTCTTAAATTTTGTTAAACATAGTTAAAATTTTTGTGAAGATGAAGGATACAGGGAACAAAATGGAACCGAAGCAAATTAAGGAAATTCTTGAATGGGTTCAACAGGGAAAGTTGAACATCGAAGATGCTGTGGAGAAAATAAAACATTTCCCGTACGAAGATTTAAAGGATGCTAAAGTTGACCATCATCGTCCTTTCCGAAAAGGATTTCCCGAAACCATTTTTTGTCCGGGTAAGACCGCAGACCAGATAATACGCATTTGCAAGTCTATGATGTCCAGGAATACGAATGTTCTTGCTACCAGATGTGAGAAGGAAGTTTTTAATTTAGTCAAAAAAGAGATACGGAAAGCGAAGTATCATGAATTTGCCCGTGTTTTTACGGTAATTCAAAAACCGGTGCAATATCGCGATGGCTACATTGCGGTTGTATGTGCAGGCACAGGTGATATTCCCGTAGCAGAGGAATGTGCCGTGACTTGTGAAACTTATGGTTCTCATGTAGAACGAATATATGATGTCGGTGTTGCAGGAATTCATCGCTTATTTGACCAATTACCAAAAATTCGTTCTGCTGTGGCGGTGATTGTCTGTGCCGGGATGGAAGGAGCCTTACCCAGTGTTGTTGCGGGGCTTATTGATAAACCAGTGATTGGCGTGCCGACCAGCATAGGTTACGGTGCCAACTTTAAGGGAGTTTCTGCCCTATTAGGAATGTTGAACACCTGTGCATCAGGGCTTACTGTTGTAAATATAGACAATGGTTTCGGTGCAGCTACTTTTGCGGTAACAATACATCAACTCGTTTCACCACTTCAATCGTAAAGTAACCACAAATTTTTTTGAACACTGTCCTATAATCCTAAAATAAAATAGCCAGAAAGGATATATCACATGAAAATAGCCTACTTTGATTGTTCCTCAGGAATTAGTGGGGATATGTTGGTCGGGGCATTTTTGGATATCGGAACTCCCTTTGAGGAATTAAAGACCGCTTTGGAAAGTCTTCCTTTAACAGGTTACAAAATTGAAAAGCAACAAGTAACAAAACAAGGATTTCGGGCAACGCAATTCCATGTTCATACGGAAGATAGTCCTGGGCATGGACATCATCCGCATCGTGGATTAAACGAAATAGAGAAAATCATTACCGATTCTTCGCTTCCTGATGAGGTGAAAAAGGGGGCTATGGAAAGTTTTCGGAAATTGGCAGAGGCAGAAGCCATAGTTCATGGCACTACGCCTGATAAAATACACTTCCACGAAGTAGGTGCCATTGACGCCATTATTGATATAGTCAGTGCCCATTGGTGCTGGTGGTATCAGAAATTGGAAAAAGGGTTTGTTTCCGCTGTAAATGTAGGAGGTGGAACGGTGAACTGTGCTCATGGAGTTTTGCCAGTGCCAGCACCTGCAACCGCATTACTATTGCAAAACTATACTCTATTAATAGGTCAAGCAAATACAGAATTGACCACTCCGACGGGTGCTGTGCTATTACGAAGTTTTACTAATCCAAAGGAAAATATTCCTCCCTTTACTATCGGGAAAATAGGTATCGGTGCTGGAAACAAAGATATTAAAGGACAGGCAAATGTTTTTCGGTTGTTGATAGGCGAATATGAAGAACAAACATCTGCCCATATCGAAGAGATTTGTATTATAGAAACAAACATTGACGATATGAGTGGGGAACTGCTCCCTGCGATTATCAACGAACTGCTCAATGCAGGGGCACGCGATGCATTCATTACCCCTATTATCGCAAAAAAAGGCAGACCCGCTTATATCATAACGGCACTGTGCGAACCCGAACAGATTTCTCCCATACAGGGAATATTATTCAAACACACAACGACATTGGGTATTCGCTATCGAACAGAAAAACGATTAATACTGGATAGGAAATGGGTGACTGTGAATACTCCCTGGGGTGCCGTAAAAACAAAAATTGGATATATTGGAAAGCATATCTATCAAATCAGCCCCGAATTTGAAGACTGCTATTCCCTCGCCCAAAAACACAATGTCCCTATCAACGAAATTTATAATTACGCTCAGTCCTATGCTAAAAAGATTATAAATGCTGATCCTGAATAGATAGACAATAAGAAATATAAGTGTGCCTACATAAAAACGCTGGCTGCTGTATTCCTTTGTCTTGTCGGATTGTAGATATAAGGTATGTCACGAAGATATTTTGCTCCCTTTTCCAATCTTTCGTCTAATGAAATTATCGAACATTCATTTGCATCAAAATCGTAAAAGTCTATTAAGTATTTTGCTATCGCCAAGATAATTAAATCAACTATTTGAACATTTATATTGTTCTTAAAAAAGATCTCAAAAAACCTATCTACTGAAATTATTATATCTCTATTGGTTGAAATGTCATGCACATCTATTTTTCTGTCTCGTTTCCTTAATTTTTCTGAGGGGATTTTTAAAAATCTACTTAATCTCCTCTGACAGTTTGTATATTCATGAATATTGAGAATTTTTTCCTTATAATATTTTTTTGCTAAGGCTTTAAATGTCTCTGCAATACATAAATCCGGTATATAGATTTTCGCTTTGCCTGACCCAACATGTTTTTTAATATATCTCCACCAATCTTTACAGGATTCTATTCTTTTTTTTTCTTTTACTTGCATACTTTCTTTAACAGGTATAAAAACATTCACTAAAAAATTTGTATCAACTATATAGTAATGTTTTTCTTTCGTGTTTATTTTTCTTATTCTACTCATATTTTTTTTACAGGTAAGCCTAACCAGGAGAGGGGAAGTTCATTAAATTTATAATGACAATTTACGCTCTGGATATAACTTAAAACATCTTTATAAACAGGTTTTCTAAACCAATCACTTAATACATATACATATTCCACTCTTAAATCCAGAGGTGTAACTAATTTTAAATATTGCTTTCTTTTGAAATCACAGGTTTGTAATTTTTCATCTACAGATCCTGCTACCTCTTGATATTTAACTTCAATTATGAATAAAGTATCCCGTACAATAACTAATAAGGCGGAATCTGGAAGCAATCTTGTCGAAATGAGATCTTTCCAATTTACATTATTTTCTTCCAAAAATTTATAAAATTCATATTTCTGGAAGCATCTTGCTACTAATTCATTATCATAGTAAATATCTGCACCTGCTCTTCCTTTTTCTTTTTTTACGGTGTATCCGGGTATTTTTTGGATGCTTTCTACAAGACTGACTTTCTTTTCAAATCTCAATCCTGTTAAAGTATGTCCTCCTCCTTTACCCCCTTTTTTCATGAATGTATCCCTCAAATAGATCGAGATTGGACTTTTTATGGTTGATAAATGCATCAAGGCGTTTAAGAGACAATTGAATAAATTCTTTTTTTATTTCACACCCGACAAAGTATCGGTTTAACTTTATACAGGATATACCTGTGGTAGAACTTCCAGAAAAAGGATCAAAGACCCAATCGCCTTTTAATGTGCATGATAGGACAATTCTATCTAAAAGTTGTATTGGTTTTTGTGTTGGGTGCTTACCAAATTCTTTCTCATTACCATTAGGAGCAGGAATCGTCCAGACCGTTTTCATCTGTTTGCCGTGGTTAAGTTGTTTCATTTCATCATAATTAAACCGATGTCTTGTCTTTTCGTTTTTTCCTGCCCAGATGATCGTTTCTGTGGAATGTGTAAAGTAACGGCATGAAAGGTTGGGGGGTGGATTCGGTTTTTCCCATGTAATATCGTTTAAAATCTTCATACCTAATTGTTGCATTGCAAAACCTACTGAATATATTACATGGTTTGTCCCTGTTACCCAGATCGTTCCATCTGGTTTTAATAACTTTTGACATAGAGACAGCCATTTGAGATTGAAATCGTGAACTTGCTGGATGTCTGAACATTTATCCCAATCCCCTTTATCAACGGAAACTCGTTTCCCACTATGACAGGTTGTGCCCCCATTTGATAGGAAATAAGGGGGATCTGCAAAAATCATATCGAAAATACCTTCGGGATACATTTCTAACAAAGATTGCATAAAATCAATACAATCGGTTTGATACAGCAACACTCCCATTTCATCGTTATAATATGCACAGTTATTTTCGGGAAATATATGGTTTTTAATTTTCATATTTCTGTTGAATGAATTCATAATTTAATTAACTAAATCTCGGTTATGTTTCTATAAATTTTATCATGGATTAAACGCAGAAATATAACTCCTGCGAATATAAAAATTATGAAGTGTCCTCGCTTCTGGTATTTTTCCCACGATTAAGCATGCTTTTATCGAATGATATAGGTCATTCCTTTGTCGGATGGGACGCATAGGACACATGGGACAAATGAGACAAATGGGACGAATGAGACAAATGGGACGGATGGGACGGATGGTGCAGATGAGAAGGATAGGACGAGTGAGACATAGGGGGCAGATGGGACGAATGAGACGGAGATGGGTTTTTGGTGTTGAATTGAGTTAAGGAGTTGATTGCTATGGAAAGTTATCGCGATTGTGGTGTTAGAGATATAAGTCTGTTGCCTATGTCTTATAGGTTGTTAGTTTATCTGAACCCTAAGACATTCATCATGTCGTAAAGGCCGGGTTTGTTCGAGTAAACATATCGAGCGGCACGGACTGCACCACGGGCAAAGTTATCGCGATTGTGGGCTATATGGGTCAATTGTAGTCGTTCTCCATGGCCGATAAAGTAAACTGTGTGTTCTCCTACGACATCGCCACCACGAACTGCCAGCACACCAATCTCTTCTTTCTTTCGCGGTCCAATAACGCCTTCTCTACCATATACTGCCTGTGTTTGTAGATTTAGGTTCAGTCCATCGGCTACTTCTTTTGCCAGTCGCAAGGCGGTTCCACTGGGGCTATCTTTCTTTTGATTATGGTGTATCTCCACAATTTCTACATTGTAATCCAAACCTAAACACTCCGAAACTTCCTTCACTAAACGGAATAGTAAATTTACACCCACACTCATATTAGGTGCGTATACAATAGGTATCTCCTGAGCATATTGTTTGAGGATTTGCTCTTGCTCGGCAGATAATCCTGTTGTGCCAATTACAATCCCTTTTTTTAATTGATAGGCAATCTCCGCATGTTGAAGCGAAGAGGAAGCTTGGGTAAAGTCTATCAATACATCTGCTTTCTGTAATTCTGTTTTTGCATCACTCCCTAAAGAAATTTCTTTGGGGGCAGATTTCTCTCCACCGTAGGAAATTATTCTCCCGGCAAATTGGGGCAAGTCAAAAGCACCGCATACCTGAATGTCCTCTTCCCAGCCTGAGACTTCCAGTATTCTTCGACCCATCTTACCTAATGCACCTGCCACACAAATACGCATACTGTATCTCCTTTATTCTTGTGTTATTGTTTTGCTATTACAATGTTATATTAGTTTATCCAGAGGGGAGTAGATGCTAAAAATACCTGACCTAAAAAGTATAAGGGACCACCGATAAGGAAATTCCATTTGTCCGGTGTCTTAAATCGGTCACGGGCAACAAATATATCGGACGCATAAAAAATGAGAGCCCCTAAGGGTAAATTCCACAGACCTCCGTATCCCCAGGCACCTATTGCAAACGATACCATACAACTAATGATTATCATATACATATATACGGGAATTCGCATGTTGCCGAGGTTGGGATTTAACCAAAATCCAATGGCAATGGCGGGCACAAGGGATACACCCATAGCAGAAATTGTTAGAGACCAATCTACCTGAGCAAAGAAAAATGCAATGATATAACATACATGTGCTAATAAAAAGGAAGCCAATCCTAATATAAAAATCACGGAATTCCTTGATAATAAAAATAAGTCACCCCACCAGGAACATACCAAACCGACAATAATCCATATCATTGTAATGTGAAGCGAATCCGGTATATCGTAAAGCCAATAGGCTGAAAAGGCTATATACAAAAAACAATTGGACGCCATCATTTTACCAATTGCCCGTATCCATGGTTTCTTATTATATTCACCATATAAACACATTAATAAAAAAAACGCCATTACTATAACGGCAGAAATAAAATGTTGCATTAAACGGCTCTCCTTTAAATACAATTGAATTGATTGTAAAACAAATAAAGAGCAAATAACAAAAAAATGAGAAAATATTCGCAGTAATATGTAATAAAATAAAACTTACCCGCGAATTTTCACAATAATAATAACCAATATTATAGGTACTAATACTGCAATTGTCCACTTATATTCAATTGCAAATTGTATAATTTGACCTAAGTCCATAAGCAAATCCTTATCTTAACCCATAAAAAATTCCTATTCCAATTGCGATAAGTCCCAGAATTATTCCCGGTATACACATGAGCCGATTAAAAGGGGTATCCTCCGTCCAGAGTAATCCATATCCATTCCAGAAGACAGAACCTCCCGCTAAAAGAATTACGGAATAGGAAAAGAATGAAGGAAAAAATGGGGATTGGCTGTTTTTTACGAGTGGAATAGAAAGGATAACGGCTAAAATGGCACTTATTAATCCACTTACCCACATAGGCGTTGGTTTCGGTGAACTTGCTGTTAATATTCGAAATTCATTGGGGTCATCACTGGGCTTCCGTTTTAAGTGTTTATAGCCGACCGGGGCAGGTTCTCCCTTCTCTTGATGTCCCGCACTTACAGTAAAAGGATTATCAACGATTTCTTTCTCTGTAATTTCTTCGGCAGTTCCTATTAATCCTTTTTTCTCATCGGTTTTTGTTACTTTATCAGATTCGTCAGAAATTTTAATGCGAATATCTCCCATTTCGGACATTAAATCCTCAAAACTTAACGATACCTTCTCTTCTTTCTTTTCAGGGATAACTGCTGAATGAGGAATTTTTGGGCTTTCTACCGTTTTTTGGGGTGATGACTGCTGTTTAGGTACTGCACATAAACGACATGCAATTCTTGCATCGGATAAACGCACCAGATGTGCCCTGCATATCGGTTTTTGACAGGAAGGACACAATACCCCGCAGGTTTTACAAATAACATTGCCACAAAAAGAACATTTTGCAACTGCTTGATTTTTATTACAAACGGAACAATTCATAACTTACCTTTTCTACTTTCCTATATAAAAAATATAACACAATGTTAAAATATTGTAATATTATAGTTAATTGATTTTACAATATATAAATCCAAAACACATAGATTAATGGGGTAAGATGACATGAGTAAATACATCAAACAAAGGTTTTTCCTGATACTTATCCTTCTTCTCTGTTCTGCCTGCCCGAAGACAATTACAGTTCCGAATGTGGTTGGCTATACGGAAAGTGTAGCCATAGATGAAATTCGGTCTGCAGGATTTTATTCTATATCCTTATCATATATGTATTCGGATGATGTCCCTAAAAATCGTGTAATAAGCCAGGACCCTGCGGGTGGTTCAAAAGTTAATGAAGGAACGAATATCACTCTTGTAATTTCACGAGGTTCAGACAAAGTCAGTGTTCCGTATATCATTGGGATAACACAGAAAGAGGGTATAGAGATACTCCAACAATATTCACTGAAACTAGGGACTATTTCGCGAGAGTTTTCTAATACATATCCTCTGGGTTATATCATTTCACAAGAACCGAGATACGGAACAAAAGTTCTCTATGGGAGTAAGGTTAATATAACTATTTCCTTAGGTAAAATTCCTGACCCTTATGAACTGCGTCCAATCACCCGTGAAAGGGCAATTCGTATTGCTGGTTATGTAAGGAAGGCAAAAATCCGTTCTGAAGATGGAACCCTCGTCCCGATAGCATGGTCTATGATAAATCAAGCCTGCCAGTATAGGAGCCTGTTATTGCAATATCTGATTGCCTCGACACCTGATCCTGTTCCCGAAACCGAACGGATACTTGACCCGAATGAATTAACCGCAGACACTATCCAGCAAGCCGTTTCTCGCCCTTATGTAGATGTGGCTTCTATAAATATTACAGGTCCTTTAATTGTGTTCCAAAATCTTGTATCAACAAACGATATTATTTTCCCCAACGAGCCGATACATGTCTATTGGCCCTATCATCATGCGGTTGTGGTAAATGTCGAAGGTAATGTCTGTATCATGGACCTATCTATACAGGACGAACCCATTCCTATTGGTGAGTGGACGGCGAAATTAAGCAATGAAACGACCTGCGGGGAAGTTAGTGAGGAGGAATATTGGGAGATATGGTTCTATTGGTTGTCATTGATGAGCAACTGGCAGGCAGAAGAGATACCGCAAAAACTTTGTGGCTATACCATTACTCCTATGCTTACCTTCCGTTCTGACCAGAAACCTCAAATTCAAGAAGTTATAGATGCCTTATCTACACTTGTGGTTCAGACTTATGCATTCCAGACTTTGGTGATGGATAGTTATGGTATTGATTTACCCATAGAAGTTACTCCATTCATAACATCATTATATACACCTGGAACTATTGACGACTTATGTTCATGGGTTTCCTTCCTCTTTTGTCAGCAAGAGTAAACAAGAATAGTTTCTGGATAATATCAATCAAACTTTCCCGTTATTTCGTGTGATATTGATTTCTTCACAATTCTTTAATTTTTCTTGATTACCTTCCTATTGATTGTTATAATGATTTCAATATTTTAGGAAAGGGCGAATAATGGATAAACAAATGTATCGAGGTATCCGCAAACAATCAAGCATGACTGTCTTTGGACTTCCACTCATTGATATTTCCCTCGGTCCTGATATAGAAAAGAATGAAATACGAGGATATGCTAACGGTATTATTGCGATTGGTGATATTGCTAAAGGCTGGATTGCGATTGGTGGACTGGCAATGGGTATCGTTACCTTCGGTGGTTTATCTATTGGCATTATCTCAATAGGTGGGCTATCTCTTGGTCTGATTGCATTAGGAGGTTTTGTTATGGGAGGTGTTTGTATAGGAGGTTTTTCAATCGGTGCTGTAGCGATTGGTGGTGGTGCGGTTGGATATTATGCCTTTGGTGGTGGTGCATGGGGTAAATATGTTATTTCCGCAGCAAAACGTGCTCCAGAAGCCATTGAGTTCTTTAAACAATGGTTTCCCTTCTTACCAACACTATAAAGAAAGTTTCCTAAAAATCACTTAATCAAAAGATAATTCTACCAGTAGTCGAAGGATTTATCTTAATAAATAATGTCTAATTATCTACGAAATCCCGGTTTTTACCTTATGATAATGTGGTGGTGGTTTATAGTTCTCTTTGTAATCCATTTACTGGTATATCCTATACCTGTTTATTTCTTTTCCTATATTCGATATTTTGGTGCCGCTATTATTATTGGTATATTTTCATTTGTTTTAGGATATTTAAATACAAAGACTAATTTCTGGAACCGATTAAGACTTTGGAGAAAATTTATTGTTCTTGTGGATTTTTATGCAATGAGTGTTTTGTTTGTGCTTGTTAATTCCACTTTAATGGAAATGTATATATCCGCGAAGTTCTTTGATTTAGCCAATGATAGTGATTTTGAAATGATGTGTTTACCTTCCGTGGTAATTTACTTTATCGTTGGAATGCTGTTCATGATAATTGTTAGTATATCCCATAAATTTAGACAAAAAGATTAAGCACAGAAACAGCAACCCGTTTAGAGCCTTTTTAGATGTGTATCTTTACAAAAAATAAAGAAGGAGTATTTTTGTGAGTTATCGCTGGATAGTAAGTGATATTGATGGTTGTCTTTCACCGGAAACATCGGAAGCGTGGAATTGGGATACATTTAAACAATTAGCCGAGTTTTTTTATGAAAGGAGGAGGAGCAGTTCATATCCTGTGCCATTGATTTTATGCACAGGCAGACCTCAGCCGTATGTGGAAGTTTGGGCGAAGATTTTTGATTTGCGTGCTCCCCTTGTATGTGAAAATGGTGCAGTAATTTATACTTTAATGGACAATGTTTCACGGTTCGGTCCCGGCGTAACACCAGAAAAAATCCAGGGATTACGCAATCTGCGATCATTTATTGAGAAGAAACTTTTACCTGAACAACCCGAAGTGATTTATCAGTTTGGTAAAGAAGCCCAACTTTCTTTGTTTAGTCAGAAACCCGAATTGTTCCGAGGGATGATAGATGAAATTAATAATTTTGTTAGACAACAAGGGGGACCCGAATTGGTTATTCAGCCGAGCCATTACTATTTAAATATTTCCCTTGCTGGTGTCAATAAAGGCGAAGCCATCAAGGTAATATTAAGCGAATTGGGTTCCAACCGTGATGAAGCAGTAGGTATTGGGGATACCTTAGGGGATATTGCCATTCGTGAACAAGTAGCCTTTTTTGCATGCCCTGCCAATGCACATAAAGAAATAAAAGAATATGCAGATTACATCTCTCCTTACTCGGATATTTTAGGCGTATTAGACATCCTACAACATTACCCCTTTTCATCAGTCTGGGATTAGTTCACCAATAAACGACCTGCTGAAATTGAAAAATGGTGGCTTAATGCAGTTCCAGAAACTAGCACAATAGGACAAAACATTTTAATAATGCAAAAAGCAGGTTATCTTCCTGTTGCAGCATTTACATTACCTGAAAATTGTTGGTTAAAGAATTATTTTATTTCACAAAAAGCAAGGCAAGAGGAATTTTTGAAAAAATATGCCGGTAATAAAACTATTGAGGATCTCATTGGATTTATGAGGCATGAGGAAGAGTTATATTCAAAATATAAACGATATTATGGATATGTGTTTTATATTGGGAAAAGAATATAGAAATTTTTTATTATAATGCCAATCCGCCTAATAGCCTCTATATGCTATTTAGACTTTGCATAACCACAGAATGTTATAAGGAAATGAAGTATAAGATTCGGGAGGAAAAGAAATATCTAAATCATACAAATATTTTGTAAATAATTTTTCTAGTAGGGAAAGAATATTAATAGAAATCTTTGAGTAAAGAAAAAATTTAGATTTTGAAATAACCTATGGAACTTAATATATCGTTTCTTGAAAAATAAAATCGTCTGAGAAAAAAGAAGGAAATCCCTGTCCATATTCAGGCAAATTTTGTCTTTGTTCAAGACAAAAAACAACGCTTCACAAACCCTAAAGAACCTTCGTTTGACCAACCCACTGATAAGTCCGTTGATCATTCAAACACTTTTTATATCGAAAAATAAAATATTGTAAATTACTTGAAACCTCTGAACAAATAGGGTTTTTAGTTTTTGGATTAAACTGTAAAATGATTATACCGTTTTTGGAGAGAAAAAATCGCTTTGGGAAGGAAAAATCTTTTTCTATAACCAATAATTAAGTTTTTCTTATCGCTTTTTTTGTTCTTTTTTCCTTTTTTTTATCTCCTTTTATTCTTTTAAGCACACGCCACCTGCACTCCCTTCTTTATCATCCCATAGCACCGCTTCAAATTATACATCGCC
>AWNW01000040.1 GCA_000493945.1 Candidatus Hydrogenedens terephthalaticus JGI OTU-1
TGATAAAGGAATTATCATTAAAGCGGAATTGCCCCAAGAAGTTTTTTTGCTACCTATTGGAATGGATATTATTTTTATGGACCCGCCGTATGAATTTACAAAATGGGAAATTCTTTTATCTCGCATGCAAGAACATGGCGTTTTCTCCATAAATGCTCTATTAATCATTGAACATAGCCGACTCAATCCGCCTTCGGAACAATTCCCCCCTTTGAAAAAATACCGTGAAGAAAAATATGGAGACACTTTTTTGTCATTTTATTCTTGACAAAAGGCTTTAAATATGATAAAGTAGTAAAATACAGTATTGTATACTATATATATTTTTTATGATTGTAAAAATTAAAAAACATTACTATATATTGTGTTCTTAAGCATGAAGAAGAAAGATTGTTCCATATATTGAAAAATAAATTATAAGAAAAGGAAAAGGTTATGAAATGTCCGTTTTGTAATCATGCAAGGAGTAAAGTTGTAGACAGCCGAACTTCTTTAGAAGGGAATGCTATCCGACGACGGAGGGAGTGTTTGAAGTGTGGGAGAAGATATACCACTTACGAACGAGTGGAGGAAGTAAGTTCGATGGTAGTGAAGAAAGACGGCAGGCATGAAAATTATCAACGCTGGAAGGTGAAACAAGGGATTATAAAAGCAATCCATAAAAGGCCAATTAGTCTGGAACAAGTAGAGGCGTTAATTGATGATGTTGAAAAGAGTGTATTTAATGCAGGGAAACAAGAAGTAACTTCACGAGAAATAGGTGAAGCCGTTATCGAAAGGCTGAAAAAGTTAGATGAAGTAGCGTATGTTCGATTTGCATCGGTATATCGCCAATTCCGTGATATAAATGAGTTTATGGATGAATTAAAAGGAATGTTAACGACCCCGGGAAGTTAGGAAATAAAATTTATAGTATAAATGTTTAATTAGATGAAAATTGAATAGAAACTTGACCACAAAACAACATACCATGGCCCTTTCCTTTGGGCGATGTGGCATACCCTCCCCATCCCCTGGTCCCCTTTTCCTCTCCGCCACATCGCCCCTCTTCTTTTTTAAAATATCTAAAACAAGGAGGAATTCTTTTCTATATGACAAAGAATAGACTTGCAAACGAGAAAAGCATATATCTACAGAGTCATGCAGATGACCCCGTAGATTGGTATCCATGGGGAACAGAGGCATTTCAGAAAGCGACCACGGAAGAAAAGCCTATTTTCCTTTCCATTGGTTATTCTGCATGTCATTGGTGCCATGTGATGCAAAAGGAATGTTTCAAGAACACAGAGATTGCAGATATGTTAAATCGAAACTTTGTGCCGATTAAAGTTGACCGAGAGGAACATACAGATATTGACGAAATATATATGCATGCAGTAGTGCAAATGACGGGTTCTGGTGGTTGGCCTCTCTCTGTTTTTTTGACACCTGATTTAAAACCGTTTTTTGGCGGAACATATTTTCCTCCATATTCTATAGGTCAACATCCCGGTTTTTTGGATATACTTCGGTATATACAGCAATTGTGGATACAAAAGCGTGAGCAATTAGAAACGACAAGTAGTAATTTTCTAACTTTGATACAGTCGCATTTAACACTACCTGCGGGACAAAGTGAAGGACTGGATTATCAACCACTTATAGATAGGGCGGTCGCATCTTTATATCAAAGTTTTGATAGGGACAATGGGGGTTGGGGTATAGAACCAAAATTTCCGCCCAATCTTGTGCTTCCTTTTCTTCTCCATTATGCTTCTGTCTTTAATGATGCTCGTGCCAAGGAGATGGTAGAGAAAACCTTAGTTTATCTTGCTATTTCCGGGCTTCATGACCATGTAGGCGGGGGATTTCACCGATACTGTACTGACCGCGTCTGGCATGTCCCTCATTTTGAAAAGATGCTTTATGATAACGCCCAATTAGCGAATATTTACCTTCAATATACGGCTCATACGGAAAATCATTTTTTAAAGTTTGTTGGTAAAAGAACACTCGATTATCTCATTTCAGAATTATATAATTCTGAAGAAGGTTTTTTTAGTTCACAGGATGCGGACAGTGAACATGAGGAGGGAAAGTTTTATGTATGGGAGTATGAGGAGATAAAAAATATTTTGGGAGAAAATGCAGAAAGTTTTTGCAAATATTTTGGTGTGGAAAAGGAGGGAAACTGGAGAGAATTTTCAATAAGGGATAAGGGAATGGCTAAGGGTAAAAACATACTTGACCATAAATATGTTGGAGAAAATTACAACAATTGGAAAATATTTACAAATCAGTATTTTGATTTTCTACCACACATTAACAAACTATTTTCCATCCGCAATCACAGAGAAAAACCTTTAAGAGACAATAAATGTATAACATCCTGGAATGCTCTTGCTATAAGTGCCTGTATAAAAGGGAGCATATATATAGCGGATGAAGCATATATGATGATTGCAGCGAAAACAGCCGAACATTTTCTACAAGATTATAAAAAATTAGGTTTCTTACCCCATGTTTTACATAATCCCAAAATTGAGGGATTTATTGAAGACTATGCACTATTTACTAATGCATTATTAGACCTTTATGAAGCCATGCTTGATGATAGATGGATAGAGAATGCAATAATGTTAGCAGAGAGAATGATACATCAATTTTGGGATAGTGAAGGGGTGGGTTTTTATCGAACATCGCAGTCTATTCGTAATCATTATCGGGTATCCTCCAAACCTATCCTTGACCATCAGGAACCTTCTGGAAATGCTACTGCTGCTATGGCTCTGGCAAGGTTAGGTTTTCTTGTCAATTCGGAATATCTGGATATGGCGGAGCAGTTATGTCAGGGGTATTATAATTGGATACAAAGAGTACCGGAGGCGTTTCCTGCGTGGTTAGATACAATGCTTTTCCTGAAATGCAAACCTGTGGAATGCACAATATTTTCTCAAGGGGCAAAATTACTACCTGCACCTATGTTAACAAAAATGTATCATTCTCAATATCCTTATTTTATTATGAAAAAGAATAAAGATATAGCCAGAGAACCGAGAGGGAGTATTACCCTATTTTGCCATAATCAGACTTGCTCCGCACCGGTATACAATATTGATGAAATAATCCCAGCCATTAAGAATTTAACGAAAATAAAAAGTATCTGATGAAACCATATTTAGAATTTATTTGTTTTCGGGAAATAGGATAGTAAACTTATGTAAAATATATAATATTCTGGAAATGATGAAGAAAGAAGCCTTTGAATATGCGCAGGATAAATCCATCGGAATATATCGTTACACCCGGACGCCCGTATCCGTTTGGTGCTGTTGTTTCTAATGATGGTGTTCGTTTTACTATCTTTTCGAGGCATGCAAAGCGGGTATGGCTTGCTTTATTTGAAGATGTTGAGGATAAACATCCTGCATGGGAATTTGAATTTGACCCCAAGCGACATCGTATTGGAGATGTTTGGTCTGTTTTTATTCGAGGAGTGCCTACAGAAGGCACTTTATATATGTATCGGATGGATGGACCTTATGACCCGCGTTCTGGACATCGGTTTAACCCTTCGATTTATTTGCTCGATCCTTATGGAAAAGCCTTTATCGGGGATGTTGATAAAGGTACAATGAAGACTGTGGTTGTCCCTGATGAAATGGATTGGGAACCAGAACGACCTTCTCATATTCCCATGAGTGAATTGATAATATATGAGACACATGTTCGCGGTTTTACAATAAGTTCTTCGGATGTGAAAAGACCCGGGACTTATCAGGGGCTTATTGAGAAAATTCCGTATTTAAAAGATTTAGGTGTGAATGCGGTTGAATTACTACCGATTCAAGAATTTGGGGAGCGGCGAATTGGTAGATGCAGTCTAATTACAATGGAGGAGTTACTTAATTATTGGGGATATAGTAATATTGGTTTTTTTGCTCCGACACATTGTTATGCAGTGAATCCTACGCGTTATGAACATTTATCGGAATTTCGCCGTATGGTAGAAGCCTTACATCGTGCGGGAATAGAAATTATTCTTGATGTAGTATTCAATCATACATCGGAAGGAAATGAATTGGGTCCCACCCTTTCCTTTCGTGGGATTGATAATAGTGTCTATTATTTTTTGGACAAAGATGGGCGTTATTTGAATTATTCCGGTTGTGGTAATACATTAAATTGCGACCATCCAATTGTCAGGGATTTTATTTTAGATTGCCTTCGTTATTGGGTGGCGGTGATGCATATTGATGGTTTCCGTTTTGACCTTGCTTCAATATTGGGTAGAGATGAGAAGGGGAATGTTCATCCGGATGCCCCATTGATTGAGCGTATTGCGGAAGACCCGGTTCTACGGCATGTAAAACTAATAGCGGAGGCATGGGACGCCAGTGGCGCCTATCATGTAGGTTCTTTTGGAGGATTGCGGTGGGCAGAATGGAATGGAAAATATCGGGATGATGTGCGTAGGTATTGGCGAAACGACCCCGGTATGCTTCCCGTTTTTGCGACACGCATTGCGGGTAGTTCTGATTTGTATCAATGGGGAGGACGCTCGCCCTTGCATAGTATTAATCTGATTACCTGTCATGATGGTTTTACTCTTCATGACCTTGTTACTTATTCTTGCAAGCATAATGAAGCCAATGGAGAGAATAATCGGGACGGAATGGATGAGAATTTCAGTTGTAATTATGGCGTTGAAGGGGAGACGGATGACCCCGAAATAAACAAAATTCGCACACAGATGAAAAAGAATTTTCTGGCAACTTTGTTTATTTCTTTAGGAGTTCCTATGCTTCTGGGTGGTGATGAATTTGGAAGAACGCAAAATGGGAATAACAATGCCTATTGTCAGGATAATAAAATATCCTGGTATGACTGGGATTTATTCCAAAAAAATTATGATTTGTTCCGATTCTGTAAAGGTATGATTCAATTAAGAAAAGAAAATCCTGCTTTACGAAGAGCCACCTTTTTCGACGGTATTCCTAAATATGGACAACAGAAATGGGCGGATATTACTTGGTTCAATGCAGAAGGGAATACGATAAACTGGGATGGGGAAGATTCGGTTTTCGGTTGTCGAATTGACCCGGAAGTGAATGATGGCTATGCCTTATTTTTAATCTTTAATAACACACCCTACGAGCGACAATTTTTGGTAACGGCGGAGCCATGGCGTATTCGTGTAAATACCGCCGAACCTTCACCCCGCGATTATTACGAACGACATCAAACACGAATACTTACAGAACGAATAATTACCGTACAATCTCGGTCCATGATTATTCTTGAATCAAAGAGTAGTTCACCAAATCAATAATATTCATATCATTTGTTCGTAATGTTTATTTTCTATGCTTTTTCCCCTGCTTTTTATTAATGGTATTAACCTTTCTTGTTTTAATAATTTGTCTTGTAATTAGTCCAGCAGTAAATATAAGGACAAGAGCTAAGATAAGAACAATTTTTATGCTCTTTGCACTTATATAATTCGTTTTTTCAATTGGAGACGGAGAAGTAGTTTTATCGTTCGTGTCCGTTGAAGATGCGCTTCCCGGAAAAAGGATTTCTCCAGGGAGGACGGTACAATTTACAGAGTTTCCTTCTGGGTCTGCCAGAACGGTATTTAAAAGTTTAACAAGTTGTTTGCCAGAAAGTGTGTTATCCTCTATTGTTATTTTGACGAAAAGGATAGTTCCTGCTGGAATTGACTGCTGGTTAAGTCCTGCTATAATGGTTCGGTAGATCTGATTTTTGATTTGATTATAAGATACCATTTTATTGGCTTTTTGAGTAGATTCCGCAACGGACATATTTATGATTTTTGTCCCTGCAGGGATAATAATGTCGAATTGTATGCCTGAAATGCGTTCAGAGGCTTCTGTTTTCAGGTCAATAGGTAAGATAACTTCCTTTTGTCCCTGTTCGCACTTCACTTTTAACGGAACTAATGTTGCAGGGTATGCAAAATAGGGGAATAAAAATCCTGTTATAAGAAGGATTATTATTTTAGGAAACAGAGTATTCCGTTTTCTGTTACCTATTTCTTCCTGAAAAAAAAGTCCTGTTTCTTTATTACTGTAGATGCAGCAGTTAAAGTTATCAGTAATAAAATAGTTATGGATACAAAAATTATAAGAGAGTTGCTTGTTGTTAATATATTGTCTTTCGAAATATTTGTTTCTATGATTGTGCATTCGTTGCTCCTTCCCCTGTTTGGAGATATATTAGATATATTCAGAGCAAAATTAGGATTTTGTAAATGTTTCTTTGTATTGTCAAGGGAGACTGCGTGTGTATTTGAATTATTTTCAGGAGTAGCGTTCGTAGCAGGCGATGATGATTTCCTCGCGATGTTTGTAAATCCAGGTGATGGGTTGTTGGCACTTTTAACAGCAGAATTCAGTTTCAATCTTTCGTTCTGAGTATCCATGTTTCTTCCAAGCAGGATAGGTTCATTTTCAGGTATATATTGTTTTTGCAAAACAATATTTTTTTTCGTAATAGGCATAAATATAGGTGCATTCGCTTTATTTTCTGCTTTTTTAGCCTGTGAATGTGCATTTCCGTCATGGATGTAGGGACTGCCTATGTTTGAAACAAATCCCGAAGAAGAATTTGGAGTGGATGATTTTGTGGATGATGTTTGAGAATATGTTGGTATTGTTTTTGTATTGGCTACTTCTTGCATAACAGGTTTTATATTGGTAATATTTGTTGTTACATCGGGTGATTTAATATCTCTTTGGTAGATTGTTCCTGTTCCTTGAGAGGTAGTGGAGTTATTTGTATCAGAAGGAGAAATCTCTTTTTCAAGATTATTATCTGCTGATGGTTCTGTTCCTTCACTATTATTCATGTTATTAATGGTTCCGGATACAGGTTTTGCCAGAGGAGAGGATAGTTTTGCTTGCAAGATATTAAATCCTAACTGATTGGCTCCTTCTGATAGGGCATTAAACTGTAAAGTAAATAATTCTCCGCCAGGGATGGGATAGTTGTTAAACCCGATGATAACAATCCGTAAGATACCGTATAACGAAGCGATTTGAAATTGTTTGTTGCTTATTAATAAAGTTTCCCCGGGAAATGCAGATACAAATTCCCAGTTTTGGGTGTCATATCCATAATCCAATTGTATTCCACTTACTTCTTCTTCAGGTAGAACTGTTAGGAAGACATGGACGACGACCGTTTGTCCTATCTTTTCCAGTTTTGTGTCCAACATGGCAGGGAATGATGAAATTTGTATAAGCAAACATACCGCAACGAGAAAGAAGAAACTTACTTTCCTTGTTTTATTAGATAATTCATATTTTTGCGATATTTTGCTCACAAAAGTTTTCCTATGTTGAACCTAAAGCAAAACCATCTTCCGTGCCAATTGCAGGATGATAAGAACCATAGTTATAAATTTGTATAAGCCGCAAGATTTCATATAACTGAATTTTCCAATCAGGGCTTCCATAATAATCGCTGTTGTGTGGAGAACATGTTCTATTCTCACCAGTTACACTATAACCATCTTCTGTTTTACACAAACAGTAAAAGCCTCCGGAATTGTAGAGTTGGATTACCCGCAACACTTCTGTTAACGAAATTTTCCAATCACGATTCTGGTCGGCACTATGATAAGCACTCCGTTGAACGGTCAAATTTCCATGGATCACAGAGACAGGGATGGAGGCGCCCGTAGGACTGGATAATATTGTGCGACTTAAAGAAATATCATAAACCCCTGCGGGAGCAGAGGCACATACCTGTAAGGTAATCTGAGCAACGCTCCCGCTGGGGATAATATTTTGGTTCAGTCCTGCAATGATAACTCGAACTTGACCGGGAGTTACGATATTATATTGCACCTGTTTTTGAGCAGAAACAGATGATGCACCCGCTGTTACAGTTGTAATCTCACAGGCATAAGGATTGTAGAGAATATCAAATTGGATAGCACTTACAGATTCATTATTGGATACAGAAAGCACTGTGTTTAACACTGTTTGAGTTCCACTTTCCGCATATCCCGTTTCAATAGATAATACTGCTGGATATGCGGAGGAAAAACTCAAAATGTATCCTGACATAAGTGCCATCACAATAATCCTGATACTTCTGTAACTATCCTGTATTTGCATGAGTTACTCTTTGTTCTTATTTTCTGCGTAGTCCAATATTCCGTTTCCATTTGCGTCAATGTCCTGTTCGTTAGGGATACCATCGCCATCCGAATCCTGTTCGGTTCGGTTGTCGGGGTCTAAATAATTGGGGATACCATCCCCATCGTTGTCTTCGATAAAATCAGGGATACCGTTGTTGTTCATATCAAATTTACAATTGTTCCCAGTGCAAATTTGATTTTCGATGAAATCCGGTATGTGATTCCGATTCGTATCTGTAAGTTCAGGTATCTGTAAACTATCCAGCCATGCCATAATTTGCTGTTGGAGTTCCGATTGGAACTGGCTCATAATAAGGTTCGTAATAGTTTCCGGTCCTGGTACTCCTAATTGGATGAGAGAGGTTTTTATCATTTGTTGTAGGCATTGAATTAAGGGCAAAACCATTTCTGGATAACCATCAATCTCAATCCGATTTAATGAAGGGATAAGTAGCATATCTTTTTGAGATTGAATACATGTGCCTAAACTTTGTAGAAGATTGTTAATTAAAGTCTCATTAACTCCAAGTGCTTGTAAATAAGGGAATGAGAGAAGTTCAGTTTTAATCTCATTGATGAGTTGTTCATAAATATCCGGAATTTGATTAGCGTTTTCATCTGTATCGGGCAATGGCTCAGCAATCCTTCCCAATAAGTTCCTTAAATCAGGAAGTACGATATTGGATTGCTGCAAATTTAAATTATTCAACCGTAAAGGATTGCCTGTGGATAACTGTAGCAATGGTATAGCAAGTGAATTTAAAGGACCTGTTGGGGCGAGAATAGGAAGGGATTGCAAACCATTTCCCGAGTTCCCGATTATTCCAAAAGCCCATGTAGTCCCAACAGGAAGAAGTGTCTGAAACACCCCATTAGGGAATATTTCTGAAGTTATAATCCTGCCGTCTTCTGAAAGGGCTACGAATAACGGAGATGTTCCTTGCTGTCCGTTGCCAGATATGGATGCTAATTGTCCTTCCAGAGGTTGGACTAATCCACCTGTTCCCAGTACGGAATTTATCAATATTTGGACATCAAGGACATCAACCATGTCGTTTTGGTTTACATCTGCCATAGGAATATGTTCGCTAATTCCTATGGCTATGTTTATTCCGTTCTGGACATCCAGAATATCAATCAGTCCGTCTTTATTTACATCGCCCGGTATGGTGTCAATTATTCCCCATGATACAAAGGGAAAAAGAAGCAGGGCAAAGATTATGAATTTTTGGAGCAAATACATTTCCCCGCTTCGGGTTATTTTTAGTTTGTTTTTCATATCGAAAATCCTTCTAAAAGAAACTTTAATTACTAATTTATAATACCTGATGAAAAATAAAAGAGAAGTGACAAAACTGGTGTTAGCAAATAGGCGGGGCATGACAGAGAAAGCCTGTTAGAAAGTAAGGTTCTGTTTTAAGTTTACGACCTCTATCCTCCGTGATAGGCGATAAACGACTGGCTTTATACTCTGTCTCTTTGACATAACCCGAATAAGGCTTGAAAATGTTCCCTTTGTAAAGATTGGATGTGGATTGAGTTTGAACTTGAAAGAAAGTAATAGGAACCCCCGTTCTTTTTCCCTGCCATTTCTTTTCTAAACGATTAAATAAAATTTGTAAGTCTATAACATCAACTTTATTATCCCCGTTCTGGTCGCCTATAGAAGCAAGTGAATTTCTCTGGAGCAGTGAGTGTTGGAGTAAATTTAAGTCTAAAATGTCAATTTTACCGTCAAGATTTAAATCACCTGTTTCATATTTGGAAAAATTTTGACTTGATAGACAGACTACTAACCCCAATCCACAGGTAAAAAAGAAATAAAAAATTTTTTTTCTAAATAACAACATCATTCGTTCTTTTTTGTATTTGATATATTTATACTTTTATTATTTAATTATACACTTTAAATTATACACTTTTTAAATAACATTTTGAAATTTTTTTGTAACATTTTTCGTTTGTAATGGTAAAAATAATATAGAACATGTTCTTTGAAAATTGAATACTATGGTTATGAAGTAAGAGTTTCCCTAATATCTCTTCCTTCCCTCCCTTCCTATAAATAAATCTTCCCTTAAACTCTCTTCATATTTAGGGCGTCATCGTTTCCCTTCCAAAACCGCCAAGTAGAATAAATCGCATAAAGAATCGAATCGCTCTCCTCGGCTCTTAGCGTGATGACGCCCTTCTTTTTTTTAAATCTCTCTGGAAGTTTTTCTGATAAAATGTTAACAGGAAAAACAAATTTATGAAAATAAATAGCAAAAAATATAAAAATATTCTCGAATTTTATCCTGAAGAATATGATTTTTTAATTTCTCATTGCAGACAGGTTACAAAACTTGCTCTTCAGTTATTTAAGCAAACAAAGTCATTGCATTCCCTTAATAAAAAAGAAAAGAAATATCTTCTATATGCCTCGCTACTACATGATATTGGATACAAAACAGACAGCATTTCCCATAATAAGCATTCCTATCAATTTATTATGAACAATCCACATTTGCGATGGAGTAAAAAAACGAAGAAAATAGTTGCATGTATTGCTCGATACCATCGAGGTTCTTTCCCGAAACAGACACATAAATTATTTGGTAAATTAAGTCCTAAAAAACAAGGTGTTGTAACTGTTTTATCTGCTCTTCTTCGTATTGCCGATGGATTGGATTATACACATCAAAATACCGTTAAATCTTTAAATGTAAAGATAGAAAAAGATACGGTAATCATTGAAATCATTCCTGCTAAAGATGTAATCCCTAAAATAGATATAGATAGGGCTAAAAAGAAATCTGCCCTTTTTGTTTCTGTTTTCCAGTTAAAAGAGGTAATTTTTTGTTTGAAGGACTAAAACAATTTTCCGGGATTGAGAATATTTTTGGGGTCAATTTGATATTTGATTTGGCGAAGGAGTTCGTAAGCGAGTGCGGATTTTTCCCCTGCTAGCCAAGGTTTGTGGTCTGTGCCAATACCATGATGATGGGAGATGGTAGCCTTATGATAACGGATAACATCAGATGCGGAATTCTTGATTCGGTGCCATTGTTGAAATGGGTCTTTTGGAGAACGGGGAAATACAAATGTGAAATAAAGACTTGCACCATCCAGGTAGGCATGACTGATATGTGCCATGACGATTGGGAATTGAGGTTTTTGGTCCGGGTCGTTTTCAATAGTTTCACGAATGGCTTTATGTATGGTTTCATGCAGGTCAAGCAACTTACTCCAACGAGTTGCCGTTTCTAAAGTATCTACGCCAAGCCCATAATCTAACATTTCATCACGGAGGTAGGGGAGCAAGAAGCGTTGCTTAAACCATTGGTCAGCAATACCTTCACCGAGGGAAATTGCCTGGTAATTTGCAAACATACCTTCTATTATCTGTCTCCCGGCGGTAATACAAGGCGAATCCCCTTCTAACCCTATAAGCATGAGACAGAATTGAGGAAGTGATGATGGGTCTCCGCCACCCATTTGCATAGCCGTATAAAAAAATGTCTCCTGTGCATCGGATAATCGTATCATAGCAAGAGGGATGTTTGTTTGCATAAGTTGTCTGCTGGCTTCAACGCCGGCTTCGAAAGATGGAAATATGTATGCGTTGTAATATTTTTCTTGAGGCAATGGATGGATACGGAATTCTATATCGGTCATAATACCTAAAGTCCCTTCGGAACCGGGAATAAGGTCTTTGATTTGAGGTCCTCCTGCGGAAGCCGGAAATGCTTCTGTTTTCCATGGTCCGGGTGGACTGATTATCTCTGCACCCACAAACCAGTCTTCTGCTTTACCATAGCGGATAGATTGATGACCTGCTCCACGAGCAGAAACCCATCCCCCTAATGTGGAAAATTCAAAAGATTGAGGATAATGCCCTAATGTAAAGCCTTCTTTTTGTAAGAGTTTCTCTAAATGAGGTCCTTCTATTCCACTCTCTGTACATGCGATTCGTGATTTCGTGTCAATGTTTATGATGCGGTTCATTTCCCGCAAGTCGAGAGTTGCAATTCCTATATGATTTTGCCCTTTTATAGGATTTACTCCACCGACAACACTTGTGCCTCCCCCAAATGGGATAATGGCTACATCGTTGAACAATGCCCATCGGATAACTCCAATAACTTCCTCTTTTGTTTTTGGATAAATTACAATATCAGGAACATCAGGTAAGTTGCCCGAACGCAAGGCTAAAGTATCTAAATAACTTTTACCACGAGCATGTATAATTCGTTCTATGGGTTCAGATGTCACTTTCCCTTGTGATATTTTTGTCTCTAATTCGGATATGAGTGTAGATGGGAGTGTAGGTTCATTTAACGAAATGGAATTTATGTCCACAGGTAGAGTGTGAGGCAACTCTGTAAACCCTGAAAGTTCACGCAACCAATTCCAGAAAGAGTCTCTTTTGTCTTTAAGTAAATCGGGACCTTGTTTTAGTCCCCATCCACACCATTTCCGTTCTGAAAGGTTCATACAACCGTTCCTTTTTTATATTGTTTTCCTAATAGTAGAAAATTTTGCAGTAGAATTTTACCATATTCCGTAAGGATACTTTCAGGATGAAATTGAACGCCCCATATAGGCAATTCCTGATGTTCTACTGCCATGATTTCTCCTTCTTTCGTTTCGGCGATAATTTTTAGCACTTCTGGGCATGTATCGCGTTTGATGAGAAGGGAATGGTAACGAGTTGCTTCAAAGGGAGATGGAATGCCTTTGAATAAAGGGGAACTGGTGTGGTAAATCTCACTAATTTTTCCATGCATAATGCGTTCTGCACGGACAATATCACCCCCAAAAGCGTAGCCAATACTTTGGTGTCCAAGACAAACACCTAAAATAGGGTATTTATGTCCCAACTGTTTAATCACTTCTACAGAAATACCTGCTTCGCGGGGTGTGCAGGGTCCGGGTGAAATAACAATGTAATCAGGATTGATTTGTTCTATCTCCGGTATGGTAATCATATCATTCCGATATACCTTCATTTCCGGGTGCATTTCGCCTAAATATTGCACCAGATTGTATGTAAAAGAATCGTAATTGTCAATAAAAAGTATCATAGTTCCAATCCTTTCTCTGCAAATTCTACTGCTTTGAATAATACTTTTGCTTTGTTCACGGTTTCTATGTATTCGCGTTCGGGATCGCTATCATAAACGATACCTGCGCCTGCTTGAAGATAGGCGACACCTTCTTTAATTATCATAGTGCGGATAAGTATACAGGTGTCCATATCACCTGTGAAACTAATATAACCTGCACCGCCGGCATAAGGTCCGCGTCGTTCGGGTTCTAATTCGTCAATGATTTCCATAGCCCGAATTTTAGGAGCACCCGAAACGGTTCCCATGGGGAAGGTAGCCTGCAACGCATCAAAGGCATCACATTCGGGACGAAGTTCTCCTTCAACTTCAGTTACGATATGCATAACATGGGAGTATCGTTCTATGACCATAAATCGGTTCGGAACGGGTTTGACGGTTCCAATTTTGCAAACACGCCCTAAATCATTTCTGCCAAGGTCAACCAGCATGATATGTTCCGCCCGTTCTTTTTCATCTGCAATTAATTCTCTTTCGAGAGACAAGTCTTCTTCGGGAGTATTGCCGCGAGGTCGGGTTCCTGCAATAGGACGAAGTAGACAGCGTCGTTGTTTTACCTGCGTCATTACCTCAGGACTGGAGCCAACGAGGGCTAATTCGGGGAATTGCATGAGTAGCATGTAAGGGGAAGGATTAATACGCCGTAAAGCACGATATAAGTTGATGGGACTGGCATAGACAGGTCTTGAAAAACGCTGGGATAGGACAACTTGGAAAATGTCGCCCGCACAAATGTATTCGCGGGCTTTGGATACTGCTTTGCAGAAATCTTCTTTGCAGAAGTTGGATTGAATTTCAATCTGTCCGTCGGTTTGATGAACATGTTCTGTAGAAACGGCTAAGGGACCCCGAAGTCGTGCTTCAATTTCACCAATTTTGCGGATAGATTCGTTGTATGCGTTTTCTGCGTTTGAACGGACATGAGCATTAGAGACAATCATGATACGATTGTTTAAATGGTCAAAAATGACTAAGGTATCGGTTATCATGAAATAAATGTCAGGTAAACCTAAAGTATCGGGATTCTTGTCGGGAATGTTTTCAAAAAATCGGATCGTATCATAGGAAATATAACCTACAGCACCTCCAAAAAAGGAAGGAAGTCCTGGAACTACTACTGGGGTGTATTCTTTCATAAGTTTCCGTAATTCGTTCCATGGCTGGTCGGATGTGAAAGAGCCTGTAATTCCATTTCGAGTGATGGTAATATTATTCCCATACGCTTGAAAAATGACCGACGGATTAGCACCCAAAAAGGAATACCTGCCGAGAACTTCTGCGTGTTCTACACTTTCAAGGAGAAAAGAATAAGGGTATCCTCGTGAGATTTTTAAATAGGCACTTACCGGGGTTTCCAAATCGGCTAATAATTCTTTATAAACCGGCACAATAGAACCTTGCCGTGCTATTGTGCGAAATTCATCAAAGGATGGGTAAATCATATAAATCTCCTTTTTTATTTTATTCTTTGGCGACACCATCGCCATCTAATATTATGGTTTCATCGGATTCTACTTTACGGTAAAAGCAGCTTGTTTCATTGGTATGACAGGTAGGTCCTGCCGGGTCGCAACGAAGTAATAAGGCATCGCCGTCGCAATCAATGCGTATTTCACGCACTTTAAGGACATTGCCGGAGGTTTCGCCTTTTCGCCAGAGTTTCTGTCGTGAACGGGACCAGAAGCAGGCTATCTTTTCTTTAAGTGTGATTTGTAATGATTCAGCATTCATATATCCAACCATAAGGACTTGTCCTGTTTCAGCGTGTTGAATGATGGCAACAATAAGTCCGCGTTCATCAAACTTGATTAAATCATTGAGTTTCATGGGGAATCTCCTTTTTTACAGGTTTATAATATTACAATAATTTTGTAAAGATAAATTTTTTCTAAAAAAGGTTGGGAAATATAAGAAGGGAGTTTTTAAGGTATCACCATCGAAATATGTGGGCAGGATGAAGACACAATCCTTGTGTGCTTGAGAAATTTTCAGAAATAAAAAATCTTTTATTCATGAGTTCATCCTGTAATTTTTTGTTAGATGCTCTTATAATCGCACAGGGACACCATGCTTTGCAAGAAATTGTTTTGCTTCATGTATGGAATATTCTGCAAAGTGAAAGATCGAAGCGGCGAGGGCTGCATCGGCTTTGCCTTCCTGTAAAGCGGAACGCAAATGTTCTAAATTCCCGGCGCCACCACTGGCAATGACGGGGATGTTAACTGCTTCTGCTACCGCACGGGTTAGTTCAATATCATATCCTTCCTTTGTGCCATCGGCATCCATAGAGGTGAGTAGAATTTCACCGGCGCCGCGTCGTTCCGCTTCCATAGCCCATGCTACGGGTTCTAATTCAGTAGGTTTTCCACCGTCTCTACCGCCATGGCTTTTTACTATGTATCGGTTGCCTACCTTTTTAGCGTCTATAGCAACAACAATACATTGGGAACCGAAACGGGCAGAGGATTCATTGATAAAGTTCGGATTAAGAATGGCAGGGGTATTTATGGAAACTTTGTCCGCACCTGCACTAAGAAGAAGTCGAATATCTTCCAAGGTTCGGATACCTCCCCCAACACAAAGAGGCATAAATACCTGTTCGGCTGTTTTCTGAACCACATCTAACATCGTTTTGCGATTATCTGTTGATGCACGAATATCTAAGAATACAATTTCGTCCGCACCTTCTTCATCGTAACGGCGTGCTATTTCAACAGGGTCTCCAGCATCACGAAGACCTAAGAATTTAACACCTTTTACAACGCGACCATCAGCCACATCTAAACAGGGGATAATTCGCTTACAAAGCACGAAGAAAACTCCTTAATATTTGAGAGAATCAGTGTTGTTGGATGTATCTGATGAATCGGTTTTATCAGACGCATCAGACGGTTCGGACAAAGTCGGAAGAGGATTTATCTCTTCCTGTTGGTGTTCCTCTAATTTGCAAGAAAGATAATCATTGGAGCTTATCTTTTCGTCTGCGGGAATTGTTAGAACAGGGGTTTCCGTTTGAGCAGGTTCTTCTGATGTTGTTTTGATTTCTGCAGATTCGTATTTTTGTGAAATGGTATCAAAAGCCGTTTTCCCTAAGGATGCATAAATTTTTTCACCATCTAACTGAAAATTGTCTAATTTAATAGTTACCGGGGTTGAAATGGAAAGTCCAAAATAACTATTCAGGAATTCCTCGATTCGGTGAATTATCAGTTCTTGGATGTCCGGTAAGTTTTGGTCTTCTGTTAAGATGATAACGGGACTAATTTCTACACATACCTTTTTCTGATCTTTACTCGGTGAGAGAGAAACAGAAACTTGTTTTAATGGGGCAACTTTTTTAAGCATGGTTTCGCATTCTTTTTCTACTGTTGCGAGATTGATTTCTGTAATGCCATTTTCAAGGTTCTGTTTAATAGTACGGACAACAGGCTTTTTCCGTTTGAGGGATGGAAGAAAAGAGTAAACGCCTATTAGAATAAACCCAATCCCTGTTAGTAACTTGAAAGAACCCGGAAAGAGAACATCCAGAGTGCCATCTGTTGTCTTTGCAATGTAAGAACATACATAAGGGCACTGAACAAATTGTCCAACTAATGCTATCCCGACGATGATAACCAGCAAAGCAGAAAGTTTTAAGAAAGCAAGTTTCATAATTGTATTCCTTATCGTGATTTTTTATTTTTATTAATGTTTAATTTTAACATGTTAGCCATGTTCCTTTCATTTGTATAACACTTTTCGTTGTCATTATAACGAAATAAATCTCTTTTGAGTTTCCAGTAAATCCGTTCTTTCTCTTTTGAACTTAAATGGTAAAAAGATTTAAATTATATATCTCTTATTGTTTTTATTGAATTGTTTGTTTCTTAACATATAGCAGCAAAGGAATGAGTATGAGCAAGATTTGTTTTTTAGGTGCGGGAAGTACTGTTTTTGCGAAGAATGTTTTAGGTGATTGCATGCATGTAGAAGCGTTGAGGGACGCAATGGTTGCGTTGCTGGATATTGACCCAGAACGATTAAGTGAATCGGAACGGATGGTTAATAATTTAAATAAAACATTAGGGGCAGATATGAAAATTGAGTCGTATCTGGCGGAGGATGCGGAGAAGGCGTTTAAGGATGCGAATTATGTTGTTAACGCCATACAGGTAGGGGGTTATGAACCCTGCACTGTGATTGATTTCGAAATTCCAAAGAAGTATGGTTTGAGACAGACGATTGGGGACACTTTAGGTATTGGTGGTATTTTCCGTGCGTTACGAACTATCCCTGTGATGTTAAAGTATTGTGAGATTATAGAGAGGATAGCACCGGATGCCCTGCTTTTGAACTATACCAATCCGATGGCAATGGTTACAGGGGCTATCTTAAAGGCAACTTCGGTGCGGACGGTTGGTTTGTGTCATAGTGTTCAGGTGTGTGCACCGCAATTATGTTTAATGTTAGAATTGCCGGATGATGATTTGCAATGGAAAATTGCCGGTATTAATCATCAGGCGTGGTTGTTGGAGGTGAAACGGCATGGTGAGGATTTATATCCGGAGATTAAGCGTCGGGCAGAATTGCCAGAATATCGCTGGAAGGATACAGTTCGGTTTGAGATAATGAAGCGGTTCGGATATTATGTGACCGAATCGAGTGAACACAATGCGGAATATGTGCCATGGTTTATTAAAAGTAAAGCACCGCAGTTAATTGATGAATTTAGCATCCCGCTGGATGAATATCCCAAACGCTGTATTGCACAAATTGAGGCATGGAAATATATACGGGATGAATTAACTTCGTTAGACAAGCCTTTGTCTCATGAGCGAACCCATGAGTATGCTTCCTACATTTTAGAGGCGATAGAAACAGGTAAGCCGTTTACCTTCGGTGGAAATGTTTTAAATTATGGTTTAATTACAAACCTGCCATATAAGTGTTGTGTTGAAGTTATGTGTGTGGCAGACCGAAGTGGAATAACGCCTACCTATGTAGGGGATTTACCTGTTCAATGTGCGGCTTTGAATAGGACAAACATAAATGTGCAAGAGGTGACGATTGAAGCCGTTTTGAAAAAGAAAAAGGAACATATCTATCAAGCGGCAATGTTAGACCCCCATACATCAGCGGAACTGACCATTGATGAAATTGTTCATCTCTGTGATGACCTGATTGAAGCACACGGTTCGTGGTTGCCAGAGTTTCATTAGAGATTTTTTACCATACACAAATACAGAACGAGGGAATTTTTTTAGTTATTCTGCATGCCAGTGAAAATTATAGTGGGCACCGCAAACGCGGGATTGTAATTGGGATGTGAGTGAATTAGCCGGTGCATTACACGCATGAATAGCCACTTCCAGAATATCTGCCCCGTAGTTTTGAGCCCAATAGATCATGGTAGCCACCATATCTGTATAAATGCCTTTATTTCGCACATTAGGTAAAACACCAACCATATCTCCTTTTGTAATCCGTATCCCTAATGTATCCCTTGTGTGTTCATCTTCTACACTTGTAATGTATCCCACAATTTGATTGTCCATTTCTACAATCCATACACCTTTGGCTCGAATTCCCAATACGGAATTTTTTAACCAATGCTTAAACATTACAGAGACTTTTCCCGTAGCCATTAATTTTTCATCAAGGTAAAAGCGACTATATTTCGGAAAGATTGAAAAATCAATATTCACTAAATTATCCATGTCTTCTTTTGTCGCGGGACGAATAGGAACAGTAATTTTGTGTTCCAATTTAAAACCCGTCCGAAAATCCCAGACATGGTGGATATGTGTGGCGATTAAATCAAAGCCATTTTCCATAATCGCTTTTACCCTGCTGAAATCAAGTGGATGGGAATATATATCCATGAATTTTATATTATGATTCTTCGCCCAGAGAACGACCTCTGCTATAAGGTTTCTTTTAATCAGGTAATCGCTTCCATTTTCTTCTGCTAATAAATAATGAATACGGGCGCAGGGGAAACCAAAAATTTCACTATCCCAATTCAATTGTTCTGCAAGAATAAAACCGCAAACTTTATCGGTGCTATCAAAGGCACAAAAAATGGAAACTGTATCTCGCTTCATTAATTTTTGTATATCGGAGTAGATGTAGGAAATATATGCAGATTTATCTATTCCACGGATATAATCGTAAGGATAAAATTTTTGACACTCTGCAAGTCTCTGCAAATCGTTATCCGAAATAGCCTCAATCTGTTGAATGTGGATGGCGGTCATCTGTGAGTGTCTCCCTGACAATAAAATAAGGACGATGTTGAACCTCTCGATATGCCCTGCTAACATAGGCGCAAAGAACACTTATACACAATATCTGTATCCCAACAAAAATTAAGAGTAATGAGGTCATAATTATAAGAGAGTCGGGACTTTTATTGAAGAACAACGAACGAAAAAAAATAAAAAAGCCAAGCAAGAAACCTAATACAGAGAACAACATACCCACATAACCAATTGCTTCTACCGGAATTGTGCTTATGCTGGCGATAATATCAAAATTAATCCAGAACAGAGACCAAATCCGATACCTACTTTTTCCTTTTTCCCGTTTTCTATGCTTGATGGGATGAGATTTGATTTTCAATCCCATCCAACTGATTTCAGCGGGAATATATCTCGCATGATGTGTTGCTTGAAGTAACCGATTTACGGCATTACGACTGTATGCCGCCATGCCACAGCCTGCGTCCTTTAATTCGGAACCTGTCGCTTTTGATATAAACCGATTAACAAACTGGGAAAAGAATCTCCGCAAAAAACTGTCCTGCCGCTCCGTTCGCCAACCTTGAACAAAATCAAAATTCCCTTCTTCGAGGACTTTGATTAAATTGGGGATTTCCTCAGGAAGATTCTGACCATCGCCGTCCATGGATAAAAAAATATTCCCTCGAGCATAATTAAACCCTGCATATACTGCGGGGTGTTGACCAAAATTGCGGGTCAATCGGACTACTTGAATATTATCATACTTGCTATGATATTGCTTCAAAATGTCAAAGGTTCTGTCCCTACTCCCGTCATCAACCACAATTATTTCATATCCCCGCCCATAACGATTCATTACTTCCATAATTTCATCAAGCACCCCGCCGATATTTTCTTCCTCATTATACACCGGCACAACTATACTTATTTCAATGTCGTTTCTCATTATTTGAATTCCTGTAAATCATTATTGTGTTCTATCCATAATTTAGAATTTTATCAATAATGTTACATAAAAAGAAATTATTAAAATTTCATATTAATTTATATTTGCAGAATTGCTTTTTATGTATATATTTTTGTTATCATTTTTTTGTTTTGAAAAATTAAATATGAATAAAAAGGAGAAAAAATGTTAAAAGACTGGTTTTGTTTGAAAGACAGGGATAAGTTTTCAATTGACCCCAAAATTAATCCTAATGATGCAAGGTATTATTTTTGTAGAAATGAGGTTAAAGAGAGAATAAAGGAACAAATTCAGCGATCCTTTATAGACCCAGGTGTCCCCAAGATGATTATTTACGGTTCATATGGTTCAGGGAAAACACAGACCCTTTATTATTTAAAACATTATTTGGAAAATGACACACCAGAGATATGCCACGAAAAACCTATATTTGTACATCTTGATCTTGAAATGAAAAGTAGATCAGATTGTTGGGATTGGCATCTTCAATTAATGGAAGCTTTAGGAGTAGAGACTTTATCCAATTGGATTGAGGGAATAATAAGTGAAGGTAAAGATATAGAAGAACAACTAAAAAAGATTTTTAAAGATGAAAATTATGTTAAAGCAATGAAAGATATACGAGTTGGAGGGGATCAAGGGCATTTAGCTTGGAGATGGTTATGTGGCAAGGATTTAAAACCTGCAGAATTACAGCGACTTAAAGTTACAAGGTCACTGGGAGAGGTAGGTTCATCTGATTTAGTAAATGTTTTGCAGGGGATTGGTTCTTTAGCAAAAGAGAGAGGAAACAAATTAATTTTTCTTATAGATGAAGCAGAGCAATTTTTGAATGTAAAAAATGAGGATGCAATTGAATCGATTCACAATTATCTAAGAAAACTTGCAGAGCCGATGAACGAATCTGTTGGATTTATTATAGCGACTTTTGGTGTTAGTCCAGATGAAATGGCAGAATTTTTAGTTAGGGTAGATATCAGAACTCGAATAGGTGAAAATAATATCATTGAAATCCCTCCCCTTCCCGACATTGAGAATGTAGAAATTTTTATAAAAGAGTTATTATCTGAGTTTATAGATTATGATAGAGTAAAAGCAAAATTAGAAGAGAAAAACATAAATTTAGAGAATATGGAATTTTATCCTTTTACGGAAAATTCCTTTAAACTATTATGTGAATATGCTACTACAGACCCTACAAAATCAATACCAAGAAATATACTTAAAGCAGTGAATGAATGTGCTGTATCAGCTTTTTTAAAAAAGAATATATTTATAGATGAACAAATAGTTGATAGTATAGCCCCTCTTGTTTTTGGATAGTTAAAATAAATGAAGAAGTTTACAGTAAAACCAAAAATCTTTCAAGGAAATAGGTATTTTATTGGCTCTCTTACTGGTGCCCCAAAAGAAAATTACATTTATATGGGTAGATCTGCTGAAATTGGCCCACTTGTCAATATTTTCCTTGATATTTCTAATCCTCATGTAGTTGCAATTTTTGGAAAGAGGGGGACAGGAAAATCCTATACATTAGGTACTTTAATGGAAGGTATGTGTACATCTGAAAAAATAACATCCATATCCCATATAAACAAAGATACTGCGATACTTTTATTTGATACCTTAGGCATCTTTCAATGGTCAGATATAATTCTTTCTCAAGACTCTGATAAAAAGATTATTCAAGAACAAATCCGTTTCCAAAGAAACTGGGAAATTAAAAATGAGTCCCTTGAAATTGAGATCTGGTCGCCCAAAGGAATGGATATATCAGTTAGAAAATATAAAGAGTTTAAATTTAATACTTTTGATTTGGATTCTTTAGATTGGGGATATTTATTGGATGTAGATATCTATCAGGACCGAATAGGACAACTAATAGGGGATGTTTATGAAAAAGTAGTAAACGAAGGATGGTTCGATTATTCAAATAAAAAATATTTACCCAAACGATGGTATTCTTTGGATGACCTAATTAATTGTGCAAAATACGATAAGGAAATAAATGATTACTATCATGTAGAGACAAGGCGGGCAGTAATTCAACAATTAGCTTGCATTAAAAGGAATCCAATATTCCACAGTAATATTGAAATTAATGAAATATCTAAAAAATTAAATGTGTCTAATACCGATGAATCTATAGAAAATCATTTAAAGATAAAAGAGAAAGCAATGTTGGCGGATTTTCTCAAACCAGGAAAATTAAGTATTTTACTCTTGCACAAGTTATCTAATGAACTCAGGTATGTAATAATTATGTCTCTCATTCGTAAAATTATGAAATTAAGAATGGAAACATCGGAAAAAGAAAAAAATTTAAAAATTCTAAACTTTACAAAAGAAGAGGCAGAAAAACTAGAGCAAGATATTAGAAATGGTGTACCTCCAATTTGGATTGTTGTGGATGAGGCTCAAAATTTTCTGCCATCAGAACGAAAAACTCGAGCAACTGATGAGTTGGTAAGGCTTGTTAGAGAAGGAAGAAATTTTGGACTATCTTTTATGTTCACGACCCAACAACCTTCAGCAATAGATCAACGAATACTTTCTCAGGTAGATATTATGATAATTCATAAATTAACTGTTCAAAATGATATCGAATATATAAAAAAGAATTTAAAATCATCATTCCCAGAAGAGATTAAATATGGAAACGATATACTCAACTTTGATGAACTTTTAAAGCGTTTGGATGTTGGACAATCTGTAATTTCAGATACAGAATCTCCGCGTGCTTTTGTCGTTGATATAAGACCAAGGGTAAGTGTACACGGAGGATTTAGTATATGAATGGGGGGATTAGTGTTTTTATTAATCCCAAGCAATGTATTCAAAGATTAGGATTTTTAAAACCTTTAGTTTTTAAGGCAAATCAGTCAGCCTCTAATAAATTGGCATATCTCGGAAAAGAGTTGATATCAATTTTAACAAAAAAAATTCGTGTATATATTACCCCAGAAATTAAAGATTATATTACTAATACTTATAAGGGATCGAAAAATAAAAACTTTCAAAATGAATTGTCTAAAAATCATAACCAAGAAGCTTACATAGAAGTCCAAGAATACCTTTTATCTGATGAAAAAATTCCTTCGCGGTGTGGAAAACTTGTGGAAGATGATGGAGATAAATATCCATATTTGGCTGTTAATTTGAGACTTATAAAAGATGGGACATATTCAGTTACGGAAAGAGGAAAATCATTTTTATCATTAATGTCTGACGAGATAAATATTTTTAATCCAAAATTAGATAAAATACAAACTAAGGAGGGGCAAAATCCACTAATTTTAACGGTAAAACAAAAATTACTACTTTTATATTCGTTTATAGATGCAGATGGAGATGTTCTCAAACCATTGTATAAAGAAATTTTAGAAAATCACTCTAATTTTAAATTGTGGGAAGTAAGCAAATACCTTCCAAATATATATAGAAACATAGTTTCTTCTCATAAAACAAATTGTTTAAATGGCTCAACAAAAACCCGTATCAAAAGACTTTTAAAAACTTCAGAGACTATAGAAAAACACCTGAGTAAAAATCCAAGGGGTAGTAAAAATGCGTTGACTCACAACATAACCCCACGAATAGAACCTTTTGTGGATTTGGGACTGTTATCTAAACAAAATCCTTTTGTCTATAAATATAATGTTAACGATAAAACAAAAAATTTTTTTAAACAACTAATAAATGAAAATTCACACGAAGCATTTCTTAGAAAATCGTTTTTCAAGACTGCGAATCATTTTCTTTCTATTGGTGCTGATCACAGTAATGAAAATAAATTTATCTTTCAGGAATTTTATAAAGCATATACTACTTTAAGAAGTTCCTACGGATATGCATCTATAATAGAGTCTTCATTATTAGCAGGGATAAATTCAATAGTAGATAAAAAAAAGTATTTTGAAATTTGTGAGGTAGAAGAAGTTATAAAAACAATACACAAAAAAAATCCTCTTTTAATAAGATTTAATGTTACAAGGAGTGGGGAAATGAATCTTGTGAAAATAAATGACATTTTAATGAGAAAATATCTGGAGTCGAACAATGGCAATTCCTGAGAGAAAAAGAATAAAGATACCACTACTTCACCTAATATATTATAAGGGAGGGTCAGTAATGCCAAGTGAGGTAGTTCCTATACTTGCTAAATATTTCAAATTGACTCAAGAAGACCTTCAAGAAAAGACTTCTTCAGGTAGTGAAAAATTTTCAAATAGAGTTCGTTGGGCAAGAGAAGATCTATGTAAAGAAGGATTACTGGACAGAAAGGAATATGGTATATGGAAAATTACTGAAAAAGGGATCCATGAATTGACAAAATTAGGTTTAATCAACAAAACCTTTGATTTTGGTATTCAATATAATAACTCAGAAAGATATGATTTCAGAAATAGTAACGAAAATGACTTATGGAACAATAATTCAATGGTAGATTTGGCTATTCAGGAGATTAGCAAAAATGGTATAAAGCAGTTTCCAGAAGATTTTATAAACATAATTGATAAATGTGACGAAGTAGAATTACCGGATCTGCAGTTAAAGATTTCTCCATTGTCCAAAACTACTATTTTATCGGTAGGACAATATTTCAGATATGAAGCAAAGAATGCATTTGTTGCAAAATATATACTATATGCTCACAGGAATGGTAAAAGAAGAATAAAGATTCCTAAAGACAACCTTGTTATACATAAAGCATTATCTAATCATGATAAGTACTGTAAAGAAATGGAAAAAAAGTGTTTAAAATTTTTAATTGAGAAAACAAAAGATGAATACCTTGCTAAGAATTTAACTAAAAAAAGTATTAGAAAAACTTAATTTGATGAATTTTATTTAGAACTATTTTTTTATGAAATTTATAAAGAATTGGTTTCTTTTTTGGGGAAGTTGGAAAAAATATTTTCTAACTGTTTCCGAAGTGATAAGAATGACTGCATGTATTCGTTTTTGTCGAGGGTTTGGGTGCTTTCTTCTATCCATTGTAATATTTGGTTGATGACATGATATCGCCAGTANCGGGCGGGACGGGATAATTCGTCGCGTAAGTATTGGATGTCTCGCTGGAGACTTTTACGCACTTCTCCATCCAGCGGTGTCAAATCGGCTTCTATAACTAATTGTTCTATTGTTTCCAAAATCTCTGCGGTTTCTTCTTCTATCCCTTCGGGGAAGGGTGG
>AWNW01000041.1 GCA_000493945.1 Candidatus Hydrogenedens terephthalaticus JGI OTU-1
GTAACACCCTGAACACATTTTATTATACCTTCTTCGCGTAGTGTTCGCATACCTAATTTTTTTCTTGCATATCTACGAATATCATAAGACATTGCCCGTCTGGATGTCCCGCAAAGACAGGTGCTCGTGGATGCTGTAGTAATTGATGTTCGGTTGAATAATGATTATGGGGTCAAAGTAGATTCTGCAAGTATTAGTGGAAATTCCGGGTTTGCTGTTACAGGAACTTCCAATATACAAAAAATTGTAGATTCTTTAAAACCCGCAGCAGATGCAGCAAACAAAATTACCAGTCCAAGCCGACTTAATCGTATGTTAGGAGCGTTGAGTTTAGGTTCAGGGGGAGGGCTTACAACAGGGATATATGATGACATTGTCATACCCATTAGTAAAACCCAACGATTACGAGTTCCTTTTGTCCCCTTACTATTGCAAGCAATAGAGACGTTTTCTGACCTGGAAGTGCTTTCTCAACCCAGTTTGGTTACGGTAGATAATGAAGAAGCGTCTATAGTCGTAGGTCAGGAAGTGCCTTTCATTACAAGCACTGCAAGCCCCCAACGCACAACAACAGGCGAGGTTATAGGAAGCACATGGGGCGGTTATACGCGTGTGGAACGACATGAGGTAGGTATCAAATTAACCGTAACTCCTCAAATCAGTGAAGGTGATAATGTCTTAATGAAAATCGAGATAGAAGTATCAGCAGTGGCGGGAGGTAGTCAGTCCGTAGGGGATGTAAACATTTTAGGTCCGACAACCAATAAATCTTTATTTAAAAATCAGGTCCTTGTGAAAGATGGTTCAACAGCGGTTTTAGCCGGTTTAATAAGAGATACCGCAGACCGTAACAGGACCCAAGTCCCCATTATGGGCGATCTTCCTTTATTAGGTTTCCTATTCCGCAATAAATCGGTATCGCGAGAAAAACGCAACATGGTAGTTCTGGTTACACCTCATATTGTAAAAGAATCCAGTGATATGGAACGGGTTACCCAATATAAGGTTACGGAATATCAGGATGTAAATATACAAGAATTGTTTAAGGGTGGTTTCTTTAAGAAAGTTAAGGCAAAGGCTGATATGCGAAAAAATTATCGTCCTACTTTAGATAGGACTGAAGCGTTAACAGGACAGGTAGAACAAGAAGAATTTAACCGTGGGACGATTTATAGAAAATAATGGATAAACTACTCGCCGAAATGCAGTTTGGAGAAATATTACTCCAAAAAGGATATGTCCATCCGGAACAGATAAAGGAGGCTTTAGAACTCCAGAAGATTAAACCGCGACGGTTGGGCGAAATTTTATTGGACCTTGGGTTTGTAGAAGAAGAACATGTATTGGAAGCATTAAGTGAACAATTTGGAATTCCTATGGAATTAGACCTTTCGCAACAGGTAGACATGAACTTGATTACGAAGGTCCCGATAAATTTTATTCGTGAATATTTTATGGTTCCGTTTAAGCAAAATGGAGCCGGTTATTTAGTTGCCTTAAATGACCCTATAAATCTTCTACCTCTGGATGACCTGCGGGTACTTTTAGGAGGACCTGTTCAGCCTGTTTTATGTCGTAAGTCAGATATACAAAAAATTGTAGATTCCTATTTCGATAGCCAAACACAAAATACGGCTGAGATGATAGATACAATAGCAATGGCGGAAGAAGACGGAGCAACGACGATTCATACCTTAGATGGGACGGAAACAGAAAAAGACCTGCTGGACCTTGCTAACGAAGCCCCTATCATTAAACTTATCAATTTATTAATCACGGGAGCCGTCAAAGAAAGGGCTTCGGATATTCATATTGAACCGTTTGAGCGTGAAGTCCGTGTTCGTTACCGTATTGATGGCGTATTATACGAAAAATTTACTATACCCAAATCCCAGCAGGCGGCGGTGATTTCGCGTATCAAAATTATGTCCAATCTCAATATTGCAGAACATCGTTTACCGCAGGATGGGCGTATTAAAATTAAGTTAAGCGGCAAAGAAATTGATATTCGTGTATCCATACTCCCGACGGCTTTTGGTGAACGCGTGGTTTTGCGTATCCTTGAAAAGGGTAATTTCCTTTTTAGTCTGGAAGATTTGGGAATGGACGAACGCGACCATAAGATGTTTGACCGTATTATTACCGTGTCTCATGGAATTATCCTGGTTACAGGACCAACCGGTTCCGGGAAATCTACAACCTTGTATGCTTCTTTGCAGAGAGTGAATTCACCGGATAAGAATATCATTACATTAGAAGACCCCATAGAATATCTGATTGCGGGAATTGGGCAGATACAGGTTCGTCCTAAAATTGGATTGACCTTTGCAGCAGGTTTAAGAAGTATTTTAAGACAGGACCCCGACATTATTCTTGTAGGTGAAATCCGTGATTTAGAAACAGCAGAGATGGCAGTTCAAGCATCTTTAACAGGACATCTTGTTTTTGCTACATTACATACCAATGATAGCGCCGGTGCTATTACCCGACTTACGAACATGGGAATTGAACCTTTTCTTGTTACCTCATCCTGTATTGCCATACAAGCCCAGCGATTGGTGCGTAAAATCTGTACTCAATGTAAAGAACCATATAAACCCGACCGAAATCCATTAGAAGAGTTAGGTATAAAAAAACCTGACCCGAGAGCAGAAACTTTATGGAAAGGTAAAGGATGTCAAAAATGTATGGAACGGGGTTATTATGGCAGGACGGGAATATTTGAACTGTTAATGATGAGTCCGAGGATACAAGAATTGGTTCTTGAAGGAGCCGACTCCAATGTAATTAAACGGGAAGCCCATAAAGAAGGAATGCGCACTCTCCGTGAGGATGGGGCAGAAAAAATGTTGAGAGGATTGACAACATTAGAAGAAGTCCTTCGGGTAACCCGAGACGATGTATTTGAAGAAACTTATTAAATAAAACAAGATAAAAACACACTGTACAATATTTGAGAAGATATGCCTGTTTATCAATATAAAGCATTAATCAAAGGTAGTGGAAAAACGACGCGCGGAGTAATAGACGCGGATTCTCCTGCATTGGCAAGAATGAAATTACGGGAGTTAGACCTTTATCCCACTGAACTAAAAGAAGCCACAGATGGTAGTAGTTTAAAGGAAGGAGAAGGAAAGGGACGATCCCGATTTTTTTCGTTGGGCGGAGGCGTTTCTACAAGAGATGTAGCCTTAATGACGCGGCAGTTTGCCGTATTACTTCGTGCAGGTATGCCCCTTGTGGAAGCCCTGAATGCATTAATAACTCAAACCGCTCGACAGCGATTAAAAACTGCTATATTGGATGTTCGTGATAAAGTAAATGCAGGAAAAAATCTTGCAGATGCACTGTCTGAACATCCCCGTATTTTTAGCTCGCTATATGTAAATATGGTTCGTGCAGGAGAAGCCAGCGGAACATTAGAACAAGTTTTAAACCGTCTGGCAGATGTTTTAGAACGACAGGCAAAGATAAAAGCCCAGATATTATCCTCAATTGCATATCCAGCCTTTATGACAGTTTTTGCTATTTCCGTTATTACATTTATGATGACTGTTATTGTGCCTCGTATCACCACTATTTTTAAGAAACAACAATCGGAACTTCCTTTTATTACAGATTTACTTATAGGGGCAAGTTCCTTTTTAGGAAGATATGGTATCTTCTTTATAGGCTTTTTATTTTTGTTAGTAATATTATGGCGGATATGGGTTAGCCGTGAAGAGGGTAGAAAAAAATGGGACCGATGGAAATTTAAAATTCCGCTCTATGGCACTCTACTTCAAAAATTACTTTGTGCAAGATTCTCACGAACATTAGGAACCATGCTTCAAAGCGGTCTAACCATGCTTCCTGCTCTTGATGTTGTATATAGTATTATGGATAATCGGTTCATTCAGATGCATCTGGATGACATAAAAGCCGGTGTCCGTAGGGGTAGAGATTTAGCCCAACCCATGAAAGATTCTGGAATATTCCCATCCATGATGATTCACATGGTTGAATTAGGGCAACGAAGTGGTGAACTGGAAAATATGTTAATTCAGATAGCAGATACCTATGATGAAGATGTCCGTTTGACTGTTGATGCTATCGTTGGACTGATAGAACCCGTTATAATAGTAGTAATGGGTATTTTCGTCGGATTTTTGGTTCTGGCGATTTTAGTACCTATATTAAAGATGAGTACACATGTTGGAGGATGAAAACATGACACAAGAAAAAACAAAGAAAAAGGATAAGAATTTATTGGGCTTTACGCTTGTGGAGTTAATGGTGGTTATTGCTATTATTGCAATTCTTGCCACGACTGTCGGTATTTATGTATTTGGTGCTCTGGATGATGCCGACCAGGCAAAAGCAAAGGCAGAAATCAGTAATATGAAGACTGCAGTTCAGATGTATCGTATAAAAAACAAGCGTTTACCAAACACATTAGAAGAAATTGCTCCATTTCTTGACCCCCCCAAAGTTCCATTAGACCCGTGGGGTAATGCGTATGTCTATCAAAAAGAAGGTAATTCTGCCTTTAAGATTATGTCGTATGGCGGGGATGGAAGTCCTGGAGGTAGTGGAGCAAATGCAGATATTTCCAGCGAAGATTAATCTGCAATACATTATTTTTTGCATGAGGTATAAAATTTAAAAATCATGATTGCTTTACGGGGAAAAGATGGTTTTACATTACTGGAATTAGGGATTGTTATTTTTATTATTGCATTGATGGCTACTATTGCCGTTCCTTATTTACTTCCCCTTGCCTTATCTTCGGAGTTAGAAAGCGAAGCAAGACGGTTGGCTTATTTCGGTAGAGCCGTGATGTCAACATCTGCTTTATTCGGAGATGAATTTTATGTCGAAATTGATTTAGACCAGCAAAGATATTATTGTTTGAGAATTACTTATCCTGAGGCAACGGAGGGAGAGCCAGACCAATTAGGTTTGTTTGAAAGCATGAAAGAACAGGGGCTATCCCCGGAACAGATGGCTGAACTTTTTATGGGTTCTACTGCGGGAACGACTACTAATCAAACTACGGGAAATACTCCTACTCCGGGAGGTTTTGATGCAGAAGCCATGAACCGACAGATAAATGAACGATTTGAAAAATTGGCAAAGAGGAAATTAATAGAACAGGCAAAGAATGTAAAACATGAAGATAGTCTGATGGATGAAATAGGACCCCTTTTTGATAAAAAAAATAATGTGGATTTATTTGATGTAGAGCCTGTAATAGAAGAAGTCAATGAACCTGGGCTATCACCCGTTCGTTTGTCTGAAAATGTAATAATTGAAAGCGTTTTTATCGGTGGAAATAAGTTTTCCAGAGGCCTTGTAGAAATACCAGTGACACCTCTTGGATTAACAGAATCTATTGGTTTTTATGTGAGAAACGCAAATAATGATTATTATACCGTTGTATGGGACCCTGTATCCGCAGGTGCTTATGTACTGGAAGGAGCCCAATGAAGATATTTTTATCTGCTATAAAAAATAAGAAAAGAAAAGTCGGTTTTACACTGATGGAGATTTTAACGGCGTTAGCCATATTAGGAGGTTCTGCTTTTATCCTGTTTAATGTTCACTTTAACGCAATGAAACTTCACCAGATTACCATAAGTCAGACAGATGAAAATCAATTGATTTATGCAGCTTGTTCCCGTGCAGAAGTAGGAGTGCTAACCGGGACACTGGAGGGAAGTGGAGATTTCGGAACAAGTTATGAAGGTTACTCATGGAGTTATTCCGCAACGGCAATAGGTTCTGATCCATCTATCCCATTATATACAGTTAATGTAACTTTATATACTCCGGAGAATGAGAGTAAAAATCTGACTTTTTTATGTTATGACCTGAGTACGGAAAATCAGACAAACGATTTAACCGGCGGTAGAACCCAAACCAATCAACAGAGAAATACAAACACAATGAAAGCTCCAGCGAGTGGTTTCTCGGCAAGAAGGAATTCCATGTTTGGAAATTAATTTATGTGGATTATGAAAAAAAATAAATATCCTTTTCGTATGAAAATCAGTGGTTTTACGCTTCTGGAATTACTGATTGCTTTTACCATAATGTCCATTATTGTAATTATCGTTTATTTAGGATTAGATTCTATCTCCAAGGGAACGGATTTGGCACGACTATCTGCAGAAAAAATGAGGATTCAACGATTTTTAGTAAATCACTTCTATAATTCTTTCAATGCCCTATATATAGACTCTTCTTTCTCCGCTTCGGGTTATCAATTTATTGCACAAAACGAATCAGGCCAGTATGGACCTGCAGATTCCATCCGTTTTTGTACTTCTTTACCGATGCCAGGACCCACTGCCTTACCGGGGATTCGTAGAGTAGTTACCTATTCCTTTGAGGATACATCTCAGCCCGAAGGCTTGTCAGGTTTTGCTACAGATATATATGGTATTTCAAACAATGCTCCACAATTCTTGACTATTACAGAATCGCCACTTATCCTGGATGAAGATTCGGGGAGTTTTTCGAGTGATATGAATTCTTTGCCTGTGAATGTTATAAAAGTTCCCCTCGCTTCTTTAGATATTTATTATTATGATCCCATTAAACAGGATTGGGTAGAAGAATGGGATTCCCAATCGGTTCAGCAGATGCCATGGGCGGTGCATATCATTGCAAATCTGTTTAATGAATATGGAGAAGTCAGTAATGCTTCTGCAAATGGGGAAGGGGATATAGACCTTGTGATTGTTTTGCCCACAACAGTAGGAACGGTGCAACCTATGGATGATCCCAATCATTTCCGAGATGTAGGTTCTCTGTTTAAGATGGATAGTAATAAAACCCAAGGAGCCACCCCTAATACTTCGGCACGTGATAGTTTTAGAAACAGAAGGCAGAAATAACCATGAAATTAAAAACAAAAATTCAATTTAACAAACGGACAGGGGTAGCCATTATTCTTGCTTTAGTGTTTATTGCTTTATTGTCCATTATTGTGGTTGAATTTTTATATGAAACAGAAGTGGAGGCTTCTTTAGCATATAGTCAACAGGGAGACCTGGAAGCCTATCTGGCTGCTAAATCGGCAGTGGCTAAAGCAATGGCTTACCTTGCAGAGGATAATCTGAATACCATGATGAGCGGTGCTCCACCAGTAGATAGTGATTTTGACTTGCTCTCTTTTAATATGAGTGCAGCAACGGAGCCATTGAATAATGCCCTTATGCATGCCTCTATATCGGATGAGTATGGAAAGATCAATTTGAATGCTTTATTAGTTCCTCAATCCGGGGGAGAACCTCAAGAACGAACACCCCTTGTTAATGCATTAAGAGAATTTTTTGCTTTACGAGATACGGGAAAAGGTGCCAGTCCGGAGATAATTGTTGATTCTATTCTCGATTGGTTAGATTATAATGAAGGCGATTCGGAAAGACCTCAAGGTGCAGAGAATAATTATTATATGGGATTAGAAAATCCATATCCATGCAAAAATGGACCTATGGATTCTATCGAAGAATTGCTATTAATCAAAGGAATTACACCCGAAATATATTTTGGAGACCCTGAAAAGAATCAATTACCTTTATCGGAATATTTTACTGTTCATGGAGATTGGCTGGGTAGGGTAAACATTAATTCTGCTCAACCTGAAGTAATAGCAGCTATTGTCAGTGGTTATACAGGAAATCCCGCCGATTTGGGTTTGGGACAGCGAATTTTTGATGATGCACATACACAACCGTTTACAGATTTAAGTCAATTAGATGCGTATGGCATTTTACCCAAACCTCCAACATCGCAGAGAAGAGATACCCCTCAACAAGCAGGAAAACCTGTTATTACTCCTGCGGAGAGACCGGATAATCGTGCTCAACGCTATGTTATGGCAGGACAAATTTTTACCCTTCAAAGCAATGCTTTTCGAATTTATGGTGACGGACTTTATCAAAACAGGATGGTGCGAATCGAAGCGTATGTTTTTCGAAATCCAATGGAATTAGGAGATTTTAATAATCCCGGACTAAATCCAAATGTAAACCCTGCAAATAACAAAACAAATCAGCAAAATCTAACGCGTAATACACAACGAACAAACAATAACTCCACAACAGTCCAAAATAAAGGAGGATTGCCTCCGGAGCCATTCCGCATTTTGGATTGGAAAATTATAAAATAATAAGGAAAAATAAAAGGATATTAATCCATAAAAAACGAAAGAAAGATACATGGGAAATTTAGTAACAACGATTGAGATTCGTGAAGATGTCGTTCGATTAGCAACTGTTCGAAAAAAAGGTAAATATCTTGAGTTACTTCAAGGTATTGAAACACCCGTAATTACAGAAGAAGCAGAGATACCCAATAAAGATGAACCTGTTTTGAATGCTTTAGAAGAAGCCTTCAAACAATTAAAGTATAAACCGACATGTTTTGCTCTTTCCGTTCCTTGTTCTGTAAGTATTGTCCGTTCGCTAACAGTTCCATTTCGGGGAATAAAAAAAGTCGTGTCTGCTCTTCGCTTTGAATTAGAACCACATATTCCTTTTCCTATTGAAGAGTTAATGCTTGATTTTGCTGTAGTAAATGAGACAAAAAAAGACACAGAAGTTTTAGCAATGGGTGTCCGCAAACAGCATATTCAAAACTATATTCAATATCTACGGGAGTTTTCTGCAGAACCCGAAACGGCGGTTATTAATTCTCTGGGTTTGGTATATCTTTGGAAACAGGCAAGTAAAGAGACCAAAAAGTTAAAATCGGCTCTATTGGTTCATAAGGACTTTTCTACCCTGGCTGTTCTTTATGAAGGGAAACTTGTTTTTATACGCCATCTGGTATTAGGGGTTCAAAATTATTATGAAAATCCTGAAATTTTTGCCCGAGAAGTGCAAAATAGTTTAAGGGCATTTCTTGCCCGATGGAAAGGGAAGGAAGGAATAGAAAAATTGGAAATTGGCGGATTAACTTTATCTGATGAAGAATTAGGTATGTTTTCACGATTGGTAAGGATTGAGGCTGAGACCGTTTCGTTGTCTCAATTCTTACAGTTTCCCAATGCTATGAAAACAGAGCCAGACGAAACACTGTCCCGCTGGTATCCTCTCTTAGGAATAGCGGGAATAACATTAGACCCCTATTTTTCATTTAATTTGCTCAAAGAAAATCAAACTTTGTCTTCTTATTTATCCTCTTTATCCCGCCATTTGATTTTTACCAATTGTCTTATCCTAACAGGGCTTGTATGTGGTGCTTTTTTCCTTCAGCAATTGACCCTGAACAATCTTGTTTATAGTAATCTCTACAAAGCAAAGGCAAATGAATTAACACAGGAAATAGAACGAGTTAATCAAGAAAAGGGACTGGATGAAAATATTGACTTATCTCCTTTTTTTGACCCGCCTCTTCTGGATATATTAAATACCATTGCAGAAAAATTGCCATCGGATAAAGTGAATATTACGGAAATAAAATTGAGTTCACCCGATGTGCAAAGTTGGTGGATTCGAATACAAGGGACAACCAGCGATTCTGCTTTTATAACACAGGCAATTTCCGAATTAAAGAAAGTGAGTTATTTTAATATAGTAGATGAACCAGAATTAAGTGCTCAGGGAAATCAAACCAGTTTTGCAATACGAATACAAAAGCCCCAGAAGATTTCGCTTCAAAAAGAAAATAATACAGAAAAAAGTAACAGTTAAGGTATAAAAAAAATGAATCAAACCCTTCTTGACCGAATTTATTTAATCACAATGATTGTAAGTTTTATTGCTGTAATAAGTATGGCAATATATCTCCACAGAGGACCTTATCGAAAGTTTTTACAATCAAGAAATGAATTAACTCAAGCATATAACCAATTGCAAATGGTAGAGAAGTTAAAAAAAGAACAGGAAGAAAGTTTAAAAACTCAGGAGATGTTGCTTCGTATAATAGAAAAAAGACCTCCCAATTTTGACTTCTTTTCTTATGTAAATCAATTATTAAAAGAAACTCAATTGACTGATAAAGCCAAACTCGATAATTATCGTGCACGAGCGAGTAGTGCTCGCCAACCGATGTTGCAAATTAAATTGGAAGGAGTTTCCTTAAAACGATTTTCAGAATTCTTGAAGCGTATTTATGGTGATTCCTATCTACTGGCTGTGTATAAAATGGATAAATTAAAACCCAATCAGAGTGGAAAAGGAATTGACTGCGAATTAACTCTTGTAACATTAAAATAAGAAAAACTATATTTTTGTATTGTAAAACAGGGTTGCTTTGCGTTTATAATAAATAGATATTAAAATAGGGGTTGAAAAGACTTTTGATAAATTATTGACAAGAAAATGTATTTTTTATGGAATTATAACTAAATCCGCATTTTTAACATTGATTTTTATTTAAATTTATGTTAAAGTATATAGAGAAAATATGGACATAGAATATGAGTACCTATAAATTATTTGGTCAGATACTTGTTGAAAAGAAGATAGTATCGGAAGAGCAACTTCGGGAAGCCATACATCGTCAGCAAACAACGATGTCGCATCGAAGAATAGGTGAAATCCTTGTTCGCTTAGGTTATATTGGTAAAAGCCATATCATCGAGACCTTGTCGGAACAATTGGGTATCCCTATAATAAAGTTAAGTGAGAGGGAGGTTCCGGAGCGTGTTCGGAATATTATGGATGGAAGTATTGCGACACTTTATAAAGTCGTGCCTGTGGAAGTTCGGGGAGATAAAGTTATTATCGCAACATCTGACCCGACTAATGTAAACAATCTGGATAATATTTCCCGACTTCTTGACCGACCTGTAGAACCCGTTCTCGCTTCGCCTGAGGAAATAACGATGGCTTTAGGGAAATATTATGGGGTGCAGGAAGCCACAGTAGAAAGTTTGTTAAGTTCGGCGAGTAGTGCCAGCAGTGTGAGTTCTTTATCCTCGATGTCCAATGTGAGTTCGTTTGATAGTTCCCTTGCTTCTTCATCAAGTTTTAGTGCCAGCGATATTTCATTAAGTAGTGTTAGTATGGATGACGCAAATCTTCCTTCTACATCTATAACGACAGAAGGAATGGATGAAGGCGATGCAGATAATCCTGTGGTGAAATATGTCCATCAGATGATATTAGAAGCATTTCGTTTGCGGGCAAGTGATATACATATAGAACCTGGAAAAACCGATGTGAAAGTAAGGTATCGTATAGACGGTGTGATGCATCTAATGCCATTACCTCCGAAACGGGCACAGGCGGCAATTATATCCCGACTTAAAATTATGGCGGGGATGGATATTTCCGAAAGGCGAGTTCCGCAAGATGGTCGTATCAAAATGACATTAGGGAATAAGGTGATAGACCTTCGTGTAAGTTCTCTGCCGGCTGTATTCGGTGAGAGCGTTGTTATGCGTATTCTTGATAAAAGCGGACTTATGTTAGGTTTAGGTCAGTTGGGATTCAGTCCCGAGGTGCAAAATCACTGGGAACGAATTATTCAGCATGCGACGGGCGTTGTACTGGTGACAGGACCTACAGGATCCGGGAAAACCACCACCCTTTATGCTTCTCTTCACAATTTGAATCAGCCTGATGTAAAAATTATCACATTAGAGGACCCTGTAGAGTATCAAATTACAGGAATTAACCAGGTGCAAATTAACCATGAAATTGGTTGGAATTTTGCCCGTGCTTTGCGTGCTATATTCCGTCAGGACCCCGATATTGTGATGGTCGGTGAAATTCGTGACTTAGAAACTGCTGAGATTGCTATAAAAGCTGCGTTAACAGGGCATTTGGTTTTTTCAACATTACACACCAATGATACGGCTACTGCATTTACCCGATTGGTAGATATTGGAGTTAAACCGTTCCTTGTGGCGTCTGGGCTTCGAGCAATACTTGCTCAGCGATTGGTGCGAACCATTTGCACGGTTTGTAAAGAACCTTTTGTCCCACCCGAATTTGAATTGCGCCGATTAGGTTTTCCTGTAGACCTATCTAAAATTGAGTTATATCATGGTGCGGGTTGTGATAATTGCAACCAGACGGGCTATCAAGGACGATTGGGTGTTTATGAATTGTTACAAACGACAGACCGCATCCGTGAAATGGTTATGCGTGGAGAGTCAGCCACGGCGATTCGAAGAGAAGCCCGTCTATCGGGAATGTCTACCATGCGTGAAGATGCCTGGCGTAAAGCGACAATGGGTATTACTACTGTTGAAGAAGTTAATAAACGAACACGAATTGATGAACCTCTTCGCAAACCTGCTGTTGCGGTATAATTGAAAATAAGGAGATACATATATGGCGTATGAAATGGTAAGTTTATTACGAATGTTAATAGACCGTGAAGGTTCGGACTTACATCTTGCGGTGGATAATCCCCCCGTGGGCAGGGTTCACGGAAGATTGGTTTTCTTTGGTGAAGACCCACTTACACCCGAAGATACAGAACGATTAATGAAAAGTATTGCTTCTGTGGATAATCAACAGGAATTGCAGGAAGTAGGTGGTTCCGACTTTGGTTTTGCATTTGAAGATATTGCTCGATTCCGTGTGGCTATTTTCAAACAGAAGGGATATGTGGGGATCGTATTGCGATTAATCCCTCGTAAAATATTAACCTTTGAAGAATTGGGTTTACCCCGACATATTGAAAATCTACTTCGTCAACCGCGTGGTTTGGTGCTAATTACAGGTCCTACGGGTTCCTGACTGAAATCGAGGAAGTTTAATGAAATGGGTTCGTTGTTGGAAGTCTGTTCTAACCAAAAAGCAATACATAGCACATAATCATTGGCTTGTCCATCTGCAGGGATATATGGAGGAACTGTCACAGCAAATGTCTTCCCATAAATCGGTTGTTCTTCGGGTAAAATTCCATCCATCCAATAATAATCAGGAGGTGTTAATGTTTCTGATTCTAACTGACCCGGTAAAAATACCATGCCTGTTGTTTCACCCCTCGCATTAACACCTATCCAGGAATCCTGAACCCGCTGGAATACCGCATCATTAGCAACAATGAGAGGGTCTGCATAAACATCATCAATAATAGAAGGTTCTATTAATGTATCGTCTGTGGGATCTGCGGGATTATTAACATTGATAGGGCAATATTTAATCGCATATTTTATTCGTTTACTACTCGCGCGTTCTAATGTCGCTTCTTCTTGAAGGTTCTGGGTATTCAATGTAAGATAATACCGCCCTGCAGGTAAAGAATTTGTGGCACGGATTCGATACTCTACTACATTAGGAACATCTATCGTTAGGTGGGGATTTGTTGACCTGTCAATATATTGGAAAATAGGTAAGTTCGTTTCATAATAATTCCCTTTTCCCAAAACATCATTATTGGCTAAATTCCATGGATTTTGGGGTACAATTTCATGATTTTCATCCACAGGGAAACGGTTGCTTAGCGGTTCAAAATCGGTCAGGAATAAAGGAATCCCTGGCGGATAATTAGACCTGTATGAATTATAAAGATTTTGATAAACAGGGACTTCTGCTTCTACTCGACGAACAGGTCTTACCATCAACTCTGTAATACGAATGGATTCAACCCCAGCAACAGTATAACTAATAGAGCGAAGGTCTTTCTTAGGTATTCCTTCATCGTCTACCCCATTTTGCACTCGTTCAGCCCACCAATAATCATTAATCGCCCAATCAATATTAAGTTCTCCCAGAGTATTCTCCGCATATTGTTCTATCTCACGAAGAGGAAAATTCGATGGATGATAGCCTTTTTCATAAGGGGATAATGAATTTATATTTTGACTGGGAAGATATATCTGATTTTCTATTGAAGTCAAGGGATCAGGAACTTTCTCTGTGGTTAATCTGGACTGTGCAACATCGGTATCTCGTATGTCCGTCAGATTTACGGCTAATTGCATTGTTTCTAACAAGGCGTCTACGGGGAATATATAATTGATTGTTGGATTGATGGCAGATATAGGTTCACTTGTTCCATCATCAAAATAGAAAAGGAAACCTACTTCGCCATTATTAGCACCAAACCATGTATCCCATTCATATTCATAACTTCGAAGTCCTTCGGCGAAGTAATAGGCATCCTCTGCCATCGGCATTCTCCAAGACATTGTATTGATACTGGATTTGGGTTTTTCTGATAAAAATATTGTTGACGCTAATTGCTGTGGAGTTGCATAATTTACATTAACAGGATTTATTCCCCGCAAAGAAGTGCCAAACTTCCGAATTTGAGTATTTTTTGACAAACCCATTGTTGTTATTGTGGGTTTAATCTTTTCAAATGCAGTTGTCCCTGGTGTACCGTAATCCGATAACTCGCCAATTTGGTCGGGCGTGCTAATAATTCTGTCCCCTAATTCTCCACTTTCATCCATATTATTATTGGCATTATTATCTACACGGTCTCGCTCTGCTAATTTGTTTGCATAGGGCAATGTGTATTGAAATTCGCCGGGTTCATCTATACCCTCTAAAATTCCAAGTAAATCATTTACGCCGTTATCAATTACACCATCTCCATCGTCATCCAGCCCATTGGTCAAAAGAAGAAACGCATTGGCATTATCGTCAACAGCACCATAGCCCGGAAAAACCACATCGTAATATAAAGAGCTGGAACTTGCATTAAGGATATAATTGGATTGAGAACTATCTATTTGTCCTCCCGGAGCCCCAGTTAACAAATTCCACAGTTTCCTCGCACGAATAATTCCCATATCGGGCAAGAATCGGGTTTCTAATCCATAGCCGATAAGCCAAGGAGAAGATATGCCCGGAATAAAATAAGTTCGTAACATCTTTCCTGCAAGCAATGGATTCGGAGCGGCAAAGTTAAAATCAATTGGATAGTGCCCCCCTGCAATATTCAAATTTACCTTTTTACTCTCATCCGTTATATAAACAGCCATTCTTCCTATTAGATCACAGACAGGCTCTCCTGTGTGGGTTATATGGACATAAGGAATTAGCCTTGTATAATTAATGGGGCGAGTAATCCCCGCTATACCATCTCTATAAATTCCACGACTGGGATATACCTGTACACCGGGGAGAAATGAATTACCTCCAGAATCTTTAAAATGATTGATTTCAATATAACTTGCTTCCCGAACGGCAGAGAAATTAGACTTATCAGCAGGATTCCAATTCCCGGGCATTGCAAACTTGGCAAAGGTATAGTCATAGTTCTGAAGGTCGTTTTGATTCCTCTTAGTGCGGTCATACATGGGAACGCCCTGATAAGGACCGCTGGAAATAAACCCTCTTAGTACAAAGGGAGGTCCCGGTAATTGTATCGTTTGTAATTCACCATTATTATTTTCTGTAACTGTAAAGAAACCTTCTATATTGTTTGGACCTATATAAGCATAAGTCTCAAAGTTATTAACTAATAAATCGTAATCGTTGTCCAAGCAGTCTACATCATCCATAGTTAGGGTATAACGCTCTTGTTCGGAAGGGGTATAACGAACCACCTCTATAGAAGTTGGCATAACTACTTCCAAATACACCATGTTTCCACTCTCATCCGGGACCATATCGTTGCGGTCTATAACTCCATCCGCATTCCAATCTACCTTAATCCGTAACCCTGGCAAAGGTGATGTAAAAAAAACTTTCTGCTCCGCACTATCGTCCACAATGCCATCACAGTTGTTATCTAATCCATCATCACCTCCCCAATAGACAAATGCTCCTATTTCGAAAACTTCTTCAGGGTCTACTGTTTCATCGTAATATTTATCTGTGGGGTCTTCCTTTGGTAATGGTTCATTTTGAAGGAAGAAAGGACCCATTTCTTCATTAATACCGTTATCCGGGGCTTCATCAATTAAACCATTCAAGTTATTATCCAGACCCTCATTGTAGTTTTGGTGTATCTCCCCCGCAGAATCCTTAACAACTCCGCTAAACAGTTTATCTCCTGCCATAGGCATCCACACAGCGTCTTTATAACCATCACCATCTAAATCTACATCTGCCAATGCATTTACCCATTCCGGGGTATACAAGCTACTTGTTGCATAAGAATTGCCATTTCGATCAAAGCCTGTAAAAACAGGAGTGCCATCAGGATTACGGACTGTCCCAAACATTGAAGGGAGAAGGAAGGGAGCGGAACTTCTCGGAATATCTCCTTCACGAGTAATCTCATTAAAAGTTTCTGCATTAACATTAAAACGGTAATATAGAAAATTAGACCCAACTTTCTGTGGAACAGAAACCCAATCGGAGGGATTGGGTCCGGGAACGATTAATTCTGCATTTAAATCATAAAGAACAGGAGCATTAAAACCTTCAAGACGAGGATAAAACAACCATTCGCGACTACGCGGTCCATTATATAACATCTCCGAATAACCATCTGCAAAACGGACATATAAAAACCTCCGTTCCGGTGGCAGACTTAACATAAATCCCTGTAAATTTGGAAAATTAATCCATAAACGGGCAATGTCAATATGTGGAATGCTTCCTTTCCATTGCATTGAAGAACGGAGCGAAAAAAATCCCCTGCCAGCACCTGAATTCCGAAGAGCCCAGGGTTTGCCTGCGACCCAAGAACCACTAAAGAAAGAACGCCATGCATGGTCAGTCGAAGAAGCGTATGGATTTTGATTTATATCTCTATTCAATACAGATATACCAATATTCATTGCACCTCTTAACAGTTGGTCTGCCTGCGCCTGACGGAGAGATAATTCTGCTGTGTATAATTCGCCTCTTGTTACAAAATAAAAGGTAAAACCAATGGCAAGAAGAATAGCAATAATTCCAATGGCAAGGACTAATGCCGCGCCCGTTTCTGGTTTTCGCATAAGAAAAACACTCCTTAAAAATTTAATCTGTCTTTGTTCTAAATTTTTTATTCAGAACAAAGTTTATTAAATTTTACGATAGATTGAGTTGTTTAATAAAATTTCTTTACATTCCTGCGGGCATTCTCCTTGGTTGGGGAGTTCTTAATCCGCACGGAACATCAATAGATTGACTAAACCAGCGCCTGAAATCAGAAACACCGGGCTGCGGCTTTTCAGTACAAACCCAGGCACTGACAGTAATTCGAACCGGTAATCGATCAAAGAAAATCGTCGCAAAGGGAGAAGTTTGACTTGGGTCTGTCCCTTTCATATCCGTCCAGACCCTATCTAAAAACGCTGTAAGACATTCTGCTTCCTGAACGGAAACGGATTCTGCCGGTATGGAAAGGTAATGGCTATAAAGAGGAATACTTCTTACATCGTTAAAATACATTGCGGTCTGATTCTCCTCAGACTGATAAGAAAAAAGATTTCCAGGGAAAAGCAAATCATTTGATGTTATTAACCCATTATTCTCATCAATCCAGTAGGCGTGAGCACCGAAGCCATCGGATAAAACATAATCCGCAGGATTTAACCCATTTGTCTCCCAAAAATTATATAAAACTTCTGTGGTCGGATTAGAATTAGCAGTTCCTCCGGTCAGCAATTGATAGAGATACATCTGGTCTCGCCGTGCTATAGAAAGGTCATAACTCCATATATATGGGGATAAATTTAATATGCTTCCCTGGCCTGTAATGGCAAGAACATTGGAAGGATTTCTTAATAAATTGAACCATTCGTTACAGAACTGCCGTGAATTATAAACTTGCATTAGTAATAGTCGTAATTCTGCCTTTCGGATGGTTATCAGGTCATTCACAAAATTTGCATCTATAGTTTGATAATTAGGATTGTTTATATAATTTCTTAAATCCTTAACAACATTTACTGTAGGGGTCTGATGTTCTACCGGACTGACCATACTTATTCCTGTTTGTGTTCCAACTCCTTCAACAAGGAAAGTATGTAATAGAGCATCAATATTCGAATAACCTGTAAAGGAAAATGGATTTTCAACTGCAGACAAATTTGGTTCGGGCATTAATTGCACAGATGTCCCTGAGGAATCTACAAAACCTTTCTTCAATTCTATATCTATAATATTTGCCTTTGCAGTTTCTTCAATACGGAATAAAGCCATCGGTTGAACACGAACACGATATGCCTGTTCCTCATTCGAAAATTGATTGTCTATATTCGTTTCAGATTGTACTTCCGGAAATGGGTCTCCTGTTGTAAGCAGACTATTTAAAGTATTTACAATTGTAGTTACATCACAACTTGCAGGCAAACCCGCTTGAATTTTAGGAAGAATATCATCAAAAAAATAAGTAGCACTTACATTTGGAATTTTATTAGCATCCCTCTTCATTCCTTTTTCTTTTGCAATCCTGTCGGATAGGTTGTCCTTCGGTCCTAAGGGTAACCATGTTTCAAACACGGGAATGGATGGACTGGGTGCAAAGAAATAGGTTACCCTGCCTACTTGCCCATTGTCTAACACTGTTACAAAAGTCAGTGCGGTAGGTGTTCCATAAAATTGAACCTTTTCTCCGCGATTGGCAAGTGCACAAGCCCGTTCCAAGTCGCGGGATAGGACTTCCATAGCAGAGCGCGCATTTCCATAACTCTCTTTTATCATGTATCCTTGATGGGTAGACTCAATAGCCGAAACAAACATAGCAACAAGACCCGTTAGAATAAGGGATAATATTGCCATCGCCACCATAAGTTCGATAAGCGTCATACCCGCCCTATGTTCAGAATAATTTATATTCAGTAATTTTGTTTGTTTTTTATTGTTGCTCTGTAACATAAGTAACGAACCTTTCTTCTCTCCCATCATTGAGCCTCACCTTAAAGGTTACTCGATACAATCCTTTACCCATAGGAACACGCGAAGCAGAAGCCCCATAATGTTGGTATAGTTCATAAGCACTGGCAGTTGTCTCTATTTGTTGAAAGGCATTATCTTTTAACCACGAATTAAGGCCTGTGGACAAAGCACCACCCACACGAACACGGCTCATCTCTGTTCTTGCTAAATTGGAGATATTCGCATTGGCAGAGGCATCAGTTAACAACTTTTGTGCAGAAGGAAACAATGTAAAAATTGCCACCAAACCACCCGCGATAATAGCCAGGGCTATAACAATTTCCAAAATAGAGAAACCCGATTTTTTGTTCCGATAATAATTTCTGTTCTTCATATATTTTTTCATATTTCTGCTTTTATCCTACCTGTAACACGAAACAGACTTAATAAACTCATTTTATGCGTTACCCATACACTATCTGCAGGGATTTGTCCTTGAATGTTTGCAGGAAGAATCATCGGTTCTGAATTGGTCGTATCTACCAATGCAAGGACATATCGTTCCTTCACTATCGTATTAGAAGTGGGGAGAAGTTTTCCATCCGGTCCAAAAATATGGGCATACCAGGATGATTTAGCACCGGTACTTAAATATGCCATTGGAGCTTGGGCTGTTTGTTCTAAATCTAAAAATGGGACATTCACTTTGGTTAATCCAAGTGTGGCAGTAGAATTTCCCTCGTCCACAGAACGCAAAAGAGGAATTTCCAATGTGAGGGAATTAGGAACAAGAACATTTTCCCGAAATTCAACATTACAAAGAATAACCCCGTCTTCAAATCGTCTATTTATTCCATATTCCGATTTAGCCTCAATAGGAACATAGATACTGTCCCAACTATCTGGAAATCCCAATCTGTCACGAATATCATTGAAACCCTCGTTGTTTTTCTTGCTAATTTCATACATCACTGCGGCAGAGACTAATGCTCGTATATGTCGTTCGCCGGTAATAACTCCCTGATTCGTTTCTACATTTGTCATCGGAACCGGTACAAAAACATCGCTATAAACAACAGCCGTATTTACACGATAGGTCATCGCATAAATTTTTGCTACTTGCATAATTTGAGCCAATTCCCGAGCTGTGCGTTTTACTGGGTCTGTAGCATCCTTATAGAATCGGAAAATAGACGGAATGGAAATAAGGGTCAACATCCCTACAATTCCGATTACCACCAGCAATTCAGTTAATGTATAACCTTGTTTTTTTCTTCTGGCAAACATTTTATAACAGGTCTTTCATATTTAGAAGGGCAATGTATGTTCTTACCTTCCCATACATTGCCCTTATATTTGTCAAATATTCACTAACTGTAGAAACGCATCCAACTCTGACCGGGGTCCCAATTATTAATATCATCACCACCACCTTTATATTCCTCTTCCTGGTCCGCATAATTTTGAGAACCTTGGTAACTTCCAGCAGGGAGTGGATTTGCTAAATTAGAATTATAAATAGCCTGCCCTGAAATCATATTAGCACCATTAGACCAGATAAAGGCTAATTTCCCTTTATCCGCAGGGAAACCCACTTCTATTTCTAAATTAGTTTCTGGGTCCGTTGTTTGGAATGTCAAAGAATCACTTCTTCTTCCACCCGATACACCCGGCAAGGTCTTTTCTTTTTCACCTAAAATATAAATACGGAAAGGAATAGGTCCACCTCTTGGAGCCCAGGGACCTGGATAAATATTATATAGATTTCCCCAAGGGTCAAAAGCAATATCTTCAAGATAACCTACACCAAGTCTCATAACGACATCTCTATCTAAAATAGATGCATAGGAAATACCTAAATCGGGGTCTGTTCTACCATCAAGTACCCTACGACCTTCTCTCAATAAAGCATACAAAGTATTGGTGTATAATTTGATGGCAGACTGAAATTGTTGGGGTGTCATAACATACGGAGTATTATCGTCAAAATTAAAGATGTTTCTTCGAATATTATCTGCATTAAACAGATAATTTAAATTTTGCACATTAGCATCTGTGACCATTTTTGTTAATGCGAGTTCAATTCCTTTAATATCCCCTAAAGCCCGTGTAGCCCTACCTCTCGCAATATATCGAGCAACATTGGGGACAATGATGGCTGCAAGAATTGAGATAATTGCCATCACGACTAATAGTTCAACGAGTGTAAATCCTTTGTTTCGTTTCATACTGTCTTCCTCCACTCAGGTTTGTAGACGATTGTTTGTTGTTTCGTCCTTTCTGTTATAAGTTCTTGTAAATAATTAAACTATCATTATATTTATACCACAAATACAGTTTTTTTGCTGTATTTTTGTTTTTTACTATGTTCCACTGATGGTATCTCCGAGTGTGAATATTGGCAAGTACAAGGATACCACAATAAAACCGATAATACCACCCAGAACGATAATAATTGCAGGTTCCATTAATGACAACATAGCCTCGACAGCTGCTTCTACTTCGGCGTCATAGATGTCTGCAACTTTATTTAACATAGCATCGAGACTACCTGTTTCTTCTCCAACATCAATCATATTAACGACCATTGCCGGAAATACTTTGGTCTGGTCAAGGGGTGCCGCAATTGTGTCTCCTTCTTTTACACTGTCATGAACTTTATCCACGGCATCTTGGATAATTTCATTACCGATGGTCTCTTTTGTAATTTTTAATGCCTGTAAAATAGGCACACCAGAAGTAATTAGCGTTCCTAATGTTCGGGCAAATCGTGCCACAGATACCTTTGTAACCAAATCCCCAATTAGGGGTATTTTTAATACAACACGGTCACGAAATCTTCGAACTGCATGAAATTTAAAAAGAATTTTTATAAAAATAATAGTCCATGCTACGATGGAAATAAGCATCCACCAGTTATAAATCATAAAGTCCCCTGCTTTCATAAGGAATTTTGTAGGCCAGGGAAGGTCCCCCCCGAATTCCTTAAAAATATCCGCAAAAACAGGAACAACCTTAATCAGAAGGAACATCACAATTGCAGAGGCGATGATTAAAACCGCAATAGGATAAATCATAGCGGATTTTACACGCCGTTTTAATGCTTCTCTTCGCTCCATAAATTGTGCTATGCGTTGAAGAACAATTTCTAACATACCGCCAACTTCACCTGCTTTAACCATATTCACGAAAAGGCGGTCAAATTGTTTGGGATGTTTGGCTAATGCCTCGGAAAAAGTACTTCCCGACTGGATGTCTGTTGACACTTCTCGCAAAATATCTTTCAATTTACAGGGTTTCATTTGTGCAATCAGCACATTTAAACTTCGTAATAAAGGCAAACCTGCATCAATCAATGTAGATAACTGACGGGTCATAACTACGAGTTGCTTTGTCTTTACACCACCGAAATAAAGTTCACTTAACCCTTTCTTTTCACCTCTTGCCCTTCGTTCATCACTACGACGGGCTTCCCGAACATGCGTCGGAAACAGTCCTAAGCTTCTTACATCATTAATCGCAAGGGCGACACTATCCGCCTGGATAATGCCAAAGATTTCTTTTCCTTCACGATTAATTGCTCGATAAGCATATTTAGGCATGGTTCCAATTCCTTTTTTTAATCTTCATAATAATCCGTATGGGCTATTACTTCTTTAGCCGAAGTAACACCCTGAACACATTTTATTATACCTTCTTCGCGTAGTGTTCGCATACCTAATTTTTTTCTTGCATATCTACGAATATCATAAGACATTGCACGGTCTAAAATCATTTCACAAACAGTCTCATCCACCTGTAGAATTTCAAACAAACCTGTTCTGCCCATATAACCAATATAATCACAGGCTGGACACCCTTTGGGACGGAACAATTGAAGTTTTGGGTCATCCTGCCAGTTTTTAGGTAACCCTAATTCTTGCATTTCTTCCTTTGAGGGACGATATCGTTCTCTGCAATGTCTGCATAGACAACGCACCAATCGCTGGGCTAATACCGCCTCTAAGGAAGCGGTTATCAGGTAGGGTTCAACATCCATGTCTAAAAGACGGGTAATGGTTTCGGGGGCACTATTGGTGTGCAAAGTACTTAACACAAGGTGACCTGTTAATGATGCCTCGACTGCAATCTGTGCTGTTTCAAGGTCACGGATTTCACCGACCATCACAATATCGGGGTCTTGACGCAGGATAGAACGCAAACCGGCCGCAAAGGTTAGTCCTACTTCTTCATTCACCTGACATTGCATCACACGGTCTATTTGCAATTCTACGGGGTCTTCCATCGTAATAATTTTTACATCTTCACTATTCAATTTTGCAATACAACCGTATAAGGTAGTCGTTTTTCCAGAACCCGTAGGACCTGTAACTAACAAAATACCGTTAGGGCGAGCTAAAACATCATCCAACTTTGCTTTAACATTATCACTTAATCCCAAACGGTCTAAATCAATACGGACCGCGGTTCGGTCCAAAATACGCATTACCACTCCTTCACCATACAGGGTAGGGAGTGTAGCCACACGGATATCTATAATACTATCACCCACTTTTAATTCAATACGAGAGTCTTGAGGTAATCGCCGTTCCCCGATATCCATATTACACATAATTTTTACGCGTGATACTAAGGCAATTGATAGAGTCTTGGGTGGATTTACAATTTCATGTAAAACACCATCCACGCGGATACGAATACGAAAACGGTCTTCATATACTTCAAAGTGAATATCAGATGCTCTCTTCTTTACTGCTTCTAAAAATACCAAGTTAACAATTTTAATAACCTCGGGCAGTTGTGCCAATTCGACCAGATTCTCTGTATCTTTGATAATTTCTTGTGTGCCTAATTCTTCAAGTGATAAATCGGAAGCGCCCACCTTATCTTGTAATTCGGATATCATTTCATGAATAGAGTCTGTCTCGAAGGAATAATTGTTTTTCCATGCAGTAGCAATATCTTGGGGATTGCTAATAGCCCCACGAACCGGCTGACCTACAATATGGTGCAAGTCATCTAATATCTGTAAATTTAAGGGGTCTGCCATTGCTACTACAAGGACACCATCCACTTCCTTGATAGGAATAACATTGTAAAAGCGCGCCACATCGGGTGAAATTTTCCGAATAACATTCTCAGGAATTTTTAAGCGGGTTACATCAACCTTCTCCATCCCCAATTGTGTTCCCAGCGCCTCCACAATTGCTTGCTCATCGCAATAGCCCATAGAAACCAGCACGCGACCTAAGAAGTCACCTGTTAACCGCTGACGCTGGAGTGCTTCATCCAGTTGGAGTGGAATAATGACACCCTGTTCTACCAGAATGTCGCCCAATCGGCGCTGGTTAATCTGTGCTGTCTTTGCTTGATTTTGTCTTGCTAATGCACTCGACATATTACAAACTTTCTTTTATCTCGTCTTAAATTATGCCACTTCTCCTTCTTTCTTAGGAGCAGGTCCACCTTCAATACCCAAGGCACGAGCCGCCGCCTCAAATTCATCTGGCATTTGTGCTTTGGCAAGGCAGTCCTCATATTTACAAATACCCTTACGATACAGGGCAAGTAGATGTTCGTCCAACAAATTCATACCATACTTATGTCCCGTCTGAATAGCCGATGTAATACGATAAGTTTTATTCTCACGAATTAAATTTTGAATAGCCGGGGTACAATACATAATTTCGTACGCCGCAACACGACCGAAACCACTTTTCCGTGGAACAAGGGTTTGTGAAATCACCGCTTTCAAATTACCTGCTAATTGGGTTCGAATTTGTTCCTGCTGGTTGGATGGGAAAGCGTCTACAACACGGTCCACGGTTCTCACGGCACCCGTAGTATGAAGGGTAGCGAACACAAGGTGTCCTGTTTCTGCCGCGGTAATTGCCGCTTCAATAGTTTCAAGGTCACGCATTTCACCGACGAGAATCACATCCGGGTCCATACGCAGAGCTCTTCTTAAAGCCTCTGCGAAGGTTGGCACATCTACACCTACTTCACGCTGGGTTATAATTCCTTTTTTATGGGAATGATAGTATTCTATCGGGTCTTCAATGGTTATGATATGAGAATCCAAATTGGTATTAATCCAATCAAGCATGGTAGCCAATGTGGTCGTTTTACCGGAACCCGTAGGACCTGTAATTAGCACCAAACCACGCGGTTGACGAAGTAGATTTTCAATATGTCGGGGTAAACCCAATTCTTCAAAGGTTAATA
>AWNW01000042.1 GCA_000493945.1 Candidatus Hydrogenedens terephthalaticus JGI OTU-1
ATTCTATAAAGTATTTCAGTTAATTAGATTGTGTTTTAGGACTTGCTTTTCTGGCATATTTTTTCTGGAATCTTTCTACCCTACCTTCACTATCTACGAACTTTTGCCTTCCTGTAAAAAAGGGATGGCAGTTGGAACAGATTTCAACATTAATATTGGGTTTCGTAGCACGTGTTTTAAATGTGTTACCACAAGCACATTTTACAGTTGCTTCAACATAATTCGGATGGATACCTTCTTTCATTTTTTTCTCCTATAAGTTTATATAAATATAGTTTTCCCCTTAAAAATTGAATAATGATTATATCAACAATGACATGTAATTATCAAAAGATTATATTTAACTAATGATTTTCTAACGCATCTCTTATTGCAATATATTTATTAACTGCGTTTAAATATGCTCTTACTGCTGCCTCTACAATATCTGTGCTTGAACCGTTTCCTGTGATACTTTTACCATTAAATTTTACAACAACGGTTGCTTCACCTATTGCATCTTTTCCTGGTGTAGTTGCACGAATGTCAAACTGCTCTAACTGTCCTGATACCCCTGTTATTCTCTCGATAGCTTTACATGCAGCGTCAACAGGGCCATCTCCGATGGCAGTATCCATTAAATGCTCGTCTCCTTTTCTTAATTTAACCAATGCGGTATAGGGGTCATGACCTGCAGTTCGAACTTGTTCTAAATGATAAGTTTCAATTTGTTCTTGATGTAATGACACAATCAACAAAATAATGTCTTCATCATAAATTTCTTTTTTCCGTTCTGCTAATGCCATGAATTTTTCATACAATTTATCTAATTCTTCTTTGTTAAGACTATAACCTAAATCTTCACATCGTTTTGCTAAACCTGCTCTACCGGAATGTTTACCCAAAACAAGTGTAGAACGGACATTTCCAATCATTTCTGGAGTCATAATTTCATAGGTTTTTGTATTCGCAATTACACCATGTTGATGTATTCCTGACTCATGAGCGAAAGCATTTCTTCCAACAATGGGCTTGTTGTATGGAACTTTTAGTCCTGTTAATTTGCTCAACAGATTACTTGAAGGCATAATTTCTGTGGTTACAATATTACAACTATAGGGATAAATATCGTTTCGTGTATGCAATACCATCACCAATTCCTCCATAGAGGTATTTCCTGCTCTTTCGCCTATTCCATTCACTGTGCATTCAATTTGTCTTGCACCACCTTCCAGAGCAGCCAGAGCATTTGACACAGCTAACCCTAAATCATTATGGTTATGGCAAGAGAAAATAACATTTTCTGGAGGTTGCACTTTTTCTATTACATACGCAAACATCTCTTTAATTTCACTGGGGGTTATATAACCTACTGTGTCGGGCAAATTAATCACATCTGCACCTGCATCAATGGCGACCTTTGTTAGTTCAACCAAAAAATCCCATTCGGAACGAGTCGCATCTTCGGCAGAAAACTCTACCCGAGGTATTAAACTTTTAGCAAGTTTAACTGCCTCCTTTGCTCTTTCCAAAACCTGTTTAGGAGACATTTTTAATTTATATTCCATGTGGATTGGAGAACTTGCAATGAAAGTGTGTAATGTAGATTTCTCTGCAGGTTTTAAAGCCTCCGCAGCACATTTAATATCTTCATCCAATGCTCTTGCAAGACCTGCTACACGGCATTTTTTTACTGCTTTTGCGATTTTTTGAACGGCTTCAAATTCTTGTTTGGATGCAATCGGAAAACCGGCTTCTATGGTATCAACACCTAATTTTTCTAATTGCAAAGCCATTTGCAATTTTTCCTGAACATTCATACTTGCGCCCGGTGATTGTTCTCCATCTCTTAATGTCGTATCAAAAATTTCAAATTTAGTACTCATATATTTATACTCCTAAAATCATCGTATTTCTTTTTGGTTAGGGGAATATTGAAAACAATTAATATTATATCATAAATAATTTTAATGATTTGATATTAATAACTTATATAAGAAACGAATTTTCCAGTACCTCTATTCCCTATTTTTTGAATAAATATCTGCATTTCTCTTAATTCTATTAATCCCCGATTTTTTTAATTGTGTTTTCCCAAAATAATTATTGAATTCTAAATTTTCCATATTTAAAATTTTTTCTATATCTATTTCATCTAATATACAAAGTGCCTCATTTTTTAAAATTGTTTTATTTTTATTCCATGGACAAACCTCCTGACATATATCACAGCCATAAATTGTGTGTTTTATACATTTTTGTATGTCTAATGGTATTTCACCTCTATTTTCTATAGTATGGTAGGAAATACATTTTCTACAATCAATATAACCATCTCTCTTTATGGCTCCTGTAGGACATGCTTTTATACATATATCACATTCACCGCAACGATTTTCTATCTCTTTTCCCGGTAATAGAGAAATGTTAGTAGATAAAATTCCTAAAAGAAACCATGAACCTAATTCAGGATTGATGATGAGTGAATTTTTTCCTTGCCAACCGATCCCTGCACGAACTGCCCATGTTTTTTCGTGAACAGGTCCCGTATCAACAGATATTTTATATTTAATACCTTCAATAACTTCTGATAGACACGAAACAACCTGTTTTAACTTTTTGTTTATTACTATGTGATAGTCATATCCATGTGCATACATTGCTATTTTTTTATTATCACAATGGTGTAGATAATTGTAAGCAAACACAATTACTGATTTTGCATCAGAAAACCATTTAAGTATTTCCTCTCTTATTAGAGCATTCTTTTCAAACCATTGCATATCTGCATGACAACCCATTTGTATCCATTGTCTTAAATAAGAAACTGTATTTTGTGGTTTTACTTCTGCTACTCCCCATATTTCAAAACCAAGTTTATCTGCAATCCCATTTATTTTTGATTTAATTTCTTTTTGAAGTTCTATATCCTTATTTATTTCTTCTATTGTGTATTTTTTCACTGGAACATTCTCTTCTACTCTTTTGTTTATTTTATTAAGAAAGGCAACTACTATGAAACCTATTGTTATTTATGATGATTCATGCAAAATGTGCACAAACTTTGTGAATTATATAAAGAATAAATCAGATAAAGTAAACGGTGAATTAGAATTTCTTCCTATATCTGAAATAAAAAATAAATCAGATATAGTAAAAATAGATGAACAACAATTACAAAAGTCTGTTCATCTTATCATTAATAAACAGAAAATACTTTCTCAATTCCCCGCTATACAGGAAATTTGCCACAGGGCTAATATTCTTCAATCTCTTTATCGGATAAAGTCACCTCTTTTATTATATCTATTAAACTCGTTCTATAAATTTATCGCAAAACACAGAAAGAATTTTCTTTTCCAATATTTATCTCAACTATTATTTAAATCTCATAATTAAATATATCTTTAAACCTATCTTGTATTAATTATTAATTCTGTCCTGTTTTTTATTTATAATATATAAACTTTTCATAGCATATTTATTAAGGGGATTAATTATGAATTTAAAAAAATTACCTGTATATCCATATTGTTTTGTTTGTGGAACGCAAAATTCTTCAGGCCTTCAAAGTCAATTTTTTATTCAAGACCAATATACATTACTTCCTGTCCGTTTTACAGATAAACATACAGGATACCCTGGATTTGCCCATGGTGGAGTTGTTTCATCTGCTATGGATGAAACAATGGCGTGGTCTTCTGCGAGGTATTTTAAAAGAATGTGTGTTACTGCGGAATTTACAGTTCGATTTTTAAAACGAGTGCNTTTAAATACAGACCTTTTAGTCAAGACATGGATAACAAAGGGACATCGTCTTATGGCAAGCACGGAAGGAATCCTTATAGAAAAAGAGACCGAAGAAGTCCTTGTTCGTTCCTGGGGTAAATTTATGCCTATATCAGAGGAAGAAACACAAATTGTAGACCGCTATTTGATATATGATGAAAATACAGAAAAACTATTTAATAATTCACATAACACATAATTACGAGAATGTTTATGAAACCGCATTTAAAACCAATCCTATGGGAGAATAGAAATTTACACATTATAGACCAGACTTTATTACCGGGAGCTTTAAATCATATACCTATTACGACATTACAAGAGGCTGAAGATGCTATTAAATTATTAAAGATTCGTGGTGCTCCTGCATTAGGTATTTTTGCTGGGTTTGCTTTACTGGCTATAGTTATTCATGAAAAGCCAAAAAATGTTTCTGAAGCAATTCAAATAATTAATCATTCTGCGGATGTAATAAAAAAAACAAGACCTACTGCAGTTAATTTATTTTGGGCAACAGATAGAATATTAAAAGTAGTAAATAATACCTCTCATGAGACTTTAAATAATCTTTTAAATAATATTGAACAAGAAGCATTAAATATATACCAGGAAGAAACGAAAGCATGTGAACAAATAGGAATTTATGGAAGTTCCTTAATAAAAAATTCTACAACTATACTAACTCATTGTAATGCTGGGGCTTTAGCAACCGGGGAATATGGAACAGCCCTCTCCCCTATTTATATTGCTTATGAAGAAGGGAAATCCGTTCATGTATATGCTGATGAGACAAGGCCACTTCTTCAGGGAGCACGGTTAACCGCATGGGAATTACAATATGCGGGAATACCTGTAACCTTGATTTGTGATAACATGGCTGGGCAAGTAATGAAAGAAAAAAAAGTAGATATGGTCATTGTAGGTGCTGACCGAATAGCCAAAAATGGAGATACTGCAAATAAAATCGGAACTTACTCGCTCTCTGTTCTCGCAAAATATCATGGTATACCATTTTATATTTCTGCTCCTTCTTCAACTTTTGATTTAAATATTTCTAATGGTTCTCAGATACCTATAGAAGAACGAAATCCAGACGAAATTTATTTTTTTAACAATAAAAGAATTGCTCCTGAGGGTATCTCCATATATAACCCTGCGTTTGATGTTACACCTGCAGAAAACATTACTGCATTTATTACAGAAAAAGGAATAATTTATCCACCTTTTGATAAAACTATCCCTAAAACTATTGGTAATAAGAATGAAAAAAAATAAAGTTCATATAACACATAATATTAGTATTCCTTCAGACAAATTATTGTTAATTGCAGGACCATGTGTAATTGAGAGTAGAGAACATACTTTATTTTTGGCAAAAGAATTAAAAGAAATATGCAAAGAATTAGATGTTCTTTTTATTTTTAAGGCTTCTTTTGATAAAGCCAATAGAAGTCATATTGACGCTTATCGTGGTCCCGGTATGGAACAAGGTTTGAATATCTTAAGAGAGGTTAAAGAAAAAATTCTTGTTCCCGTGTTATCTGATATACACGAACCATGGCAAGCCCCGACTTGTGCTGATGTGCTTGATGTTATACAAATACCCGCTTTTCTTTCTCGTCAAACCGATTTGCTTTTATCTGCTGGATATACACAAAAGGCAATTAATATAAAAAAGGGACAGTTTATTGCTCCATGGAATATGAAAGAGGTAATAGAGAAAGTTTTGTCCACAGGAAATAAAAATATTATTTTGACGGAACGAGGAAATTCTTTTGGTTATAATCAACTGGTTATGGACCCTTGTTCAATTCCGATTATGTCTGAATTCGGTTTTCCTGTTATTATTGATGCCACACATAGTGTTCAGAAACCGGGGGCAGGTATAAAAGGGTCTGGTGGTAATCGGGAATTAGCTCCTTATATTGCTAATGCAGGTATTGCCGTAGGGGCGGATGGTGTTTTTATTGAAGTTCATGAGAATCCCGAAAAGGCACTATCCGATAGTTCTAATTCTATTTATTTATCCGAGTTACCTACTTATCTCAAACGATGGAAAGCACTTTTCAATTGTATCAATGGAGATATTAAATGAGAAACATAGGAAAACAGGTATTAAATTTAGAAGCACAAGCCATACAAAAAGCAAGTGAACGATTAGGGGTCGAGTTTGACCAATGTGTCCATTTACTTCGTAATACAAAAGGAAGAATTATTGTAACAGGATTGGGAAAATCAGGACTTGTTGGGAAAAAAATCTCTGCTACATTTGCGTCTTGTGGTTATCCTTCTATTTTTATCCATGCGACAGATGCTGTTCATGGAGACCTCGGTAATATAACAGAAAATGATGTTGTTATAGCGATTTCCTATAGTGGGGAAACGATAGAAGTTACTAATTTAATTCAATTTATTAAAAGAATTGGGGCTAAATTAGTAGGAATATGTGGTAATTTAAATTCTCAATTGGCTCAATATAGTGATGTAGTATTAGATATATCCGTTGATAAAGAAGCATGTCCCATAGGACTTGTTCCGACAGCATCAACAACATTAACATTATCCATAGGTGACGCTCTTGCTGTGGCTTTAATGGAAATAGATGGTTTTAATGAAGAAACTTACAGAAAATACCATCCCGGAGGACAAATAGGTAAAAAATTATTAAAAGTAAAACATCTAATGCATACAGGGATTGAAATACCTGTTGTTAATTTTTCAATGACAATGGAAGAAACTATTAATGAAATATCCAATAAAGGATTAGGTATGGTTGTTGTTACAGATGACAATCAAAAGGTGGTAGGTATAATTACAGATGGAGATTTAAGAAGACTTTTACAAAAATATGGAAATTTTTTAAAAATGAATACAAAAGACTGTATGCATTCACCACCTATTTGTATATCCCCAGATACTTTAGCAACCGAAGCCCTTAAAATCATGGAAACTAATCGAATTACTTCACTCATCGTTGTAAATGAAGAAAATAAATTATTAGGGGTACTACATTTACATGATTTATGGCGGACAGAAATGTTTTAAGTTTTGTTTTACTTCCTAACATATTTTTCATATAATAAACATCAATTTTAAAATACACGGTTTTTTAAAAGAAACCGCTATTTACAAAATTTGTTTTTTACATGTTTAACAACATTTGGAAGTATAGGTATGTATTTCTTTTTTTATATAATTTGATTTACCTAAAATTGTTCTAATAGATAGAGCATAAAAACCATTTTTAACTATTTTATTATTTATGATTACAAATTTTATTTTGTCTATGTGCTAAATTATTACATTCTTTGTTATAATATATGTAGTAAATAAATGTTTTATATATCATCTTAAATATTTTGAAATATGTAAACAATTATAGATATAGGAATTTAAAATAAGGTTTTATGGAGTTAAAAAATAATAACGGATTATCGGAAATAGAAAATGTAGTTGCAATTGATGGACCTGCGGGAGCAGGAAAAAGCACCGTTGCTCGTCTCGTAGCGAAAGAATTGGATTTTCAATACTTGGATACAGGAGCAATGTATCGCGCTGTTACATGGTGGGCAATTCATTCGGATATTAATATAGATAATCCTCAGGTAGTAGCAGAACATACTAAAAGGATAGATTTAAAATTAACTCCTACAGAAGAGGGAATGCGAGTGGAGGTTGCAGGGAAAGATATAACCCATGAGATTAGGACGCCAGAAATCACAAGAGTTATATACAAGTTAGATGAAAATCCCTCTGTAAGAGAACATCTTGTATATTTACAGAGGTTATTCGCTTTGGAATATCCTACAGTAGCAGAAGGCAGAGATATGGGTACTGTAGTATTTCCTAAAGCAAAATGTAAGTTTTATTTAGATGCACGACAAGAAGTAAGAGCCCATAGACGACAAAAAGAGTTAGAACAGAGAAATATTTTCATACCTCTGGATAAATTGTTAGAAGAAATTATCGAACGCGACAGAAGAAATATGGAGAGGGAACATTCTCCCCTTCGCAAGGCTGATGATGCTATTTTTATAGATACATCTTTTCTGAGTATAGAAGAAGTTTGCAAACAAATTATTGACATTGCACGAGAACGGTTAAAGAAATGAATGATATTCTACAAAATACAGTTTGGAAAATTAACACATGGAACCATGAGAAGGTAGATTATTTATCGAGTTCTCTGGAAATTCCACCGATCATTGCTCATCTTTTAATAAACCGAGGAATTGATACACCAGAGAAAGTAGAAGAATTTTTTAAACCTTCCATAAAACAGATTGTATCCCCTTTCTCTTTAAAAGGAATGGATAGTGCTGTTGATCGCATAATGGAAGCAAAAAATAAAGGTGAAAAGATATGGGTGTTCGGGGATTATGATGTAGATGGTATTGCTGGAACAGCATTACTTACGCGAGGACTGAAACGGTTTGGTATTCAAAATGTCTATCCATTATTGCCAGAACGGTTGTCAGATGGCTATGGTCTAACACCGGAAATTGTTGAAAAGGCTTATTCCGAATCTGTTCGATTAATTATTACTGTAGATAATGGTATTTCAACAATCCCTGCAAGTTTGAAAGCAATGGAGTTAGGGATTGACTTGATTATAACAGACCACCATATCCCTTCTGAAGAACTGCCCATAGCAAAAAGTATAATCAATCCGCGATTGGAAGACCCGGAACATCCCAGTGCTAATTTATGTGGAGCAGGAGTAGCATTTAAATTAGCATTGGCTCTGAATGGTTCACCCAACGATTTAGACCTTGTTGCATTAGCCACAATAGCCGATGTAATGCCGTTAACAGGAGAAAATAGAACCCTTGTTTCTCTCGGATTGAAACATTTATCAAAATATAAAAGAATTGGACTGCGAGCATTAGCAGAAATGTCCAATATTAGTATGGATGATATGGATGTTGAAAAAATTTCTTATGGTTTAGCTCCACGAATAAATGCAGCGGGCAGATTAGATAATGCATTCAAATCTTTAGAACTTTTATTATGTGAAAATGATGATAAAGTATTAGAGTTATCTCAAGAACTCATAAAAGCCAATGAAGAACGAAAAAATATTGAAAATGAAATTTTGAATGATGCTATATCTGAAATTGAGGCTTATATAGAAAAAGATGCTCCTGTTATTGTGTTAACTCGTAGAAACTGGCATCAAGGAATTATAGGACTTGTTGCAAGTAGGTTGGCACATCGCTACTCGGTTCCCGTTGCTTTGATAACAGTGGATGAAAAAGGTGTTGCCAAAGGTTCTATTCGTAGTATATACGGTATTGATATAATCCAAATATTAAATCAGTGCAAACATATATTAGAACAATATGGTGGGCATAAACTTGCAGCGGGTTTCACATTGTTTTAAGAAAACATTCCTCAATTTAGAGAACTTATAAAAGATTTATTATCTCAGGAAAAATCAAAAGAAAAGGAAACTGTAACATTAGATATTGATTGTGTCATTAATTTTTCACAAATAGATTCTTCTTTATTACAATGGTTACAACGGTTTGAACCTACAGGCTTTGGAAATCCTCCTCCTCTTTTCTGTACAACAAATGTTGAGATTATCCCTCATACCGTCCAGATATTTAAAGACCTTAATGTACGAATGGCGATGAAACAGGATAGCCGTCTTTTTTATGGGATGGGTTATTATCTGGCAGAACGATTTTTTAAAGAAGCCAATACTAAAAAAGTAGATGTCGCTTATACCCCAAAAATTTCGACATCAAAGATTTATGGTGGATGTAAATTGCAAATAAAGGATTTTAGACCTTCAAATCATGTATGATTTTATTACTATACATATTTTATTTATAATTATAAATAAAATTTAGGAATCGACATTTGGTTGAATTCAATAAAAAAAGGACTACGAATTTAAATAAAAGGATAGCTCCCCGAACTCCATCAAAACGGCCGTGTATGATATGGACAAAAGATAGTCCTAATATTAAAAAAAAGGGAGTTATCCTGGATTTAAATATGTATGGAATAAGAGTTCGAACATCTGAAATATATGAAATTGGACAAGAGTTATGTATACAAATGATGAAAGATGAAGAGTATAAAAATATTTTAGGTGTACCTATAACAGCCGTTATTGTTCGTTCTTCATCTGTTGATACCGACTATGTAGATTATGGTATGAAACGAGTCTTAATAGAAATAAAAAAAACAGATAGACGAGGGCAACTTTTTATTAATCCTTCTATAAATGCACCAAAAAAACAAATAACAACAAATGACATTCTTAAAAAAAAGAAGCAATAATGGAGACTTGCTATGAGTAAATACAAGGTATTGGTAGTTGATGATGAACCCGATGTAGTGGAATTATTAGAACGAACATTAAAGACAGAAGGATTCCAAGTAATTTGCGCTTATGATGGTATTTCCGCTATGGACTTAGTTTCAACAGAGAAACCCGACATAATTCTTTTAGATTTAATGATGCCAATGATGAGTGGATATGAAGTATGTGAACAAATAAAATCAAATCCGCAAACACAGTCTATCCCGGTAATATGTGTAACTTCTGCTCATACCCCGGATGCGCGGGCACATAGTTTACAAATTGGTGCTTCTGATGTTGTTACAAAACCTTTTTATCCCAGTGAACTTATTGCACGAATTAAAAGACAACTTCAACCTCGTGAATGACATTATTTTGATTGCAGGGTTTATTTGCCGTTATATTAAAGTAATACGATAGTGATTTAAAATTGAAGGGGATAAAAGTGACGATACCTAACTTGCTAACATTTTTTAGGATTTTGCTCATACCCATTTTCTTAATAGTAATTACATTCTACACGAAAGAAACATCCTATTTGCGTTATGTTGGCTTTGGTATATGTGTAATAGCAATAATAACGGACTTATCAGATGGCTATATTGCAAGGAAGTTTAATCTTTGTTCTGAATTAGGAGCTCGATTAGACCCACTTGCAGATAAACTCGCTGTAAATTTAAGTCTTGCATTTATTGCTTCGAATACATCGTTTGAATATCCTATACCTTTATGGTTTCCTCCTCTTGTTTTATTCAGAGACACAGTTCTTGTTGTGGGAACTTATCTTATTAGTAGGAAGCTGACACAGGTAAAAGTAGCACCGCGATTTTGGGGTAAAATTACATCTTTTGTTTTATCTTTATATATTGCTATTGTTCTTTTACAGATAGAAATATTAGTGCTAATCTTTTTGATACTATCTACTCTTCTAACCATATTATCGCTTTTTGACTACCTATGGGTAGGAGTTCGTTTTGCATTAAATTATCGAACAACCAATGGATAAACCACTATCTAAATTACCTATAATAGCCATTTGTGGCAGACCTAATGTTGGTAAATCTACCTTATTTAATCGTTTAGCAGGTAGAATGCAGGCTATTGTTCTGGATAAATCTGGAATTACCCGTGATAGATACGAAACTCTTGTAAGTTATAAAGATAAAAATTTTTTGCTTGTTGATACAGGTGGAATTGTAGATGAGTGGAAAGATTCTATTACAGGAAAAGTTCAACATCAGGTTAGAAAAGCATTAGAATCTGCAGATATTGTGTTAATTGTAACAAACGGGAGGGAAGAATTAACTGCTATTGATTTTGATGTTCGCGATTATGTAAAAAAATTAAACAAACCAACACTCCTTATAGCTAATAAGATTGATGATGACAAACATATTTTAGATACAGCAGACCTGTATCAATTAGGGCTTGGAGATCCTATTCCTGTTTCTTCTTTACATGGAACAGGAATCGAGAATCTTTTGGATACAATTTATAATCTTTTGCCTGAACAAAACATTGTTCCTGATGAACTTGAAAACGGAAAAAAACAAATAAAAATTGCAATAATTGGTAAACCCAATGTAGGAAAATCTTCGCTGGTAAATGCTCTATTAGATGATGAGCGAGTAATTGTTGATGAAACACCGGGAACAACCCGAGATGCTATTGATATCCCATTTAATTGGAAAGGGAATGATTATATTTTAATAGATACAGCAGGTATGAGAAGGAAAGCCCATTTACGATAAGCCGTAGAATTCTATAGCGTCCATAGGACATTAAAATCCGTTCGCAGGTCTGATATAGCTCTCGTTCTTGTCGAAGCATCTGAAGGTATAACAGACCAGGATAAAAAAATTATAGGTTATGCAGTAGAACAAGGAGTAGGGATCGTCATTGGATTTAGCAAATGGGACTTAGTTCCTGATAAAAAGGAATATACTTATGTTTTGCAGGAACAAATCCAAAGAGAATTTCCTCATCTTGACTATATTCCTACGGTTCATTTATCTGTAATACAAAATAAACAAAAATGTTTTAATGAATTATTTAAAATAATTAACAAAGTCCAGGAAAACACTTTGTTCCGTGTACCTACTTCTGAATTCAATCAATTCATTACAGAATTGAAAACAACTCATCCTGCCCCTACTAAGGGTGGGAAAAGAGCAAAGATATATTATGGAGCACAGGTTAGTGTGAAACCGACTAAGTTTTTATTATCCGTAAATCAAAGTAGGTTATTCCATTTTAGTTATCTTCGTTATATAGAAAATTCGATTAGGGAGAGGTATAATTTTATTGGGGTTCCGATTAAAATACAATTGCAAGAAGGAGATAAATAATGGAATTCAGGATTATTTTGCTATTTTATATATTACCCATGTTCCTTTCCTACTTATTAGGTTCAATTCCCACTGGATTATGGATAGGTCTTCTGTTTTACAAAAAGGATATAAGGAAATATGGTAGCGGGAATATAGGTGCTACCAATGCCTTGCGAGTATTAGGGAAAATACCCGGGGCAATTGCTCTCTTATTTGATGCTTTGAAGGGATTTGTTCCTGTAATTTTAGTAAAAACATTTTTACCTGAATATTCCTATCTACCCCTTTTTGTAGGTATATCTGCTATATTTGGTCATTTGTTTTCGATTTTCCTGTTATTTAAAGGAGGCAAAGGAGTAGCCACAGGGACAGGTGTATACCTTGCTCTCGCTCCTATTCCCACACTGATTGCAGGGATTGTATTTTTTATATCTGCTTTTTCTACCCGTATGGTAAGTGTAGGTTCTATTTCCTCTGCAATAACGCTTGCTATATTGACTTTGTTCTTATATAAAAATGATATTATATTCGTAATTATCACTTGTTTAATTGCCATTTTAGTAGTTTATAAACATCGTTCTAATATCCAAAGAATTATCCGAGGTGAAGAAAATAAGTTTTGAGAGCATCAAAGGAAATCGTTTCTCCACCATAATAGATATTATGTTGGGGATTTCCGTTTTCATCTTTTCATTTCTGGTTTATCTTCTCACTTTAGCACCTACCGTAACTGCAGAAGACAGTGGAGAACTAATAACTGCTTCGTATTTTTTAGGTATCCCCCATCCCCCGGGATATCCGACATGGTGTTTATTATCACATCCTCTTGTATATATCCCTTTTGGAAGTATTGCATGGAGAGTTAATCTATCCTCTGCTTTTTTTGCTTCTTGCACTGTATTTTTTATTTTCCTTTTTTTATTACGAATTACTAAGAATAAAATATCTGCTTTCAGTAGTTCGCTTATTTTTGCGTTTTCATTAGAATTTTGGGAACAGTCCGTAATTACGGAAGTTTATAGCCTTAATTCTTTATTTATTATCTTGTGTCTATACCTTTTGTGCTTATGGAAAGATACGCATAAACCTAAATATTTATTATGGCTATCTCTTATTTATGGGATAAGTTTGGGAAATCATTATACAATGTTTGTTGTAGGTCCTTTTTTGATAGCCTTCATTATTTTTACAAATCCCAATAACCTTCAATATATAAAAATATATTTCTTATGCATAATTATTATTTTATTCTCATGGTGTTTGGTCTGTTCCTATCTTTACATCCGTTCTTTAGCTAACCCTCCGATAGATTGGGGTAACCCGGAGAATTTGACTAATTTATTTAATTTAATAACTCGAAAACAATATTCCTTTATGTTGACACAATATCCAAGAAGTCTTCCCAGATTATTAAGACAATGCGTGGTTTTCTTCGGCATGGGAGTTTATCAGTTTGGTTCGCCTCTTTTATTTTTCTTATTTCTATTATCCTTTTTATTTGTATTCTTTAAACATCGTGCATGGAGTTTACTCCTATTTTTTTTAGGTTTTTCTACAGGATTCTTTGCTATTCTAGTCCAGAATTTTAATTTTGATATTGAGTGGTTAGAAGTCATGTCCGTCTTTGGAATTCCTGTCTATTTGTGTTGTAGTTTATCATTTGGAATTATGTTGGCATGGGTTCTTGATTGGTTAATTTCTTATTCAAAGAATAAATATTATATTTATACTGCCTCTTTGTTTATATTATTACTTCCCTTTGTTCCGCTGTATAAAAATTACGAAGTAAATGATTACTCTCAGTTTTGGTTTGCCCATGAATTTGGAGAAAATATCCTTAATTCATTAACTCCTAATGCTATTTATATTCCTTATACAGACCATGCAAGTTTTCCATTAATTTATCTTCAAAAAGTTGAAGGTGTTCGAAAAGACATTACCATAGCACGAGTTCATGGTTATTTATGCCCTGAACTATTTAAAAAAATGGATAGAAAACAATGGGCAAAATATGCACCTTTTCCTAAAGGTAGATATGAAAGTGAATTGATTGGTTGGCTTATAGATAATACCGACAGACCTATTTTTTCTGAGAAAAAAATAAATGTTATTACAGAACAGAAAGGGACATGGGTACCAGCAGGTATTATTTATCGCTATCAAAGAGAAAATGAGATAGTCCCCAAATCAGAAATCTATTGGCAAAAATACAATTGGACTTATATAAAAGAAAATAACATTAAGGGGCAATCTGCATCATTGATATGGCTTCAAATACAATGGGCAAAAGCGAGAGACTGTTTCAGGAATAATGATAATAGCACTGCCATAGAATTGATATATAATGGACTAAAATACTATGGGAAAGATGATGTTATATTAAACAATGCAGGGGTTTTATGTGCAGAACATAAAGAATACTCCTATGCTAAAAAATTCTTTGAAGAAGCGTTAAGCATTAATTGCCATAACACTACAGTTAAGAAAAACCTACAAAAGTTAGAAAAGAAATTAAGTATTTCATAATAAAATTCTTGAACCGAATTTCCTGAAGTTTATAGATACTCTTAAAATTCTCCCCTATATTCATCTTTCTCATTAATTCACTGGCTTGTTTATTTTTAAAAAACAAAAAAAGAAGTGAAAAGAAAAATCCGCAGACTTATATATCTGCGGATTAAGGTATGTCAATTTCTTATTTAATTAAAACCGATTACAAGACCTGTAATTGACTCTTAGAACCTACAGGAAGGTTATCAAAATCATCTGCACTATCACTACCGCCTTCAACGGTTTCAACCAATATCGCATTTGCTTGTTTAAATAATTTTCCAATTATTGTTACTGTTTTCCCTCTCATCTGATTTCCAGTTAGAAGGCTATCGGCTTCTTTTGTAGGAAGGTAAATCAAGACTTTCCCTTTTAAATCGTCAAGGGCTTTGCCATCAACATCTTTTGCCTCTGTAACCTTCAGTGCATTTAATTGTGCTAATGCTGAATTTGCAGAAGCAGTCCCGCCTTTGGCATAAGTCTCAAAAAGACTTATATTTTCACCTGTAATTGTAACTCCAACAGGTTGTTCTGATTCTTTATTAGCATCTTGTGCTAAAATAACGAACGGTGTGATTAACATTACAAAAGTTAATGTAATTAAAGCTCTTTTTAACATAATTTTACTCCTTAAAGTTATGGTTATATTTATTCCATCTTCTCATTACTACGATATTATTATACCATTTATTCAATTTTCGTTTCAAAAAAACGATAAAAATTCCGTCTATATATCCTTTTTATCCATTTCTAAAGCCAATTTTTTAACCGCTCGAATGTCTAATTTACCTGTGCCAAGAACAGGGATAGATTCCACTTTATAAAAGGCATTAGGTCGAGGTCTCCATAGGTTGGGAAGTTCTGACTTATCTATCAGTTCAATGAGTTTATTTATTTGTTCTTCTTCTAATGTATGAAGAACTACTATTCTTTCTCCTTTTTGTTCATCAGGAACCCCCGTTACTGCTAAACTGAGTTCCGTTAAACCTAATAAATCATGTAGTACTTCTTCTATGCGTGTGTGGGAAATCATTTCGCCTGCAATTTTACTAAATCGTGCCAATCTGTCTGTAATTGTTATATAACCATCTTCATCAATTTTCGCTATATCCCCGGTTCGGTACCACTCTCCTCTTAATACTTGTTCAGTTTTTTCAGGCATATTCAAATAGCCTGCCATAATATTAGGTCCTGTAACTTCAAGCATACCTTCTTCACCAATAGACAAAATTTCGCCTGTATCAGGGTTTGTAATTCTTACAGATACACCTGGTAATGGTTTTCCTATACTTCCTATTTTATTAAATTGATTGAAAAAGCCGGGTGATTCAAAATCGGGTAAGTTTGCCGAAACTAAAGGTGAACATTCTGTTGCCCCGTATCCTTCAAAGGGTTCTATTCCAAATTTTTCAAAAAATCCTTTTCGTATTCTGTCTGGTAATTTTTCGGCTCCTGCTACTACAATTTGCAGAGTTTTAAATTCTTCGGGGGTGCATTTTCGGATAAATCCCTGAAGAAATGTACTTGTTGCTAATAACATATTCGCTTGATACTTTTGAGCAAGTCCACCGATTATCTTAGGTTCAAGAGGATTGGGATGAAATACGCAACGAACACCATTTGTAAGTGGCAACCAGACTGTAACTGTAAATCCGAACGAATGGAAAAAAGGCAAAAATCCTAATACACAGGTATTTTTATCATGCCAAATAACTCGTTTTATACACTCTGATTGACTCATAATGTTTCTTTTGGTAAGCATTACACCCTTGGGGTTTCCTTCACTCCCGCTTGAAAAAATAATAGTTGCAAAATCTTCTTCTTTTTGGGGTGAAACACTGAAATATTTTTCGACAATAGAGATGGGCAGGAATATAGCACTCAATATACCCAGAATTTTATCCCATGTATTCACAGTTTCGCGGATATCTTCGAGATATACAGGTGTTTCTGGAACATTGATGTTAACACGCTCTAAGAATTTCCGAGAAGTTAGAACATGCTTAATTCCACATGCCTTTACACAAGATGCTATAATTTCGGAACTTTGTGTATAGTTCAGGTTTACGGGTACTTTACCCATGATTTGTAGAGATATATTGACGATAGCACCTCCAATTGTGGGCGGGACAAGAATACCTACCATTTTTTCATTGCCCAATATCTTCTTGAATTTTCTACCTAATATCAAGGCACCCATATATGCTTTAAAATAACTGATATGTCCCGTCAGTGCATCTGCCATACAGAAATGGAATGGATTTTTTTTGGCACAATGGACAAAGGCACGATGCAATGCAGAATTATAAGGGTATGGTCTTCTTCTGTATAGTTCCGAACTTAATAATTGTATTTTTTCTCTTATTTCATATCCATTTTTCGTTTCTGTGACAGGTTCCCCTATTTCAACATAAATCGGATAGCGCCATTTTTCAGGCAATATCCATTTAATTTTCCCTTCCCTTATCCTATAAACTACCTCCGTTATGCGGTCCATATACACAGGGATAATAGGAACATCTAAATTTTGTGTAAGTATCTTATAATCTTTATACCAGGGCATTTCAGGTCCAGAAGGATGAAATTTTTTCTCCCATGGGACACACACCCAATTACCCAAAACAAGTTGTTGCCGTATCTTAACGATTATTTCCTCAATATCTTTTATAGTGGCATTATTGGGAACTAAGATAAGATTTAAAAACTTGGATATCCAACGCATCCATCGAACTTTTAATACATCTTCACCAACTACAAAAACAATCTTTCGGTCAAAACTATAAAAAAGGACCATTACATCTACAAAAGACACATGATTTGATACAATTAAGGCACCACCTTTTTCGGGCAATCTGTTTCTGTTTGAGACAAATACCCTATAAAGTGTGCTGTCTAAAATCCAGAGAATAGCACGAAGTATCATATTTTTTTCTATCCTTATCATTACAGTTAAAACAACTATTGAAAGTATTCCCGTAACAAAAAATATAAATCGAGGTGGACAGTTAAGGATACTGAATAACAACATAAACAAAGCTGCGGAAATAGTCATTCCGCCAAAGGTTACTAAATTGCTTGTAGCAATCATTGCTCCGCGCACTTGATTTGGACTTTGTCTTTGAAGTAAACAAGCCATTGGGACATCAAATAAACCTGCTCCAAACCCCAAAACAAACATTAAAATGGTTATTTTAATCAAACTAAGTCCAGGAATTGATAATAAGAAAGAAAGGAATATCATAATGATACTACCAATTACTGCCAATCCTATTTCAATTTTTCCTCTTGAAAAATAACCTGCCGCAGTACTTCCTAATGCAATACCAATGGCTATTAATGCCAATAATGTTCCTATTGCCCCTGCGTTATTCAATTCCACCTTTCCATATTCCACGATATTTTGCATAAGAAGGGCACCAGCAAACCAGAAATATGTAATTCCTAACATAGCAAGTAATAGTTGCTTATCTTTAAAGAATATCTTGAAATAACCCGAAAGACCGGCAAAGGGATTGATTTCAATTTTTCGGGCAGGCTCAACAGGAGGTGCATAGGTTACCATTAGGGAGGTAATCAGCCCTATGGACGATAACCCTACCATTGAAAACATGGCTAAATATAAATTGTTTTTAAATGCTTCTATCATCCATCCACCTACAGCATTTCCAAAAATAATGGCAAGGAATGTCCAAAGATTTAATAAGCCATTTCCCCATGACAAACGGGTCTCAGGTAAGATTTCAGGTAAAATCCCATACTTAGCAGGACTAAAAAAGGCACTTTGCATTGCCATAAGGAAAAGAGTGAAAAATAATAAATGATGGCTTTTTAGAAAAATAGCAAATGCCCCCATCAACATAACACCTAATTCCCATACTTTCGTCCATATTGTTACTCTTTGTTTTGAATAACGGTCTGCCAATGAACCCGCTAATGCTGGAAAAAGTAGCCATGGTAAATTGAACAAGACTGTACATACAGGGGTAACAAAGCGGTGCCATGCTGAGTCATGAGGAAGAAATAAGGGAACACTTAAAATAATTATTAATTTATATACATTGTCACTAAATGCACCTTGAAATTGTGTTGCAAGTAGTGAATAAAACCCTAATAGATTAAATCTTTCCTCTTCTCTTATATTTTTTATGGTAATAGCCATAGAATTTTCTGACCTTTTTTAATTATTTTCTTGAAAGTGTTAAATGTTATCTTTTGTTGAGTAAGGGATAGTCATCAATCTCTCTCGGATAGTTTCCATATACTTAATAATCTCATTGCATTCTTTATCAGAAAAGCAAGAAAAAAGACGATGTATGTTACGCCTATAAATTGGTTCCATTTTCCGAACAAGATTTAAACCTTCAGATGTAAGTTCCACATGCCGTATTCTTCTATTCCCTTCTACAGAATTTCTCAATACCAATCCTTTTGCTTCTAATTTATCAAGAATTGAAGTAATGCTGGCGCGTGTGACAACTAAACGCCGCCCTAAATCTGATTGTGTCCATTTTCTCTTTTTATATTTAAGAGCAAAAAGGACATTGAATTGTGCTTCTGTTAAACCATATCTTCGAAAAAATGCCTCTCCTTTTATTGATAATACCGCTACGGTTCTTACAATATTTAATAAAGTTTCATGTCTTAAATCCTGTATAGGCTGTTCTAAATCTAATTCTTTATTTATTGACATGGAAATATCACTCCTTAAGGATTTACTATATTATTTATCTTTTAACATTGTATTTAGTAATTGTAAAATAATAAACTGTTAGATGTCAATCAATTTAGACAAGGTTTAACCTATGAAAATACTTCTATCCGGCGCATCAGGTTTTGTAGGAAAACATGTATATTCCCATCTTTGCAATCAAGGCTTTGTATGTTACAAGTTAGTTCGTGAAACGCCCTGTAATGAAAAAGAAATTTTTTGGGACCCTTATAAAAAAATTATTGATTTGAATTTAATCAATGACATGGATATTTTTATTCATTTAAGCGGTGCTAATATTGCTGATGCTTTCTGGACAAAAAAGCGAAAACAGATTTTAATCGAAAGTCGTGTAATAACTACAAGATTTCTTGCAGAAAGTATTGCCCATTTGAATGATAAATCCAAAAGATTATTCGTTTCCTCGGCAATAGGTTATTATGGGACTATAATCAATACACCTATCACAGAAACTGGTGAAAAGGGGGATAGTTTTTTATCTACTCTTTGTGAAAGTTGGGAACACTCTGCTCAAATAGCCATATCATCTGGCATCAAAACTGTTTTTATGCGTTTTGGTATCGTAATGGGAAAGGATGGTGGTTTGTTAAACGGATTGATGAGAATATATCGTTTAGGCTTAGGGGGGGGTGGTCGGAAATAAAAATGCATTTTTGAGTTGGATAGCCGTAGAGGATTTGTGTAATGCTATCATTTTTCTATTAAAACAAGAGGATTCTCAAGGTCCTTATAATTTTGTTTCACCTTACCCCATAACACAAAAAGAATTCTGCTCTCTCTTATCTAAGGCTGTAAAAAGACCCGCATTCTTTCATATTCCCCCTTGTTTTATAAAAACATTTTTTGGAGAAATGGGAAGGGAATTATTTTTAACAGATCAAAGGGTTTACCCGGAAAAATTACTAAATGAGGGTTTCGTTTTTACCTTTCCTCATTTTGCTAAATATCTTGAATATCTTTTTAAATAACCCCTATAAGGTATAACCCGCCTAATCCTAATAAGGAAAAGAAAGTTAAAATTATAAATAAAATAATAAACCAAAACCAGATTAATATTCCGCCTATAGGGAATACTTCATGAAAATTTCTAACATCTATGATGGTTTTTGGTAAGCCTAAAATATCTAAAAATCCAAATTTTTCTTTTTCACCAACCGCTATCCAAAATTTTCCTTCACGGGGTTCGGGAATATAACCTACAATGTAATAATCTCCTGTTTTAGGTAAAATATACTCAATTGTAGGGAATATCCATGAATATGTTCCTGTAAATTCTTCATGAAAAATTTCGGGTTTTTGTGATTGTGTAGTAAATACCTGCCCCCCATATTCAATTGGCACTGCAAAGGGAACTGTTACAGGGGGCAAACTCTTAGAAATAATTGCACATGCGGGAAAATATACCGGTTTTGAATCATCTAATTTAGGAGAACCTAATTGTATTTTAATTTTTTGGTTTTCTTTACCAAAGAATTTTAACCAGATTTCTAATTTACCTTGTGTCGCATTGTGATATGCCACCTGTGAAATGTCTACATCTTCTATATAATAGGGATTATCAATACTTGATGGTCCTCCATTAATAACAATAGGTTTATGGGCAAAACTATTTGCGCATAAAAAAAGCATAACCACTAAAAAAAACAATAGTTTATTCATAAATCCCTCCTTTGTTTTTTTTATTAGAACAGATTTCCTTTTACTTTCATTCCTTTTTCTACTTTTGCATCTTGTTTAGATAGTTTGAGTGTTCCTGTTGAGTATTCATTTTCTACTTCTTGTATTTCTACCTGTCCAATGGGTTCCTGTCTAAAACCCACTTTTTTACCATTGATTTCAATGGGTTCTCCCTGTCGTAAGATAGTTAAAACACAACCTTCTTTAATCCCATGGTTTTTCCCCAGATTTACTGTTATTGAGTTGTCAGCCACAGATATAACTGTTCCTCGGACACTTCTATTTGTCTCTTTGAAACATTGTTCCATTTCTTCTGTAATTTTTTGAATGGTTGCAATTAAATCATTTTCGTTAAGGATACTTGAACACTGTCCCACGATTTCTGTTGTTTCTGTATCTACAAGACGAACATATACCATAGGAGATTTACCTAATGAAGCAAACTCTATGAAACCTAAAAATCGTGCCGAGAGAACTTTCCCCAATTGTCTTTGTGTCTCTGCAGAGGCTAAATCCGAACTTCCTAATTGTAATTCCTGTAGAAGTTTGTCTAACATTTCTCTTTCAACAACCTGCACAGGTGTAAGTTTGTTTTTGACTGTTTTTTCAAGTTCTCGCTGGAAAGCACTGTCAATCCCTGCTCTGTCAAGAAGCAACCCTTGAACGGTGGTATTTCCTTTCAAGAAGGCTACTATGGGTGGCTTTGTATCCCATGTATCACCTGATACCGCCCCGCTTTCTTTTAATTCTTTAAACCGAGTTGTTAATTGCGATATTTGTTCTTGTATAACCTTTTGTCTTTCCACATCATTATTTTTTTGTATCTGTTCAGTTATCTGCTGTAATAACAACTGTGTTACCTGGTCTTCTCCCCTTTTTGATGCTTCTGTTAGGATTTCTTTTGCTTTATCCAGTTCTCCCTTTTTTTGATGAACAACGGCTTTGTTACTTAATGCAACAACATTCATCGGGTCAAGCGAGACTGCTTGTTCAAATTCCTGCAATGCCTTTGTATCATCGCCTGTTTCTTGAGATATTCTACCTTGAGCATTTAGGTTTTCTGCCTTCATCCAATCGTATTTTATTTTGTTTTCATTGTTTTGCAGAATCGCTCGTGCTTCTTCTGTTTTACCTAATTTTGAAAGTGCCATGCCTTTAATAGTTTGTGCATAACCATCATTGGGAACCTGGTCTGCATATTCAATTGCTTTTTGGTAATCTCCCTTCATATATGCAAGTTTTGCTAAACCTGCAGTAGCATTTATCGCCCCAAATTCTTTTTCTGCTTCATCAATTTTGCCTTGTTCGGACAAAATATAACCTTTAAGTTCCTGCAACTCTTGTGAAGCATTTGTTTTTTCATCTGGGATAGAGGTATCCAACATTTTAGTTGCGGTTTCCAGATCTTTCTTTCTATAAAAGAATTCCGCAGTTTCCTTTAATAAACTTAATTGATGTCCTCCCCCTCTTAAAACTCTTTCAATCACCATAGATGGCGGGGCAACAAATAAAATCATGGGAAGTACATCTGCTTTACTTAGCCATGATTTATCGGATAAATCTTGCTCTGATACAATCTTAAATTTTAAATCCAATCTACTTGCAAATTGTTTAAGTCCTTCAGTATTTTCTTTACAGCCAACACCTATAATTTCAAGTTTTTTCCCTCCAAATTGAAGGTCTAATACAGATAATTTCGTTGCCATTTCTTCGCCTGTTTTGGGAGAGAATAGGAAAATAACCAAAACGGGTTCGTTTTTCTCAATATAATTATTTAAGTTTATTTCCTCTCCGTTAATATCTTTTGCTGTAAATACTGGGAATTTATCATTTTTTACAAATGTTTGTGCAAAAGCACTTGTCCCCAAAGTTGATGCTAAAAATATAGTATGTAGCACCAAAAAAAATCTTGTTCTCATATACATAAAAAATCTCCTATTTAATCTTTCTTGTACAACCAATCTCTTTAATAATTTTACCATCTTTAACGAATTTTTGCTCATTATCTTTTTATCGGAGGCAAAAGAATGTGTTTTGCAACCGTT
>AWNW01000043.1 GCA_000493945.1 Candidatus Hydrogenedens terephthalaticus JGI OTU-1
AGGATACCGAGGAGGGATAGAGGAATGATGAATAAGGCAAGTATCTGCATGAGGTCTAAGTTCCATACTACCTTATCGTAATCCGCACGGACAAAGTCTTCCACAAACCGCATGAGAAAACATAGAATAGTAAATAATAAAATTATAACCCCTTTTCTGGGTTTACAGTTACGGGTAGTAATAAGGATAATCCCGGCAATAATCCACATTCCGATTTCATACAGTTGCGTCGGATGCACAGGCAGGGAGAAAAACTGGTCCGAAGTGATTATTCCTTGACGAATATGGTCTACCCATGGGAGACTGTTTTTTGGAAAACATATACCAAAAATAGAATATGTAACCGTTCCGTAACAACAACCTGCGCAGAAGCAACCTAACCTGCTAAAAATTCCTCCAATAGGGATATAAGGAATAAATAATTCCAATCCTTCGATTTTTGGTATTTTTTTCAGTTCAAGATACACAAGAGCCCCAAAAATTCCACCGAATATAGTTCCCAATGCCATATATCCACTGATATTCAAATCGAAGAAATTCATTTTAATAATGGGGCTAGCTAAAAATATAAAAAAGAGTAACCGTGCTACTATAGTTGCACAAGGGACAATGAAAAATAATATACTTAAACCTATGGGGAACTTAGGACCATATTTATAATTCCAGCGTATTGCTATTGTTACTAAAATAAACATTCCGATAAAATTTAAAGTACTGTATAGATTGATTTTGTAATTAGAAATATAAATATATTGAAACATAATTTATCTCTAGCGTGTACTTTTTATTATGAAAATTAAACATATTAAAGTGAAAGAAGATATATGGTTTCTATATTTTTTAAATAACATTAAATATGCCACCCAAAATATCTGTTTGTAATATATATTGCAGCAATTGTTATAAAAACACAACCACATACAAAAAAGAGAGGAGAATATTTATATGTTTTTGATTTATTTTGAGAAAAGTCAGGAGGTTGGAATATTTCTTTTGAAAGTTTTTGATTAACTTTTATAGAGTTAGGGTCGAGAAAATATTCTTCTTTTAAATTTATTCCCATAGGTATTTTAGTTTTGTTAAAAAGGTATTGAAGTGGAGAAATAGTTCCATTCCTAAAATCTATTTCTAATTTCTTACCCTCTTCTGTATTTGTATTAGTTTCATATTCGATAATATTTACATGTAATGGAATTCGAATATTTCCATCGAAAGTTCGGTAATCACTATATTCAATTCTCTTTATAAGGAGAGATGGATATTTATAATCAATCTTATCATTCCAATTTACTTCATGAAATTTCTCTATATCCATCAAGCGAGAATAATAATGGATAAAATCAATTTTATGTATATCCCAATTACTATCTATCCATATATCAATACTAAAAGGTAATTCATATTCCATATCTGTTGATGTTTTTATACGTGTATAATGCCATAAAACAGTATATCTATCTTCTTTACTAATATGAAAAGGTCCTGGGGATTCTAAAAATTCACTCAATGTAATATATTTGATATAAGGTGTTTTACCTGTTTGTCTTAAATCAATTACAAAAAATGTATATAAAATCGAATATTCTCCCCCCATATTTGTTATAGGGGCTTCTATCTTTACGGTGTCTGTATTACCATCTTCAAAGTATTTAAATATAACATTGTATTCTTTTCCTTTGTATCGTTGATAGATGTATTTAATAAAATGGATGTTTTTAGGGATAGTTGTTTCGTGACTAATATTATCATGTTGAATATAATATTGCTGACTCGTTTGCTCTAATTTTGTCTTAATTAGATCAACAAGGGATGTTTTTGGAATATCATTTTCTTCTGTTTTTTTTCTTTCAAGACGAGTTTCTTGTTTCTCTTTGTTATTGATAGCATCCTCCTTATTATTTAAAGCAATATCTTTCTCATTAGTAGACTTTAGATTATAAAAATCCGTAAAAAGGAAGTTCCCTTTATTAAGGTAATTGTCCCATGCTATTTCTCTTTCAAAAACGGAATGCTTTTCCTTTATTTTTCCATCGAGTCTACCTAAGAGGAAATATAGTTCAGAAAATAATGTATACTTACAATAGAAAGTTTTAATTTTATTTATATCTATATTTTCTTTTAGATGTTCAATAAGTGCATGTTGTTCTTTGTAATTTGTATTGGGTTCGCAAGGGACAGTATATATAATGATATTGTAAAGTAAAGTAATGAACATTTTTGTATATTAATAGGTTCGAATTACTTTATATGAACATTTATTATCACAAAGATAATCTCCAAATTGAGGATCCGGAATTACAACACAATTTCCATTATGTATTTCTTCATATACCTTGCATCCTTGACAATTACAATTTGGACAATTTGAAAACGGAGGGGTATCACATTTAGGATTACAATCATCAGGAGAACATGATCTAGTACTACTACTACATCCGGAAGATATTATAACTGTCCCTGTACAAAGAGCGGCAATATGTCCTGGGCAAATTGTAATAGTTGGTTTATGAAGGCATTTACAATTTGGTGGTTTTGTTGTGCTACATAAATGTCTATCATTAGGCAAACTCTGGTATGTTGTGCAGTAAAAACTTTCGCAACTACATCCTGGTGTATTATTTGTATCTGTTGCATGTATTTTTTCATTTATAAAAACAATAAAAATACCAACCGAGATGAAAAAAATTAAAAACATTGTGCAGGGATAATTTTTGATGAAGTTTGTGATACGCATAGAAGGTCTCCTTATTTTGGTTGTTTGGGTTTTAGGGTTACTGCTACTTCGTTATTCAATTTTCCAATAAATATAGTTTAGCATTTTTTTTCTTATGTCAATTCGCCTTTTTCTAAAATTTGAACAATCTGTTCTAATTTTTCCAAATCTTTTTCAAAATTTCCATAAGCAGGTTTCTCTTGCTTTTCCTTCATGGTAATTCATCCTTTTTATATTCTCTGTTTTTAACAATGGCATCTGCTGTGCCATCTGAAAATTGCATTTTAACAAAATTCCCTACATCCAATTGTTGCACACACCGAACCAATTTATGTTCAGGCTCAAGCCATACAAGAGCATATCCTCGCCCCAACACCTTTAGCGGGCTTAGTGCGTCCAATTTAGCAGCATGATACCTAAACTTCGATTTTCTATCTTGAAAGGTAACATTTATTTTTTGTTCTAACTGCTTCTTAATATAGTCTAATTTCTCTTTTTGAGATTGAACTCTTGTTTGAGGGGACATGATCTGTAAAGCATACATCGCCTTTTGTATTCGTGAATGTAACGCTTCTTTTTCCCATTCCCACCAATCCTCCAATTGCTTTCTGTAATCCGACAATCGGAACAATTTCTCACGAACCATACCACGAGCACTTTGAAAACCACGATGCTGTTGAGCCAGTTCAAGCCGATGGCGATATTGATTAGAAATTTGTTTAACGGCTCGAACCAACTTTTGTTTCCTTGTTTGTATTACATCCCATAAAACCGTCTGGTCCTGAATAACCATTTCCGCGGCTGCAGATGGGGTCGGAGCACGAACATCAGCGGAAAAATCTGTTAGTGTAAAATCAATTTCATGACCTACCGCTGAGATAATGGGCGTTTTTGCCTCATACACCGCACGGACAACTATTTCCTCATTAAAGGGCCAGAGGTCTTCAATAGACCCACCTCCTCTGCCAACAATAATAACATCTACACCATATTGGTCCAGATATCGAATTCCTGCAACAATTTCCATGCTTGCTTCTTCCCCCTGTACTCGTGCCGGATAAAGAATCACATGGATATTCGCAAAACGGCGAGACAATACTTTTAATATATCGCGTATTGCCGCCCCCGATGGAGAAGTTACTATTCCAATCTTTTTAGGCAGTAGAGGTAATTTCTTTTTATGAGCAGGGTCAAACAATCCTTCCGCTTCTAATTTCTTTTTCAATTGTTCAAATGCTAATTGAAGAGCGCCAATACCTTTGGGTTCCATCTGTTCCACAATGATTTGATGGGCTCCTCGCTTTTCATATACCGTAATCTGCCCAAAAACAAGCACTTCCATACCATTTTCGGGTTGAAATTTTATGTTTTGAAGATAACCCCGAAACATCACAGAAGTGAGTTCACTATCCGCATCTTTTAAGGTAAAATACGCATGACCGGAAGGTGCAACTCGCCAGTTCGAAATCTCTCCGCTAAGCCAGATATAGCCAATTTCTGCTTCCAGCAAATCACGGATTTTTCGGTTTAATTCCGATACCGACCAGATATGTCTTTGCTCTATATTTAAAATTTCTGATGTCACCTAAACTTTACCTGTTCTTTCGTTTTTCAATTGAAAGAAATTTAATTATAATGTGTTTATACAAATAATTACCAAAAATAACCAATTGCAATCCTTTGCAAAACAAAGAAAAGGTTCTTATGAAATTTAACAAAAATTATACATTACTACTCATTGGTTGTTTACTTATCATAACTCTGATAAGCGCATGTCGCCCCAAAGAAACAAAAAAACCAGCAGAAGTCCCTCAAACTAAAGAAGACTTCGTAAAACAAATAAAGGAAATACTATCTCCGCTTCAGATATATATACCATTCTCGTCGGATGGAAATTATCCCTATATTCGTGAAGATGTAAGATTGCAGGTGATGAATGATGTCTTCAATTTTGTGCAAAAAAATGCTGATAACCCATTAGCCCAGGAAGCCTGCAAAGAGGTAGCTAAAGAAGTTGCCCAGTGGGCGAAAATTGCCAAAGAGAATAACCGCTGGGTTCTGGCATTAGTATGTATTGATATATATGAAACATTAGGAGCGAGAAGCGAAGCACTGAGACGATTAAGAATGCGGGGAGAACAATTAATCGCACAACCTAAAGTCTTCGTTCGCGGTTTACTTGAAGATAAAGAGACAGGACAAATAACCATTTTCGTTGAAGTTATCAATCGTATCACGGGGGAAAAGAAACGGGTCGCTGCACGCGTCGGCGATGAATTTGAAAATATCCGTGTAGTGGAAATTATCCCATATAAAAATGTAGTCCGTTTTGAATACATCCCCATTGAAGGCATGTTCTTTGATGTCGAATGTCCAAAATTTTAAGTTTTTATTAATCACTACCCCTTGGTGAAAAACGGTAATAAATTATTCTTTATTTTTCCTCCTCCCTCGCTATTCTCTACACTCTCCCTATTTCATAAAACAAATAACCCTTTTATCTTTCACAATAATTTCCCCATTAAAAATCAACTACGATTTTTCCTTTGTATCCTTCGCTTTGAAAAGAATTTTTAACTCATATTTTTTAAGTTTTGCACACAAATTATTCCGATAAAAACGGTGTATAAAAATCCCGTTTTACACATCGTTTTTTTAACAAAAATAAAAGACAATTTTTAGGTAAAAATCATTAATTTTCTTGTAACTTTTCCCCTACTTATCCACAGGTTATCCACAGATTATCAACATTGTTATCCACAGAATTCTGAACAATTTTTCCACAGATTATTCACTCAATATCACTATATATTGTATATCGGGAATAAAATTCTACTTGACATTGTGTATTTTTTGTTATAAAATAGTTTTATCTTTTTTTTATTTTCTATGAAAATTTAATCAAACAGTAATTAGCCCTCCCAAATTTTACCCGAAGGTAAAAACAACCTTCTTTTTTGGGCGGATTAAATATGGATAATGAAATTAAAGTTTTTAAATAAATAAAAATTTAATTTAGGGAGCGTAGGCTATGCAGAATTGGGAAATAAGTTCGGCTGAGGTTTTTACAGAGTTGGTTCCTTTTACGCATGTATTGAAGAGAGATGGGCGAAAGGTTCCTTTCTCGGCAGGAAAAATAACCCAAGCCATATTAAAGGCAGGGAAAGCTACTGGGGAATTTGGGATAGATATTGCTCGCCGTTTAACACTTCGCGTATTGGCTCTTTTGCAAACGATGCCGTTAGATGAACATCCTACTGTCGAAGAAATTCAGGACGCAGTAGAAGAAATTTTATTAATGTCGCCTTTCAAGAAAACGGCGAAGGCATATATCCTTTATCGAGACCAGCATGCGCGTATCCGCGAAATGGTCAACAAAGCCGATGTAGATTTGATTGACCGTTACCTTGAAAAAATGGACTGGAAAGTTCAGGAAAACAGCAATATGGCGTATTCTCTTCAAGGTTTGAACAATTATATTTCCAGTGAAATTAGCAAGGTATATTGGCTCAATAAAATTTACACCCCGGAGGTTCGAGAAGCACACCGTTCCGGGGATTTACATCTACATGACCTCGGTTTATTATCGGTCTATTGTGTAGGCTGGGATTTACAAGACTTGTTGCTAAATGGTTTTCAAGGAGCACCGGGAAAAGCAGAGAGCAAACCGGCAAAACATTTTCACACAGCATTGGGGCAGGTTGTTAATTTCTTTTATACTTTACAGGGTGAAGCAGCAGGGGCGCAGGCTTTCAGTAATTTCGACACTTTATTAGCACCTTTTATCCGTTATGACGGATTGGATTATCGTGAGGTCAAACAAGCACTACAAGAATTTATTTTTAATTTGAATGTAGCCACGCGTGTTGGTTTCCAGACCCCATTTACAAATGTGACATTAGACTTGCAACCGCCAGCCAACTTAGCCAATCAGCCTGTTATCATTGGTGGCGAATATCAAGATGCTACTTACGGTGAGTTCGCAGAGGAAATGAAGATATTCAATTCTGCGTTTCTTGAAGTTCTTTCCGAAGGAGATGCCAAAGGACGGGTATTCAGTTTCCCGATACCTACCTACAACATTACCAAAGATTTTAACTGGGATGACCCGGACCTTATCCGTTTATGGGAAGTAACAGCGAAATATGGTATTCCCTATTTTGCTAATTTTATCCATTCCGACATGTCCCCCTGTGATGCTCGTTCCATGTGTTGTCGTTTGCGTCTGGATTTGCGTGCATTGGAACGGAGAGGAGGCGGACTTTTCGGGGCAAATCCGTTAACAGGGTCTATCGGTGTGGTTACCATCAATATGCCACGAATTGGATATTTGTCTGCGGATGAGGATGAATTTTTCGACCGATTGGATAATTTAATGAATATTGCCCGCACCAGCCTTGAAACAAAGCGGAAGGTTCTCGAACAATTGACCGATAACGATTTATATCCTTACACAAAATTTTATTTGCGGAATGTATACCAACGATACAATCATTATTGGAACAATCATTTTTCTACAATTGGCTTGGTTGGAATGAATGAAGCATGCCTGAACCTACTTGGAAAGGATATTGGCACGCCTGAAGGTTCCGAATTTGCCATCCGCGTATTAGACCATGCAAGAAACCGATTAAGAGAATTTCAGCAGGAAACAGGCAATCTATACAACCTCGAAGCAACCCCCGCAGAAGGCACCAGTTACCGCCTTGCACGGCTGGATTATGAACGCTATCCCGATGCCCATTTCGCAAACATGGAACAACTGAAGAACGGCAGTGTCCCATTTTATACCAACTCCACACAATTACCTGTAAATTATACCGATGATATTTTCAAAGTGCTTGACTTGCAGGACCCGCTACAAACACGATATACCGGCGGAACGGTTCTGCACATCTTCTTAGGTGAAGCAGTAGCCAACCCCAATTCGGTAAAAGCATTCGTGAAAAAGGTATGTGAGGGATACAAACTTCCTTATTTTACTTTAAGTCCCAGTTTTACCGTCTGTCCACAGGATGGGTATATTCGTGGAGAATTTCCGTCATGTCCCAAATGTGGAAAAGAAACAGAGGTATACTCTCGTGTTGTCGGTTATCTGCGACCTGTAAGTCAATGGAATGAAGGGAAACGGGCAGAATTTGAACTGCGAGCAAGATACAAAATTGATTAGCTCCCTTATTAAACGATAATCTAAAATAGAGCCATTATCCTTATGAAGATTGGTGGATTTCAGCCTTTTTCCTTATCAGACTTTCCCGACTGCGTTTCTGCGATTGTATTCACTCAAGGTTGCAATTTCCGTTGCCCTTTTTGTCATAACCCATCATTAGTACTTCCTGAGTTATTTCTGCCACCTATTCCCGAAGAAACCATATTTACATTCTTAAACGAACGGAAAAACAAGTTAGACGGGATAGTAATTACAGGTGGAGAACCTACAATACAATCAGACTTAATAGAATTTGTGAAAAAAATCAAGGAATTGGGTTATAAAGTAAAACTTGATACAAACGGATCAAACCCCGAAGTAGTAGAAAAATTGATCAAACATAATCTAATTAATTACTTCGCTCTGGACATCAAAGCACCATGGCATAAATATGCACATCTGACAGGGGTGGAAACAGATATTGAAGCAATAAAGAAAACGCTGATGATACTATTACATAGTTCTATCCCCTGCGATTTCCGTCTAACATACGCAAAACCGTTATTGAATGACGAAGACATTCAAGAAGTTCAATCCTACCTACCACCAAATCGTTCATTAACCATTCAAAAATTTATCCAAAAAAATGTATTAAATCCCACCCTTTTCATATAAAAAATTACCCTATAAAATCTTATCATTTCTTCACATCCTCATCTATCAATTCTTTGACCACCAATCTGTAGATGCAAATAATCTTTCGCCCCTATATTTTTAAATCCATGCCCTTGATAAAAATAGATAGAAATTATCCTCCAATGTAGCACAGACATTTTGTCCGTGTTCTCTTTCTGTCCTTGCCCCTACAAATATATCAATAAAAACATACCTAATGTACCCCACTATGTAACACAGACATTCCTGTCTGTGTTTTCTTNTGTCCTTGTTCTTACCTTAAATAAATCCTCCTCCCCCTTTGTGCCCTTTGTGTATTCTTCCTCCGTGCCCTCTGTGGTTAATTCTTCTTACCACAAAGGGCACAAAGACCTTGCACAAAGTTCACAATGTATATGCAAAAAATCTTTC
>AWNW01000044.1 GCA_000493945.1 Candidatus Hydrogenedens terephthalaticus JGI OTU-1
TAAATCCCCTTGGCGCAAATTAACATAACAGTAGAAACCTATAATTTTTCACCCCAACAGACACCATATATTCTTTTACACCTCTTCCTTGCAATTAATCCTGCTATTATTAACATCCTCCGTGTCCTATATAGTTCATTTCTCATAACAAAAAATCCTTGCTCTACCTGTAGAAGAATCCTCACCGATTCGGAGGATTTGGGATCTGTGGAGAGAATGGGACCTATGGGACAGATGGGACGAATGGGACTTATGGGACATTATAGGTATTAATGTAGCACAGACATTCTCGTCTGTGTTTTTCTTCCGTCCTTCATACAAAAATATAGATAAAAATTGCCTCCAATGTAGCACAGACATTCCTGTCTGTGTTTTTATATCCTCCCCCCCTCTGTGTCCTCTGTGTAAAATTTCCTTTGTGTCCTCTGTGGTTAATTTCTCTTAACAAAAAATCATCCCCCTTTCCGTAACTACAGCGTTCCCGCTTCGGGTGTTTTGGGACACATGGGACAGATGGGACGAACGAGACTTTGCAGGAAATTGTGATAATTTGGGTTAATGATCCCATTGCTACGAGTAGCACGAATTGCTACAGATAAAAACGAAGAAAGAAAATCCTTTCTCCATCTGTGCAATCGTGTCAAGCCTTGTTAATCAGGCATTTTTAATTCCGTTAAGACCTTATCAATATCGCAAGTCCCCGTTATAAAATTGATATGCAATCAATGCATCGTTAGGGCGACCTTGCCAGGCGGGCAACCTTGCCAGGTAGGCATTATTTACCTCGTCTAATCCCGCCCGCACGGCAGTGCCCCCTGATAAAAAAAATGTCTTGTAGGGGCGGCCTTGCCAGGCAGGCGGGTTTTAAATCGTCCAAACCCCATCCGCACGGCAGTGCCCCGTGATGAAAAAAATGTCTTGTAGGGGCGATTGGCAATCGCCCTCTTAACCTTACCGGGCGGCCTTGCCAGATATGCGTTTTCTATTCCGTTAAGACCCTAACAATATCTCAAATCACAATATAAAAATTGATATGCAATCAATACAGCGTTAGGGCGAAACATGTTTCGCTCCTACATTTTAAATCTTTGCCCTTCCCCGTAGCTGAAACCTCCCCGCTTTGGGTGTTTAATTTTATGCCATTATAAAATTGTCTTGTAGGGGCGATTGGCAATCGCCCTCTTCGCGTATTCCGTTAAGACATCATCAATATCGCAAATCCCCAATTATAAAATTGATATGCAATCAATATCATGTAGAGGCGAAAAAATCTTTCGTCTCTACACATTTTTAATCCCGTCCCCTTAACATAAACAAATCCCCCTTTGTGCCTTTTGTGTAAATTCTCCTCCGTGCCCTTTGTGTATTCTTCCCTCCGTGTCCTCTGTGGTTAATTCTCTTAACAAAATATCATTGCCCTTCCCTGTAGCTGAAACCTCCCCGCTTCGGGTGTTTTGGGACATAGAGGACATATAAGACTTATGGGACATTATAGGTATTAATGTGGCACAGACATTCCTGTCTGTGTTTTTCTCACATAATTACCCTTCCCGTAGATGTAGTGTTCCCCCGATTCGGGTGTTTAATTTCACACCCTCATAAAAAATGTCTTGTAGAGGCGAAAAATTTTCCACCTCCTCTCCATTTTTTAATTTCATGCACTTACTGTAGCTGCATCCTCCTTCGTCTCCTTCTGTGTAAAATTTCCTTTGTGTCCTCTGTGGTTAATTCTTCTTACCACAAAGGGCACAAAGACCTTGCACAAAGTTCACAATGTATACGCAAAAAATCTTTCGCCTCCTCCCCATTTTTAATTCCGTCCCCTTACCGTAAATAAATTCTCCTCCGTAACCTTTGTGTAAAATTTCCTCTGTGTTCTTTGTGGTTAATTCTTCCTACCACGAATGACACGAATAAAAATCGACTCACTCCAAAATTATGCGATAAGATGGCTTCACAAAAAAAGGGAGTATATATGAAAATCTTTACTTTTAAAAATATAAATCCGTTATCTATGTCCTATAGGTTAGCAAATCATCTTTTATGAATACTTTTCCTTTCTCATTCGTTGTTCATGATTTGAACTAATGGAGCATTTCCTATATAATGTTATGTTCAATTGGTGCAAGGTTAACTGTATTTTGAAAAGGTCCGCAAGTTGATGCGTTATAGTTATAATCTATTGTCCGCCTTTGAAGGGATGGACCAAACATCGTTTTATATGGCTCTTGAATTGTCTTCAAACAGTCGGGGGGGGGCTTACGAGCCGCTATTTATCCGCGAAACTTGAAACCTCAGAAGAGACAATTAATTATATTTATAGCCTTTATCCAAAACTCTTCTTTTTTGATTTAAATCGGATAAAAGTAGTCCCGGAAGCCCTACCTGTTATTCGTAGGGTGCAGGATAACCTGAATAGCCTCGGAGATATTAATTCTATTTATAAATCTTTACAAGGTTATTCTAACTCTGAACGCAGAGAATTGGAACAGAAATTAAAGATAAATCGTGTAATTGGATGGATGTCATTAGCCAGCGAAATTATAGAGCACTTATATAAGACCCCCGAATCGGTTCTTGAATATGTTGCTGGTTATTCTTTCTCTGAATTAGCAAAGGAAATTTTTGATTTCTTATGGCAAAGTAAAACAGGTATCGTTCCCATTCAACAGATACGGCAAAGGTTTACGGAGTATAATAATATAGAAATTGAAGAAGCATTGGAAGAATTACTTAGTCAGTTTGTTCTCTTCGAACTTTTTCGTTTCAATGGGCAAAACAGATTAAACCGTTTTATCAGTATCCTTTCCGAAATTCGACATCATAAAGAACAGAAAAAAGAGATCAAAGAAAGATTAAAACAAACAATCACTCCTGTAAATACTAAAATAACTCGTATTGAGAATTGTGGTTTTTCATTAGCAGAACGGATATCAAAACTTCTTGCTAAAGTTGCTATATCTCCCTTACATTTAACCCCGTCAGGACAAATTAGCCGTTTGGATGAGCAACGAATTGCTCGCGATGAACCTGAAGGTGCATATCCACCTATTGAAACACTCGTTTGGCTGGCTGAAAAAGCAGGTCTGCTTGCCCAGGTAGATAATACACTCCGTATTGTTAACCTTGAAGAACTTGTAAATATGTCTTTCCCGGAAAGACTGAAAAAGATTTTCAAGGCGTTTATCAAAGATGACGAAACACTTCCATCTTTATCTGCAACTCTTTTGGAATTGCAGACATTAAAGCCTTACACATGGTATTCTTTAAATGAATTTGGAAAAAGAGTTTATGCTCGTTATTGCGAATTGTCCCATTATGCATTGAAACAGACAAAGGACAATTTCTGGGAATATTCACCTTCGGAGGAATGTTGCGAAGAGAAAGACAGTGTCGTTTTTATAGAGAACACTTTCTTCTGGTTTGGCATTATTGAACTTGGCTCTGCCAAAAAAGAACGGTTTTTCCGTATCAGCGAAATCGGGGAATATCTCCTATTCTCATTAGAACCTACGAAAAAGTTGAAAGAAAAATATATCAAAAAACATGAGTGGATAGTCCAACCCAATTTTGAGATTATCATTCCGACAGTTAATGCCGACCCCTTGCAATTAATCTGGATAGAACTATTCGCCCAAAAGAAAAGCAATAGCGGTCCTGTCTCCATATATTCGATTACTAAAGAATCCTTCTTGAAGGGATTGCAAAGCGGTGCTGACCCTAATCAGTTCATTCAACACTTAATGCAAAATGCCCGCAAACAGCAAATTCCGGATATAGTCATCTCCACAATAGAAGACTGGATGCATACGGTTAAGCGGGTAAAAGTTCGCCCTGTTATTTTAATAGAAGCACAGGACTCTGTCCTGATTGCCGATTTATTGCACCGCAAGAAACTTTCCGAAATACTACATCCGATTTCGCCAAATCAGACAGCCTATGCTCGTGGAATACTCCTATCTGAAATCAAGACACTTCTCGAAAAAGAAGGTTTCGTTGTTGAGTAAAAAAGCACAAAAGCAATCCCAGATAACACTATTGAATAGGCAAAACCCATAAATCCACCGATACTTTTCAAAAGTTAGCACAGGACTTTATGCCTGTGTGTCTTTTTTAAATACCGGGGCAGTAGCCATCCTCACCGTCAAGGCACGCATGATAACCACCGAAGTTAAAGAATTGGATTAGTCGCAATAATTCACTTAAACCGATTGTCCAATCCTGTGGGTTATAATCGGAACTATGGGGAACACAACTTTTATCACCGTCAATTCCGGGGATATATCCATCTTCAGACACTTCTTCCGGAAGCGCACAATGGTAGCCACCGGAGTTAAAGAACTGAATTACACGAAGTAATTCAGACAAGTTTATTTGCCAATCGCCATTCGGGTCTGCACTATGCGGAGGTTTTTCCCCTTCGCCTTCCCCTTCGATACCCTCAGGAGCCCCTTCCACCGAACCTTCGGATATCCCTTCTCCTTCCACCGAACCTTCCAACACACCTTCCCCTTCAACACCCTCAGTAGTGCCCTCCAACGCACCTTCCCCTTCGATACCCTCAGAAGAACCTTCCGTCGAACCTTCGGATATCCCTTCTCCTTCGACACCCTCTGGAAAACCTTCCGCTGAACCTTCTACTATCCCTTCCCCTTCGATACCCTCAGGAACCCCTTCTTGCATCCCTTCACTACAAGGTCCGGAGGATATTACAAAATCAACGGAACTGTTAGGTGGTACTTTCTGACCTGCTGATGGGGATTGGCTAATTACTATACCTTTTCGGATAGAGGGATGGCATTGCTCGGTAACCTCACCGACAGTTAGACCTGCCGCAAGAATTATATTTTGTGCCATAGTCTGACTATACTGCACAATATTAGGAACCGTTATTAGACATGGACCAGCGGAAACGGTAAAGTTTACCTCAGTGCCTGATGGAACCTGAAGTCCTGCCTGTGGATATTGATTTATTACCCTGTTTGCAGGGATTAAATCGTCACACTGTTCTGTCACGATACCTATTTCCAACCCTGCATTGGCTATCATATTTTCTGCATCGAAACGAAATTGCCAGATTATATTCGGCACAGTGACGGGACAGGGTCCTAATGAGACTACAACATCAACCATGCTACCCGGTGGTAGAATTGTTCCCTCCATAGGATTTTGACTTATAACTCTTCCCGCTTCTACTTCATTATTACATTGCTCCGTTATATTCCCTAATAGTAATCGCACATTTGTTAATGCCGTTTCGACTTCTGCTGTGGTCATGCCTACCACATTCGGCACAGTTACCGGGCAAGGTCCCGTAGATAAGACAAGGGATACAGAACTACCTATTTCCACGGTAGTGCCTGCGGGTGGGTCTTGATTGATAACATAGCCTGATGGATATTCATCGTTACATGCTTCTGTAATATCTCCCACGGTTAGCCATGCTTTTGTGATAGCAGTGGTAGCCTCACTTTGTTTAATTCCTACCACATTTGGCACTTGTGCTTTGTCTGTAAAGATGCACCGAACATGGCGATGTTTGTCCATCGAAAAAGCACATCTCGGATAGGTCGCTGACATATCGCCGAAGTCCCCTTCCCAGCGGAGGAATTTCCAGCCTTCAGTCGTCTCAATTCTTTCACAACGGATGTATGTCCATTCAAGATAAGTATATGAATACAAACCTGGTGTAAGAATGATAGGGTCCTCGAAGTCCTCCTGAAGAGAAACATTTCCATTACCAATAATTTCAATTGTTAAATCATAATACGGTTTTGGGATGAATACCGCCGTAATATTTCGGTCCTGGTCCATCAGCAAATTGAACAATATATAACTATTCGGGTCGTTTTCTCCATAATCTCCTTCCCAGTGTTCAAATCGCCATAATGGGTTTGTTTGATATGTAACTATGTTTACATAAACATCGCTGGAATAACGATGTGGGTTTCCAAAAGGACCCGGGGTAGTTCCCCCTTCACCTATGATATTAACATTTAATATATGTCCCGTGCTGGTAAATCGGGCATCAATACTTTTATCACTATCCATTACCACCTGTATAAACTCGCTGGAACCTGCTGCATCACCTGACCAACCGCCGAAATAAACACCATTGGTTGTTGCCACACTAATACCTACGGTTTGTCCAGAGGGATATTCATAAACACCCACCCCAGGAAAAGTTGTGCCTGTTGCATCTCCACTATGCGTTATTGTTAATCGGAATGTGGTTTTCGGGGAAACATTGCCAACTGTTTTCGTTCTGTTTATATCAACTTGAGCATACAGATTCGTTGCTAAAACGCTTCTTTCCAAATCACAGAACGATAGATCTATATTTGGAATAGTATTAGCAAAAGTAGTTGTATTCAAATCATAACGATATATCTCTGAATCTGATGAAAAAGATATTCGGTCTATCGCATTTGTGTCGGATTTATAGCAAGTCTTTTCCTGGGCAAATAATATTGAGGTCGTTAAAAGAGACAGCAGAAGTATAATCGTCCACCCCGTATAATTTTTATTCCACATGTTTTTATTATCCTGTGTTATTTTTTTGTTTTGTCTGTAATAAACTCACATTGTAAAGCCTAACATAATTATACTATCCTTTTGTATAAATTCATTAAAAAAGGATAAATTTATGAAGTGCTTTTTATTGAGATTGTCTTTGATAATTTCTTGCCTCCTCCTATTATCGGGAAAGTCTTTATCTGTTGAGTATACCCCAAAAGCCATTATCTTATATACTGAGGCTAACTCCGAATGGGTTTCCACAGGGAAGAAGGTCTCCGCTGTTTTGAATAACGGGTTATACCAAACAAAGGATATGCAAATAGAGGAGTTTCTTTCTAAACAGGATGTTTTAAATGATACGGATTTGCTGGTTATTGTTCCCGGTTTTTCTTTACCTGCTTTGACAGCACCTTCTATCATGGAATTCATTAAACGAGGTGGGGATTTAGTCGCATTCGGCGCACCTCTCTGGAACAATAACTATATCTGGGACGGTAATCGCTGTATAAAGCCTATGCAATTTGTTCGGGAACATTTTTCCTCATTAGTCCCCAATTCATTCCCTCTTGCCGAAGCGAGTATAAAAGACTGGCAAAGAGAGAGCAATAATTTGCAAGCACCTGCAATTTTTGAGTATCAATCTTTGAAAGATATTGTTCCGAACCAAATATTACACGGTTTTCATGCTTCTACTATTGATATGAAAGGCTGGGATATTTTTGCAACTCCATCTCTGGAAAATCCATTCCCGGATAATCATCTGATTACCGTTTTCTTTGCCAAAGGGAGCAAGGCAACAGATTATCTAACTATTGAATGGCGTGAGAAAGATAGTTCGAGATGGATTACCGCTGTTCCTTTGAGTACCGATTGGCAATTCTACGCACTGACACCGGACAGGTTTAAGTTGTGGGAAACACCTCCGCGGGCTGGCACCTCATTCAACCCTCAAAATGCTGTTAAGATTTGTATCGGTCTGACAATGAGCCATTCGCCTATTGCTGGCGGAAGGCATGAGTTTTGGTTCGCAGGCTTAGGAACAGCACCGATGACACCTCAACATCAAATACTCTTACAAAATACAGACCTACCTAAATTAGAACTGTTTTATCCGGAATATAAATTTTATACTTCAAACGATGTCCGTTCCGTTTCAACAGATACAGAATTAGCATTAAAAGAAATGGTAATGCCTGTTCCTAAACAGTTTTTATTAATCCACCCTCGACCTCGTGGAGGAGGATTTGATAAACATCGCTCATGGCGATGGATACCGTTAATGCATGCATGGGGAAAGGGGAACGACTATCGTGGCACTATCTCTGCAATGATGATATACAATAACGAGCCTTATAAAAACTCTGTTCAAACCTGCTTTGCTGTCCAGGAGCCAGAATGGTATCTGGACAAACAATTTATAGATTACTTATCCGAATGGGCAAAAAAATTACGAGAGGGCACTTTCCTTATTGATGGTGGCTGTGCCTATTACACCGTTTTTCCAGAACAGGAATTACCCATAGGGGCTACTGCTTTTACAACATCTGAAACGGATTATTCAAATGCAAGTATTCAGTTATTATTACGAAACCACAAAGGCAAAGTGCTATGGAAAAACGAAACGCCTATCCAGCTGAGCAAACAGCAAAAATTGCGCATTGCGGAGAATATCCCTTATCCGCAAACAGCAGGGGACAATATTCGGGTGGAATGTTCTCTTATAGTGAACGGAGAAAAGAGAGATTATGTATATCATGAGTTAAATCGCTGGAAACCACGAACGAAAAAAGAGTTTATTAAAGTCAAAAATGGTGATTTTATCTATCGCGGGAAACGCTGGTGCCCCCACGGCGTAAATTACATGCCTTCATCAGGAATAGGTGTGGAATGGTGGCGTTATTTTGAATATTGGATGGGAGCAGAGGCGTATGACCCATGGATCATTCAACGCGATTTGCAGCGAATTGCAGAAATGGGGATGAATTCTATCAGCGTATTTCAATACCGCGATGTAATGAAAGACCAGAACCTCCTCGATTTATTATATCGAGCAGACCAGTTAGGTTTGAAGGTAAATCTATCTTTACGACCCGGCACTCCATTCGATTTCGAGTGGGATAAAATAAAGGAAATGATTAATTACTACCGCTTGTCGGAGCATGATGAAGTGTTCGCATACGATTTAGCCTGGGAACCTATGTTCCCAGGACATGAAGGCAGAAAACGATGGGATAAGGAATGGTTAGCGTGGGTCGTTGAGAGATACGGCTCTGTTAAGAATGCAGAAAAGGATTGGAAATATCCTATCCCTCGAGACGAAAATGGAAATATCACAAATCCTAAAGATGAGATGTTGACAAAAGATGGTGAATGGCGTGTTATGGTGTGTGCCTACCGCCGCTTTCTGGACACCCTGCTATACGAATATTACAATCGTGCGAGAACTTTAGTCCGTTCTATTGATACTAACCATGCCATAAGTTTCCGCATGACAGAAGGGTCAAATCCTACCAATAATTGGGCAAATCCACTTCCGTATGATTGGTATTACCTATCGCAGGCTGTAGATATATTAGAACCTGAAGCATACGGCAGAATTGGAAACTGGGAAATGGTAAAGCCCGGCTGGTTTCAAGTGAAATACGGTACATTTTGCAATCCCAATATTCCACTATTCTGGGCAGAGATAGGGTATAGCGTCTATCGGAAAAACGAAGAGCAAACTCAGCGTGCATTAAAATTTCAGGCGGATTATTTCACGGATTTTTATCAAATGCTATACAAAAGTAATTCCGATGGGGTTTACTTCTGGTGGTATCCCGGCGGTTATCGTGTAAACGAGAAAAGCGATTTTGGAATTATCAACCCAGATGGGACTTATCGTCCTGCCACTGCAGTTATAAAAGAACATGCAAAAATTTTCCGTAAACAAAAACATCAACCTTATGATTGCGAAATAAAAATAGACCGTGATAAAACCTCTATGGGCGTTGCGGGTATTTATAACGATGTAAAAGAAACATTCTGGCAATTAATTCATGAAGGGAAAAATCCCAAATTAGTCAGTGAAGGGACAGGAACAAATTCACGCAATTGTCCTCTATTAGCAGTAGGAAATGTCCCGTGTAATAATAACAATCCACCAAAATATTTAGATGCCTTTTTCGACGCTGTGGTATGGATAAATGGCAAAGAGGAAAAAGTGGTTTGCAAAGATGATACGATTCAATTGCCGAATGAAACCGAAATAATAAAGTTCAAGGTAATATGCACCAATTTAGGGGAGGCAGAATGGATTTGCGGAACAGAACCAAACCTTTCAGAAGGCGATGTCTCTTTACTTATTCATGCGGGACAAAAACACCAACGAACCCCGTTACGAAAATCCTTAAAACGCGGAGAAACCACCGAATTTTACTTCGAGATACCTGCAAATAGTGAAAGTTCTATACAATTAACTATGGAAAGTTTCAATCGCACCCTTTTCGGTCCTAAATTCACATTCAAAATCCACAAAAATTAGTATACTCAGCAATGCTCCAAATACTTACTAATAATTTTTCCTATAGAAAAACATCTAAAACCACGAATGAAACCGAATAAAAGTAGGAACAGATAAAAAATACCCCTAAAAAAAGAAAAATTAAGTTTTGATTTAACCTACAGAACTAATATACCGTTTATCGAAAAATAAAATCTTCTGAGAAAGAAAAAAATCTTCTTTTTTAATCCATAAAATTGGATATATTTTTATCCTTTTTGATTCTTTTTCTCATTCTTTGTTCCTCCTTTCATCCATAAGAAATATACCTCCTGCATCACCTTCACAAAATATTTATACTGACTCATTTAATATACTTCTACTCGATTTCTTTCCACAGTATATTCCACCTACTCCAAAAATTACTTATCTTGATTCTATTCTTGATTGAATACTTCATAATCTAAGAAACTCTGATTATCCAGTCATTGTTTATTGTTATACTCTTTTTAGTTAAAAGATTATTAGGCTTATGTTTATTTGCTTGTTATTAATATTAATATCTTTTCTATTTTATTTTTACTGTTTTTTTGCTATAATAAATTAGATATTTATTTATAATACTTATATATAAGGAATTGGTAAAATGAGTAATTTCATAGAAATACAAAAAAAAGAAATATTGAAGACGATAGACTTTAAAAAAATAAAAAGTCCTGAAACTTGGGAATTATTTGCTAGAGACTTTCTACAGAGTCTAGGTTTTTTATTGAGTCTAATCCTGATAGAGGACCAGATGGGGGAAAAGATATATTAATTACAGAAACTCTAAATGGGAAAGTTGGTCAATACAAGTTTCGATGGCTTGTTAGTTGTAAACACAATGCAATAAGTAATAAATCTGTATCTGAAACAGAGGAGTATAATATTTTAGAAAGAGTTACAAGCTTTAATGCAGATGGGTTTATTGGTTTTTATTCAACCATCCCATCATCAGGACTTAATAACAGACTTAAACAACTTACAGAAGCAGGGAAATTTAAAGATTACAAAATATTTGATCATAAATTAGTAGAAAAATATTTAGTTGAAATTGGATTTTCAACATTATTAATGAGATATTTTCCAGAAAGTTATAAAAGAATCAAACCTCTAAATGTTGTCTTTGATAAATATTACCCTCTTAAATGTGAGATTTGCGATAAGGATCTACTAGAATCAATGTTCGTGGAGAAGATGAATGGAGTAGTTGTTTTTGTTTTACCAAAGAATATAGATAATAATAAAAATAAAATTGAAGATATTTATATTGCTTTTAAAGGAATGTGTGATGAACAAAAAAGAAAGTATTATGAGTCACAAGGATTTATTACATGTTGGGGAGATATTTTAGATTTAGTAAATCCACTGTTATTTATGCAGTATATTATTTCAATTTTGAATAATTTTAATGCTGGTACAATTTCTTATAGTGAAAAAGCTTTTAAAAAAGAGAAAGATTTTATATTGAAATTATCTCAGAAAGTACTAATTCAAATGAACGAAGAAGAAAGAAATAGAGCAAAAAATATATTTGAATTAGGATTTATAGATTTATAACTGTTAACATGAGGTATAAAAATTGTTAGTATAATAGTTTGTTCAAAGGCTATAGTCCACTTCAATCTCGTATGTGTAAATAAAACTTAATAGGAAACCGTCTACAATCTCCATTTTTCATACTGCCATTGATAGGTGAAATAACGGCTAAAATTGACTAGAAAATATTTAAACAAAAAAATTAAGACCTTTAACAAGAGGGGATTTAAGTTTTGGAATATATTAAAGATCTAATATGAAGAACTATAGGACATAGGTAACACCTGACTTAGTGTATTATATACGAAACTCATAACATTCTAAGGAGGTGCTACCTATGAACCGTTACCTACAAGAACAATTTATTTATCAGAAACTGAATATGATTATGGAATATCAGAAAATAAAAAATCAAGAAAGTAAATATTTTAAGACGGTTAAAGAAATGTGTTATTTCTATGGTATATCTCGTAAAACCTTTTATAAGTATTTGAAGCGATATAAGAATAGTCATCAGAATTCGGAAAGCTTATTACCTCAATCGAGACGACCCAAGACGAATCGGAATATGCCCTCCAAAGAATTGGAACGACTGATAGTGAAGCTGCGAAAGAAGTTAGGCTATTCCGCCCTTCTAATCAGCATGATCCTTCGGAAAAGAGGAATCAGTCGAATCAGTGAATTTGGCGTATATCAGGTATTCAAAAGATATCGTATCAGTTCTCGGTATGAAAAGAAATATAAAAAGAACATTCCCAAACGGTATGAGAAGCAACAACCTTGGGAACTCATTCATATTGATGATAAGAGAGTTGCGAATGTGAAAGGAGAAGACCCGAAGCAGAAGCGATATTCGTTCAAAGCAGTAGATGACTGCACCCGGTTTAAGTTTACCAAAGAGTATCCGGATAAAACCGCCCAGTCCGCCTGTGATTTCTTACAGTATGTCGTTCAGGAGATAAAAAAGCTCGACCCCGAGGCTCAAATATCTGCGGTTCTCACGGACAATGGGAAAGCCTATACCTGCAAAACTCAAAAGGGTAGAAAAAATCATCCGTTCGAAAAAACCTGTAAACAACTCGGTATAAAACACAAACGAACCCAAATCAGAAGACCTCAGACCAACGGAAAAGTCGAATACGCTCATTACCTCTATGATAAAGAGTTCTATCGGAAAACCAAATTTCTTTCTTTCGCAGACCGAGAAAAAAAGTTAAAATCTTTTACCAACCAATTAAACTACCTAATACCCAGCATGGCTCTCAAGGGCTTAACTCCCTATGAAAAATGGCTATCGACAACAACAAAAATAGATTTGTCTGTAGAACAACACTATGCTATAAAATATATCCAACAGAACTATAGAAAGGAGGTGATTAATGAAAAACTCGCCAGCTGATTATATATACCTGTTACCTATGTCCTAAAGGTGATCAATTAATTTTTTTTGACCATAACGAAACAAGTTGCCNAAATATTCCCTGTTTATGTTATTATGTAATTAGGAAAATATTAAAGCAATCCGCACGCCCGATACAAAAAAAGGACTAATTTATGAAAAAGAGGACAAAAGGTTTTACACTCATTGAGTTACTCACGGTAATAGCCATTATTGCGATTCTTGCAGGATTTACTTTTGCGATTTTGCCTCGTGTTCGTGAAAGAGCCAAATTGCGACGGATGGATAATACCTTTCTACAATTTCGCACCGCAATGACATCCTATTTTACAGATCACAATACATATCCTCCGGGCTACGGATTTGTGAAATGGGATTCTAAAGATTATCAGGTAGGACAAATACCTGATGAACAATTATTTATGCTTCGTCCTTATACCGCTCTTGTAAAGGTTCATGGAGACCGTAAATATCTTGATGAATTTTCAGATGGATTTGATACAAACCGCGATGGGCGAATTGGTCTTATGGAATTCTTGCCTATGGGGATAAAAAGTCAAGCCACAGGTGTCTATACCTTCCCAGATGAATTGTATCGTGGGAATAATAATCCCGGCGGAGAGTTAACCCGTTTAATGGACATGGAAAATCGTCCATTCGTATATGCCCCTATAAACAAACGGCAATTCCAAAAAGCCCGTCGTTATTGGATTGAGAATGGCTTCTTTTACGCAGAGTCCTGGGATCCGACCCATCCCATGATAAGCGACATTACCTTCCCTGCCTCGGTTTATGATTCGTATGTCCTTATCAGTGTGGGACCGGGAGGTTCCACCGCAGGGGTTGTACCCGAACCCTTAGGAACAGAACCCCCAAGAAATGTATATCATATCCTTGCCCTGCGGACTTATTTCTTAGCCACGCGTGATTTGAATGATAATGGGCAATTGGATTTCCATTTTGAATCAAGGCGTAAAGGCGAAGCAGGTCTTGAATATGATGTAGAAGTGAGACCGGGCGTAAAGATTCATGCAACAAATAAATTGCCCAAAGCCGAAGAAGCCAATAGTTGGGGACCTTATATTTTTGTAGTAGAATAATCCTCAATAAAATAGAAATGATTTTTAGGTATAGGGATAGGTATCCATCGGGTAGATTGGTTTATTTGTTTTTATAACGGAATAATTCTCGACCGCGAATATTAAAGACCTCTACCTTTTCTTGATATATTAAATCTTTTAATACGGGTTTTATTGTTTCTTCTGAAACATTCAGGGCAGCAGACAATTCGGGCAAAGAACAGGGATGCCTTTGTACTACATCTAAAATATCTTCTTGCTGTATATCTTTTACTGATGTTATAACTTCGGAAACTGTAGGATATTCTGCAATTACTTCTGCTGTGGGTGTAAATAATGACGCAAACACTTCCAATTCTGAAAAGGTTAAACCTGTTACTGAAGTATCTGCTGGAGGGCGCGTTACGGTATTCAAATGGATACGGTCAGGATTTATCTGGGCGGCACATTGTGCAATGCGAACAACCTCTTCCTGGGTGTCTGTAATACCCCTTACTAAAAGCACCTCCAGCCATATTTGCCCGTGATATTCTCTACGGAACTGGATTAATCCATTCAAAAAAGTTTCAAAATCAATAGTAGATATGGGTTGATTAACTTTCTGGAAAGTATAGTCATTCCCTGCATCTAACGAAGGACAAACAATATCTGCCTGAATTAAATCCTTTCGAACATCCAATTGAAACAGCAATAATCCATTGGTTAGGACAGCCACTGGAATGGAGGTGATTTTTTTTATTTCTGAAATTACTTCTCCTAATTCTTTGCATAAAGTAGGCTCACCCGAACCCGCAAGAGTTATAAAGTCCGGAGAAACCTTCTCCAACTTCTGCTTTAACTCTGTAATTACTTCCCCCACATTACAAAAAGAACCGCGTTCCAACGATTTGCAAGTTGTCGGTCCTAACTGGCAATAGACACAATCCTGAGTGCAAGTTTTAAACGGGACCAAATCTATCCCCAATGATTTACTTAGCCTACGGGAATAAACAGGTCCGAAGACATGATTCATTTCTCTCTCTTTTTAGAGTTTACAAATAAAAAACAATATGTTATTCAGGAAGAGTAATGGNTTCTGAGGGGCATTCATCAATACAGGCACCGCAATCACCACATTTGTCAGGGTCAATGACTGCTTTGCCATCATCATTTAAATGAATAGCCTCTGTAGGGCATACATCAACACAACTTCCACAACCTGTGCATTTTTCTGGGTCAACTATCGCTGGCATGTTTTTACTCCTTTATT
>AWNW01000045.1 GCA_000493945.1 Candidatus Hydrogenedens terephthalaticus JGI OTU-1
ATTTATTAACATTTAGAAGAAGGAAAGTTTAATATGAATAATCAAAACCGTAGGGAATTTATGAGAAACACCCTGATTTCGTCAGGGATTGGAATGGGTTTACTTCAAGGTCCTTTATTTGCCCAGCAGGCAGAAAAAGCCAAAGAAGAGGCAAAAAATGTTTCTCCAAATGAAAAAATCAATGTGGCTTTAATCGGTTGTGGTGGAATAGGGAAGGTTGATTTGTCCACTTTCTTTTTAAACCCGGAGGTTGATTGTAATGTTATATGTGATATTGACGATGCGATGCTTGCAGAAGCAGAAAAACTTGTAGAAGCCCAGCGGGGACATAAACCGGATAAAGAGAAAGATTTCCGAAAAGTCATCGAACGGAAAGATGTGGATATTGTTTTAGTGGCTACACCTGACCACTGGCATGCTTTACCGACTATTTATGCGTGTGATGCAGGTAAAGATGTTTATTGTGAAAAACCTTTAGGAAAATCCATTGATGAAGGTCGGGCTATTCTTGAGGCTGCAAAGAAGAACAATCGGATTATTCAGATGGGAACGCAGTGGCGTAGTGGCACACATTATAAAGAGGCGATTGATTTTGTGCAATCCGGAAAATTAGGTAAGATTCGATTGGTTCGTGCATGGGCATATTTGGATTGGGTCGGTGGTATCGGTAATCCACCGGACAGCGACCCACCAGCCGGTGTGGATTATGATATGTGGTTGGGACCGGCTCCGAAACGCCCGTTTAATAAAAACCGTTTTCACTTCAATTTCCGATGGTTCTGGGATTATGCCGGCGGTTTAATGACCGATTGGGGAGTGCATTTGCTCAATATTTGTCTTTGGGGAATGGGTCTGGAAATGCCCAAACGGGTTAGTTCTATGGGAGGTAAATTTGTTGTGGATGACAATTCCGAGACACCGGATACGCAGATAGCCCTATACGAATTTCCCTCTTTTAATCTTGTTTTCGAACAACAGATGTTAGGGGGTATAGGACCTAATGGAAAACCTCATGGCATGCTTTTCTGCGGGTCTGAAGGCACATTGGTAATAGATGATGGTGGTTGGGAACTTACCCCTGAACCGAAGAAGAAGAGTTTGGAAAAGATTGTTGGGGAACAGGGAAAAGATGCGAGACCTGCCCATGTCCGCAATTTCCTTGATTGCGTAAAGAGTCGTGAACAGCCTGTTGAGAATATAGAATTAGCCCATTTCGTTTCTACAGTGGCTCATTTGGGGAATCTGGCTTTCCGAACACAGGCAGAGGTTCATTGGGACCCTATAGCCGAAAAGGTAACCAACAATCCTAAGGCAGATGCTCTTGTCGGATGTGAATATCACAACGGCTGGAAACTGCCTTATAGTCGAAGAGGATAATCGCTAACTTTTAATATTTCCAGTCCAGTCAAACTTTTGTGCGGTGCTTGCGAGAGCGTAATTTTGGAGTGGGAGGAATGTCCTCCTCATTTTTGATTTTTTCTAAGTATTCTCGCATCAAGCGTCTGCCTCGGAAAAGACGAGACATAACTGTTCCGATAGGGCAATTCATTACATCCGCAATTTCTTTATAGGAATAATCCTGCAAGTCCGACATAATTACCGCAATGCGAAACTCTTGGGGTAAGGAATCCAATGCCTTTCGCACGGGGTCATCTAAAAGTTCAAGCAGATGTTCATAATTATCGGGTTGGACCATTACGCCGGGGACATTGGAATCGGGTGAAGCACTTTTTGCAGGCTCATTTCCTAATAGTTCCACTTTGTTAGGTTCTTTGGACTTTTTCCGATACTCATTAATAAAAGTATTACGNAGTATCGTTAGTAGCCATGCCTTCAAATTAGTTCCTTTTTCAAACTGCTCATGGAAACGAAACGCTTTTACCATAGTGCTTTGTGTTAAATCCTGTGCATCTTCCCGATTACGGGTAAGACGGAAAGCAACACTGAACACGAGGTCAATATATTTTACGACTTCCTGTTCAAATTCAGGAGTATATTTTTCTATCTTTTTGCCCTTTTTATTCAAAAAAGCCCCTTTCAAAAAAACAATATTTCATTATTTTTCTTATCCTTCCATTATAAGTTTACCAATTTCATAGTCTTTTGAGCAAACCACAAGGAATAATCGCTATTTTTTTGCTTGTATATATCAATATGAATTTATGATAAGATTTGGAATATACTATTGTTTTTTATTGGGGAATAAGGTCTAAGTAAGTATGATTTTAGATGAAATTGTTCAAAATAAAAAGGTTGAAGTTGAAGAAAGAAAAAGAGAAAACTCGGTAGCGTTTTTTTGTGAAAAGATAAAAAATATCGAGAAACCGCGTTGTTTTATTTCATCTTTAAATCGCCCCTATCCTACCCTGATTGCAGAAATAAAAAGGCATTCTCCATCACGAGGACCTATATGGGAAGATTTAAAACCTTCGGAATTGGCTTGCCAATATCAATCTGCTGGAGCTTCTGCAATTTCTGTATTAACCGACACAAAATATTTCCATGGCCGTTTGCAGGACTTACAGGAAGCCCATGAGGCGGTTCAGGTTCCCTGCCTTCGCAAAGAGTTTATTATTGACGAATATCAAATTTATGAGACGCGAGTCCATCATGCGGATACATTGCTACTAATCGTTCGAATTTTATCAGATACGCAGTTGAAAGATTTTCTAAGTTTAGGTCGGGAATTGGGAATGGAACCTCTGGTAGAGGTGCATAACGAAAAGGAAGTAGAACGAGCAATAGATGCAGGTGCAAAAATTATTGGTATTAATAATCGGGACCTGGATACACTTGAAGTCAATATTGAAACGACACTGCGTTTGAAAAGGGATATTCCTGAGGATTATATTGTAGTAAGTGAAAGCGGGATAAGTCATCCTCAAACAATACAGAAATTCTATACATGTGGTATCCAATCTTTTCTAATTGGAGAATCTATTTTATACAGTCGCAAGCCTGAAGATTTTATCCCATGGCTTTTAGGAAAAGGTAAGTATGAAGGTTAAAATTTGTGGTATTACGAACAAGGAAGATGCCTTAATGGCGTGTGATGCAGGAGCAGACGCCATCGGGATTGTTATGGCTCCGGAAGCAAAGGTTCGAAATCGCTATGTGCCTTTTGAGGAAGCTATCGAAATATTGGAAGTAATTCCTCCTTTTGTGGCCACTGTAGGAGTTATTGTAAATGAGCCCATGGAAAAATGGGTTCAATATTTAACTTACTTTGACCTTATACAGATGAGTGGAGAAGAAACACCGGAAGAAATACCCTTAGGGCAATCCATTATAAAATCTTTCGCTGTAGATGAAAATTTCACACTAAAAAATATGCTGTCTTACAAAGTTCGGGGTTATTTGCTGGATGCGAAAATAGGGAAAGACCACGGAGGAACAGGAAAGGTTTGTAATTGGGAGAAAGCACGAGAAGCAGTAGACACAGGGAAACCTATTATTCTTGCAGGGGGATTAAATATAGATAATGTTGTTGAAGCCATTCATAAAGTCCGCCCCTATGCGGTAGATGTATCCACAGGGGTGGAAGAATATCCCGGAAAAAAGGATGAAAACCTTGTCAGAGAATTTATTTACAGAGCAAAAAACGCCTTATCCTGATGGTAAAGGCAGATATGGAGATTTCGGTGGGCGTTTTGTTCCCGAAACATTATTTGTTGCGTTAGAGGAATTGGAGCAGGTGTTCCGTTCCGCACGCGAAGATAAAGAATTTCAAAAGACTTTTCAAAGTTATGCCCGAGACTATATCGGTAGACCTACACCTTTATATTTTGCCCAACGATTAACAGAATATTTAGGAGGGGCTCAGATATATTTTAAGCGGGAAGATTTGGCTCACACGGGCGCCCATAAAATTAATAATGCATTGGGTCAATGTTTATTAACAAAGCGAATGGGGAAAACCCGGGTTATCGCAGAAACAGGAGCCGGGCAACACGGTGTAGCAACGGCTTCGGCAGCGGCTCTATTAGGGCTGGAATGTTGTATTTACATGGGCACCGAGGATATGGAGCGACAACGATTAAATGTATTTCGTATGAGGCTATTAGGGGCACAAGTTGTAGGTGTTGATGCGGGTAGCAAAACATTGAAAGATGCTATCAATGAGGCTCTACGCGATTGGTCGTTAAATGTAAAGAATACCCATTATGTTTTGGGAACAGTTCATGGACCTCATCCATTTCCATGGATATGTCGAGAGTTTCAAAAGATAATTGGAATAGAAGCCCGACAACAAATTCTTGAACACGCAGGTAAATTACCTAACTTATTGGTTGCCTGTGTGGGTGGCGGTAGTAATTCTATTGGATTGTTTTATGAGTTTTTAAATGATAAAGATATTGAAATGGTTGGAGTTGAAGCAGGGGGAAAAGCCATTGCTCCCGGAATGCATGCGGCACGGTTTGCAGGGGGAAGTTTCGGAATGTTACATGGTGCTCAAAGTTATGTCCTACAGGACGAATTTGGGCAAATTGGAACTACTCATAGTATATCCGCGGGTCTGGATTATGCCAGTGTGGGACCGGAACATGCATGGCTTTATTCTTCCGGTAGAGTTAAGTATACCTATGCAATGGATGATGAGGCACTAAACGCATTCCAATTATGTGCCCGATTAGAAGGGATAATTCCGGCATTGGAAAGTTCCCATGCTATTGCGTATGTATTGAAAGAAGCTCCCCGTAGGCCCCAAGACCATATTATTCTTGTGAACCTTTCCGGTCGGGGTGATAAAGATGTTGAACATGCTTCAAAATTTATCAAACTGGATACTTAAAATATGAACAGAATTGAAGAACGATTGAAAACATTAAAACAAAACAAAGAAAAAGCCTTTGTTGCTTATATTACCGCGGGTTATCCTTCACCGGATTACTTTGAACCTATTATGCTTGCATTGGATAAAGCCGGTGTAGATATTGTAGAAGTAGGGATTCCCTTTTCAGACCCTGTCGGAGATGGACCTGTTATTCAGGATGCTTCCTATCACGCATTATTAAATGGAACTACTCCTGCAAAGGTATTGGAATGGGTCGCTAATTTACGCAAAAAAACCAATATCCCTATTCTCCTTTTTACCTATTTTAATCCAATTCTTGTGCAGGGTATTTCTTCATTCTTACAAAAGTCGGCTCAAATCGGTGTAGACGGAATACTCTGCGTGGATTTACCCATAGAAGAAGCAGATAACTATAAAACAGAAGCAGAAAAAAATCATCTATCAACGGTTTTTTTAGTAGCTCCGAATAGTTCCGAAGAACGAATACAACACATTGTTCAAAAATGTTCTGGCTTCGTTTATTATGTATCGCGATTAGGCGTTACTGGAGAAAAAGATACCATCGCGGCAGACCTTTCTACCTCTGTGGAACGAATAAAAAAATATACCGACTTGCCCGTAATGGTTGGATTTGGTATATCGAAGCCGGAACATGCTTCTTTTGTTGCTTCAGTATCCGATGGCGTAATTGTGGGTTCTGCTTTTGTCCGATATTTGAAAGAGCATGCAAAAAATCCTCAATGGGAAGACGGTTTTGTTAGATATGTAAAATCATTAGTAGATGCCACAAAAAAAGAAAAACAGCCTGAATAAGAAACCTCATGCAATCTTTTTCCAATTCGGAAACCATTGAATATTCGTTTGATGTTTACCCTAATGTTGGAGCAGGGAATTTCGGTTATTGGGACAAGGATGAACAGGGAAAACCCTGCTATCATCTAAATACCAAGGACAAATTAGATACGGATGTATGGCACCTGGTAGGGAATGACCACATCACAGCGACAGCACATGCAAAGGGCTTTGTGCAAATATATGCTTGGGATAGGGGTCCCCAAGTCCTGAATTATTATGACCCTGAAAATGATATGAAAGGGGGAGGCTATTACTGGATTTTTTCGGATAAAACAAGATTATGCACATACCTTGAAGAAAACCATACAAATACGAACTACGAAATTATATGGGGTTGTGGATATATTCGCAAGATTATCAAAAATTCATGCCTATGTGTAGAGGAAACCCTTTCCACTCCCGATGGTAAAGATTCTGTACTTATCCATGAATTAAAAATACAAAATATTACAAAAGAAACTCAAAACTTGCTTGTAATTCCAATATGGGAACCTAATTGGTTTCCAATCAATCCGGGGCTTATCATGACACCTCCATATAATAAATTCTGGAATATGCTTCGCAAGAGAAAAGGAAAAAAAGTTCAAAATTCGGCCAAATGCTTGATAGAGAACGATACCCTCATTGTCCAATTTACCAAAAAAAAGGAACGATTAAGTAAAAGTTCATGGTCCGTTATGCCTGTGGATACTTTTTTTATATCTTCCTTAAATAATCAAAGTCCCAAATACTTATTTACAAATAAAAATCTTTTTGAAAAGTTTATCCATTCGGTTTATAAAGAAAATATCTTTTCTCAAAAAAGGAAAACATCGGATAAGTATTGTAATCTTCTAAGTTTTGTAGAAGAGCAAAGTCTAAAAGCGGAAGAAGAAATTAGCATGAAATATATAGTTGGTTACGGCTCTATTGAAAAAATAAAAGAGTATAAATCAAAATATACTGCTTCAAAAGTTATTACAAAAGATAAAAAATATATTTCTATTCATATACCCGAAATGGAAATGCCTATTGACAGAGAATTACGATGGCACTCTTATTACCTCCAAGCCGGGTGTGTATATTCGGAATATTTTAACCGCTATTTTGTCGACCAAGGTTCTGCATACGGGTTTATCCATGGTGCGTCCGGTGCACCTCGGGATTGGGCGTTTTTTATTGCCCCCTTAATCTACCTGCGTCCTGACCTTGCCCGAGAAATGTTATTTTTCCTTTGCCAGTTACAGGATGAAAAAACAGGAAAGTTACCTTACGCTCTTGTTGGAAATGGAAAGGCAACAGGGNCAGGTGTGCATTCATGGAGTTCGGATTTAGATTTATTCTTTCTCTGGGCTGTTTCGGAATATCTGGGAGCGACTTTTGATACGGCAATACTCCAAGAAGAAGTTCCCTTCCGAGATAGAAGTTCTTCTCAAGGAGCAACTTTCCTGGCACATATTGAAAAAGCATTCTATCATCTGACACACAAAGTATCCACAGGAAAACATGGATTAATTCGTAGCGGCACAGGCGATTGGAATGATGTGTTCCTTGCTTTTTCTCCCTTTCCTCCAATTACCATGTTAAGAGGTGAGTCCGTTTTTAATTCTGCAATGGCTGTAATGGTCCTACCAGAAATAGCACGATGGATAGAACCCCATAATCCGACTTTGTCGAAAACGATAAATAGTTTTGCACAAACACAACAGCAAATACTTAAGTCTTTATGGAACGGGAAATGGTTTCCCAGAGGGTATATTGGCATAGGAGATAGAAAATTAGGAGATGAAAATTTATTTTTAGATGTTCAACCTTTTGCCATTCTCACAAACTTATTAGATAACAAGGGAAAAAAAGGATTAATTAAAACCATAAAAGAGAAATGTGTAGATACCCAACCTTTCGGTGCTACCTGTCTCGTTCCACCGATGAAAGGTAAATTTTTAGAACCCGGTTCTGATACAAACGGCGGTGTTTGGTATGCCATTAATGCATGGCTATTATGGGCATGGTCAGAATGCAATCCTCAGGAAGCATGGGATTTCCTATTAAAAAATACACTCTTTGCTCATGCGGAGGTTTATCCGAACATTTGGTATGGGATTTGGTCGGGACCAGACGCTTATAATTCTGCGGAACATCCACGAGCAGGCGAAACTTTCTGCCTGAACTTCACACCTATGACCCAGTTTCCTATAATGAATATGAATTGTCATGCAGGTATCCTGTTTGCAGTATTGAAAATATTCGGTCTCTGTCCCCAAAGCGGTTCTTTATTTATTAATCCCAAAGTGCCCTTTGATAAATTTAGCCTGCAAACCTCCCTCATCTCTTACACTTACGAACCAAAGAAAATTGAATTGCGATATTCCCCTGTGTGTAACGGAAATATGTCCTTATGTATAAAATTGAACCAGACTATTTGCTCTTCCTTAGCACAAATCAAAGTGTATCTAAATGGGATAGCCTTCTCTCAATTCAATATCAACAAAGAAAATATTTTGTCTCTTACAACAAACATAGAAAAAGCCAAACCCCTTTCTCTACTTATAACAATCTAACTTATAGCAATTATTCGATATAACCTACAAATAAAATGGGGATAATAAAATTTGCGACGAAAGCAAACGAGTAAACAGAATAAAAAAGATGTATCTGGATGTAATATATACCTTATATAGGAATAATCTCCGAGATAAGATAGTGTTCTGAAAAAGGCACTCCTAATTTATACAGGACTGTTTATGTTGGTGAATTCATTTGAGTTCGAGGCATAAGCACATAGAGTGAGGAAGTAATTAAGCATGGCACATAGCAGAGTATAATCTACACCGATAAATATCCGGGGTTACAGGAGGGTCAGGTTTTCGTTGTAATCATCGTAACAACTCATACGCTTTTATTTTGTCCTCAACCCTCATGATAATTTTTAATATAAAATAACCTAATTACCTCGTAACATATCAACGACTTCTTCACATGATAAAAATTGAATAATATCAGATATATAATCTCTTATATTATAGTTTTCTCCGGATGACTTTAATATTATTTCCGCAGGGGTTGGCCTTATATCTAATAAATTTTTATCGTATTGTCTTATCATTTCAATTGTTTCTTTTGTGACTTCTTTTAATGTTTCTTCTTCCCTATTTGATTGGAATCTTTTGACTTGCTGTAAAATTTTATTATTTTTTAAGATTGAAGTTACATAGTTATTCAAATTCTTACTTTTTTTGAAATTTTGGTCTAATACCGTTCTTTCACTCATCGTAATTATCTGTCCCAACCATAAATCATCATATAACATTTCTTCTAATTGTTTTCTAAAATGTTCAATATCATACCTTTGTTTTCCTATAAAAATGCTTTTGATAACTTCATTCCCATAAACAGTAATTATATCTACTTTTATACCGTCAATCTTAAACTCAAGAAGAAAAGCCTTTTCAGGTAGTTGTTTTTCATCAACTTTATATTGGACCTTTTTATCTTTTAATGTTTTGATTATGTCTTTTTTACCTCTAAGAAGACCATTATAACAGATTCCCCATTCTTCATCTTTTTGCGTTGTTGCAGGCTCTCCTTGAATATCGAATAAGATTCCACCTATAAGGAAAACTTTTGTTATACCTGCGCACTTAAGACAATCCCTAAAAGATTGATTTTCGATGATTAACTTTGTGAGTTTATTAAACTTTTCCATCAATTCAATTCTTCCGGCAGTACAGCCAGAGTAGACCTTCATTTTTAACTCACAAAAGACAATATTTTCTTCGCTTTTGCTGACAATGTCAAATTTTTGTTTTGTCAGTTCAGCCTCTTCTAACTTAATATTTTGTCCTAACCATTGAGGCAGTTTTGTTAAAGCAAACTCAAACTCCATTTTTTCTGATGTTCCTAATTCCTCTATCAGTTTAGCAACGAGACTTCCTCTGCCTGCCTGACTATGCTGGTAGTATGATGTTATTGTTAATAAGGATTCATAGAAACTATATAAGTTTTCACTTACAACTGATGCTTGGGATAAGCCATGAAAAACCTCATCAAAAATATTAAAGATTGACTCCATGCTTAAAGTTCTTTTGAACATTTCTTGTACTCTCTTTAAGTACATTCTTTTAAGTCCTGCTTCTATTTCATTTTTGGGTTCTGTACAAATGAGTAATTTTCTAAGTTTCATAATTCTTATTTTCATTTTGGTTTAGAACAAATTATCACGCTTTCTCCTCTTATTGCCCGATTGCGAGCACCTAAAAGAGGATTAAATATTAACTTTTCAAATTTAAACCCTAACTCCTCGCAGAATTTTTTAGTTGTTATTGTCGTTGGAATCTTCTTACCATTAACGGTACTATCTCCAATTATAATTGCCAATCTACCTCCAGACTTTAATGCCCAGAAAATATTTTTTATTGATTCCTTTAAGTCCTCATAGTACATAGCCACTTTTAAAGGCAATCCATTATAATTATTTTTCGGGTATCCGCTATTTTTCATTCCCAGATATTTCGACTCAATTTTTTTTACATCTTTACCTAAATAATCATAAGCAATCTTATCTTTCCCTACATAATCTATAGAAAAATAATAGGGTGGACTTGTAATACATGCATCAAATTTCCCTTCCATTTCTCCTATGTCCTTGAGTTCAAGAATATCTCTTTCTATGATTTTAGCAAGTTCAAATTTAAGACTATATTTTTCTTTAATTTCCATAGTTTTTTTATGACAGTCTTTTATGTAATTTAACTTTTCAATAAATAACCCTAATTTCCCTTTTTTATTATATCTTGATGTTCTTACGAAAGCATCAACAGTATCAAAATATACTGCCAACATTAACTTATGAATTAAAGGGTCAGAATGTTCCCATTTTCTACTTTCTATTGCCTGCAAAATATCATGAATCTCTTTTGGGGTAAAACTTAATTTCCGATCGTTAATAAAAAGCAAATCATTTTTTAGTTCTGATAATACAATTCCCATGGGAGTAACATCTATTCCTACGCTTTTAATACCCATAAGAGAAGCCTCATGCGTGGTAGTTCCAGAACCGTTGAAAGGGTCTAAAAGAAGAGAATTATTATTTAACTTGAAAGCATTAATTAGAGTCCTCACTACTCTTGGATAAAATTTCCCTTTGTATGGATAAAGATTGTGAAATGCATAAGCATTGGTATCACCAAATGTATCTACTAATTCTGTATAGAGAGTCCCTTTTCCTTTAACTTTTTCAAGATGAGCGATTCTTGATCTTATAAATTCTTCATCGCCTTTAAAAGTGACCACTCTATTTATAGGGTCAATTTTATATTCCTCAGTTAAACCCTGTAATTCCAGATCCAAAAATTCCAAATCAGCCAATGTTTGCATCCAGAAACCGAATATAGTATCTCCCTTGGGAAGAACATAATTTGCAAATTCTTTAGCATAAGCGTCTATTATTTCCTCATAAGATGGGTATTCGTATGTATCGAACATCATAATTTGTGTATCCTGCTTTTTGGGGAGGATATTTTTAGCCATATTTTATATTCTCCTTCTAATTAAACCTTGCCAGTGATGTTTGACAGATATTTGTTTAAACCGCAACATCAATCATTTTCTCTGACTCTTTTATATTAAATTCTTAATTTTTATGCTATTTTTTGAAATACTTTTTCACTTACTTATTTTTCCATTATATCTTTTCTACTATGTCACTGACCAGGTTTTATCCCTTTATAAGCAGAGCATGATTCTAAAGCGAATTAATAAGCATTTTACCATAAGGTATTATAACTAAGATTCTATTTCTTTTTCAGCAATATATGAATTGAAAATAGCTAATATACGATATAACCTAATAAATAGCATAGGTAGAGAGGATAGAGTGGTGAAATATTGATGATATTTTATTTAAAATAGAAAATCCCCTTTCGGGGATTTTTTTATGAGTCTGAATATGTTTTTACTAACTATCCACGCAGGAGTTGCAGTGCCGTTTGTGGAATTACATTTGCCTGTGCTAAAACGGATGTGCCGGCACTAACCAATATCTGATTGCGAGTGAACCGTACCGTTTCCTGAGCAACATCCGCATCGCGAATCTGACTCTCGGAATATGCCGCATTTTCTTCCTGAATTTCTAATGTATTGATAGTAAATTCCAGACGGTTCTGAAAGGCACCGAGATTGCTTCTTAAAATGTTAATACTCTTTATAGCGTTATCCACGATACTTAATGTTGATATTGCACCACCCTGAGTAGAAATAGATATGCCACTTACTCCTAAATCGCTTGTTTTTGAGCCCTGTATTGTGATTGTAAGGGTTTGTCCCATTTGCGGACCTGCCTGGATAATGATACTTTGTGTTACACTCAAAACATAGAAGCCGTTAAATTCTGTGTCTCGTGCAATTGAATCCAACTGCTGAAGTAATTGAGTTACTTCTGCATCTAAAGCAGCCCTATTTTGGGTGCTATTTGTTCCATTAGCTGATTGAACCGCCAACTCACGAATTCTTTGCAGAATGTTAGAACTTTCGACTAATGCACCTTCTGCCGTCTGAATGAGACTTATCCCATCCTGGACATTGCGGACGGCTACTCGCGCTCCACGAACTACGGAACGGAACCCTTCCGCAATGGCTAAACCGGCAGCATCATCTGCGGCACGATTAATTCGCAAACCACTGGAAAGTCGTTCGAGGGATTTGTTGAGATCAAGTGTGTTCTTGCGTAGAATGCGGGTTGCGTTGAGGGCGGCGATGTTTGTGTTAATTCGTAAACCCATTGGATATTCCTCCGTGATTAAAGTTTCCTTTGCATCCTTGCATCGGTGAACCTCTTACAAAAGGTTCATAGTAAAGTATCGGCAATTTTAAAAAAATCTTTAGAAAAAATTTGTTGACAAAATTAGATTTTTATTCTTTGATTTTCATATCACAGATAATCTCTAACATCTTCTTCTTGTTTGATATGAATTTTATGTTTTTCACTAAACAGCAAATTTTATTGAACGGGTAGTAAAATCCTATGGAAATAAAAAATGTCTTTGTCCTTACTAATAAAATTATTCATGGCAAAAAGATTTTTCGCTTGTTATTTACAGGGGCGTTTTTATTTATAATTATGAAATTATGAAACGATTTTTAGAAAATATTGTAAAAACAGATGAAGACCGGAGGCAGGTCCGAATTTTCCTGTTTCTTGATTTTGTTTATGTATCGGTTGTGTTTCTGTGGGTCATCTTTTTGCCTGTATCCGCATCGGATTATCTGTGGTTTCACAATACATTCTTTAATCAACCGATATATGGCTCCGACTCATTTATATTGTCTGCAATTCTTTCATACAGTTCTATTGCGTTTCGCTTATTAAATTTTTTCTTGCTCTATGTCCTGATGCTTATCCTCTTTTTCACAACGCGTTTTATTAGTGGCGGACCGTGGTGGTTAGGGTCTCTTGCCGCAGTTTTATTTATGGCTCATCCTCTCACACAACCACAGGTTATTCAATTAAATGGTTATGAGACATTATTCCCTATCGTAATGAATGCTATNCTGCTACTCCTTTTCGCGTATTCTGTTCATACACAGACTTCGCAATTTATATTTATCTGGCTCTTATCGCTGATAGCCCTGCTCACGGTGCCATTATCCGCCCCTTTTATTCTCATTATCGGATTTGGACTTTTACTAAATAGAAATGTTCAAGGACCTATTCCCAAACAACACATATGGATAGGACTTCTTACAATATTGCCCGCATTATATTTCTTAAAAGTTAATCAATCAAATTATACCTTTTCTTTTGATTTCATCCCTCAACTATCATTACTTATATACCCTATCGGCTGGTTACCCACAACCGTGGATATATATCACTCAAACGGCATATTACCTATTCTTTATGGTTTAATAAGCATATTTGTTCTTCTCCTTATCTCCTGGAAAGTTAAACAAAAATATCTGCTCTTGTTATCGTGGGGTATTCTTTTCCTGTGCTTGTTTTCTCATAAAAATAGCGTTAATCTCACTCAACCTTTACAAAACCCGTCTGCTTTATTTCCACTGATGCTTTTCTGTATAACCGTATCTGGGATATGTGGAATAATCCAGAAACAACCCCGCTGGAAAACGAGCATTGTCAAAGTGACAACGCTTCTATGCATTATTATGATGGGCGGTCAGATATTATTAAACGGCTTTTATGCATATAGTTCATCCCAAGAGCAACACATCTCAGAGGATATATTTAGACAGGTCGAAAAACAGAATATTGATGAGTTTATTCTTTTCCCATCCTCTATTGAATACCGTTGGCATAAGTTGAATATATTTGCCTCTTTACTTAAAAATAAAATTACATTTCCCTCCCCCGTTCAGAAAGTTATAATTTTCCNTTATTGCATACTCCGCCCTGATTCTGTTTTTGATGTAGAGTTAACAGCCCCTTATTATTCTGAAAATTCCCTTATTATTGGAATTAGTCCTACCTGTGTAGAATACTGGCTGATTCATCCTTCTGACTTTTTAATTCCTAATGAAAAAGAGAAACAAGCACTTTTTAAGCAATTCTTTAATCCACAAAATAATACATGGGTTGAATTTTCTAAGGAAGAACAGACAGAAAATGTTTTAATCCGAGCCGAAGATAAAAAATTAAGTAAACACCTCTTTTTGTGGGATAATAAAAGAAAAATATATAATTTAATTACTCGCAAATAAAATGAAAGGGTTTCATATTAACTTACTTTTTCGAGTATCTTTTTTTACGATTGTATACTTTTCCCTATTTTTTCCTGCTTATCCACAGGAGCCTTTACCTGACATTTTGCAACGGGGATACATTTCCCAATGGATGATATGCGGACCTTTCCCTTCCGACCTCGAAAAAGGGATAAAGCATGCCATTAGCAACAATGAAGCCCCTTTAGGGAATCGGGATTTCTGGGCAAGCAAAGGTGGAATTACACAACTCCTACCTCAACCCGATGATAAAGTTCAAATAGACGGTATAACTTATACATGGTTGCCGTTTGTGGTCAAGAATCCGAGGCTGGACTTACATACATTACGCCCTCCTGATGAGTGTATCTATTATCTTTCTGCGTATGTTCAGGTTCCAGAGGACCAACTAATTTATATCCACATTCAAACTCCATTGGGGGCACGGCTCTGGATTAGTAAAACGGGGATAAGAGATGTCAAAGCAATGCCCATTGAACATTTAGGTATAGACCGTGCTTTGGTTCGGTTACGCAAAGGATTAAATCTTTTTATATTGCAAGTGCCTTTTCTATCTTTGCAGAGCATTAGCGAAATCACAAAGATTCCTGTTGAAAATATACCTATGAAATTATGGTCGCAAAAAGAACCCAATATCGGACAGACTGGCTATGAGATAAATTTTCATATTCGTCCTGTTGATTCGGCAGGTGCAATTTATTATGTTCCTTTACTTGAACCTTCCCGAATATTTACAGGACCTGAAATTGACCCGAAACAGGTGTTTTACCTTACGATATACAATCCAACCTCGAAACAAGTATTTCCAATAAGTATTAATGGTTGGGTCATGCCTCAGAATTTTTCTCTTTCCAATCAGCAAATCTCATTGCAACCTCAGGAAGAGACCCGTGTCCCATTTCAAATACCCAATAAGGGACGAAAACAAGAAGATAAAACAAATATTCGGGTATTAATTACTGCACCAAACGAAAACGGTGAAAAACAAACATCTGAATTTAACACACAAATAACTTTTACAGACCCCGAGCCTTTAAGTAAAACTTACCTTCTTACAGGGACATGGGGTAAGGATACTATCCAACCCGAAATCCTGAATAATTTACAGCAAAAAACTGAAGCAAGCAAAACACAAATATGGAATGCCTACGAAACACAAGACTACGGAACAGATATAGGCACTGGCAATGTCTGGCTAAATGTGCTACATCAAAATCCGGACATAATTACTCCTCTGCGAGAAACAATCCTGCGAGGAAAAAGCACCGCCCAAAATATTTCCACACCTATTGATGAACGATTACTTTCTATAGAATCCATCATTATGAACCTATTTATAGGGACAAAACTGAAGGAAGTAATATTAAAAGAGTTTAATAAATCCTTTATTGCATGGGATTATCCCGCTTTATCGCCCCAATCCTCTCAAATTATCAATAAGTGCAATTTTAACGGAGTTGCTTCCAATATATCTTATCATATCATTCCACCGCTCGCTTTTTGGAGAGAACCTTCGGGCAATTCCATCATGTTAAGAGCATTAAAAACACCTCCCCCATTTCGTAATTTCCGCGAAGTTAAAAAATGGGCTTTTATATCCCATGCAGAGATTGAATCCCTTATTCCCCAAATTGATATGTTAGTCCTCGAAAATTCTTCTTCTCATTTAAACATCAATCTTTTACCGGATTTAAAGAATGAAATTCCGCCTTTTTATTTTCGGGGAAACGGCTCATCCGAATTCTTTGAAGAAATTCAGGAATACTTCAATTCACGAGGGAATGTAGAAGCCATCCCTAATATTTTCCAGCCTATATATGCTAAAGAAGATCTCGTGGACATTCTTTCCAATGCATTGTTAAAAACCTGTCTATATAAATTTGAAGAAAATCTTTTACAGGCGCAAACATCGGCGACTGTCGCTGGTATATTTGGAATGTCATATCCCGGGGAGGTCATATCCCGATTGTGGAACATTTTATTACAAACAGCAGACCCGTATGTTATAAATAACAAATTGTCTGAAAAGGAGATGACCTTTCTTCTGTCCCAATTATGCACAGGAATTCGTGATACAGAGAAAATCATACAACGCACAATGAAACATATTGCAGATAATGTTAACACCTTAACCTATATTACCGACAACAAACCTAACTCCCAGGCTATCGTAATATTTAACCCGAATACCTCAACAAAAACTTTGCCTATAACCGTAGATATATCCATCCCCAATCCTCAATTTTCCCTCGTGTTCACGGATGGCAAATCCATTCCCTGTCAGATATACTCCACACAAGAAGAAACTTCCTCAATAACTACTTATCAGGTGCATTTTGTAGCGGAAGAAGTTCCCCCGTATGGGGTTAAAACATTTTATCTAATTCCTGATAAAAAAGCACCCCAATCTGTTAAAGTTACAGACAATTTTATTGAGAATGAGTTTATGCTGGTCCGAGTTAATAACAGGACAGGGAATATTGCACAAATCATTGATAAAACTTCCGGCAAAGATATAATCCCTCCGGAAAGTAATTTTGATATGATAGGCTTTTCCAACCCCAATAAAGGAAACTTTATTCCGTTTTCCGAGACGATTAGCAAGTATGAGACATTTAAATCTGATTTGCTACAACGGATTGTTATCCAGTTTGAAAGCAAAAAAGGGACATTAACCAAAGAATATTGTTTATATCAAAAGGTCAATCAAATTTATTGCTATCATCACTTCACTCCAACAGAAGAAATAGATGAAAATAGCCTTGTTTCCGCCTTTAATATTGCCTCTGATGGAACCGTTCCTATCTATGGTTCCCAGTCGTTTGCTTTCACATCACCACCAATTTATTCTAACACGAAAAATAACGATTCATTATTTTTTGCCCACCGTTTCTTTGCAAAAAGTAAGGGTGATTGTATTAAGACAGAAGATAACAGATATATACCTTTTTCGAGTATCTCAATTATAAAATCGGATGAAAATATCGTTCCCGTTTTACAGAACCTTATAATGAAAACCTTATGGAATCGTGGGATTCCTTCAGATACTGTTTCTACTCAAGATTGGGCAAAGGCAAAAGGAGAAAAATCTTCTTTCTATATCTGGACAGGAACAACAAAATCTTATCAAAACATAAAAGCATGGATTGCTGAAACCCATCCGGACTTAAACGATGAAATTATAAAAAGGAGTGAGGTGGGAACTCCTTTCTTAATTCAAACTCAAAGGGATAATTCGCAATATAACATTTTAGGATTTATTGCAAATACTCCTGAGAAATTGGGGGCTGTAATCAATAATTTCCTTAACATGCTTGACCAGCGTGGAGAGTTTATTATCCCTTCAGCTGTTAGCAAAGGGGGTGGGACAGAAATCCCCAATTACGGGCTTGCGATTATGTTTAACGGGACTAAACTTGTCGCAATGAATCCGAATAAATCTTTCTATCTACATCATGGGCACATTAATGCTCAAAAATATCCCCCTAAAATTAACGCTATCCCAATTTTCTATCGAATATATCCATTTTCAGGACATTGGCTACAAACAGATATTATTCAACAAAGCAATGAGAAACCTTTATTATCTGCAATAACAGGGCTTCACGGGGGTCCCTGGGCAAATAATACAAGTTTCCTTTCATTGGATAATTCTAATATTTATATATCCTCCATAAAACCTATGGGCACAGGTATTCCACTTATCCAATCGGAACAACAAAGCCCTACGGATATGTTTATTGCGCGATTAAATGCAATAGGAAATCAAAAACAAGATTGTCTTTTAAGTAGTTCGTTCACAATAAACGGTATTCAAGCATTAACACCTATGGAAGATTCAGACGCACCTTCTATCAACTTAAAAGGACAGCCTATTAATTTTAGCCCATGGGATATTCGAACTTTCTCTATATCTCTTAAAAAGGTTACTGCTCCCAACAGAATACCTTTTGATACGAAAAATATTTGCTACTCTAATGCAGACTATCTTACTTTCCCTCTACAAAACGGTTTTGAATCCCCCATAATCAAAATATCGCCTGTGGATACCTCTTCATCAACAAATATACAACTTACCATTTGCAATATCAATGCAAAGGAAACACTCCAGGGAACTGTCTTTCTTGAATCATCTGATAATTGTATTCTTAAAACCTCACAGGTTCCTTATAATTTGCCTCCACTGACTGCAATCCAAAACACCATACCCTATGAACAATCTGAAAGGGAAAGTCCTTTTCCCGCTATCAATGCATGGACAGAAGTTAATGGAAATACAATTCGGACATTTCTTTCAAATAATGAATTTCCCGCAAAAATAAACTATGAAAAGACTACCTCTCAGGTAAAAGTTACGATTGAAAATACCCAACCTGTTCCTATATATGGGAATATTACATGGATTTCCCTTCGTTATTCACAGGTTACATATAATATTAAATACAACCAATTTGTAAAGCCCGAAAATACAGACATCTATATAAAACCCTATGAAACAAGTTCGTATACCTTCTTGCCTCAGGATACATCTATTTTAGACGCAACGATAGCACGCATCCAGATTAATAATAAAGTCCAATTCCTTTCTATCCAATAACAACCCCTATACTGTAGGGGTTGTTCATAAATAGCCTTCCCAAAACTGTGAGAAAATTAGAGTAAACTTCTTGTGTCGCCGATACTCTTTCTATCGCAGATAAAGTGGGGCAATATTTCATTTAAAACAAAAAAGGAATTTATTATATTTTTCTAAAAATTCTTCTAATTTTTTCTTTGTTTGGGTGGGATATAGGAAAGTTTGAGGACAAGCAATTCCAATGCGGTTCTTTCGTCGGTTCCTGTTTGTCGCATTGCATAAGTAGTTTCATTACAAAGGTTCATTGCCGCAACTAATTTCTTAAGACCAAATCGTTTCGCAAGGGGACTTACTTTATTCATAACAAAAGTGCTTCGAGGTTTTTCTTCAGACAGTTCTGTAGTTTTATATGCATTTTCAAGAAGCCAATGGATTACCGAAACGATTTCGGGTGGTTCTTTCCCTTGATTTAATAAATCATTCAGTATAAGCCATGCCATTTTCATGTTACCAAGGGCTATCGCATCCGTCAAACTCCAGATAGATTCTTCTGCTACATCTGCACAGGAGTCCAGCACATCTTTGATGGTTATGGAATCTTTTTCCCCTACAAAACCGAGTAATAAAGTCAAAGCATTCTGAATATCACTCAGTTTTGTGCCACATCTTGAAACAAATTCCTCTAAACCATCCGGCGAAATTTTCTTTTTTTTGCTGTTCAAATACTGCCTTACCCATTCTTTCAATTCATTATTATTTAAGGCGGGACATTCGATTACTCCGTTGATAGCCGCAAATGCTTTGTAAAGAGGTTTTCGTGAATCAATGGTCTCTGCCACACACAGCAATAAGGTTGTGTCCAATGGATCCTGGAGATAGTCCAGCATGGGACGGATAGATTTGGCATCGCTTTTTTCGTTACGGTCTAACAGTTCAAATTTACGAACAATAACTACCTTACGCGGAGAAAAGAAGGGATGTGTAGAACATTCCATTACTATTTCGTCTAATCGTGTTTCATCTCCATAAAATGTATGCAATCCTACAGATTCTGTTCCCTCCGGAATAAAACCTCTTATCAACTCTTCAATTATTTCCTCCGCAAGAACAGGCTCAAAACTCTCTTTGTTACCGGAAACGGAAGGACAGAAAAGCAAACAATTTGTGGGCAATCCTTCTTTTGACAATACTTTTTTGAGTTGCTTTACATCCATAATAAATTCTTTAACTTAAATAAGGAGGAATATAATATTGCCTATATTCTTAAACTACCACGGTTCAATAGTGCGATAGAATATATCCGAGGCTAATTGTTCTAATGCTTCAGAAACTGCCCTGTTTTCTTCATCGCTGGCAAAAGAACGAACGGGAATTAAAAAGGTCTCTACATTTCCACGAAGCCTGTCCGAGGATTGTCCTGCGGCGCGTGTAAAATAAGTGCTTTCACCAGCCATCACGGGTTCCTGCCAGAGTATTTTTCCCGTCTGCTGGTCTGTTACACGAACACCCGCAGTTACTACAATCAAAAACTGCGTAGTCTCGTCATTAGCATCGTAAGTCAATCCCTTCCGCTTGTAATCTAAAATTACACCTTCAATCAGCAAATCCGCTTCCGACGGTTTTACCACTTTCAGCCGACCATCCGTAATAAATTTCCGTATTAAGGCATTGGTCAAAGGTGCCTGAAAATCATACTCAGACGACTTATTGTAAAATCCAGATACGGCAACAGTCTGATAACGCGGGTCTAATGAAACTTTGGTTGTGTAAGCACAATTTATATTTAACAGAGACAGAAAGGTAAAGAGACATACCACCGATATGTAAAGTATGATTCTTTTTTTTCTTACATAATTCATTATTTCTTCGTCTCCTGCTCGAATTGAGTTCTCAAATCACTCATTTTTACAGGGTTTGCTTCCAACCATTTATTGGCTTTTTCTGCGGATGGGGTATCTGTATATTGATTGGCTATCAATTGGTAATATATTCTCGCAGAATCGAACTTCCTCTTTTTTTCATAATAACGGGCTACTATTAATTTTTGTTCGGCTATATTATCCCGCATTTTCTGACGCCATCCTTTGAGTTCTTCGACACGACTATCTTCCGGGAAATTTCTTAAAAATTCATCAATGGCTTCTATCGCTAATTCCGCCCTACTCTGGTCATATTCAGGCGGCAAAGAAGATTCGTAATAGCAACGGGCTAACTCGAACCGTGCATCATCTACCCAATCGGATTGAGGATAATTCTCTATAACACGACGATACTCATAACCGGCTTCGATATATTCTTTCCTTGCATGATGACAAAGTCCGATTTTATACTGGGCTTCTGCGGAACGCGGCATAAAGGGCTGATTACTCACAACCATTCCATAAACTTCTATCGCATGCTTTAACGGTTTTCCACGGAAAAAGGATAGTAATTTGCTTCTCTTTTTCAATCCTCGTTCGTATAACTTATCACCGATTTCAAATTGTTTTTGTATGGCTTGTTCGTAAAGTTTCGAATTGGGGTAACCAGAAACTAATTTTTGGAATTCTTTTGCCGCTTCCAACCACTTTTCCATAGCCATCTTAATCTCACCGCGTAAAAACAAGTTTTGGTCTGCTAACGGGTCCTGTCCATAAAAATCAAAGAATTTTTCTGTTTCTTTCAGGGCTTTTTTATAATCCCCTTGCAAATATAAACTCCGTGCGTATTCAATTTGCAGTTCAGCGGTTTCCTTGGGCATCCGTTTTACATTAATAAATCTGCCGGTCTGCGGGGTCCATGTCCACTGTGCATAACTATTCACAACCAGCAAACTGCATACAAGAACAAGCACAAAAATAAAATACTTTTTCATGTAACTTCTCCATATTCAGACTGTTTTATTCTACAATTTTTTATCTACCCAAAACTTCACTTTACAGGTTTACCTTAAAAGCCCGTATTAGAATATAATAATATCACAAGTGAGTGAAAATGTAAAAAAGTTTATACCTCTTTGTTATAAAATATCGTTACATAATCCTTAAAATACTAATACTTAATCAAAACCATTTACAAATCAAAGGTTATTACTTTTAAAAAACCATGAAAAAACCGCAAATAACTTTGCAGACAACAACCCTCTGGGATTATCCCTCACAACATTATGGCGACCAGATGCAGGGAGACCAAAATTATCCGGGGGCAACCCCTTCGTATATCATCTGGAACCTGTTACAGCGATATACCCGTGAAAAAGATTTTATTGTTGACCCTATGTGTGGAAGTGGAACAACTATTGATGTAGGCAAAGACCTTAATCGAAAGGTTATCGGATTTGATTTAAGTCCCTATCGGGATGACATTATCCCTGCGGATGCCCGTCATCTACCGCTAAAAAGTGAAAGTATTGATTTTGTTTTTATAGATCCGCCGTATGGGACAAATATTCATTACTCGGACGACCCGCGTTGTATTGGCACTTTA
>AWNW01000046.1 GCA_000493945.1 Candidatus Hydrogenedens terephthalaticus JGI OTU-1
ACCTGTCAGATGATAGCCCTCCAGACAACCGCTTTATATTTCCAGATAATAGCATTGGAGAACATAGAAAAAACTTTACAACTGCAATTAGATAATGCTAATAAACTAACAGAACAAATAAATGCATTTTACGAAGAAGAAATGCTTACTCAATCTCAAAAAGAACAGGTGTATTTATTAAAACAGTCAAGAGAAAGAGATTTGAAACAATGTCAACAAGAGATAGATACAGTAAAAGCCCAATTTAATACAGTATTGGGAATTTCACCCCTTCGAAAAATCAAATTATCAAAACAGATTGATATTCCTATTCCCGCGAACAATATAGAAGAAATGATTTATACCGCATTAAAAAACCACCCGCGTATTTTAATAGAAGACCGTAAAGTGGAAATAAGTGAAGATGAAATAAAACTTGCGATTACAAACTTTTTACCCTTGATAGGTGCATTTTCTCAATGGCAATATACATCCAATTCTTATACATTATATTCTCAATCTGTGCTATCAGGATTACATGGGGTATTAACACTATTTAATGGCTTTGCAAATATACAACAGTATCGAATAGCAAGGGAAAAACGAGAAAAGGCATTTTTGGAAAGAGAAGAGACTTCCTTATCTTTAATGGCTGGAGTAATTAGAGCCAAAGCCAATTGGGAGAAGACAAAAGAAGACCTTAAATTAGCGGAACAAGCCTACAATTATTATAAAGAAAAATATAGAGAAACTAATGAAAAGTGGAATGAAGGTATGGTTGCTGAAGTAGATATTGTAACAGCACAGAACGAATTAAGTATTGCAGAAATCAATCTTATTAACGCCAGAATTCAAGAACAGATAGCAATAGCCGTGTTATGGAATTCTACTGGAAAAACATATTTAGGAAGTTTAATCTATAACAAAAATGAAGAAGACAGTCATAATAAAAAGGAGAAGATTAAAGATGATGAAAAATAAAAAAAAGGTTCTTTATAGATTATCTGTTATTACACTACTTTTTTTATTCCATATAAGTTGTGACAAACAGATTGTTTCGGCTGAAAAAGAAAATATTTCTGAAGAGGCTTTCCCTGTAAAAGTAGAAACTGTTCAAAAGAAACTGTTTAAAAAAACAATTGATATTCAGGGAACTATAGATTCAAAAGAACATGCTATTGTATCAGCACGAATTGATGGAGTGCTTACAGACCTATTTGTGGATGAAGGGGATACCGTTGTAGCAAATGAGACACCTCTGTTTCAGGTAGATAAATTAAAGGTAGAACAAGCGTATGAGATAGCAAAACAGGATTTGAATGTTGCGAAATGTGCCATTCGTGAAGCCGATGCGAATTATGCCAACATGAAAGCACAATTTGATAAGGCACAAATAGACTACGAAAGATTTCAACGCCTTTTAGAGAAAAAGGCTGTATCAAAAGATACATTTGAACTTCAAGAAACAAGATACAAGGCTACAAAAGCAGGATTAGAGCATGCAGAAGCAGTTTGTCAGTTAGCAAATGAACAATTAAAGAAAGCAGAACATGCCGTTAAAATTGCCGAAAAAACACTTTCTGATTCCTTAGTCTATGCACCTATTTCAGGAAAAATAAGTTATAAATTTGCTGAAAAAAATGAATTTATAGGTGGAGGAAGACCTGTTGTAAAGATAGATAACCCTGAAGTATTAGAGGTCTCAGCATTTTTACCTGCAGAATATTATCCTTATATAAAAGAAAAAGAGACACAATTAGAATTGTATGTACAAGAAGACGAAATCGGCATACTCACGGTTAATTATAAAAGTCCCACAGTGTTACCTAATTTGCGAACCTTTGAAATAAAAGCCATTCTGGATAAAAAAGATGAAAAGATTGTTCCTGGGGTTATGGCTAAAATAAAAGTGCTGTTGGAACAAAGAGAAAACATAGGTGTTCCAAAAGCCTGTGTTATAACACAAGGAAAGGAAAAGTATTTGTATAAGATTGTAGATGGAAAATCTGTAAAAGTATTAGTAAATACGGGTTTTGAAACAGATGGCTGGATAGAAATCACTGAAGGTGAAATAAACGAAGGAGATAAAGTTGTAAGCATGGGGCAATCGTTTATTAAAGATGGTCAGACTGTGCAGGTGTTGGAGGAGAAATAAATATGAATTTGATAGAACTATCTGTCCGACGACCTGTTGCAGTAACATGCTTATTTATTGGTCTTACCTTTTTGGGAATAGAAGCCTATTATAGAATGGGCTTGGAATTTTTTCCTAAAGTAGATGTTCCTTATGTAACTGTTGTAACCGTATATCCCGGCGCAAGTCCTGAAGAAATTGAAACCGATATAGCACGACGAATTGAGGATGCCGTTTTTACCATAGATGGACTAAAACATGTTACTTCCAATTGTATGGAAAATGTTTGTCAAACCTTCCTTGAATTTCAACTTAGTGTAGATGTAGATGTTGCCGCGTATGATGTTCGTGAAAAATTAGACCTGATACAAAATGAATTTCCAGAAGGGACAGAAAAACCTAAAGTATTAAAATTTGATATAAATGCAGTCCCCATAATAGATTTAGCCCTCACAGGAGATATTCCAATAGATGAACTGTATGATTACGCTGATAATCAATTGAAGGATAAGTTAACAACAATTGAGGGGGTTGCTAATGTTGAACTTATTGGTGGAGCAAAAAGGGAAGTTCATGTCCTATTAGATAGAGATAAACTGGCTTCAAGAGGTTTGACTTCTTTAGATATTGTAGAAGCCATTCAAAAAGGGGTTCGACTAATTCCTTCAGGTAGAGTAAGAGAGGGAGAGACGGAATATTCTGTAAAATATGATGCAGAATACCACCAGATAGAACAGTTAGAAACTTTGCCTATAGTATCAAAAGAGGGTTCGAGATGTTATATTAAAGACATTGGTCGGGTAGTTTTTAGTTCTAAAGAAATAAGACAATCTGCATTTCTTAATGGAAAATCATGTATATATATTCGTATTGTAAAAAGGGCAGATGCAAATACAGTAAGAGTTGTTGAAAATGTTCGTTCCGCTGTCAAAAACATTCAGCCTTCTCTGCCTGCGGGAATGGAACTGGTATGGGTAAATGATGAAGGAAGTTTTATTAAAGCAACTGTTGATAGCACGACAGGTGATATTATCCAGGGAATTATTCTTACAGCCCTAATACTTTTCTTCTTCCTGTATAATTTTCGGCTTACTTTTATTGTTGGTATCACAATGCCATTAACAATAGTTGTAGGACTTTTCTTTATTAGTCTTTTAGGTTACAGTTTAAATATAAGCACGCTTGTTTCATTAGGGCTGTCCGTGGGAATACTTGTTACAAACTCGATTGTAGTATTAGAGAGTATAATGACAGAATTTCAAAAAAGTCAGGAACCCAAAGAATCAGCAATTAAAGGTGCAAGTCGTGTTTTTACCGCTGTGCTGGCAAGTGCCGGAACGAATCTTGTAGTGTTATTTCCCATTGCTACTATGGGTTCTCAAATTGGTCTGTTCTTAGCACCCTTTGCATGGACAATGATTATAGTTACAGCCGTTTCATTATTCATATCATTTACAATGACACCCTTGCTCGCTTCTATTTTGTTAAAATCTACGAAAAAAAGAGGTATTATTTATAAGTTTGAACAAATATTTAATATGTTGTTAGATTTTATCAAAATGGGTTATGTAGGGACCTTAAAATTCTTTGAACATAGAAGATGGGCTTCTTTTTTGTTTACTTTAGGTGTTATTGTTATATTTATCCTTACTTTTAATCTAATTCAAAAGATAGGATTTGGATTTTTTGAGGAACCAGATAGAGGCACTCTTTTTATCAGGTTAGAATACCCCACACATTATAGTTTGAAAAATACAATAAAAAGAGTTAAAGAAGTAGAAGAAAAAGTAAAAGAGTTGCCTTATTTAAAGCATGTGCTTTCTTCTGTAGGTAAAATACAGGGGATAATGGGGCAAACATCGGAAGGTGTTTTTGTAGCACAGATACTACTGGTCTTTAATGAGAAACCAGAACGCCCCGATATGCCTATTGATAAATTGAAAGATAAAGTAAGAAAATTGTTGGAAAATTATCCTGATTGTCAATATAGAGTGGGAAGTCCGACTGCAATAGGTGGACAATCTATTCCTATTGAATTGGAAATTTTTGGGGAAGATAGAGAAGAAATCCAAAAAATAGTTAAGCGGTTAGAAACGCATGCAAAAAATTTAGATGGATTAAAGGATATTGATACAAGTATCCGTGTTGGTAGACCAGAATTGAAGATTTATCCAGACAAACCTTTGCTTTCGGATTTAAACTTTCCTCCTGTGGTTTTGGGTATGCTTCTTCGTGGAAATCTTGAAGGTATAACAGCAGGAGTATATAAACAGCAAGGAAGGAATTATGATATTGTTGTTAAATTTGACGAAATAGAGGGTAAACAGCAGGTAGAAAATTTCTTATTACCCGGTGCCCCAGGGAAACCTATTAATTTAACAACTGTTGCAAAAATAGAAGAAAAAACAGCACCTGTAAATGTTTTAAGAAAAAACAAACGAAAAATAGAAAAGTTATTTACAGGACTTGCACCAAGAAAACCTTTAGGAACTGCCGTTGCAGAATTAACAGATGTGATAAAGAAATATGGAAACCTACCCCAGGGATATGATTATTATTTCTTTGGTGAAAATGAAGTTATGGTAGAAGCACAACAAGAATTCGCAAGAGCGGGTATTATTGCTATAATCCTGATTATTCTTGTATTAGCAGCCATTCTTGAATCTTTCAAACAACCATTTTTTATATTAGTAACCTTACCTTTAGGATTAATAGGTGTTGTTTTATCTTTATACCTAACAGGTTATTCAATCTCAATGTTCGTTTTACTTAGCTTTGTTATGCTATCCGGTATTGTAGTAAACAACGCCATTCTGATAATTGACAGACTTAATCAACTTGTGGCATCTGGTGTTTCAAGACATAAGGCTATGATACAATCCGCTGGAGAACAATTTAGACCTATACTTATGATTACACTCGCAGCAGTTGCAGGTATGGTTCCTATTGCTACAGGAAAAGGTTTGGGAAGTGAGATAAGAACAGATTTAGGTATTGCAAGTATCGGCGGGATTGCTTTTAGCGGAATATTAACTTTAATTGTAATACCTGTTCTTTACGACTTATTTACTCGTGGAAAAATAGACAATAACAAATAAAATTTATAATCTAATGCTTTACATATTTACATTTGTATTCATTTCTCATTTACTTTTTGCTAATGCCAACGAGACTGGAAAAGATGAATTACAATGGCTTACTTCAGATTCTTTAACAAAAAAGAAAATAATTACTACTTCTGATAAAGAAAAGATTTATGAATTGGAAGTGAGAAAATCTGATGAAGAAAATAAGTGGCATTATATCTTTTGTGATTTTCCAATAGGAGAGGGACAGTTTGTTCATGCTAACGCTCAAATGCGTTTAGTTTGGTGCGAAGATTCTATAGGAGGAGGACTTAGTATAAGTTTTATTGATAGTGAAAGGAGAAGGATAGAATATGTAGAAGAAAGACTTACCGAACCCACAAGAGATTATATTCCTATAAAATTATATGCAAAGACACCTCCCAATACAAGAAAAGTAAGGGTATCAATATATATACACAATAAAGGAAAGATTGAAAGCACAGAACCGATTTTTTCACATCTTCATATCAAAAATGCTTGTAGTGAGGATATAGTCCAATTAAATATTCGTAAAAAACCAATAGAGTATCGTTTGATTGGATTTGGTGCTGAAGATGATGGAAGGTTTTATGATAAGAATAACTCGCAAGGTGGTGTTGATGAAGAAGCCATAAAAATTCGTAAAAATAGACTTAGCGAATTAAAACCTCACTGGGTTCGAACATTTATCTGGTTTAAAGATTGGAACCCTTTAGATGACGGGGAAACATTTACATTTGAAAGCGATGGAATGCAAAGTTTATGTAGGACTTTACAAGAATATAAAGATTTGAATACAGATGTTAATATAACATGTGTTGATTGGGGGATAAAAGATACATGGGAAAACACAGAAAAAAGAGTAAAAACTATAATCGCACTTTTGAATTACCTTATCAAAACAAAAAAATTTGACAATATAAAATATTTTACTTTAACAAATGAACCGAATTATTTCTTCAAGACAAATGAAAATAGATTTAATAAATTTACTCAACTTCATAAGTTACTGAAGGAGGAATTTAGAAGAAAAAATATAAAACTTAAAATAATTGGCAGTGATGATGCAATGGGCACAGATTGGTTTGATGCCTGTCTGAAAGATAAAGATTATAGCAATACAGTAAATTTATGGGCGTCCCATTTCTATTGGCATTTTAGCACATCATATTTTTCTAATGAATTATTTAAAACTCGTTTAGAATTAGTAAAAAATAGCAAAATAAATAGTAAAAAACCTTTTGTTGTTACAGAATTTGGAATAACAGACCATAGGTTTCAACCCCCATCCATCAATCCTATTATGCAAGAATATGAGGGAGCACTTTATACATATTCAGCAATGATAGATGGGTTGAATCAAGGAGTATCAGGTTTTAGTATATGGTGTTTACAGGAAGTAAGGTATCCGGGTTCAAAAGAACCTATGAGGATAGGTTTATGGGGATATGCCGATAAAAATTGGCAATTATTTCCCATTTACCATGCCTTAAAAATTTTTACGAACAATACACAGCCGGGAGACAAAATTTACCCTATTATTACTACAAATCCTGTTTTCGTAAAAATTACAAAGGTTGGAGAAAAACTTTTCTGGGCAAATTTATCTAATAAACAACAAAAAATAGAGTTTAAAGATAAAAACAAACAAAAACATGTTTATATTTATGAAAACACAAAAGAAATGAGTAATATTCATTGTAAAACGATAAATACCAATGATAATATAATCTTCTTACCTGCACGAAGCTTTGGGGTTATTGATTTTAAAAATTAAACAGGAAGAACTATTAAGTCCTTATCTGAAGTTGTTAGTCGTTCGTATCCGTTCTTTGTAATTAAAACAGTATCTTCTATCCGAACCCCGCCTTTGTCAGGGATATAAATACCGGGCTCTATCGTAATAATAAAACCTTCTTTTAACATAGAGGTACTATTTGTGTTTAATCGTGGAGGTTCATGAATTTCCATCCCAACTCCATGTCCTAAGCCATGTCCAAAGTATGTTCCCATACCTTTTCCGGATATATAACTACGGGCTATACTATCAATTTCATTTGTATATTTATCCGGGCATAGAGCCGATAAAGCAGACAATTGAGCCGATAGGACTGTTTCATACATATCTATAAACCATATTCCGGGAACAGCACCATATACAAATGTTCGTGTCAAGTCGGAACAATAACCTTTATAAATACAACCACAATCAATTAAGACAATATCACCAATGGAGAGTTTTTTATCACCTGGTTTACCATGGGGTAAAGATGAATTTTTTCCAAATAAAACAATTGTATCAAAAGCCGAGCCATCCGCACCTTGTAACCGAAATTCATAATCTATCCGAGAGGCAATTTCCCGTTCTGTAACCCCCTCTTTAAGCAGATATATACAATTATATACGCTGGTTTCTGTTATTTTACATGCTTTTTGAATATTTTCTATTTCAAAACCTTCCTTGACCATTCGCAATTGAGAAAGATCGTCATTTATTCCAACAAGTTCAACTTTACAATTTTCTTTTAGTTTTTCCGCCAATTGTAAACTTATTTTTTCTGTATGAATAGCAATTTTCTGAATTTTTAGGGAATTAATTAAATGAAAAAGTTTATTTTCTAATTCTCCTGATACAATGACGACTGTAAAATTAAAAACTTCTTTTCCAACTTGTTCCTCGTAACGAAAATCCGTAAGGAAATAACTTTTTTCAAGTGTAATTAATAAGGCTGAAGTGGAACCTGTAAAACCTGAAAAATAACGATTATAAGTGGGACAAAGACTTATAAAAGCGTCGCAGTTGTATTGTTTTAGGATGTTTCTAATTTTATCACCTCGTTTTTTCAGGGAATAGACAATACTCATCTTAACATTTCCGTTTTTTACCAGATATTTAATTGGGCTCGTTTTTCTTTTAATTCACTTACATATTGACTTGCTTTTGCTATTTTTTCACGAGTTTTCTCTATTTCTTCAGGTAAATTGTTTTTTTCAAAAAATCCAATAGCATCTTTCATGTGTGCAATATATTCATCCCAATAAAACGGCACATTTTTCCATATTAATGCACACCTTTCAAAATTATCAATTGCAAGTTTTATGTAAGAGTTTTGTTCTTCAGGGTTATTACAATCTTTTGCTCCTGCAAACCATAGTGCTTTCCCGTAGTTATAATAAAGGTCCCCATTATGTGGACTTCTTCTTATTGCTTCATTAGCCCAATAGAGCATTTCTTTACGAGAATTATTAACAATTTCAAGGTCGGTCTCAGGAGATGAATATAGAAATAACAGCTTATTTATTTCAGTAAGATAATTAGGAATATCTTCCTGATAGGGGAAAATATTATCAACCTGTTTAAGATACTCCGCGTAATTAATACTTGAATTACGAATTCTATTTATTAACAGCCAGGGTTCCTTAACTAATAAAACAGCATTGTCGGGAACAGGGTTCCCTTCGGGTAAAGGTCTTGCTTTATTACTACCTTGCCCTTCCGGTACATATAAGTTTCCAAACATTCGAAGTTTGTTTAAGTCAACAAAAAAGTATTTAAGAATGGTGGCAGACATTCTTGCTTGTTTATCTGTTTTATTGAGAGCAAAATTTAATACATCCGTAAAGACATAGTTTATAGATTTCAGAACAAGAGGAACTTCCGTATCTTTACCTACATTAAGGAAAGACATTCGACTTCGAACCAAATCCCGTGTATAAGGGAAAAAGGAAGCAATAAGAAGGATACAGCATGCCAAAGAAGTGATAATCGTTAGAGGAAACGGTTTGATTTTTTGAGTAGGAGAAATCTCGCTATCCGTTTTTACAGTTTGCGTTTCATTTAGGAATATTGCCAAACCTATTATGAAATAAGTGACAAGAGAAGGATGAGAAAAATGTATATCCAAGCCCGCATGAATAAGAAAGGCTAAAATCCCAATACTCCATACAATACTGTAATAATTTCTATTTTCTTTTACACATTGTGCTATTTTATGAAGAATGGTTAATATGAAAAATAAAAAGAAAATCCCACCTAAGATACCTGTTTCACATAATATTTGAAGGTAGCCATTATGACACTCTTTAACATCACCCGCCCCTATGTATTGATAGTGAGGATATGCAAGAGCAAAGTTTCCCAACCCAACACCTGTAAAGAAATTATGAAACCACATAATTAATCCTACTTTCCAATAACTCCAACGCAACCGAAATGAAGATGGATCACTTAAATGCTCCCATGAAACACCAACTCCACTTTCCATTATTTCCTCTGCCGCTTTATTCCTATCTCCCGAATTGTCGTAAGTATTCTTCTCATTGGAAGAAGATTGTTTATTGGTTATCCCCTGGTGTGTGTTTTCTGCAAATGCCATATTTGTCAATTGGGAGACATATAAAAGGCAAAAACCAACTATAAAAAGAAAAATCACAGATTGAAGAATTCGTTTCCTTTGTATATCAAAATATCGGAAGTAAATAAATAAGGTAAATAGCAGGAATATTGAAAGGAAAAGGCTCAGCCATGAACCTCTTGAATAGGTTAGCCATAAAGACAGTAAGGAGAAGAAAGAACACAATGAAAAAATAATAGAAAAAATAAAATATTTCCCTGCCTTATATCCTTTTTTAATGCATATCCACGCAAATAACCCAGAAGGTATTAAACTCATAATCGCCGCAAAGCCAGCAGTTAAATAGACATCAATATTAGAGTTCTCTTCAAAGGTATATGTTAATGGAAAAAGTTCTGTAGCATAAATAATTATTGTAGAAAGAAACCAAATAATAGCCGTTTGTATTAAAACACCGCGTTCCTCTTTTTTTTGAATGGGTTCCTTATTGGGATTTTGCCATTCATTGTAAAACATATAAACATGATAAATAGACCAATAAATAGCAATAGGTAAAAGTAGAATAATAAAACCGCCCAATGCATTTGGAAAAAGCATTGTTCCAAAGGCACGATTGATGTTAAAACGATAAATTAATTCTTTAGAAAGTTCTGTAGTCCCAAAAAACTTGATACGCAACGCCGGGTCCATTAAGAGGCTTTTTCTTAAAAAAGGTAAGACATATTGGAAATGGTAAAAGGCATACCATGTTTGTAAACCAAGGGTTAACAAAATCGTCCATGTAAGAATATTCTTTTGTGAAGTTGTTTTGATACTCCCATACGCGGATAAAAACAGTAAAGCATAAGATGCCCATAAAATAAGATGACGATAACTTTTTCCAATTTGCCACGAAACAGGCAATAATAGAGTAAGAAAAACAACAAATAAAAATAAGGTGATTGTGTGAATGTCAAATCTAATTTTTCCTTTTTGTATAAATGTTCTGATAATGTAGGATAATGAGACTAAAATGATTGCCCAGACAAAATAGGTATTATCTGTGGGATAGGTATATCCATCGAGCCAACAGCGGATTAATGTAATACCACATATCCCAAAAATTGGATGAATTATTGCAAGACCAGCAACAGCTACAAGAGATGCGAATACTATACCAATATCAGCACTCCCTCTGGGATATCTTGTAAAATTTAACACATCAAAATGAGACAAAAACCAGGGCTTGAATGCATCTAATAAATTGAAATAAGTTAGCAATAAAATAGCAGTAGACAGCAGCAAAGTAAAGATAAGGATAACAAAAAAGTATATTACAGGAATATCAAGAATTTTTTCATTAAGTTCCAAACTATTTTGAAAAAAATGAAATTTTTTTGGAATGTCTTCTTGGATAACTTTTTTAGGAATTTTTTTTGTCTTTTTCATATTAAACCTGATTTCTATGAATTATTTACCATTTGTAATTCTGGGAGCATTCATTAACAATACGATTAGAATATATATACCTAATACCTGAAGTATAATCAGAACACTAAAATTAAAACTCAACATTGGAAGAAAAAGGGCACTAATACCAGAGATAATTCCTACCAACCAGATAAATTCTACCGCCTGACGAGAAGTCATCCCTAATTCTACAAGGCGATGTGAAAAATGTCTTTTATCTCCAAGCATAATAGGTTGATTATTCTTCCATCGCAGATATATTACACTAAAAGTATCAAATAAAGGCACACTCAAAATAACTACAGGTGTTAGAATGGCTACTCTTGAGGGGGTCCCTTGAAGATGAAATGTTCCCAGCACACTAATGGTAGAAAGGAAAAAACCACAAAACATACTTCCGGCATCGCCCATAAATATTTTGGCTGGGTTAATATTATGAAATAAGAATCCTGCAACACTACCTGCAAAAATCATTAATAAAAGTCTTATTAGAAATTCATCATAAGGTTGAATACAGAAAAAGAAAGAAATAGCACAGATGAAAGATATCCCGGCACAAAGACCATCCATATTATCCAATAAATTTAATGAATTAGTTAATAGGACAATCCATGCAATGGTAATTAAATAGGACAAAATCCAATTTGAAAAATAAAACATTTCTATTCTTATACCAGAACATGCCAAAATAAATGCGGCTATAATTTGTCCCGTCAATTTTAACCAGGGATTGAGAACGGCTATATCATCAATAAGTCCTAAAAAGAAAATAATAATCCCTCCAATTAGAATTCCTATAACTTTTTGAAAAGAGCCAAGACCCAAAAAATTGAACATAGAACTCCCCGGCAATGCTTCCCTGAAATCAGATGAAAAGATATATATAAAAAAAATTATAAGAAGTGTAATATGAAATGTTAGAAATACCCCTGCTCCCCCTAATAAAGGAGTAGATTTTTTATGTGTTTTTCTACCATGTGGATGGTCTAATATGTTATGAGCAATTGCAAACTGACGAAACAACTCCGTTAAAAAAATAGACAATATAAATGATACAAATATCGCAAAAGCATATATAAAGGAAAATATATCCATTAATCAATTATACTCCGATACAAATCAAATTCTTTTTGTGCGGTCACTTTTATATCGAATTCAGACAATACCCTTTCTTTAGCAGTTTTACCCATTGTATCTCTAATTTCGTCATTATCTAACAAAAATTCTATGGCTTGTGCTAAGGCTTGTTCGTTATTGGGTGGAACATTAATACCTGTTATACCATCAAGATTTGCCCATTCTACACCTGTCCCAAGTTTTGTTGCTATCACAGGTTTTCCTGCAGCATGCGCCTCTATGATAGATAAACCAAAGGCTTCACTTCTTGCTATTGAAGGAAAAACAAAAATGGAACACGCATGTAAGTATTGAACCAATTCCTCATCAGTTAGTTTCCCAACAAAATAAATATTTTGAGCAGAAATACTTTTTGCCATTTGTTCTAAATGTTTCCTTTCAGGACCATCACCTGCTATAACAATAGGAACTTTTATGTAAGGAGAACATTTTAACAAAATATGAATACCCTTATAATAACGATGAACACCACAAAAAAACACAAACGGTGTTCCATATTGCATTTTTATCGCATTTATTTTTTCTGTATCAGGTTTCAAAAAACGCTGAAAATCAATACCCAAAGGAACCATTCTGCATTTATCTAAAAAAGGACGCAAATAGGGAGAATTATTTGCGTAAATATTACTTGTTGGTATGATAAGTTTTGCTTTATTTAAAAAATTATAAAAGAAAGGAGCATAGAATTTCATAGCAATTTTTTGCCGAACAACATCGCTATGGTAACGTACCACATAAGGTATTCTCCCCTTTGCTATTAAAACAGATAATTCCCCAAGAGGATTAGGTGTGTGGACAATAAATAAATCAGGTTTGATGTCTTTGATAAAAAAAGGAAATAGGGGAGAGACTGGACTACTTAGAAGACGTCCCCATTCGCCAACATAGATAAAGTCAATCCCGTCTTTTGTTTCTTTATATGAACGAATGTTTTGACTACAGACAATAACAGTAATTTTTGCCCATTGTTTTTGCTCTTGAATAGATAAAGAAATAAATTTCTCTATTCCTCCAACTACAGGAGGATATACATCTTTATATACATGACATATATGCATAATAAACCATCAGTAAAAAGAATATTTTTGAGTTCCTAAAAATGTATTAGGATAAAAATGAAATTTTTCTATTTTCCCTTCAAAAAATAATTTTGTGGAAGGATGAGTTACCTGATATAACTGACTGCAATTAGCACATACGGGGTTTAGTTTCCCTGAAACATGTTGCCATCGCAAGTCTTTATATTTGTTATTAAACCAAATTGATTTAAAATCCGTATCATAAATATTTCCCATAAAAAATTGATGATAACCAAGTGTATAGCAACAGGGCATAAAATCACCATTGGCTAATATGGTAGGTTTTTCCCACAAATCAAAACATGTAAGTATTCCCTCATGAGGTGGTAATACTTCATCAAAAGAATCAAAATCATGCGGAGGAATAACTGCAAAATCAGAAGAATTTAATGATCGAATTAATTGTAATATTTCCTTCTTTTCATCAGTAGAAAGACCCTGGACACATTCATCTTTAATAGGTTTACCATCAGGAAGCACTTTATCATCGGGAATGCCGATTGTGATTAAATGTTGAAAACACAACATGTTAGCCCCTGTTTCTCTTAAAATCCGCACCATTTCAGGTATTTGATTTATCATACTTTTGAATAGAATAGAATGGACAGCAATAACGGGATATTGAGAACTATTTTTTCGTTTAGTTTCTGCAAGAAGTTTTATATTATCTAACACTCTTTGTAATGAATGATTTTTAGAACCGGGTCGTATCCATAAATACAATTCTGGTTCAACCGATTCAATAGAAACCGCAATTTTATCATGTTGAAGTTCAACCAGTTTTTCCGCTATCTCTTCTGACATAATAGTCAAATTTGAATTAAAATAAGTTTCTAAATTTTTTTCTTTACAAAACCCTATGGCATTTATCAAATCAGGGTATAACAGAGGTTCCCCCAACCCCTGTATATGAACACCTTTTAAGTATTTGTATTCATATATATCATTTATAATTTTTTTTAATACAGGGAAAGACAAGTCTTTATATTCCGAAATTTTGTTACAGCCGTGAGGGCACATAATACACTTGAGATTACAACGATTCGTAGGTTCAATTTGTAAAATAGTTGGAAAGACAGGAGCATTTATCCATGCGGATATAACAGACCTAAATTGTGCAGGCAAAAAATACCAAAACCCTTTCATAAAAATAAAATCCAGATTATAAAAATTCGAATGATTTTTAATTATAATATCATACAAAATATCTTAGATTATGAATAACGAAGGAAGGAATACATTTGAGCGATATATCAATAAAAATAATGCCAACAAACCATAAAATAAGAGTAAAAAAGGGGAGTTATTTAATAGATGTCTTATATGAACATGGTTTTATAATCCCTTCTTCATGTGGTAAAAGAGGAATATGTGGAAAATGTTTAGTGGAAATAGAATACACGAGCGAAAGCAATGAAGAATCAGTGGAAGAAAAATCACATCTATTTGTTAATTCATGTCAGTTCATAATAGAAAAAGATATTACCGTTTATTTGCCTCAAATGCAAATAGATAAACAAAAGGAAATATACAAATACAAAAAACCCTATCAAATAAAAGTTGAAACAAATATTAATCCCAATATTCAAGTATTAAAAATAAATGTTGAAAGAGAAGAGATAAAAAAGTCAAAGTCATACCTGGATTATTTTTTTAATCTCGTTGCTAAAAAAAATGTATCCATAGAAGTGTTAAAAAAAATAGCCTGTGTTAAAAATGATGTAAATAAATCTTATAATTTGATATGTAGCAATCAACAAATTATAGACATAAAAAGTGAAGATAAATTTAACGGTATTTTTGGTATTGCTATAGATTTGGGGACAACTTCTATCGCAATAGAACTTATAGATTTAATGTCTGGAAAAAATGTCGGAGACATATCTGAGTTAAATCCACAAATATTATATGGTGATGATGTTATAAGTAGAATATCTTACGCTATCCAATCAAAAGAAAATATAAAACTAATGCAAAAAAGTGTTATCTCGGGAATTAATAATCTTATTGAGCAATTAATAGAGAAAATAGGTATAACACAAAATGATATTTATGATGTTGTAGTTGCAGGGAATACAACAATGATACATTTATTATTAGGTATAGACCCCGATTCACTTGGTGAATATCCCTTTACACCAACTTTTATAAGTAGTCTTGCAATACCAGCAAAAGAAATAGGTATGCATACACACCCAGAGGCACAAATGTATATTTATCCTGCTATAGGAGGTTTTGTAGGTGGAGATATAACCGCTGGTTTACTTGCTATAAATGCCATGAAACAAGAGAACCCATTTCTTTTTGTTGATTTAGGCACCAATGGTGAAATCGTTGTATCAAAACAAGAGCATTTATTTGCAACATCAACCGCAGTAGGTCCTGCTTTTGAAGGTGTAAGAATACAATGTGGTATGAGAGCCTCAATAGGTGCTATAGAAAGAATAACAATAAATAGTGAAGATATAGACATAAAGGTAATTGGAAATATAGAGCCAGTAGGAATATGTGGCAGTGCCTTGATAGATTTATTAGCAATTCTATTGAGATTAAAAATTGTAAATACCAGCGGAAGAATGCTGTTAGAATCAGTAAACAACCCCAATATCCCTGAAAAGATACGAAAGAGAGTGAAAACAAATAATTCGGATGTTATTTTTGAAGTATTCCATGGAAAAAATAAAAAGATATTCCTTTCTTCTCGTGATGTCAGACAATTACAATTATCATGCTCAGCAATAAAATGCGGAATAAAACTTTTGGCGAAAGAAGCCGCTATAGAACTTCAAACAATTAAGAAAGTATATATTGCAGGAACATTTGGTTTTTATTTAGATAAGAAAAATTTGAAAACGATTGGAATTATTCCAGATGAAATTAATGAGGAAAAAATAGATTTTGTTGGTAACAGTAGTCTGGCAGGAGCGAAATATGCCTTGATAAACAAAAACTTGAGAAGCAGTATCGAAGAAATATCAAGAAAAATTAAACATATTGACCTATCCACTATTCCAGAATTTGAAGAAGAATTTGCTATGTCAACATTTTTCCCTGAATCGGAATAGATAGAATTAACAAAAATATTCAATAATTCGTTGAATTCCTTCACGGAATAAATTTTCCTCAGGTAGTAAACTTAAAATTAGATAAAAATTATTGCCAGGAAAACGAAACATACTACCCGGATGAACATAAACACCGGTTTGATTAAGTAAATCAATGATTAATTCGTCCTCTGGTATTGTGATATCACAAATTTTTACAACAAGATACCACCCTCCCTGAGGCAGATAAGATTTGATATGAGAACAATTGGAAAACTGTGTTATTGCAAAATCAAGATTTTGGGTTATTCTGCTTTGGATTTGTGTTTGTATCAAATCTTTTACACGAAATAAATCCGCTAGTGCGACTTGAACCGGTGTATTAACAGAAAGATAGGTATCTGCGATTATTTCTAAACCTTCATAAAATTCCTTTTTTATACTTTTAGGGCATGAACAAACAATCCAACTTAATTTCAGTTGTGGTAATGCCAGTGTCTTTGAAATGCCATTAAGAGTAAAAATAGGTATTTTTTCAGAAAAAAGTAATTGAGGTGATTTATTTAAAAAAAGATAATCCCTAAATACTTCATCAATCACAATCGCAAGATTATACTCTTCTGCAAAAGAAAGTAAATCATTAATTTCTTTATATGAAAGTATATTCCCTGTGGGATTGTTGGGCTGGACAAAAAATAAAAGTTTTGTTTTTTTACTTACAGAGTTCATAATATTTTTAGTAGAAAAAGTCCATATATTTTCTTTTTCTTCAAGATAATATGGCACAACATTAACCAATTCTAATGATGCGATAAAATCAAGTAAAGGATATGAAGGAGCAGGTATTAATATCTCATCACCAGGGTTACAAATCAGTTTGATAATATAAGAATAGCCTTCGGATGTCCCGGATGTTAAAAATATGTCATCAACAGAAACAGAAAAACCAAGTGATGAATAATACAGGGAAATAGCCTCTCTTGCTGTATAAAAACCCTTTGGAGTAGGTTCATACAACAAAGAACGACTGTTAGATAGCGACTGTAATATTTCAGATTCGGGATATGATAAATTTGCTTTTGTTGGATTGGAAAGTGTTAGGTCAAAGATTTCTTTCCCATGCGAAATATAGTTTTGATATGCCGCTGCAATTGGATTTAAACAACCCGATAGTTCATAATTTTCAAATCTTTTGGAAATATACATTAATAAATCCTTAAAAATATTATAAAATGTTCAGGCAATGAAAAATTAATAAGAAACTTATATTTTATTAAAATTTATGGAGTTAATGAAATGACTTTACAACCCACAAAACTTGCGGGTGTTTGTGTTGTTTGGCGAAAGAAAAGGCAAGATATAGAAGTTTTAGTTATAAGAAGAGGAAAAACTTTATCTTTTTTGCCAGGACACCATGCATTTCCCGGTGGTAGTGTTGAAGATGAAGATAAAAAATGTGAAGTATATGGCTCTTGCCAAGAAGAAATTAAAGGGGCTCTGGTAGGAGCCATTCGAGAGACATTCGAAGAAACGGGTTATCTTCCTATACAAATAGAAAAAAGTATTTCTATGGAGGAGTTGGAAGAAGTATGGGAGCAGTTTCATAAAAGAGAGATTGATTTTATAGAGGTGCAAAAAAAATTTAATCTTAAATTAAATATAGATGAATACTTTTTTTCAGGTCCATGGATTACCCCGCCCGGTTTACCCCAAAGATTTAAAACTTATTTTTTCTTTATTGAATGGAAACCTGAATATTATGTTATCGAAAATAAAAAGAATAAAGAAGTGGATTTAATAGAATGGGATACACCCCAAAACATTTTATATCGGTGGCATAAACAGGAAATATCTCTTTCTACACCGGTTGCATTTATTTTAGAACAAATAGAAGCCTTTTCTTTTCCAGATGCATATCAATACCTAAACAAAATTCCATGGACAGATAATGGTTATTCCTATTTTCATCCAAGAGCAGGTATACATGTATTCCCATTGCCAGCCCCACCTCAAACATTTTTTAAGAATATAAATTCCGTTATTATTGGGAAAAGAGAAATGATTATTATAGATCCAGGTGAAGGAGAGGATGGAAGTATTAAAGAAATGATTTATTGGTTGGAACATTTTATTAAGACAGGCTCAAAATATATAGGGGTTTATATAACTCATGAACACTCGGACCATGCTAAAAATATAGAATTTATTTCCAGATATTTTGGTATACCTAAATATGCATCATTAGAATCTGCAAAAAGGGGAAATATTCCCATTGATAAAACAATAGAAAATGGGCAACAGTTTTTATTGAATGATAGGGATTTCCCTTGGACAATTAATGTTATTGCTACTCCGGGACATGTCAAAGGACATCTTTGTTATTATGAAACCACAACACAAACATTAATTGCAGGAGATATGATAAGTTCTGAAGGTCCTGTTGTAATTGACCCTGACGAAGATGGTTCAATGTCTGAATATATGGATTCTCTAAATAAGTTAAATAAACTGAAAATTGATTTGTTAATTCCCGGTCATGGGGTTCCCTGGTTCTATATGTCAGGCAATTTAATTATTGATAAATTAATACAACACCGTAAACAAAGAGAAGAAAAAATACTTCAAAACATAAACAAAGGTATCAATTCCTTTGAAGAATTATTAATGAAATCTTACGATGATATTCCGCAAGAACGCCTTATTTTAGCACGACAACAATTAAAAGCCCATCTCTTCGATTTAAAACAAAGAGGTCTAATAAATAAAGAAATATTTTATTAACCCCTTGATGTCATCAAATCCAAATCTTCCAGCAAAGCTTGAAGATCTTCTTCATGCATAACTTCATCTTGAAGTATTTGCAAAACCATATTGTATGTTACAGGGTCTCCCTCTTTAGTTTCTGCAAGGAGTGCATTATAAGTTTGTATAGCACACTGTTCACCTTTAATATTTTGTTCTAAAAGAACACGAACATACGGGTCACTTGGAGGGTCATAACTGCAGTTAGCCATCTCATACCACTGTTTGGGGCTTTCCACAGGAGAACCACCCAATTGAATTATTCTCTGGGCTACCATGTCCGCATGTCTAAGTTCATCACCTGCATGTTGTAAAAGTTCAGCCATTACCCCTTCCTTCATGGGTCCTTTTGCAACCTTTGCACCCAACCAATATTGGTAGTAAGCGAACCATTCATCGGAATAGGCTTTATTTAGCAGAAGTAATAGATGTTCAACATCCATTTTTACGATTTCTCTACCTTTTGTACCCATAACATCTCCTTTCTATTTAAATTACTTTAATTTTGTAAACATTACAGTATTATATTATAACAATATAACGAATAAGTTTAGGAAATTAAATATGTCTCATACCATAATAGGTGTAATAAGTGATACGCATGGAAATACTCTTTTAATGGAAAGAGTTTGCTCTCATTTATTACATAGAGAAAAGGTCAATACAATTTACCATCTTGGAGATAACTATGAGGATGGCGAGTATTTAATTTCTATAGGTTACCCAGTAAAGGTTGTGCCGGGTTTGTGGTGTGACCAATTTGAAGATGGGAAAACGCCTAAAGTTATTATAGAAGAAATCCACAATATAAAAATTGCTTTTGCCCATACGATAGACCTTATACTAAAAAGTCGAGGAAAAGAATGCAATATCCATTGTTTTGGACATACGCATACCCCGATCATTAAAAAAGACAATAACAAGATTTGTTTTAATCCCGGTCATCTAAAAAAACAAATTGACAGGGGAAATGAAGCAAGTTTTGGTATAATCAAATTTGAAACAAACCATATTTGTTTTGAGATTATATCTGCATGGGACATAGGTAATATTGTCAAAAAAATTAAAACGGAATATTTAAATTTACGAGAAGAAAACAAAACTTAATATAAGGAGATAAAATATGTTGCAAACTTCTTTAGTCCCTTCAATTGCTTTTGCATTGCTTATTACTGTAATTCCGACTGTAGCCCATTCACAGATACCTCCCGAAAATTTAAGGGTTGAGTATTTAACAAATCCTATGGGCATTGATACAAATATTCCCCGTTTCAGTTGGATTTTGCCTGAAAAAGGATACAATGTATTTCAGAAATCCTATCAAATACAGGTTTCAAAATCATTAGAAAAATTATTACAGAATCAGCCCGATGTTTGGGATTCAGGACAGGTCGAATGTGGAGATAATGTCCATATTGAGTATGCAGGACCTGCATTAGAAAGTTTAACGAGATATTATTGGCGAGTTAAGGTAACCTATCAAAGTGGAGAAACAACAAATTTTAGTGAGCCTGCATATTTTGAAACGGCTTTTCTTAATCCAACAAAAGAAATGACCGCAAAATGGATAAGGCATCCGGAAAAAGATGATGAACCCGAAAAGGATGATAAAAGAAAGGAATATGAAAGAAAAAGAATTTCGCCAATGTTACGGAAAGTTTTTGAACTCACAAAACCTGTAAAACAAGCACGGGCTTATGTATCGGGTTTGGGTTATGTCGAATTACATATAAATGGACAAAAAGTGGGTAACCATATTTTAGACCCTGCTTATACCGTATTTGAAAAGAGAACCCTTTATGTTACACATGATGTAACTTCAATGTTAAAACAAGGTAAAAATGCAGTAGGAATGATGTTGGGACATGGATGGTGGAAAAAAACATGTACAGGATGGCTGGAATTACATGTGCTATATGAAGACGGAACAAAAGAAAAAATCATTACAGATAATACATGGAAAGCAAGCACAGGACCTATTGTAAGTGAAAGTTTATATCACGGAGAAACCTATGATGCTCGTTTAGAGAAGAAGGGTTGGGATACCGCCGACTACGATGATAGTAACTGGTTACCCGTTGCCATGTCAGAGCATATACCTGAAAAATTAGTGGCACAAGTAATGCCTCCCATACAGGTCGTTGGTTATCTAAAACCTAAATCAATCACAAAACGAAATGATGGCGGTCCGGATAAAAATGAAGAGGTATATATTGTAGATTTTGGTCAGAATATGACCGGTGTAATAAAAATCAAGGCGCAAGGTCCAGCAGGAACTAAGATAAGAATGAGACATGCAGAATTATTATATGAAGATGGACGATTAAATGTTGAGAATATTCGAAGTGCGAAAGTAACAGATGAATATATCCTAAAAGGAGAAGGAGAAGAAGAATACATGCCCCGTTTTACTCAACACGGTTACCGTTATGCAGAAATAGCCGGTTATCCTGGGGAACTCACCGAAGATAAATTAGAGGCTCAAATATTCCACACTAATTTTGCCAAATCAGGACACTTCGAATGTGATAATCCCCTCATTAATAATATACGCGATATAGTCCTCTGGGCTATTCGTGGAAACAATATGAGTATCCCAACTGACTGTCCGCAAAGAGATGAAAGAATGGGCTGGATGGGTGATGCACACCTTGCTTCTGAAGCAACAATTATGAATTTTGATGTTGCAGCATATTACCAAAAGTGGTTATGGGATATTGCCGATTCACAAAGTCCGGAAGGATATGTTCCTGATACATGTCCCGCAAATATATGGGGTGAAAAGAAAGGCTCACCTCCATGGGCAATTGCCTATCCATTGATTACATGGTATTCATGGAGATACTACCAGAACCGTCGTGTTGTAGAAATGCATTACGATAATCTTGTTCGTTGGTTTAAGTCAATGGAAAAAGATGAAAAAGATGGAGTTATGGAATATTGTCACTATGGAGATTGGGTAGCACTCGAAAAATCCCCCATGGAACCAATAGGAACAGGATGCTATTACTGGACTGCGGTGGTTTTAGAAGAACTTGCAGGTGTATTAGGTAAACAAGATGATGTGAATTACTTCAATGATAAGAAACAGAAAGTAGCAGAAGCATTTAATAATAAGTATTTCGACAAAGAAAAAGGCTACTACTGTTATGGCAAAGATAAAGATGGAACACCCTATGAAGGGACACAATTCCAGCAAATATTCCCATTGTTCCTTGGTATTGCACAGGGAGAATACAAAGAACTCGCAC